>CAMZEB010000001.1 GCA_947305705.1 uncultured Candidatus Saccharibacteria bacterium
ATGAGGCGGACATTGTCGTTAATAACGTTAGCGACACCAGTAGTCTCATCGTAGTCATCAATACCTAGGGTGAGAATACCATTGTTAGTTACAGCTGCACCATTAGGGTTATTGATCTCGCCATTAATAATGGTGAGGTTACCGGCAGTAGTATTCGTGAGTGAGCCAGTAACAGTATGTCCATTAAGGTCTAGGGTTACAGTCTTGCTGTTCGTGACAGTCTCTTCTGTATCGACAAGAAGCGTAATAGTGTCGTTAGTTTGAGCGGCGTTCTCAGCAGCCATAATGGAGTTATATATCCTACCAGTACGTTCGATACGAGCGACGGCTCTATCCCAATGAGCAGCGATTTCGGTGTCCTCTGCGACAACGAAGCTGTTATTATTATCTATCACTGCGCTGCCGCTCGTGACGGACCAATAATCTACGTAATAGCCAGAAAGGGTGGCTTCGCCGATGGTGAAGGTTGAACCCTCACGAGCAGAATATACACTCGGAGCAGGAGAGCTGTCGTAGACGCCACCATTCGGATCAACTGTAACATTATGGTAGATAGTACTGAGCCAGTTGGCAGTTAAGACTGTATCGTTAGCGAGAGTGTAGGTAGTGCTACTTGCTGGAAGAGTAGAAGTAGAAGAAGAACCATCAACAGTTATTTCTTTTGTCCAATCGCCAAGCTCCCAGTTGCCATCACGTGCAATACTGGTTAGATCTATATTAGAGCCGCAACGAGTAGTGTTAGTGTAAGTTTCGCTACTGCCATTGAAGGTGCCGCCATTTGGGTTGATGGTAATTGTACATTGTTTTTCTTCTGGGAATCCATCATCGACGTCAGTCATTTGGAAAGTGACATAGACGTGGTATTCTGCATCAGCATATTCTGATGGGATGGATTCGCCAGTCTTGCCGTCTGCACTATATACGACGCTACCGGCAAGGTTAGCATCGCAGTTCATTGTGACAGATTTGAGAAGAGAAGAAGTAGTTTCATTCTGTCGGAGTGGAGTTTTGTAGTAATACCAGCCATCGGAGCGGAGTTCCCAATCGTTCTCATTCTGGTAATTGATGATGGCATAGCTATGGGTGCCAGTTGCATCAGTCCAAGTAAGGCTTAGGTCTGTAGTGTAATGGTCGCTAGCATCAGTCGTAGTGTTTGCGATACGCCAATACTCATTGATGCGCATACGAACATAACGTGGCGTGCTGTTCTTATTGGTGGCAGTAGCAGTCTTATCTACTTCTTGGCATGGCTGCCAATCTGAAGGTGGGGTGAAATCTTCGGTGAAGTCTGCTTCATCGGAAGCGACGTGAAAGAGATTCGTGAATGGAACTGAATCGGAGAGAAAAGCAATCGTGCTACCAATAGCAGTCAAAATACATACCGCAATAATTACGGGCAAAAATGACCGGATGCGTGTTTGTTTTTGTATCACTTTACCTCTCAAAAAGCTTATGAGTAAATTATATATTTTTACGCTTAAAAAATCAAGAAAAAGTGACTGTCCTTGACCTTTTGCGCACGACTATGCTACAATAATTACATACAGATATAGACCGGCTCGAAAAGAGGCGGTGTTTTTAAGCCCAACGCCCTGGCAGAATAGTGGCGCAGAAAGGAAAAGATGGATCTAGACATCAAACAAATGGTCGCGATGGTTGACATCGTTGCCGAAGAAAAAAATCTTCCAAAAGAAGTAGTCATCGACGTCATCGAGCAGGCAATTGCCGCTGCTTGGCGCAAAGATAATGGCGACAAAGATATGAATGTTCGCTGCGAATTAGACCTTAATACTGGCGATGCAAATATCTTCATTGCTCGCACCGTAGTTGAAGACGACGTAGCTTATATTCCAGCAACCGAAATTCCTCTTTCGGAAGCAAAAGGCAAGAAAATCGGGGATGTCGTCGAAGAAAAGACAAAAGTCACTGGTTTTGGACGTGTCGCTTCGCAGACCGCAAAGCAAGTTGTTACTCAGCGCTTGCGCGAAGCTGAGCGCGATGCTGTTCTTTCTCTCTACGAAGATCGCATCGGCGAAGTCGTAACGGGTACAATCGTACGCGTCGAGCCACGCTTGGTTCGTATCGACCTCGGCAAAGCTACTGGTATTATGCCAAAATCTGAGCAAATCGAAGGCGAATATTACGCCGTCGGCTCTCGCACGAAAGTTTTCATCAAGGAAATCGAACGCAATGAACGTGGCGCACAGCTAATTCTTAGCCGTGGTTGCGCAGAGTTTGTCGAATATCTCTTCCGTCAGGAAGTTCCAGAAATCGATAACGGTTCAGTCGAAATCAAGGCTATCGCACGTGAAGCTGGCCGCCGCACCAAGATCGCAGTTGCCGCGACAATGCCTGGCATCGACCCAGTCGGTACTTTCGTCGGCGGACGCGGCGTTCGCGTTCAGGCCGTTATGAACGAAATTGGCGAACGTGAGAAAATCGATATCGTCAACTGGAGTGAAAATATCTCCGAATATATCCGCGAGGCACTCAGCCCAGCAGAGATTCAGACGGTTGAAATCGAAGACAAGAAAGCCACTGTTTACGTCACAAAAGAACAGCAGTCTATTGCAATCGGTAAGGTTGGCCAGAATGTCCGCCTTGCAAGCAAGTTGACGGGCTACGACATCGACGTAGAAGTCGCTAAGGCTCCAGAGAAAAAGAAGAAAAAGAACGTCGAAGACGACCTCCTCTCCGCAATTGACGAGGCATCAGAATAAAAAAATAGCCCCCAAACAAGGGGGTTATTTTTTGTCGCAACGCGGTTTTGAATTACCGAATACGCCGGCACGTTCGAGGTCAGACATCGCTTCTTCGTTTTCGCAAGCGTCACTAGAGCTCGTAACGGTACCGTTGCCGTCAATATGGTCGAGAATGATTTTTGCGCAGGCCGCCACTACTGCGATTGCAACTAGTATAAAAACAACAGTCATTACCTTGTGAGCGCCAGATTTCAAACCATTGTCGTACATATTATTTCCCTTCTAGCTCGTCAAATTTTGCGCGCATAGTCGGATTGCCACGAGTGAGTTTCTTAACCGTGAGATCGTTGGCTTTGTCATTGGCGAGGCGAAGATTGTTTTCACTAGAGAGAAGCGCCTCTTTAGTGCGCTGAAGATGGGCGATAGTTTTATCGATTTCTTCGATTGCGGTCTGGAATTTTCGGCTTGCGAGGTCATAATTCCTAGCAAAAGCAGTCTTAAAGGCCTCTATATTTTCTTCGAAATGCGTGATATCTAGGTTCTGCTCGCGCATCACTGCGAGTTCGGCTTTGTATTTCATTGCATTCATCGCGGCATTGCGCAGAAGCGTGATAATCTGGACGAAAAACTGCGGGCGAATAACGTACATTTTTTCGTAGCGATAAGATACGTCGACGATGCCGGTATTATAGTAATCGTCTTCTGCTTCAAGCAAAGAGACGAGGACGGCATATTCGCATTTTTTCTCGCGGCGATCTTTGTCTAGCTCTTTGAAGAAATCCTCGTTTTTATGCTTCGTAGCGGTAGTTTCATTTTCATTTTTCATCTCGAACATAATCGAAAGGATTTCGTTGCCCTGCTCGTCCGATTCGCGGAAAATAAAATCGCCTTTACTGCCACTGCGAGCGTCATTATCCTTCTCGAAGTAAGCGTTCGGAAAAGCGGTCATACGAATACGATTGAACTCCGAAAGGCAATGCTGCTCGAGCGATTCGCCAACCATCTTCGTGCTAAGTTTTGCCTTCATATCCTTAAGGCGCTCAATTTCCTCATCTTTGAGCTCAATCGCACCTTTGTATTTTTCAGTAATAGCCGCCTCGCGAAGTTTGGCTTCGGTCGCCTTGTTTTTGAGCTCATTAGCGAGCTGGTCGCGCTCTTTTTCAATCGGCGCGCGCGCTTCGGCAATGGCGAGTTTCTTCGCGGTCTCGGCATTCGCAAGCTGCTCCTTAAGACGGCCAATTTCCGCTTCGAGTTTAGCTTCACCAAGAGCCTTCTCAGATTGTGCCTGAGTCTGCGCCTCTTTGAGGCGCGCGTGAAGTTCGCTTTCAAATTCAGCGCCGCGAACTTGGTTTAAGATATCCACATAACTAGCATCATCAACTTTAAAAGTTGTACCACATTTTGGGCATTTGATTTCTGACATAACTAAATTATACCAAGATTATTGGCCGTAGATATAGTTGAAGTTAACAGCATATGACCAGTCAATTGTGGACTGATAGACAATATTCAATTTACCGTTTGGACCAGCATAGTTCATCTCTTGAATAGTAATGCTAACGCCAGGATCGACGCCAACAACAACGGCGACGTGACCATAGCCCGTAGTCGAAGTCTGGACGACTGCGCCATATGCCGGCTCTCTACCGACTGGGAAGCCACGAGCAGCGAGCGTGCTGTTCCAGCTACGAGCGTTACCGAGAGCGCCAGTTGGAAGCCAATAGTTGCTTGGCATATTCGCGCGGCGCCAATACCAGGCAAACCACGTACAGTTACCGAATGCACCTGGGTTACCCCAGCTCTTTGTCGAGTAATACATATCGCGCCAATAAGCATAGCTACCAACCTGGAAGCGGTTTTTGCGGATGCCAGAGTCGCTAATATAGACATAGCCCGAAGTATACGTAGGTGTGACTGGTTTTGGCGGAACATATTCTGGGCGTTCCTTTTCTGGGAGAGTACCGCCAGGAAGCAAAATCACCATACCTTCGTGAATATCGGTAAGCTCAAGGTCGTTGCGCGCGATGATTTCTTCGGTTTTTGACTCATATTTCTTTGCGATGCCGTCATACGTGTCATCTTTTTTCGTCGTATAGACGATGCCTGGGACGCTAGGGATATAAAGCTTCTGACCAACAGTCAAATCAGCCTTCTTCATGCCATTACTCCAACGCACCTGGTCCTCTGTTACGCCGATGCAAACGCCGGTTTTGTTGTAATACTTGATGATAGAATCTATCGTCTCGCCCTCCGCGACGGTGTGTGTAATGACACCACGATATGGAGTCACATCGATAATCGTAGGCTTGTCTATTGTTCCGGTCGTGCTAGTCGTACCGGTACTCTCGTAGATTGCGTTGACCGTAATATAGTTCTCCGCAATAGTCGCCGTCGATGGAAGCGAGACAGTGTTCGCAATATTCGCCACCGTATAAGTCTCGGAAATCTGGTCAGCCGTAACAGAGAAACTTGTGTCGCTAAAAACAGCCGCAATCGGAGTGCGAACGCCTTCATTGGTCTTCCGTGAGCCGAAAAACATCATAGCAAAAATTACGACAAATGCTAACGCATAAGGCGAATATTTGAATAAAATCAGTTGAAATCTCTTCATAGATAGGAATTAATAAGCGCCCATCAAGCTTATCCCCACTACTACATTATACCATAAACAGATACAGGTTAAAGAATCAGGCACATTTTTTTGCAGTAATTGCGAATGTTGGCGTTGTGGCCAGCCTCGGTTTGAGCATAATACATTCCGCCATCGTCGCCTGTCAGGAAATAGAGGTCGTTTGTATCGGTAGGGTCCGCCACAGCCTTGAGCGAATCGAGGCTAGGCGCCGCAATTGGTGTCGGAGGCAGGCCGCCGCAACGGCGAGAATTCCACGGGCACTGGATCGTGTTTAGATAAGACATATCGGTTTTGTCACGATTCGGGTTAATCTGGTCAGCTGCATAGGCAATGATTGCATCAGAGCCGAGGACAATCCCCTTGTCGAGCCGAGAAAGGAATACCTGAGCGACGTGACGCTTTTCTTCATAGGCCGCTGGCGCTTCACGCTGAATAACGGAAGCAAGCGTGATGCCCTGATGAAGCGTAAAACCGCGCGCCTCATATTTCGCAATCAAGCCTTCTTCTTTGACGACTTTGAGCATATGGTCGAACAATTTCGTGAGAATCTCCTCAACTGTAGCATCTGAATAAAAATCGTAAGTATCGCCCCAGATATAGCCCTCGAGCGAGGCGTCGGCTGGTTTGGTTTTTAGTAGTTCATGGTCGTATTGCTTATTGAGCGCAGCATCAACCTCCTCTTCACTATAGCCGACGTTTATCAGGCGGCTACGAGTTGCGCGAAGGGTCTCGCCAGGGAGGAACATCACACGGAAAGTCTTAACCGCGACACCGCTATTAAGTGATTTAACGATGTGCTCGACGTCCATTTTTTTGCTAAATTTATAGTCGCCCGGAAGAAGATTCTTATTTTGAGCCTCAAACTTGATATAGATGCGGAAAGCAAGGGCCGATTTAATGAAGCCGGCCGATTCGAGCTTTTCGGAAATCTGAGTGGCACTTTCGCCTTGCGCGACAGTAAAATCTTTTAGCTCGCATTCGCTGGTCGTGCAGTCATCATTATAGATAGCAGTGATGGAATTTTTATACCAGAGAATGGCACTGACGGCGAGGATTATTAGAATAAGCGCAAGAATTGCAAGCGATATTAGCACCCACTTGAGGATGCGTTTGGTTTTCTTAGTCATTTTTTACCTCCGTTTCAATTTTTGCCAAATCTGGACGCTCTAGAAAATCTTGCAGAATTACCGCCGCCGCTTCCTCATCGACTTTCCCTGCTTTACGATCAGCTCTTGTTGGCTTAATTAGTTCTTCCGCGGCAACCGACGTGTATGATTCGTCTTGATAGAAAACTTTTAGCTCTTTCTGCTCGTGCTTGACAAAATAGTCCTGAAGTGATATAATAAAAGAATGTACTAACGCCGTTTGGCGGGTTTCTTCACCACTGTTATTTCGCGGATTACCAGAGACAATAATGTCCGCTTTTTCGAGGCGGATCATTTTTGTGATTTCTGCCAATTCGTTGCCATCTACAGGAATCATACCGCGCGGAATCGCGATGCGCACGGCAGTATCGGCGAATGCTACGCCGATACGTTTTACGCCAACATCAAGAGCTAAAATGCGCATTATTCTACGTTTTCGATTATTATTTCTACTTTATTAATGTCAGATGGGACGCTGGTGACCCAGAAGTAGCTCGTGTCGACTTTGACATCTTGGACGCCATTATACGATTTGAGTCTTGTACGAACCTCGCCGACTTTCACGCCGAGGGCTTTTTCGCGAACCATCTCTTCAGTGACGCGTGGGCCAACTTTTACTACGGTCTTGAGTTTCGCCGCGCCCTCTTCATTGGAGTTTTGCGAAGTCTCAAAGAATGCCCTGCTCACGCCAGAATCGTAAATCGTCTGCGTGTCATCGCCAGCCGTTTTAATCTGCTCGTTCACGACGGTCTCGATGTATTTCTGAGCCGAGTCGCGCGGGACGATATTAATTGTATAAGTTAGCTCTTTTGTAATCTTAGGAGTCACCCCCTCGGCAACTTCCTCGCCGAGTGCTGGGGTTACATTGATTGTTGGGTCACTCTTTTTCATACTACCGAACGTAATGTATTTGTCGCTCAACATTGAGTTTAGCTCATCGCGGGCTTCAGATTCAGAGTTGTCATCGAGATTGCCTATGGCTTTGTCGATGTCGTCCTGGGAAACAACCTTGACGAACTTATGTGCGCCGCCCGTCATAGCAGTACTAGAAATGACGTATGCACTTGAGATTGTAACACTACTCGTAATTCCCTTTGCCGCGGCAGCAATGTTATAGCTATCACCTATTTCTTTAGCCGTGACAGACATTTCGCCAGACGATATATCTTTCGTCGTCCTACAGCCATCAAAAGAACAATTGTAATTATTATCCACAGGAACAGATGCTCCACTATCGACAATAAATTGCTTATCACTAATCGTAAATATTGCCCCTTTCGGGATAGATAAATTCAATTGATCTTTGCTGATTTTTGAACCAGATGGTAAAGTGACCGTGACTTTACCTGTCGCTTTCGTGCCGCGGTCTTCTTCGCCGGTGGCTTCAAATTCGCCACTAAGTGTCTTCGTGACGGTTTTCGAGTCGAGAAATAGAGTGCCGTTTGCGGCGTCTTCTTTGTCTAACTCGGTGACGAGTTTGACTTTTTCAGCGAAATTCTTTGAAGAAGTGGTTACCTTAACCGTAATCTTTGCCGCAGGAGCAATTACGCCGGCCCAAATACTGAAACCAACGAGCAAAATAAGCGCAATTGCGCCAGCAATGATGAGCTTGCGGTATTTGGCGAAGTTCGGGATTTTGGCGCCTTTCATCTTGGCGACATTCTTTTCACTCTTCGTCTTTGGCTGGCCATCTTTTGCTTCTGGCTCAGGTTCACCTTCAATTACGTCTTCCTCAGTTGAGTCTTTTTTCTTAGTGCTCGCTGCAACAGCGATAGGAATCTTCTTTGCGCCAGATTCTTCCGCTTCAGGCTTCTTCTCTTCTTTTACTTCAGGTTCTTTGTCCGCGGCCTTTTCTTCAGGTTCGTCAGCAGCCTTGGCAGGAGCGGCTTCTTCTTCGGGCTCATCAGCTATGTCATCTGGGAGCTGAGGCTTACTCTGAAGATTCTTCGCAACTGGCATAGATACACTGCCCGCAAGTCGACGGAGCGATTCGTCTGTCGTGACTAGCACTACAGTTTTGTCGTTTTTGGCGGCAGCCTTGGCTATAAGTTTAAAATTGACAGAGCTACGCAAAACGCCAGCCTTTTTCGGCGGGACAAGCGCAACAATCTTGTGCTTCGCAGCCTTCACACTAGAGAGGATATCGGTAATATCCTGTTCCGGCTCAATATAGATGACATCTTTGTTCATACGATTATTATACCAGAGAAATACGCTTGTGGTAAAATAGAAGCAATGGGTATATTTAGAAAAAAAGAAACAACAGAGACAAATGTCGCTCTCCCGAATAACTTGAACGAACTAGTCTTAAAGTCAATCCGCGAAGGCGTAGTAGTAGTCGGTGCGGATGGCAATGTCCAGCTCGTGAACCCGATGGCGAGCGTAATGCTCGGCAGGAGCACCGACGAGCTAGTCGGACTAAGTTACGATTCGTGTATTACCCTGTTAGATAAATCTGGCAACAAAATTCTCGGAAATGTTAACCCTATCGTAAACAGTATCAAGACTGGTGACGTCGCCGAAAGGCGCGATTTAGAATTATTGACGGCTGGCAGCAATAAGACCACGCCGATTTCCCTAATTGTAGCGCCAACAAATGGTGCCGGTTCGAGCGTTGTTGTGACTTTTCGCAATATCGCAAAAGAGCTAGAGGAAGAGCGCGAACGAACGGAGTTTATCTCTACGGCGAGTCACGAGATGCGAACGCCGGTCGCTAGTATCGAAGGCTACCTTGGGCTTGCAATGAATCCAGCAACGGCAACCGTTGATGAGCGCGCAATGCAATATCTTAACAAGGCGCACGAATCCTCTCAGCATCTCGGGCGTTTATTCCAAGATTTGCTCGATACAACCAAACTTGATGATGGCAAAATTCATACGCAAATGGAGCCAGTCGAAATCGTCAGCCTAGTGCGTGAGATGGCCGATGCGCAGGTGCCAAATATTCAGGCTAAAGGTCTCGTGTATCAGTTTGGCACAAATAGCGCAGACAAACAGTATGGCGGGCTAAATATAAATCAGGTGATTTATGCGAGCATTGACCGAGATTTTTTGCAGGAAATTCTCAATAATTTGATAGAAAACGCAATTAAATACACGCCAGCTGGCTATATCACTGTAAACGTAAAAGCGGACGATCTTAACGTACAAATTATCGTGGAAGATACCGGCATCGGTATTCCGCGCGACGAGACGGAGCATATTTTCCAGAAATTCTACCGAATCGACAACAGCGACACGCGCGAAATTGGTGGCACTGGCCTAGGTCTAGCACTTGTGAAGCAGCGCGTCGAGTTGATGAACGGTAAGATTTGGGTCGAAAGCGAACAAGGAAAGGGGTCGCGCTTTATCGCAATGTTCCCTCGCTTAAGTAAAGACGCCTACGAACAACAGAGATTCCTGTTTGAAAACCAACAAAAAATGCGCGCAGAATCGGAAGCGCACGAACGAGCAGTCCAGGCTTTTGCGTCTGGCAATGCTCCGACAACTGCCATACCTACGGCGCCACAGCCAGTGCAACCGGCCGCAATACCACAGCCTACGCAACCTGCCGCAGCACCGCAACCAGCGCCACAGCCAGCCCAGCCGCAAGCGCCACAGGCTTAGCTTTTTGGATGGTATTTTTAGCATAAGTATTATATACTTATATCAGTATGACCAAGATTATGTTAGTCGAGGATGATAAGTCCTTGCGAGAAATATACAGCATTAGGCTGGTCGCCGAAGGTTATGATATCGTTTCAGCCGGCGATGGCGAGGAGGCGCTCGCGCTCGCCGTACGAGAAAAACCAGATTTGATCATCTCGGACGTTATGATGCCAAAAATTTCCGGCTTCGATATGCTCGATATTTTGCGCTCTACCCCCGAAACTAACGCAATCAAGGTTATTATGATGACTGCTCTTTCGAGTGACGATCAACGTATGCGCGGCGAAAGCCTCGGCGCCGATCGTTATCTTGTTAAATCCCAGGTTGGCATCGAAGATGTTATCAACACTGTTCACGAAGTTCTTGGCGATAGGCCTAACGCAAACGCTGCTGCGAATCTAGACGTAGCGGCTTCCGTTGCCCCATCGCAAGCTGTTGCAGATCAAGCAATGGCACAGGCTCCAGCGCCAGCCCCTCAAGCTGCTCCTGCTCCAGCTCCAGCTCCTGCTCCGGCACCAGCTTCAGTAGCGCCAGCACCGGCACCAGCGCCACAGCCAGTCATACCTGCAGCGCCAGCCCCTCAGGTCGCACCTGCTCCTCAAGCCGCACCTGCTCCAGTAGCGCCAGCAGCCCCTGCTCAACAAGTTATTCCTCAACAACCAGTCGCTCCGCAAGTAGCTCCTGCGCCAGCACCGGCACCACAACCAGTTGCGCCTACGCCAACGGGTGGCGAACGTGTTATTCAGCCGATTAATGACCCAAATTCAGCACAAAATGCAGAAAAAATGCAGCGCCAGATGGATGAGCTGCTAAATGAAGCGCCACAAGCGCCTACCGCGCCAGTAGCAGGCCAGCAGCCGAACCCAGGTGCATCATTCGAAGTAGATCATAATGCCCCGGCTCAATAAATATATCGCAACGAATTTTGGCGTTTCGCGCCGAGAAGCAGACAACTTAATTTCCGCAGGCAAAGTCTTGGTCAATAATAAAACTGCGGTAATTGGAATGCAGATATCTGACGACGATAGTGTTGTTGTTGATGGCAAAAAAGTTAGCCAGGACAAACTTATCTATCTCGCACTCAATAAGCCCGTCGATTATGTTTGTAGCCGCAAAAGGCAAGGCGACACGCCGACGATTTATGAGTTGTTGCCAGAAAAATACCAGACACTAAAAAGCGTCGGGCGCTTAGATCGAAATTCTTCTGGGCTGATTTTACTCACGAACGATGGCGATTTCGCATTTCGTATGACACATCCAAGTTTTATTAAAACTAAGATATACGAAGTGACAATAGATAGGCCGCTTGAGCCACTTCATCAGCAGATGATAGCGGATTTCGGCATACAATTGCCAGACGGGCGAAGTCAGCTTGGTCTTGAGCGTATGAACGACGAGCGAACTGCGTGGAGAATCACGATGAGCGAGGGGCGCAACCGACAAATTCGGCGCACATTTGAAGCAGTCGGTTACAAAGTCGTATCACTGCATCGCACGAATTTTGGCCCGTATGGCTTAGATGGGCTAAGAAGTGGCGATTTTATTGAAGTGCCAAAAGTTAATTAATTCTTAAGAAGTTTAGACAATTTCGCTCTAAGGCTGCCATTTTCTGGCACACCAACTAATGTGTCCATACCGACGCGAAGAAGGCCAAGAGCGGTCACGAAAGTATAATCTAGCTCGCGATCAGTAGTGTTGTCGATGCCCTCTATCATATCAGTTTCAATAATGTTCACGACTGGGCGGCGAGCAAAAGGCAGCTCCTTGTACCAGTCACCGGTAGCCAAAACTTCCTGAATATTCGAGAGGCCAGCACCGCCACCACAGAGGAGAATCTGGCCAGGCAAAGTTTCCAATTCGTCAAATTCTTCAATTGCGAGCTCGACGCCAGATTGCCATACTTCAAGATTGCGTTCGATTGCTTCGTCAAATTTCTTGCGCAGTTCCGGTTTCATCTTTGGCGAATCGGCGAGGAGTTTAAGCTTCTCTGCTTCGTCAAAACTTAAACCTAATTTTTGGGCAATTTGATGGGTAAAACTGCGGCCACCAATCGAAAACATCTTCGTGCCTTCTACGCCGCCGTCATCTACAACCGCAATATCCGTCGTGCCGCCACCGATATCCATTACGATACCAGAGAAATTCGACTCGACATCATTGCCAAGGCAAGCGCGGCAAACTGCAAATGGTTCTACTGCTACAGTTACCAAATCGAGCTCGAGCTCGTCGCAGACGCGTTCAATTGCGGAAATATGAACAAGCGGTGCGAATGCCGTATAAATCTGAATAATAACTTCTTTGCCTTTGAAGCCGATTGGGTTCGATACTTTATAACCGTCAATGCGGAGCGAGACGAGCGCAGAATTAATAAGGCGAACTTCAACATCTTTGTTATTAGTCTCGATTGCGACTTCGCGGCGAGCGCGTTCGCCAGCCCTTTGCTGAACTTGCTTGATGATTTTTTCCATTTCGGCATCAGTGATCGGACGGCTCGCATCGGCGCGACGGTATTTAATCGACGAAGTGTTGCCTTTGATTAGTTCACCAGCAATACCGATAACAACTTCATTAGCACGCACGCCAGCCATTTCTTCTGCCTTACTGAGGGCTTCTTCGCAAGTCTGGGCGACGCCATCTATATCCGCAATTGCGCCAGCGTAAATATTCGTAGGCGCCTCGTGTGCTTTGCCAACACCAACAATCTTGAGGCTACCTTTGCTTTTCTTCGCAATGAGCGCCTTTACATATTCCGTACCAATATCTAGCGCCAATAAATAGTCGCTAGGGTTTTTCTGCCCATTAGCGGTAGCCGCAGTAGCTTTCGCTGCATTTTTTGCTTTCGCAGCAAGCTCTTTGCCGCGTGAGATAATGCTCATGGTATTATTATAACACTATTATCAAGCGTAGTGTCGTCACTGATTAAGAATTCTTATTCTTCAATCATTTCTATATCGTCATCATCGTCGTCGATTTTTTTCGTTTCTTTGCCTTGCATTGTTTCGACGATTTCGCGACCATCCTCGATAGTATCTCTAAGAGTTTTTCGATTAAAGCACGATGCAACCTCGATAGCGCCAGCAACCGTAGTGATAATACCCATAACAAGATAGCTTTTAATGTTAATATCTGCGTGCGCTATCAAGAAATAGATACCGAAACCGAGCTCAAAAAGTGTCAAAAATAGCTTAAATTTCCAGGCAAAGTTTTTGTTATCACGACCCTTGAACACTTTTACCGCTCCGAGAACACCGTTCAATGTCGTAAAGAAGCCAGCCATAAGGTTCAGGATTCTATTCGTTAGGTCCTCGTTGATAAGCAAATAGACACCAAGCGCGGCAATTAGAAGATATAACAAAGCTTCAGCGCACTGAAGAAAGAAAATTTTCCAGCCAGCCCTGCGTTCTTCGTCATCTTCCATTTTATCGACATTCGCCTTTATGTAACCGAGGCGCCAGAGTGACCAGAAAGAGAATATTTCACCTGCAATCAAAATCATAAGTGGAAGCGATTTCAGATCGTTGCCATTGCCATTCAGCGCGGCAAAAGTCATCATAACGCCAGGGATAAACATCATAAGCGATGCTGCTAGTTTGTTCTTTAGAAAGATATTGTAGGCTTTTAACCCCCTAATCACGAGCTTGTTCATATTTTCATTATATACCAACAAAAAATCTCCGCATATGGCGGAGATTTTTGATTTATTCTAGAATTGCCTTAATGCGGCGAACGCCAGCGGAGCTTGCTTCTTCTTTTGTAATCTTGAAGTGGCCCAAAACGCCAGTATGCTCGACGTGAGGACCACCGCATACTTCACGAGAAGTTGGAGAGTCAAAATCGCCGATCGTGTAAACAGTGAGCTTGTCTGGATACTTATCCCAGAAACTACCGTGCGCCTTCAAAGTGTCGCGAGCGTATGCCTTATCGTATTCGTCGTGGACAACAGGAAGGTCTGCCTTAATCCAGGCATTAACTTGATCCTCAAGTTTTTGCAGTTCATCTTTTTCGAGTTTATGGTCAACATTAAAATCTAGACGCATACGCTCAGCGGTTATATTGCTACCTTTTTGGCAAATGCTTGGATCGATTAATTGTTGCAAAGCGGCGAGTAGTAAATGAGTTGCCGTATGATATTTAGTCGACATTTCGCCATGGTCTTCGAGGCCACCTTTGAACATACCTTTCGAGGCAGTCTTACTGCGTTCGCGTTGCTCAGCAAGAGCGGCATCAAATTCTTTTTGCCAATCTTCGCTCAGTCTTATTTCTTGGCGCTTCGCCTCCTCGACGCTTAACTCGAGTGGAAAACCATAAGTATCCTGAAGCATAAACAATTCTTTGCCAGTAAGACCCTGCTCTTTGAGGCGGTTAAGTTCCTTCATGCCACGACGAATCGTATGACGGAAAGCCTGCTCTTCCTTGCTTAGGACATCAAGAACCTCGTCGCGATTCGTAAGAATACTGTCCGGAAGATCCTTATAGTTCTCAGCGATCATCGGCAATACGCCAGCGAGGAAATTATCTTCAATGCCAAGATTTAGTGCCTTCAATATTGCGCGACGAATGAGACGGCGCAACGCATAACCCTGTTGTTTGTTAGACGGTCTAAGTCCTTGAGCGGTCAGAAGGTAAGCGCCACGTAGATGGTCGGCAATAATGCGCATTTCACTCGTATAGTCTTCGTATTTCTTACCAGAAAGCTCCACGATGCGATCCACAATTGGTTTCAAAAGTGAAATCTGGAATACGTCATAAGAATCCATCGATGCGGCAGTAATGCGTTCGAGGCCAGCACCAAAGTCGACATTCTTGTGTTCCAATTCTTCAAAAGTACCATCTTCTTTGCGACGATATTGCATAAACACTTGGTTACCGATTTCCATAAAGCGTGCGCCATCGGAAGCTGGATGGCTCTGGCCATATTTGTCGATATCCTGTTTATCTTCACCAAAATCATAAAAGACTTCTGAATCTGGGCCACACGGATCACCGATTGGCGTTGATTCGATGCCACCACCACGCGACCACCAGTTTTCTTTATCGTTATAGAAGAAAATACGTTCACCATCGCGAATGCCACGCTTGTCACCATTCTCAGCGGTGTTTATCTCGGCAATTTTTGCATCGATACCGACTTCTTTGAAAACAGTCTGCCAAATATGTGCAGCTTCGTCGTCGCGCGGAATGCCGTATTTTTCGTTACCAATAAAGCAAGTGACATAGATTTTTGTCGGATCGAGACCAACTTCTTTCGTTAAGAAAGTAAAGAAGTTGCGAATCTGTTCTTCCTTGAAGTAATCGCCAAGCGACCAGTTGCCAAGCATCTCGAAAACCGTCGTATGACGAGGGTCGCCAACATCCTCAATATCTTGCAAACGCAAGCAAGGTTGTGAATCCGTCAAACGCGTACCGTCTTTGTGTGGTTTGCCAAGAAGGTATGGCAAAAGCGGCTGCATACCAGACCCAGTAAATAGCGTAGTCGGATCATTTTCGAGCACGAGCGGTGCTGGTGCGACCTGAACATGTCCTTTGGACTTCATAAAATCGAGATATTTTTGGCGTACTTCACTTGCATTCATAATCTATTATTTTACCATAAAACACCGCTTTTGGCGAACTTACTCTAGAGACAATAGAAGCACATCCCTTTTATCGTGCGAGCCGCGATCGCAAGTCGATAGTAATAGCAATTGCGAAGTAACATATTCACCGAATGATAGAGTGCGATAGAAATCCGCTTCAGCCGAAACGACATTATACTCAACCACACGTAATCCATATTCTTTTGCGGGAGTATAAAGCGTCCCGGTTTTATGCGCGTTCAGATATTCTTCGTCGCGATATTTGGCAACATCAGAAAACATCAAATCGCCATTCATACGATGACCATAAACAATTGTTAGCGAGTCGGAAAAATCCGAAGCATTACGAAAATCTAGAAATATTGCACCGGAAATAGACTCATTGTCATAATAATCGTGCGTCAAATACCAGTTATTATCATTGGCTTGCATTACGGGATAATCTATATGCGTATCGTCGAGTTTTAACCAGGCAACCTGATGAGGCAACCATATTTGCTCACCCTGGTCTCTTAGTTCACGCAATTCAATAACACCGACCGGTTCCGATTCGAACACTCCTGTTTCAGTGGCCGCATAAAGCCAAAGCATCACGACCACTACTAAGGCACCCGCCAGCATACCAATTCGAGAAATAACCCGCTTCATTATCTACGCGAAATACGTCGGAATATAATGAAGCCGCTCACACCTAGTGCTGCAACGAGCAGATATGGCCAAGTCGCCACAAAAACACCTGTATTGATTGTCGCATCCTTACCGTTTTTCGCAATCGTAGTATTATGCGAGGCAAAATCATCAGAACCAACTGGAGCGATTGCTTTCGAGACAGTAGTCGTTTCTGTATTATCTAACGAAGAAACGTAGCCGTCATCGTCGTCGAGCTTCTCAATCGTATAGCTAACGCCCTGCGGTATTTCGCGCGCCATTACAGAACCGGACGCATAGTCGCCAATTGTTACTGTTTGACCGTGCTTTAGATAGACGTATACATCGCCGTCCGAAGCCGTTTGAACATTACTCGATTCAAACTCTTCGCCGCCATATTCAATATTCTCATCCTGACCGTTAATCGTTAGTTCGCTATTTTCTGGCAAGCCATCGAAACTGACTTTGTATTTAAAGTACTTATTGGCATCTGCGCCCGCTCCGCTCACTTTGCTCTCGAGTGAAATATAGGAATAATTCGCGACTGACTCAAAATTCGCTACAAGCGGAACTTTTGCATCATCTTTATAGCTATACATCTGGTCGAGCAAAGTTACTTCTAGCTCACCTGTAGGCTCATTATTTGCATCGAGCTTGTTCGTCACCTGGAAGTAGATGTCATATTTATTTACGCTATCATGAGGGAAGTTTAATTCGTCATTTGTGCTAGCCTCCTCAATCGTAAAAGTATAGTCACCTACTCTATAGAAATACAGGTTTTGCAAATTCAAGTTCATACGCGATACTATTTCCCTAGTATCCCTGTTTGCAGTCATAGTAATCTCGCTAGACGGATCTATATTTGCGCCACCAACGTGATACGGATTATTCTCGCTTTGAGTTAGACGATAATTAAAACCAACGCTCACTCTTCCACTAACCCCTTTCAGCGTATGGACGAGTGCGATAGATTTTCTGGGTGCGTTTGACGGCAGTGTAGTTCCGCCAGCAGCAGATATTTTCGGTACGGCGGCAAGTGCCGCCAGTGCGAGCGCCGAACATGCTCCAATAATAATTTTTTTCATAATGTGCTCCTAATTAATTACTTTTTCGACCAACAAAAATGATGTCACGGACCGTGCATATTACCTCCAATTTATTGTCTGTATTAAAAATAACGCAGCCGGCTTAGACTGCGAAGCATAAGTACGTTATTTTATGCACTTTTTCGAAAATATGTTGTAATTATTTTTTCACCGCTTTATCGGTTACATCAAATTTTTCCATATATAGCCCGGTGGCGAGGCGGGTCTGCGAGTAAATCGCACAGAACGAGCAGTACACAATTGAAATAATTGGCGATAGAATCCATTGAAGAATCATCATAATATGACGAGCGCGATGATATTTTGCTGGCTTTGGCGGGAGCATTCTTATTGAGAGAATAAGCGAAACGAAAATGCCAAGCGCCGCAAAAGTCTGAATATAGCTAACAACAATTGGCAAGTTATGCGAAACCAAATCGCGCGATTGGCTGTTGAAGATGAGTGGAATCCATCCACCAAACGCAATAATCGGCGCCGCGGCCGCAAGCGTCACGTGGCCATCAAGCAAGCGGATAAATTTTGGCACAATCTCAAACAATGGAATAGTGCGTCTTTTTGAAAAGAGATAATCGCCTACATACGCAACATCACTCGCGCCATAATCCCAACGGCGGAGCTGCACCCATTGCGCTTTGAGTGTCTTGAATAAATTATCCGACAAGACCGCATCCTGATAAATCGGCGCGCGAATCGGCAACACCTCGTAGTCGCCATCAAAGTAGAAATATGAGCGCCAGTATTGGTGACCATCCTCGACAATCGTGCGAGTACTCCAAAAGTTCATTTCAACGAGCGCATCGAGTGGCTGAGAGTGAGAAGCGAAATTACGCAAGGTGTGCGGGCGCATTGCGGAAATAATATTCCAGAAAGAGTTCATCTGCGCAACAACGCGCGTAACGGCTGGGGCATCCCAAATATTATTCGTGAATAGCGAAACTGGCTGATAGCTCAAGCGCTTGCGGTCTTCGTGGACGATATATTCGTAAGCAACCTGATCAAAATAGCAAGAATGCGGACGGTTATCACTATCGAGCGTCGTAACAATTACGTCACTATAGCGCATGCCCTTTTCGCGAACGTATTTTTTGAGGATTTTGCCAGCATTCGTAATATTGCCACCCTTGCCTATTACCTCGCCTTTAATACCATCTGGGTGTTTTGCGAGAATAAATTCGCCAAATTTTTTACGATAATTCTTCTCAAGAGTCTTCGCAATCTTTTCAGCCGCAGGACCGCCACGTTCTTCGTAAGCTAAGACAAGAATGATGCGCTCTTTCGGGAAAGTCGTATTAACGACAGAATCTAGCGTAGGCGCCAAAACATCTAGTGTTTCATTGTACATAGTGACGATAATCGCGTGATAAATCTGGCTCGGCTTTGGGAAATAGCCGTCTTCAGCCGCCGCAATCATACAAAGATTACGAAGATGCTGATTGTGTCCATAGGCGCTGCTCTTCGTGCGGGCAAGGCGGTCATAGCTGTCCGCTGGATTCTCTAGGTCATTTAGGCGCGTCGCCCAGTCAACGCGCATACCGCGCTTGAGTAGTTTGTATCCCTGAACGGTGCGGAAAGCAATGCCGACCGCTTTTACAAGATTCATAATAACTATCACGAGCAAATACACCGAAGCGGCAATTGGCGATTTTATTGAGAGAATAATAAGTAGCGCTATCAACAAAAAACTGACCGTGCCTGGTAATATTTCGAAGAAACGGTATTTTAGTGTCCTTTTGCCGGTAGGAATTTCAATTACTTTTGACATTTTATCCTTCGTCTACAATATAGAGCAGATAGCGTATGCCGACTGCAACAATAATCATTGTGATAACAAGAAATAGACGGGCGGTATCTTTGCCGCGCTTTGTATAAATGCGAGCGGCAATCAGATTATGACCAACACCTAGAGCTATAGCGAGAATTGCAAACGATAGTAAATACCACCAATCGCTCTGCGCATAGCCATTATTAATATCAGAATAGCGCGCCCAAATCTTGGCATGGCCAGGATTTAAATTGATTAGCGGAATAATAAAGTAACAAAGGCTCAGCAAAAAGTTAAAAGCCATCCAAACAAATAGATTTTTATCTTTTTTAGCAATTGCTTTGAAATCTTCTGCTAATTCTTTCATCTACTGGTATATTTTATCATATTAGCATAGAAAGGCGGGCTAGCTTCGGCTATACTTATTCTTCGCGGAACGTTCGCGGAGAGTTAGGATGATTAGGAATGCTAGGGACGTACCGAGCAATACGATGAAGAATGGCGAGAAGTTATCTTCGGTATGTGGGTTCGGAATTACTTCTTCTGGCTCAATCGGGTCATCTGGATCAGGTTCCGTTTCGCCTGTGACGTAAAAATGCCAGCGCGTCCTCGAAGTATCTGGATTATCGATATCCGAGTAGGCTGTATCAAGATAAGATTCAATCTTCATACGGACGGATTGACCTGGATTAAAGAATTGGATTTGAACGGCATCAGTCAAATCGACACCCTGGCTACGATAATCAAGACCGCGAGCCTTGCCGTCGTAGAAAAGCGTATCATCGATATAGATTTTCATCTCGATATGGTCGATGAGATTGCTTGCTTTAGCAGAATTATTATCCGATGTTATCTTGAAATAGACTTCGTAGCCTTTTGATGTGTCATTTTTGATCGTGAGGTAATCTATATAGGTTTCTCCGCCAGGGACCATACCCTCATGAACCATAAATCGCTCATCAAAACCGTCGGCTGCGTTATATACAATTTGACCGTTTGATTCTATGATTGTTACGATATTTTCTTCAACTGCAAAAGCAGGAGCCGCTATGAGTAGGCCCATAAGTAGCGATACTACAAGTTTCTTCATAGCGACTCCCTCTTTATAATGTTTTATATTAAATTATTCTGCTGCGACGATTTCGAATGCTTCACCTGCGGCTGCACCTGGGAACCAGACAGCTTTGTATTGATCGAACTGAACCGTTTCGACAGTAATTGTCAAAGTGTAGGTAGCTTTGCCGAGACCATCAATTGTAGTCGTTGCAGTCTTAGTCGTCACTGAACCTTCCGTCGAAGTATTGATTGTTTGCTTAGTCTTTAGGTCAGGGTTGAGCGTGACGCTAGCGATTACACTAGAAGTAGTTGCATTTGGTTTAAGTGAAGTATTGTAGTAGTAAGCAGTAGTGCCATCATATGTCCACTGAGTCCATTTACCGGCGCCAGTGCCAACATTAGACGTATTAATAATAGCAATGTCAGTAGTGTTTGCCGAACCTTGCGGAATGTTGCCGACAACAGTCGCAAGCTCTTGCGGAGTAAATGCAGTGCCATCTTCTTTTGTCCAGCTTTCGGTCATAAGGACGCGAACAGCTACCGGAATAGTACCTTCATTAAGAGTAGTGACAGTCTTTTCGGTGGTTTCACCTGGAGTCCAGTTCTGTGGGCTATTAAACACCTCGGTTGATTTAGTCTTGTAGGTAGCAGTCGTAAAGACGTTATCAAACTCTACTTCGCTCGTGAAATATGCAATTGTACCGGCAATCAAACCGACGACTGCGAGAGCACCGAGTGCGATGATTGGTTTCTTGTTCTTCATTATTTTCCTTTCTTTAATGAGTTTTTTTATTTGGTTTTTATCTTTAATGAGCTAGGTCCTATCCATCATCTTTTTGCTTTTGACCTTTCTCGCTTACGGCTATTTTACCACTTTTTATATTGCTCAGCAAGAATTCAGCGAAGAGGATGGCGACAATAATAATAAAGATCCATATATTAGAATTAATGAACTGGACACCGAAGCCAAGAAACGGAATTGCTAGACCGCCGACCTTGCCCTGGATATCACTGTAATCGACTGGGTTTTGGTCTATTGTGTTGTTAGCATCGCCCTGAGTAATAAACTGGCCGTTTCGAATTTCTTTGACACGGTGCGTAACGAGCGTATTACCCATCTGATAGGTGACGATATCATCGGCTTTTATCTCACTTTTATCGACGTGTTTATAGTAGATGATCGAGCCTACTTCATAGGTAGGGCGCATAGAGCCAGACAGAACGACGACTGGCTTGGAGCCAAAAATCATAGGGATGCAAATAATTGCATAAATACCAATAATTGCGTAGCAAATATAGCTAAGAATGCGAACGATAATCTTTAAGGCGCCCATGTCACTTCCCCATTATTCGAGATAGTAGGAGTCTTGTTCCAAAGTGCCGTTGCTGCACCTGCCGTAGTTTGGATAGACTCGAAACGGAAGGAGATGTCGTAATTGTAAATATTATAGTCAGGGTTGTTTAGAGAAATCGAGTTGAGAACTTTTACTTCCTCGCCAGGCGCGAGAGTCTTCTCGTAATAATACCAGCCATCATTGCCATCGACAAAATCATTCACAAATGCCGTAGTCCAGCTCTTTGCGACAACATTAATACCATTAACGGTGTTGCTTATGACGGTACCATCAGTGCTAGTCCAAGTCTCACTATATGCAATGCGCAGAAGTTGAGTGGCGCCATTATCTGCAGAGGCATTATTCTTGAAGGTAATCTCTTTTTTGCCAAAGCCTGGGTCGGAATCTTCGATTAGTTGCATAACACTTTCTGCAAATTCCATATCATTCTGAATTACTGAGGTATTGCGACTGACAGCATAAGCAATGAGCGAGCCGGCGGTAGCAGAGATAGCCAAAATCGCCAACAACGCTAGAATAGCGCCTTTTTTATTACTCTTGCGAAAATATCTGTTCATGTTTGTTTTGACCTTAATATAGGTCTAGATTAGCATAAGCAATTTTCGCTGTCAAGTACTTAGCGGAAGATACCGCGCTTTTTGGCTTTGGCGAATTCTTCAATAAGTTCTTTTTGCTTTTTGCTAAGGTTGCGTGGGATTTCAACGTTAACCGTGACGATATGTGGGCCACGTTGATCGGAGCCAAGGCGTGGAGCACCATGGCCAGATAGCTTGAAATTCGTTCCTGGCTGAGTGCCAGCTGGGATTTTCATCGTAATCTTACCGTCAACAGTCTCGACATCAACTTCCGTACCTAGAACAGCATCAGTCATCGAGATAGTTACTTCAGATAGGATTAGCTCACCTTCACGCGTGAGCGTCTTGTGTGCGCGAACACGAACCTCAACATAAAGATCTCCGCGCTGGCCATCGGCATTTGGCGCTGCTCCGCCCTTACCGGCAAGCCTAATAGATTGACCGTCATAGATACCAGCAGGAATCTTTAGCTTGATTTGCTCATTCTCAACTTCAATAGTCTTAGTTGTGCCAAAAATTGCGTCCTTGAAATCTATTGTGATACTAGTGCGATAATCGCGACCACGACGTGCAGCACGAAAACCGCCGCCGCCAAACATTGCATTTATAATATCTTCGAAGCCACCACCGCCAAAATCAAAGTTAAAGCTCTGACCGTTACCGCCGAAGCCCGCAAAGCCGCCGCCAAACGGATTGCCGCCGCCATCGCCGCCAACGCCAGCGTGGCCAAATTGATCATAACGACTGCGTTTGGTTTTGTCGCTCAATACAGAATAAGCCTCGTTGACTTCCTTGAATTTTTCCTCAGCCTCTTTGTTGCCAGGATTTTTGTCAGGATGGTATTTAATCGCAAGCTTGCGGAATGCCTTTTTTATTTCGTCATCAGATGCGCCTTTTTGGACGCCAAGAACTTCATAATAATCACGTTTGCTCATACTTAAGAAAGTATAGCACTTGGCACTCTACCCGGCAAGAGTGCTAATTCATTACAATAATGCCGACAACGACGAGGACGGCGGCAAAAATATAATTAACGAATAGGCGTTTTGTGAGGCGACGACCGTGGATAAATGTCGGAATAATGCGCCCGAGAAATAGTGTGAAGAATAGTGTGAAGAATAGGCTTGCGACTTTGCCGACAGCCGTCATCATTGCGACAACTGGGACCACTAACAGACCGTATTTATATAACAGTTCTCCCAAAACATAGGTCAGATTGTCGCCAAAGGCGGCCAGTAGATTTCGTTTGCGTTTTGTACTTTTTACAAATCCAGTTTTGAGCGATTTTCGCCATGACGGGAAGCAAATAAACAGCACAATAACAGTCAGCGAGCTACCGATATTAAAGAAAAACAGACCTTGCCCGAGCAAAGTTAGATTAGACGTAAAATCCTTGATACTCATCATGAACGTAACGTCGGAGAGAGTCGAGAAAAACGCATAGAGAAGTGTCAGAAGAGCTACTTTTATATTCGGCGATTGGCGGCTGCGCCTCGAATCGCCAAAAACCATCAAAAGAGCGGCAGACATTATTAGAAATAGGCCAATGCCCTGCATTGTTGTAACGGATTCGCCTAGCAGAATCACACCTAAACCGAGCGCAATCAAAGGAGAAACCTGACTAAAAATATTCACGTCCGCTGTGTCGCCGGCGCGCAACGCTTTGTAAAAATAAATTGAGCCAAATATTTTTATGGCGCCTGCTAAGATTAGAATTAAAGCATTATTTATCGGAAGAATAAAAACTGCACGGCCGAACAATGCATATAGTAAAACCATCGTTACAAGAAAAGCTGGCAGATGCACCAGAACGAGCGCACCAGCGTGTTTCTTCGGAAGGATAACGTCAGTTATATAATTCTGAATATAGCTGCCACTCGTATAGAAAAATTGCGCAAAAATAGGAAAAATTGCCCACAGCATAAGCATATTATATCAGTTATTCCAATTCGCGGCGAGAGACGGCGATCGACGAGGCGTCGTCCTCGAAATCGTCTTTGATTTCGCGGTTAAATAGAATCGCGATGAGTGTGCTGAGTTCGGCATAGCCGAGCAGGTTTTCTTTTTTGTCGATAATCAAAACGTAGTCTGTGTGGTTTCGCAAAAACACAGCGAGCAATTGCTCAAGCGTATAGTCATCGCGCGCAAATACGATTTCGTGTTCCATTAGTTTGGTGACAGGCAGACCTTTTGTGATATGAATTGGATCTAGCTTATCAGTGCGAATGATGCCACAAACTTTCTTTGCTTTGTTTAGTACTGGGAAAATCGTGTCACCAGTTTTGTAAAGTTTGTCGAGCATAATTGGCCCAAGAAATTCACTATCGTCAAGGAAAGTGATGTCTTCGCGTGGCATCATAATTAGAATTGCTTTGCGTTTATCAAACGACATTGCGCCAGAAATAAGATTGCGATTGCGAACGCTCAAAATCTCTCGCGGCGTGCGTCGAATGGCCTGGATTAATTCTTTTTCGCTCTGCGGCGTGAAATTTTCATGCTCGTGACGGACCGCTTCGTCGGCTTTTTCTTGAAATAGAATACGGTCTTTTTCGCGAGCTTTTTCGGATTCGGATATTGGTTTCTCGCGATATTTATCGAAATGAGCGCCAAAGGATTTGACGAATTTTGCCATTATTTTATATCGGAGAGTTTTCTTCATTTTTATTCTTCAAGTAATTTTAGCGTTGCGCCAATTAGCTCCGGCAATACAGCATCGTAATCTTCGTAAATACGGAAACCAGCTGCGTATGGGTGTCCGCCACCGCCAAAGAAACCAGCAAGCTGATCGGCGATTGGCTTGCTACTGCGGATTTTGCCAGTGAGTTTGCCGTCTGGATAAGTTTTAATTGCGACGGCAATTTCTACTCCTTCGACGAGGCGCAATTCTTCAAGAATCAATACATTCGGATTATATTCGTCGGAAAATTCTTGAATATCTTCAAACGGAATAAGAACGGTTGCGAGACGACCATCGAGATGATATTCAATACGTTTGATAAGATCAGCCTTGTAGTCGAGAATGCGCGGTGATTTTTTGGAAAATTCGCGGCGACGCTCTTCCATCTCAGCAATATTTGCGCCCTTGTCGATAAGCTCGGCGGAGGCACGAAAATCATCAGAAGCCGTCGATGGAGATGTAAGCCCTAGAGTGTCAGCAAAAATACCGTATAACAAATGCTCGGCACATTGCGCGTTAATCACAATCTTCTGCTCGGTCAAAATTTTGTAAAGCAGCACGCAGCAACTAGAAGTCGATTCAATTATGCTCTCGTAATTAAAATCGAGATCAGCTTCTGATTCGTGATGGTCAACCACAAAAACTGGTGTCGTATATAGACAGTTGCGAATAACGGAATCGTCTAGCAATTTACTAAGCAAAACTGAGCTAGCCGTATCGACAATAATGTAGCCGTCTGCTTTGTAGTCGAAATCATTCGTGACTCGATCCCAGCCGGAAAAATAGCGCATATATTTCGGGATATCGACTGGGCAATAAAGCGAAACTTCTCTATCGCCAAGTGCTTCCTCGAGCGCCAAAGCAGAACCGAGCGAGTCGCCATCAGGATTCTCGGCCTGAATAACACAAATACGTTTTTTATCTTTTATAAAATCACTGAAATTATTATACATTTACAGTAATTTTATCATATTAATAGACATAAATATTGGAGCTACTAACTTCTTTGAGCATCTCACTAAGAGATGCGCCGTAATAACGACGATAGAGAATATCGTCAAAGAAATCTGAAGTGACTTTGTCACCCCATTTGCGTCCGAAAGCATATTCGCTCGTCGAACGATAATCAACTAATTTTACCGTGTAACGGTGTGCGCCGTAATCGAACTCTACTTCGCGCCCACGCCAAAGCAAGTCCTTGAGATAACTTGGGTCCATCACTTCTCCTCGAACTTTAATATACTAATAAAATTATAGCACGCTATTCTGAGGCGGGCGGAAGATTTGGGGTAGAAATTTCACTATTTAGCGTCAAAGTGTAGCTATCGCCAGTGTCATAGCGAAAAGCGCGGGCTAGTTTGCTGCCTTCAAAAATGAAGAGGATTCTTGTTTCGGAAGATTCTGGATTGTTTATGCCGTTTTGAATGTAATTTGTCGATTGCAATGTGATTGCATAAATATTGTCTTTTACTACTTTTTGCTCATCGACAATGAGTAGTTTTAGGGCTTTTTCTAGTGTGGTGTTTAGCGCAGCGAGCGCCGCATCGCCTTTTTCGGAGTTATAAATTCCAAAGTAATATTGCTCAGAATTTGTACAGTCGGGAAGCCAGAAAAACTCTTTGTTTTCCTGGAAAATATAGCAAGAGCCGCCAGCGGCTTGTGATTTCCAAGAACCGACTAAAGTATAGTTACCATCAGAGTCTTCGTCTTGTTTCTGACCAGTGAGGAAGTGTTTAACGATCAGCATAGCTATGACTACTAAGATCGCAGTTAACGAAATTGCAACTACTGCCTGAAGGGCTTTTTTGAAGGCTTTTTTCGTTTTTCTAGACAACGTTTTTCGCTTTTTAGAGCCGGAACTTATTGTCTGCGATTCTTGCGCTGAAGCCTCAACAGGAGATTTACTTGCGACGATTTTTAAATCCGCAGCAACAGAAGCTGGAGTTGGGCTTTTTCGCGCGCGCGGAAAACTATTAGTGTTCTCCATTTTTGATCCTGCACTAGATAGTTTTTCTGCCATAACTCCACTTATTACTTACGTATCATATAATACCATATCCGAGGTGTTTTTATGATATAATGTAGTCTAGCCGTAGGGGCGTAGCTCAGTTGGTAGAGCACTGGTCTCCAAAACCAGGTGTCGCGAGTTCGAGTCTTGCCGCCCCTGCCATTTTTTGTTGCTATTTAATCGAGACGAGCGGTATTTGCTCGATATCAATACTACTGTCGCGATGCGTCGTTACTAATGTTGCGCCTCTTTGTTCCGTCTTGTTCGCGATGCCGAATAGGACCAAATAATCAATGCTCATACCGTAAGTAAGCCGGATGCCTTTGTATTCTATCGACGCGTTATTATAATGGTCGTGACCACAGAAAAATCCCTTTGTACTGCCGAGTTCAACCGCTGCGTCAAATAGTTTACTCGAATGCTTGCTCGCAGTGATTAGATTGTTAGGTTCGCCATTTGATCCGAAATAATATTTAACCTCGTCGCTGCCAGATTTATAGAGGTCGTATGCGGTTTTGTATTGCTGGAGAGGCATATGAAAATAGCCGAGCGACGAGATAGTTTTATTCTCTTTTTTGTTAAGCCTTTGGATTTCGTTTTTGTACCACTCAACTTGGTCGTCGTGAATATAATCGTAGGCGTTCAATCCTTCGCCTGTGTAAGCATTTGAATCGAGCAAGAACACAGCCTGATTGAGCGAGCCGTCGCTGTTTCGAATTTCTATCAGCTGGTTATTTCTTCCCCATATTTTCTTTCCATTTATTTCAGGCTGAGTGGATGGATATAGCAAATTGTGACCCGATTTCCACGATAGCGATTTATATAATTCGTTCAGCTCGTAGCTACTCGCAGAGGCAAGGCTTTCAGTGTCGTGGTTGCCATACGTGAAAGCCCAAGGAATTCCGGTCTTTTCCATAAACGATGCAAACAATTTGACGGGAGCTGTGTTATTAAATGTGAAAGAAATGACGCCAACTGGAAATGTTAAATCGCCAGTGACTATCACTAAGTCCGGTTTAGTATGTTCGATTAATTTATATACAGCTTGAAGAGCTTTTAGGTCTTTTTCGTACGAAATCGAGCTGCCGCCTAGATGAATATCGGTCAATTGAAGAATTTTGAAATCCTCGGAATCAGAAACAATCGTATATACTCCAGTTTCGTCGTCATATGAAATAATATCGTTGCTTTCATAAATGTATGGAACAGAATCAATATATGTTTGCAGCAACCAAACGTCGCGTGACAAAAATTTGTAGCCGCCAAATAATGCGAAAAATATAAGGATTGTGGCGAGCAGTCGTTTGTCGGCCATTTTTTGATCGTGCATCGATTGGCGAATCGTCGTAACAGTGAAAAATGTCGCCATTATCACGAACAAAATACAGACAAACGTGATGATATTTGCCGCAAATACGGCCCGAACGATAAATACAATAATCGCCGCTACCAAGCAGTAAATTGCCGAAAAAAGTGCGAACCGTTTTAGTAGCGCCCAGCGACTATCATTGCCGCTGTTTTTCGTGAGCCAATTTAGCGTTAAAACATTTTTACCCAAGAAAAACGCAGCGATTTCGACAAAGATAAACGCATTATCGAACGTTTCGACGATTAAATACTGCTCTGCGCCCACGTTCAGGACGATTGCTTTTGTAATAATTATTAACATTACAAGAGTCGTAATAAATAACCAGCTGAGGCTTCTCCAAGCGAATCGATCGAGATATTTGTCTGTTTTTTCTACTTCAGTGCGGTTTTTTGACTTTTTCCAGATGAAAAATACATCAAAAGCAAGAAGCGACGCGGTAAGTATAAAGTTGACGAAGAAGACATTGCGAGCAAAAATGATGGTTTTTAACAGAGATACCGCGGAAAATATACCCAATAATGAATCAAGTCCGAAGTGGATATGGATTTTTTCTATTTTTGCCATTTATGCATATTTTAACACACCGCAAAAAGGTGTATTTTTATTGACAATTTGTCTATAGTATGATACAATATAAGTGGTTGGGCGCCTTTTTGCATTGTATTTGTCGTGTGGGAGGGCGTCTGACCTCCTTTTGAGAAGCTGTCGCGAGATATACCTTGATGGGTTGGTATATTACCCTCTTGCGGCAAGTTTGGGTCTTTGTTCTTAGAGATAAGTAGCCGCCTCCGATCTGGGCGTACGGCCCCCCTTTATTGCGATTCGCGCATTAAAAAGCTTATCTCCGCGCCGCTAACGAACACCTAGCGGACAAAATTTACGAGCCCAGCACAAAAAGTGCTGGGCTTTTTCATACATATATGATATAATATGAGGAGTCGCCACTCTTCCCTTTGTGTTAAGGATAACAAATAAACTACAACAAGCAACAAAAGGCGACGCACTTTATCGTACCACGCGGAGTAGACCAGCTTTTGCCGACCTATCTGAGACACCTACACATATAGACTATATTTTCCGGCCTACTCCGCCTTTGCTCCTTTCTTCCCGCTGCGCTACGCGCGACGGTTTACCATAAGCCCCTCAGCTATATCGAGGGGCTTTTCCATTTACAGCGACAAGTATTTTATGCTAAAGTATTATCGTATTGCGGGCTAATTTGTAGCCCGATTTAGTTTGATAAAAAGGAAAAAATGTTCAAAATATTAAAGAATTTACGCGGCAGAGATGTTGCTTTTTTGTTGTGCGGAATTCTGTTGGTCGTCGCGCAAATTGGACTTGAGCTAAAAATGCCCGATTATATGTCGACGATCACGAAGTTAGTGCAGACGCCAGGCAGTGATATGGGCGACATTATGAATAATGGCGGCTGGATGTTATTATGCGCGCTTGGCAGTTTCGTAGCGACGGTTGGTGCTGGATTTTTCTTTGCGACCGTCAGCGCTAGACTCTCGATGAATACGCGCAAAAAGTTGTTTACGAAAATCGAGAATCTCGGAATGCACGAGATTAAGAAATTTTCTACTAGCAGTCTAATCACACGCTCAACAAACGACATTACGCAAGTGCAAATGTTTGTTGCGATGGGTGCGCAGATGCTTGTGCGAGCGCCATTGACAGCCGCTTGGGCTATCGCGAAAATATCAGGCAAGAGTTGGCAATGGAGCACGGCGACCGGCATTGCAGTCGTATTCTTACTCGCCGTAATGATTACTATCATGTCGATTGTTGTGCCACGCTTCCGAATCGTACAGAGATTGACCGATCGCATTAATGGCGTAACACGCGAAAACCTGACTGGCATCCGAGTCGTACGCGCTTTTAATGCGGAGAATTATCAGGAGAAAAAGTTCGACAAAACTAACCAAGAATTGACACGAACGCAACTTTTCAACGAGCGTTTGTTGTCGTTTTTGTCGCCGACAATGTATTTCGTAATGAATGGTTTGACGGTTGTAATTTATACGATTGGTGCATACCTAATTACCGCAGCGGCGAGTGGCGATAAATTAACGATCTTTAGCGATATGGTCGTATTCTCTTCTTACGCGATGCACGTAATTATGAGTTTCTTGATGGTCGCGATTACATTGATGATTTTGCCGCGTGCGCAAGTCTCAGCAAACCGTATTAACGAGGTTTTGTCGACGGAAATTTCTATCAAGGATGGGACGTTTGACGATAAAACCGCAGAGCGTGGATCGGTCGAATTCCGCAATGTTTCATTCAAATACCCAGACGCAGAAGATTATTTGTTGCGCGATGTTTCTTTCTCAGTTAAACAAGGCGAGACGGTGGCCTTTATTGGCTCGACTGGTTCGGGTAAATCGACGTTGATTAATTTAGTTCCACGTTTTTACGACGCGACTGAAGGCGACGTTTTTGTCGATGGCGTAAATGTGCGCGATTACAAGCAAAGCGAACTTATGAATCGTATTGGCTACGTGCCGCAAAAAGCAATAATGTTCAATGGCACCGTTACTAGCAACGTTGCATACGGTGACAACGGACGCGGCAAGAAAAGTGATGAGATTATCAAAAAGGCAGTCAGGGTCGCCCAGGCAAAAAATTTTGTAGAAAAAATGGATAAGCAATACGATGCACATATTGCTCAAGGCGGCACAAACGTATCGGGCGGGCAAAAGCAAAGGCTCGCAATCGCACGCGCAATTGCACGGGAACCAGAAATTTATATTTTTGACGATAGTTTTTCGGCGCTCGATTATAAGACCGACGCGGCGCTTAGAAATGAGCTCAAAAAATACGCCAGCGATGCGACCATTCTGATTGTCGCGCAGCGAATTGGCACGATTATGCACGCAGACAAAATCGTTGTTTTGGACGAAGGAAAATGCGTCGGCATTGGCACCCACAAAGAACTAATGAAGAATTGCGACGTTTATCGTCAGATTGCATTTTCACAGCTGACACAGGAGGAACTCGATGTTTAATGGCGGCGGCCGTCCTGGCGAAAAACAAGATAAAAGTAAGAATTTCGGCGCGGCGATTCGACGATTATTTGTCGAGCTGAAGGGCGCAAAAATTCTCGCAATTATTGCGATTTTATGCGCAGCTGGCGGATCAGTTTTGACAATAGTTGCGCCGGGCCAATTAGCGAATTTGGTTAATGAAATCAATAAAGGGCTAGCGCCTGGAGTCGAAATTAATTTCGACATCGTCTGGAGTATTATCGGGATTATCACGCTTCTATATGGATGTTCAGCACTGCTCGAATTAGCTGAAGGCCTGATTATGGCGCAAGTCTCGAATGGTTTTGCGCGTGATTTGCGTCGCCGCATTTCGAAAAAAATTAATCGTTTGCCACTAAAATATTTCGACCATAATCAGACTGGCGATATATTGTCGCGCGTAACAAACGATGTCGATACGGTCGCACAAAGTCTTGATAATTCCCTCTCGACTTTGGTCAGCGAAGCGGCGTTAATGATCGGCGTCGTGATTATGATGTTTATCACAAACTGGACAATGGCATTAGTAGCAGTCGGCGCGAGTTTGATTGGCTTTGTTGGAATGGGCTTCGTTCTCGGCAAGTCGCAAAAATACTTCAATATGCGCCAAAAAGAACTCGGAAAGTTGAACGCGCATATAGAAGAAATCTATTCCGGCCTGAACGTCGTAAAGGCCTACAATGGCAAAGCCGAAAGCGACCGCAAATTCGACACGCTCAATAAACGCGTCTATATCGCGAACCAACGCAGTCAATTCTTGTCTGGAATTATGCACCCCGTAATGGCATTCGTTGGGAACTTTGGCTATGTTGCCGTTTGTGTAACGGGCGCAATGTTGACGATGAATAATGCAATTTCGTTTGGCATAATCGTCGCATTTATTAGCTATGTTCGTTTGTTTACTTCACCGCTTTCACGTATCGCACAGTCAATGTCGAGCTTGCAGTCAGCGGCGGCAGCGAGCGAGAGAGTTTTTGAGTTTATCGACGAAAAAGAATTGGCAGATCAGTCTAGTATAAAAACAAAAGTAGATAAGTCGGCAATCCGTGGAGATATTGAATTTGACCATGTAAAGTTTGGCTACGACGATAACAAAACAATTATCAAGGATTTTTCAGCAAAGGCGAAGGCAGGTCAAAAGATTGCGATTGTTGGCCCAACTGGCGCCGGGAAGACAACAATGGTGAACCTACTGATGAAATTCTACGACATCAAGTCTGGCGATATTCGAATTGACGGGACTTCCATTAACGATATGACGCGCGAAGACGTACATTCGTTATTCACGATGGTACTCCAAGATACATGGATGTTTGCCGGAACAGTGCGCGACAATATCGTTTATAATCGTCACAATGTAAGCGACAAAGAAGTGATGAATATTTGCAAAACTGTCGGACTGGAGCATTTCATTAAGACGCTGCCGAATGGTCTGTCGTCGGATATTTCCGAAAATGATTCAATTTCTGCTGGCCAAAAACAGCTTATTACAATCGCGCGCGGTATGGTCGAAGACGCACCATTCTTAATACTCGACGAGGCAACTTCAAACGTAGATACTCGCACGGAAGAACTTGTCCAAAAAGCGATGGATAAATTGATGGAAGGTCGCACGTCGTTTATTATTGCGCACCGCCTTTCGACGATTAAAAATGCCGATTTGATTCTCGTGATGAATGAAGGAAATATCGTAGAGACCGGCAGCCATAATGAATTGATGAAGAAAAACGGCTTTTACGCTGAGCTCTACAATTCGCAATTCGCCTTATAACTTGATTTTTTCTGCGTTTTGTGCTATAATTATAAGATATGGGTTTTGCTGGCCCATCAAAATAATGGTAAAGGAGGGCCCCCTATGCCACTATACAGCAATGTAACCTTAAAACTGATGTGCACCCGAAACTACAACTCTGGTGTGATTGTCCGCACTACGCATCGAAATGAATTACATCTTGATGCCCCGTTGCCTGTGAGTAAAGGTATCGTCAGAAATATTGGCGCTATCAATATCACAGCTAACACAATTCTCGATGACTATACAATTATGGACATCGAGTACAGCGGCAACACATTAACGGCACGGGAAAAGAGACGGAGAGGCTGCGACTATCAAGCCATGGACCTCATCCTCTACACCGTCTCACCTCGAGCAGATTTACACTCGCGCAATGACGCAGTGCTGGTTCGAAGGCAAGATGCAAAGAGAGTTGTTGTGATTTCTGGCGGCGGTTATACCAGAAAAAATCTGGAACGTTCTTATGACGACATAATCTTGAAGTCAAAGCACGGCTGTGGCACTAGTATTATCGCCATTCAGCACAACCGCAACAAGAAAGAAATCGGAACCGGAGACTACATTTACATCGTTTCTCGAGCAGGAGTCAAGCAAGTCCATTTGGGCTATGACGACCCCACGCCCTTACTCGAGAATAACGTGTCTATGAAAGTCGAAGACTGGGTGTATGTCTAAGCACCATCCCGCCAAGTAATTGGCGGGATTTTTCTATCGACGACGGCGCGCGAGGTTGCCTTTAGCAACAAATATTACTACACACATTAATAAGGCAAACATTCCTAGGTAGCGTGCAATGTTTATGGCGAGCGTGATTGGCAAATCTGGTATTTGCGCATCCGTATATGGATCAATGTCAGTATCAGGCGTGCCGCGAGTATAGGCGTCAGTATAAACCACATTAATGAGTTTTACTCCTTCCGTAGCCTGGTCGCGGATAAATTGGAAGTTAATCTCACTAAAGTTCTCGTTGCTATAATCGAGCTCATTTAGCGGCACTGGCGTATCCCAAATTGTGCCAAATTCTGGGTCGGCCGCGATAGTTGGGAGCATCTTTTCAAAGTGCAGTTCCTTTTCGGAGCGTGAATAAACCGTGCCGTCAAATTCACCCCAAGTGTCTGATTCGAGAATAACACCATCGCGACGAAGCGCATAGACGGTGACATTTGTTTTATCGAAATCGTCTGGGTCTTCATAGATTTCTACAGTTGGATCATTCGAAGTAATATACAGAACTTCGTCGAGTGGATAGAAATTGCCTTCAAACGACGCACGGCTATCCGAAGCGGCGTATTTCTCCGCTGGAGAGGTTGAATAGGCATAAATATCGGTTCCCTCCGGAATCGTTGGGCCGAATTCTGGTGTTTCATCATCATCGGCACCCATACCGCCAGTTGGCGCTACATAGCCAGGTAGGTTCTCATCAAGCACCGTAGTATTGCCCCAAATAAAGATTCGTTCAAGTTTATCATCGTTTGCGAATGCAGCGTTCCCCATGAGTGTCGTGCGATAGTCGATTGTTGCCTCGACGAGCTCAGCGTCATTTGCAAAGGTCGCCTCTGGTATAGTACCAGCGCTAAAGGAGTTCGGGACGTCAACGGAAACAAGTTTTGGCATCTCACTAAATGCGTAGCCATCGGTGCCATTAAACTTTGCGGCCGTTAAATCTATATCACTCATTCCATCGCCAATAGTCGTAAAGGCGGTGTTCTTGAAGGCATATGGGCCGACATAGACGTTCTCATTCTTGATGTCCGGCGAGAAGTTAATAATATGCAGTGCTTCGTCATTAAGGAAGGCTTCTCTATTAATAGCGCGTAGTGCGGAATCTTGGCCGAGGTCAACCTTCTGGAGGTTTTCGCAGCCTTCGAATGCGGCGCGAGTGATTTTTGGCAAGTTATTTATTACGACTTCATCCATAGTCATATGCCAGAACTCTTGTTCGCCTTCACTATCGCCACGGTCTTGGTCGATGCCAGGAAGGACCGACGAATCGACGATGAGCTTATCAATATCGTTAGCCCAGAGGAGCTGGTGCGTCAACTGTCCACTAGCTGTCTGATTCGTTAGGTCCGGCTTAATAGTGACCGTGTCGTAATGTACATCCGCTCCGCCGGCATTAAAGGCAGATTCACCAATGCTTGTTACTGAGGCCGGAATGGCCAGTTCGTCAGACATATCTGTGCCGTAAAATGCACCCTGACCGATAGTCTCAACGCTATCTGGGAGCATATTCGTAATCTCACCTTCAGCCCACTGGAAAGCGTTACCATTGATAGTTTTTACGGTCGATGGGAGCGCGAACGGATTAGTGATTTCGGCATTTTCGAACGCACCTAGCGTGATAGTTTCTAGGCCACTTGGAAGTTTGAGTGTACCAATCTTCGTATCCTCAAAGGCGTACGGAACGGTAACAGTATTTTTCCAGCCAGTTGCGCTAAGGTCGATTTCATCGAATTCGAGACCAGAGAAGAAACCAGTGCTAACCATATAGATATCGGTCGTAGCATTCTCGGTAAAAACAAGCTTACCAAAATGGTTGGCGGCAGCTTTTTGGCCATATACGATATTATTATTCGCATCGACACTGTTGCTCTCAAATGACTGACTAAAGAGGTTATAGAAGGTGCTAACTGGTGAATACTCGGAATTACTAGAATTATTAGAGCGATACGCGGATCTTCTAGCGTTGCAGCTCATAGTGATGTAAGTTTGGAGGTTAGAGCCAGCAAAATCTACAACCGATTGTGGCCAGTCAAAGTTAGCGAAGCTTTCGACATAATTTGGCGGCAACGAGCCTAGGTCAAAGTCGATAGTAATATTACGCAAGGTCGAAATATTACCAAAGGCATTTGAACGAAGCATCTTGATAGTATTCGGGAGATAAACGTCACGGAGACGGGTTCCCATAAATGCATTACGATAGACGTGCGCGAGGTTTGGCGAGTTGAGATCGGCAGTGAGATTGTAATCGCCATAGAAGGCATCATTGCCGACATAACCGAGAGATTCTGGCAGTTTTGTAATCTTTACCGTATCTTCCGGTCCAAATTCCAGTCCAAACCCAAAGTTATCATAAAATCCGCCGTAGTCGAAAGCTGCATCGCCTATAACTTGAACTGTATCGGGTAGTATTAACTCATTTTTTATGAGCGCATCAGAGAATGAATCGCCAGGAATTACCTTTAGATTTTGCGGTAGCACTACTTCGTCGGCAGCTATTCGCACAAACATACGTGGCGATAGATATTCCCATGCGGTATTGCCGATATCGATTTTGTCGGCACTAAGGTGGCCAAAGAGAGTATTATGGATACCCTCATTAATATTGCTCTCGACATAGACGCCACCAGGACAGCCAGGGCTACCTTCTTGATCAACATAGTAGCAGAGATTATAACCGCTCGGAAGTTGGCTAACATTCTTATCGGTAAAGGTAATCGTTCCAAATTGGAATGGCCATTCATCGCCATTCATCTTGCGCCTGTTAGTCCGAATGCCATACTCCTCCGTAATAGACTCAGGTAACATAAAGCCGTGATCAGGTCCAAACTCAGTCGTGAGACGGAATTGCGCATCATACCACGCGCGACCAGAACGGTGCGGCTGTGCCCATGCGACGTAAATATCGTCACTAAATACGTCAAAGTCGAAAGTAATATCATTTAGATAAAAACAGTAGGTGAAGGTCTTGATGCCCATATATTGAATCTTGTCGTGCAGATAAACATTCTTTGTCATAGTTCGCGCAAAGGCGAAGTCGCCGAGTGCGACGAGGTTCGGAAAATCCACGTCTTTGTCGTATAAGACGTTCTTGAACGCACTGGCGCCGATGAATTCTATGTCTTGCGGAATAGTAAAATCTACATAGTTCGTATCGAATACGTTATCAAACGCATGATTGCCGATACCTTTAAGCGTGCTAGGCAAATGCAATTCATAATCAGAAGGAGTCGCCTTAAGGAATCTAGCGGTATCGCTACTATATAAATCATCCCAGTCAATAAATGCCGAGCTGCCAATATATTCAAAACCTTCGCCAATTGTGATTTTCTTTAAGTTATGTAATTGCGCAAAATAGATTGGCGCAATAATATTCTTCTTTGAGTCGACGTCTGCGTAATCATCCTCTAGCTTTGAAGGGACACCAAGTGACGGGAAATTATTCATTCCATAAGAAGAATATAATTGATACCTGCCATAGGCATCATATGGCGTATTATTATCCCAGCCATAGTCATTGCCGGCAGCACTGCTCGAATTACAACTGTTCATGACCGAAGCTTCCCTGTTGCAGCCTGGCAGGTACTCCTGAGTCGTAGGATGATAATTATATTTGTATTGGTCATACAGAATGTGAGTCGCGCTAACATTCTCATTCTCTCCATATGGCGCAATAATAATAACTTCTTCGATAGAGTTGATAGGTTGGCTACTATAAATGCTCTGTTTAGAGTAGACATTATCGAGAACGACAAACAGTGGAAGGGTCGTGCCAGATGTGAGCGTATCGTAAGCGACGGTGAGCTTCCTCATGCCGACGTTGTCTCTGAATAATTCTGCCTGGAGGTACTTGATAGATTTTGGCAGATATAGCTCTTCTATCTGATTGCCCTGAAAAGCTCTATATTCGATGCGCTCGACGCCATCAAGGTTAATGCTTGCCAGTTTGGCGCCAGCGAATGCGCGTGGTCCGATAGTTTTAATATTGGTTGCGGAGAAATTGAACGAAGTAAGACCAGTACCAGCGAAAGCATCGTTCGTAACTCTGGTGACATCATCTGCAAAAACTACTTCCGTGAGGTTTGCGCAGTCGCGGAATATCCCCTCACCAATGTTGTTTGTCTGAATAATTGCTTTCGTAACATTCGAGCCCCTGAAGATATCGGTGCCAAGGAAGATATCGCCAGAAATCGTGATCACTGTGTCGTGCAAAGTAGTTTCCGCAAACGCTTCCCAGCCAATGTAGTTGAAGTTCGCTACGTCAAAATTTGTGAGCTTTAGCTTGTAGCCCATAAATGCACGGCCGAGGCTGGCATCGACTTTCGTGAGCGAATATGGATCAACAAAACATCTACCAGATTCATAAGCAGTAGAAGATGCAGTATTGATGTCTATACAGCCAATTTTGCCTGGCGTTGGATTGACTGCTTCTATCTGAGCGTCAGTCATATACTCCCAGTTTGGAATGTCAAAATCTGTGACGGTATAATCGTTGCACCACCGAAAATCTGTCCATTGGTCTTTCGGTGGATTACAGACGTTGGCTCGAATACGCTTGGTATGTCTCTCGCCAATGACCATGTTTGGGCCAAAAACGAGTTCAGTTTCTACTGCCGGATTAATAATCGGTTTGACGCCGAGAATCTGAATCTTTGAGGTATTTTGCATGTCGAGTTTCGTCGTTTCAACAGTAGCAACGCGACGGGTGAGCGAAGGATAGTTAGTGTCTTGGGCGCTCGTATTTGCGCTCTTGAGATAGTAGGTGTTGAGGTTTGCATTACTGTTTGGCACTAAGTTAATTAGCTCCGATAGTGATGGGACAGTCACAGTACCGAGGCTTTCTGGTTTGTCGTAAAAATACAGAATCAGCTTTTGCGGTTCATCAGTATTGTCCGCATCGTCGATTAATTCATATTCCCAGCGGATATTATTCGCATCTGTAATAACGCCGCTGCTAGTGCTTGCCGCAAAGGCCGAGTTATTGATAAATGATGAAATAAAAATTGCCACCAAAAACGCGAAACAAACGCGTCTAGTAGCTGGTTGTTTAATAATATTTATTATATGCCCCATTAAAAACTACTATCTTCGCAGTTTTTATTTTTATTTCACCTTCACACTTATGCTTATTATACCAATGAAAAAAATGACCGTCAAGCCTTCAAAAAGCATTCCGCTAGTGCTATAATTATTGAAGATGAAAATTCTGATGCTAGGTTGGGAGCTCCCTCCTCACAACAGTGGTGGTCTCGGAGTAGCCTGCTTGAATCTTTCCAAGTCCCTAGCCAAAATGGGTGCGGACATTGATTTTGTTGTCCCATACGAAGCCGAGCATCATCTAGAATATATGCAGGTTTTATCTGCAATGAAGATTGACCCATTGATTCGTTTTGGTGGCGCTTACGAATCAAAAGAAATTGAGGTAAAGAAATTCCACGAAACAGAAACGAAACAGTTCCTGTCGATTCGCGACATTCAGAAGAATTACTGCAAGTTTGTCGAGCAATACTTAATGCAATTCAAGCCAGATGTAGTGCATGCGCACGATTGGCTAACCTATGAAGCAGGTATTCTGGCAAAGAAGAATTTCGGTATTCCACTCGTTGCACATGTTCACGCAACGGAGTTTGATCGCGGTGGCGCAAGTGGCGGCAACCCGCTGATTCGACAGATTGAATATGAGGGTTTAGTTTGGGCTGACAAAATTATCGCGGTCAGTCAGGCGACAAAAAATATAATCGTTGAGCGCTACGGCATCCCACCTAGCAAAATTGACGTAGCTTACAACGGATGGACGATGCCTGATGACGACTATCATTTTGATGGCTCAAGCTACCAGTACCTAGAAAACCTCAAAAAGAAAGGCTACACGATTGTTTCGACAGTCGGTCGCTTCACGTTGCAGAAAGGTCTTTTCCATCTGATGCGTGCGGCGGCGAGAGCCATCAGTATTCATCCAAAAATGGTCTTTCTCTTTGCTGGTGACGGCGAAGAAAAAGATCAGTTGATGCGCATGAGCGCCGATCTTGGCATTTCACAGAATGTCATCTTTACCGGCTTCATTCGCGGCAAACAACTACGTGACATTTATAGCATTTCCGATATTTTTGTAATGTCGTCAGTCTCTGAGCCATTTGGCCTAACAGCACTCGAAGCAGCCCATCACGGCAACGCGCTAATTGTGACGAAACAGTCTGGCGTTGGCGAAGTATTACATTCAATTGTTCGCTATGATTATTGGGACGAAGACAAACTTGCTGGAGCTTTAGTAAACATCGCCGAGAGCCCTGCTCTTGTAAATTCCTTACGCGATGGCATCAAGCACGAGTACTCGCGCATCTCTTGGGACGACGTTGCGCAGAAGTGCATCGAGGTGTATGATGAAGTAAGGAAACATAAGAGAAATCGATTCTAGGCGAGGTAATACAGTTTAATGCGTTCTATTGTTCTATATTTGCATATGCATCAGCCTTGGCGCTTGAAGCACTATAGTATTTTTTCTGTCGACCACGACCACGACTACTGGACCGAAAAAGATTGGTACGCCGGTACCAATAATGAGCGAATTTTCAAGAAAGTCGCCGACAAATCTTACCGTCCAATGCTCGCTCGACTCGAGAAATGCATAAATAATTACGCGGGTTTTAAGTTTTCCCTTTCGATTACCGGGACATTCCTAGACCAGGCCGAGAAATGGGCGCCAGACGTCATCGAGACACTCAAGCGCCTAGTCAAGACTGGTCGCGTTGAGATTGTTGCCGAGACATATTATCACTCGCTAGCGTTTTTCTATGACCGCGAAGAATTTGAGGCGCAAGTCAAACAGCATCAGGATCGCATCTACGAATTATTCGGTGTACGTTCAAAAGTCTATCGCAACACCGAGCTTTCTTATAATAACGAGCTAGCAAAGTGGGCGGATGAATATGGTTTTAAAGGGATCCTAGCTGAGGGTTGGGATAAGATTCTGGAGTGGCGCAGTCCAAATTATGTGTATCGTCCGGAAGGCTGCAAAAATATCAAGCTTCTAATGAAGAACTATCGCTTGTCCGACGACGTGGCATTTCGTTTTTCGGATAAACATTGGAAAGAATGGCCGCTTACGGTCGATAAATACATCCAATGGCTGGAAGCAGCAACTTTGCGCGGGCCATTGATTAATTTGTTTATGGATTTTGAGACGTTTGGCGAAAATATCTGGGAAGATACCGGCATTTTTGAGTTCTTTGAGCATTTAGTTTATCGCTGGGACAAAGATAAAAATAATAATTTCTTGACGGTTTCCGAGGCTTGCGACAGCGCAGAACCGACAGCCGAGATTTCGATGCCTTGGACTGTGACGTGGGCCGACACTGAACGCGACTTGTCTGCGTGGCTTGGCAACTCGATGCAACACGAAGCAATGAAAGCAATTTATGGTCTGAAGGCCGATGTGTTATCTAGTGGCGAAACGGACGTAATTGAAGATTGGCGCCGTTTGCAAACCTCCGATCATCCATACTATATGTGCACGAAATATTTCAATGACGGCGACGTACACGCCTACTTCTCGCCATATGATTCGCCGTATGATGCATTTTTGTATTATATGAATGCCCTGCGCGATATGCGCGGACGGCTTGATGGCGTAACTAGACGCAAGAAAAAATAGCCCTCCTAGGGGGCTATTTTTATATCAGCTTCACTAGCGATTCGGCAGTGAGGATAATATCTTCGGTCGTTGAGCCGCGCGAAAGATCAGAGACTGGTTTTTTGAAGCCAAGCAAAATCGGGCCAGCAACAGTTGCGCCAGCGAATTGCTCGAGAGATTTATAGAGAATATTACCAGAGTTAATGTCAGGCGTAATCAAAACGTTGGCATGACCAGCAACTTCAGAACCACCGCGAACAACGGCTTTTTTCTCTCCGACACGCGGATTGACGGCGGCGTCAAGTTGCATTTCACCATCAACGAGAATGTCGGGACGGCGAGTGTGAATTACTGAAATCGCTTCAGACGTAATATCCATCGTAATGTCCTTGCCACCAGAACCAAAAGATGAAAAACTCAATACGGCTACGCGAGGTTGCTCTTCGAGAATCTTCGCAGAAGCATCGTGTGCAAGCTCAATAATATCCGCGAGTTGCTCAGCGGTCGGATGTTTGCAAGTCGCACCATCAGAAATAATAATGCGGCGGCCGTCTGGGAATTTTGCAACGAAGAGACTTGAAAAAGTGGTCTTCCCCTCTACAACGCCAATATTGTCGCGCGTTGCTAAAATAACATCGCGCGTAGAATAATCGATGCCGGCGATGAGCGCATCGCAGTCGCCATTCGCGACAGATTTTGTAGCACTGGCTAAATCTTGTTCAGCAAGTACCGGCTCGCAGAATGTTCTTAGTTGTTCGGCGGCAGCTTGAACGAATGAATTATTAGTTTCAGGAAAAAGAATCTTATACATACATTTATTGTAACATTTTTAGATGTTCTGGAGGCCCGCAATCAGCTCGCTCGGGCTGTACTTTTGCGAAATGTCTTGACCGAGCGTCTTGAACTCTTCTTCGTAATGCGCCTTGATATCGGCGATTTGTTTTTGTTTATTTTCGAAGTTTGTTTTCGAACAAACAGAGACGCAAATTGCCGAACTTTTTGCGAGTGTAATTATTTTTTGCGAAAACGAGCTTAGGCGCGATTTAACTTGAGAGAGATTTTCACTTCGTATATCATCGAGCGAATCGTTTAGCGTTTGGAAAGTTTGCTGAATTTGATAGAAGTGAGCAGCGTCAAGTTCCGTAGAATCGATATCGATTAATTCCGACCGAATACTAGAAAGCGCCGCGCTCAATTCTAGCAGTTCATTAAGTTCGACAGAATTTCCTGAAATAACCGCATTATATTTTTGCAAAGACGATAATAATTCTGGTTGTTTACGATGCACATATTCATTGTCAGTGAAAGTAGCGAGCGTTGCGCGATAGCGAGCGTACGAATCCTGCATCAAAGTTTTATCGCCGGAATGGATAGAAGCCGATATTAGTCTAAGTTCTACAGTAAGCTCTTCGGCAGCATCCTTGGCACGCGAATAGTCGTATTGGTTACGCGCGGTAAAAATCGCGAATACTTCCGCGGCAGATAAAATCAAAGCGAGCGTGAATACAATCGTGGCTAGTAGGCGGCGGCTCATCTCATACCTCGCATAACGTTGCTGAGTAGGTTCGCATAGACTGTGCGTCCGGCTGGATTTAGATGGATATGATCAGCGTACATCAGCGACCAATCGTCGTGTGAGATTTCCCACCAGTCGGCAACATAAACATTGTTGTGTTTATCAGCAAAATTCTTTAATTCGGTATTCTGAGTTTCGCGCGGTTGCAACGGTCCAGCATAAGCTGTCACGAAAATATACTTTCGTTTCTCGCCACCAACATTAATAATATCTTGCAAAATCGCGTCGGTAATCGTGCGCTGATTGGTAGCGAGGCTAATAACAATCGTGCTCGGTAATGGACCAGAAGCAGCATAGCTCGCCATAATAGTCCTCGCCGCTTCGATGCCACGGTTCTCTTTCGCATCGACAAACGACTGAGCAATAGTTGATTCAATTGCTTGCTTTGCGCCAAGCGTAACAGAATCGCCAATCACTAAAACTTTGGCTGAATAAACATTTGGCGCAGCGAGCGACACGCTAGGTGCAGGAAGAATTTCGGCATTTTGTGCTAGGAGTAACTGCGTATTTAGCACGTCGGTTGTTTCGTTTAATATCAAGCTCGCATTGATATAATTTGCCGTTGGCGTGGCTGATTGTACTAACTCGCTATTATCGCGTTCCGCCGCGGCACTGAGTTGCTCGGCGATACTCGAAGTCTTCGGCGCGCGCACGAGCGTAACTACGGCGACCGCTATGAGTGCTAGTGCCACAGTAGCATAGGATATTTTCGTCAGGCGGCGCAGATGACGAATTTTGCGATAGAGATTTTTGATTTGCGAGAGTTCAAAAATAATCGACGACAAGAAAAGACTAATCACAATATTCATCAACGCATAGCCCCAGTCGGCTGTGTCGGACGGCAGTAAATGCGGAAGTAAAATATAGAGCGGCCAGTGGAATAAATAAATACCATACGACAAGCCACCCAGCTTTTCAACAATACGCACAATATTCGAGGTCTTATGCCGTTCGTTTATATTATTCTGAAGCTTAATAATGCAAGCCAGAATCAGCACGGTCAGAATTGCAACCGATTGCAAACCAGCAATAAATGTCAGCGGATGATCGTAGTGCAGCTGAAAAGACAAGAAAACGAGCGCCGCAAGGCAGGCCGGCAAAATGAGATACGACTTGCGACGAATGGCGCGTGGCGGACGCGGCCAGAAATATTTATACACCGCATAAGCTGAGCCAATGCAGAGCGAAAACATATGCGAATCGAGCGCGAAATATGCGCGGTCATACATATGGAAAAATCCGCCATAGTACAGCATAGTAATCATTGAAGAAATTCCGACAATTAGCAGAATGAGGCCAGATGCAGAAATGGCCGCTTTTTTCGTGCGACAGAGTTTGCGAAAGATGAGAAAAACAATTGGCAAAAAGAGGTAAAACTGAAACAAAAGTGCCACGAACCAAGTGTGCTCAAACAGATTTGGGAGGTAGCTGTTTTCGTAGCTGCCGCCAGACAACAACTCGGCGATATTCGTCGTGAACGTCAGAGCGGCGAGCGTGTTGCCGCGAGCGCCAGTCATAACGTCTGGATTAACGAATATTCCAATAATCAAACTAAGCACAACACAAATTAATAGCGCCGGGAATAGGCGTTTGAAACGCGAATAAACGAATGACCAATAGTGGAGGCCTTTTTCGGAATTTAGCTGGCGAATAATTTTGCTAGTGACGAGATAGCCGGAGACACAAAAAAATACTTCCACCGCAATAAATCCGCCCGGCAAATAATCGCGAAACAGATGGTAGGCCACGATTAAAACAATCGCGAAAAAACGAAGTGAATTTATACCTACCAACTTATGCATGATTTAATTATATATAGATAATTCACAGATTAAAAACTCAAGCATTTTCAAAATGATAAAATAGATTTATGGATCAAACATTTTTCTTTTATGATTTGGAGACATCAGGGCTTAGCCCGCGCACGGATCGCATTATGCAGTTTGCCGGTCAGCGCACGACGATGGATTTGGAGCCAATTGGCGAGCCGGTAAATATTCTCGTGAAGCTCGCGAATGACACTTTGCCGAGTCCGGATGCAATTATGGTGACTGGCATTACGCCGCAGAGTACGCAGGCCGACGGGTTGACCGAAGCGGAGTTTTGCAAGTTTGTAATGGAGGAGATCTTCACGCCGAATACGATTGCGTGCGGATATAATTCGGTGCATTTTGATGACGAGCATATGCGCTACTGCTTCTGGCGGAATTTTTATGACCCTTACGAATGGCAATGGAAAGATGGACGTAGTCGCTGGGATATGCTCGACGTTGTGCGTATGACGAGGGCGCTCAGGCCAGAAGGAATTAATTGGCCAGTCACAGACGACGGCAAAGCGACGAACCGTCTGGAACTTATCACGAAGTTGAATGGTATTTCGCACGAAAATGCACACGATGCACTTGCGGATGTAAACGCTTTGATCGACGTCGCGCGTTTGATTCGCGAAAAGCAGCCGCAGATATATGATTTCCTTTTTAAAATGCGCGAAAAACGTGCGGTGCAGAATTTCATAAATTTGGAGAATCCAGTGCCGTTTGTGAATTCCGGTTCGCGCTGTTCGGGCGAGAATAGCACTTCGGTTTTCTTCCCGATTGCGCCAGGCGAGAACAGCGGCGTGCTGGTTTTTGATTTGCACTACAACTTGGACGATTGGTTAAAAGATTCCGAGAATAACACTATCAATGTTAAGGAGCTAAAATATAACCGTTGCCCTGCCGTGGCGCCGATTGGCGTGCTTGAACAAAAAGACGGCTGGAAGAAAATCGGCCTAGACAAAGAGACGATCGAAAAGAATCTAAAGTCGCTTGTTGCGCATCCAGATTTTGCCGAACGAATGCGTGAAGATTTTTATAAAGGCGAGGTTTTTCCGCCTTCGCCGGACAGTGAAAGTGCGCTTTATGATGGCTTCCTCGATGACCAAGATAAGGTAAAATGCAAGGTAGTTTCGCGAGCAACGGCAAACGACCTGGCGGATTTCCACCCAGATTTTCACGACCCACGTTTGCCGGACTTATTACTGCACTACAAGGCGCGAAATTTCGAGAATAGCCTTTCCGAGTCGGAGCACGCAGCCTGGGAAAAATATCGGGTCGAACGCATAAAAAATAGCGCCAATCCTTACATCAAGCGCATTCAAGAATTAGCGCAGAGCGGTGCTGACCAATATTTGCTCGAAGAATTGCAGCTTTGGTATCAGTCACTATTGCCTTATTAAATGAAAAGACCGGTCCAAATTGAACCGGTCTAGTTTTTTAGCCACACTTCTTTTCTTCGGACTTTTTCTCATCGTAATAGTCCGTTATGCAGAGATAAATCCAGCCCGCCACATAGGCGATGGAAGGAGTCTGGCGAACAATGGGTTTGCGGAACATTCTGAGATATGCTCGCACGAGCTTCTGCGCCTTACGGCTTTCACCGATTAATCTGATAACATAGCAAAGAAAACCGATGATGATGCCAAGCACATAAAGCGCGATGAGAGCGAGAATGTCGCCCCAAGCTGCGCCATCCTTGGGAGATAACAGGTTGATCATAAACTGAACCAGCCCGTCCCAATGGTTGATGAAGAACATATACGCGAAGATAATTCCCGCAATTATTCCCCAAACAACATCCGCAGTACAACCGCAGAACAATATCATCGAATCAGCTTTTTTGAACTTCGAATCAGTTTTTCCCTGAGTTCTAATGTTTCTAAGCTTAAAGATCTGATTGATATCTTCTGCCTTGTTGCCGCCATAATAATACAAATAGTCACTATCCTGGTTAATCGGGAGCACCTTGACGGCGCGAGTTCCGAAGTAGTAGCTCAAGGCCAATAAGGCGATGGTTACTAACAATACCGACCCAGAGAAGCTGGGAGTGAAACTGTGATACCAAGATTCTGCGTTTACAGCTGCTAAAATGTTCATAAACACTACCTCCGTTTATTTTTTTATTTTTACCTGCATTTTTAAGTGTTTCGCGCTTGAAATACTCAAGAATGCAGGTAAAAATGGAGGTTCTGCTTTGAAATGTAGCTATTAAGGTGCGATTGAAGCTATGAGATGACTTCACGAGTTCCATTATATCATACTTGTTATAAATAGTCAAGTATTCATAAGCGTTTTTGACGTTCCGTCAAGAGTGCTTGCCTGATGGACTGAGTGATATTTTAGCACAAAAAACCGCCTCTATGGGCGGATTTTTGCCAAAATTATTGATTACTACGGATAGAATAGCCGTAAAGCTCAATACCGAGATTCTCGAGCTCGTCAGACACCTCGAGGGCTTCTGGTTTCTCGACGAGCATAACGATGAATTTGAGAGGCGAATCAGCAGGAATCGTGCCGCGATCAGTACTGCCATAGCCGAGAACGGACGGAATCTCAATCATACGGACACCGCCGATATGCATACCTTCAATTCCCTCTAGCCACCCCTGAATCATCTGGCTAGTACCGTTAAGTGGCTTTAGGAGCGAAGAAGGACTAGAGAAATTGTCGAAAGAAGAGTCAAAAACCGTCTCATCAGAGAGCCAGCCGATGTAGTAGGCGGCGTAATCCGTATCGTATTCTACGACATTTCCGTCATCATCGGTCGTAGAGGAAATCTTGCGGCCAGAACCTTTAACGAGATCCCTAGTTACGAGCGTATTAACGCCAGCAGCGTTGAAGGCTTTGACCTCGGATTTGTACTGCTTGAAAGTCTCAAAATACTTCGCCGAGAGGATAATTGCCTGGCTGTCGGCGCGATCCTGATATTCCTGATAAAGCTCAGAAAAACGAGCCGCTTTTTCATTGGCGAGGTTTGCCTGCTTCTCTTGGTTGTTGTAGCTAAGGACAATACCGGCATACAATGCGAAGGTGCTGCCGAGCATAAAGATAGCGATAAGCGCAATAATAATTCGTTGTTTTGGCGTGGTTTTTCTTTCTTCGTTTACAATCATATTACCTCCGATACCACCCAATTATTTAACTGCTTCTAATTTATTCATTATAGCGGAAATTTCTTCCTTTGTCATCGTCTTGTCGGTTGCGGCAAATTCGATATGGAAGCTGACGTTTTTGGTTGCGCTTCCCTTCGCCTGATAAATCGAAGTTGGGACGAGTTTGTAGATATAGCTCGACAAGATTGCGCGGAGTTGTTTCTCGATGTCGGCATATGCGACAGATTGGTCAATCGTCAGCGTAAGGTCACGAGAGACTGATGGATAATCGCTGGTGCGAAAATCCTTCGTATTCTCGCCTTGAGCAGACGACAATAGGTCACTAAGGCCGAGTTCGAAGGCGGCGACACCTGCTGGGAGTTTAAAGTCGCGGAGAATGCTGCGTTTGATTTCACCAAGATAGCCGATTGTTTTATCGCCAACCTTGATAGCGGCGGAGCGCTTCGGCTCGTAGTAGCTATTCGTACTGTTTTTGGCGAATGCTGAAATTTCTGCAGGAACATTGAGACTACAGAGCAAATCCTCGAGGTATTTCTTGGCGAGGTAATAGTTGCTTTCGCCAGATTGGCTGACAAACACAAAACCGAGTTCGTAGCGGCCGACAGGGACTTTTTGGTCGTCGAGGCCGAGGTCCTTTGGATAGACTTGATTCATTTCATAGAGCGCGAAACGGTCATGACCAGCGCGAAGGTTAGCATAACTCTTGTCGAGCAAGCTCGGAACGATGCTCTGACGAATATGCTGGAGCTCTGGCGAAATTGAGTTCACAATCTTGTAAGAATTGTCTGGCTTTTGGCCAACTTTTTGCATAAGGTCGCCGTGGACGAAGCTGTAAGTAAGGACTTCGTTGGCGCCGCGAGCGGACAAGAAATCGCGAATATGACTCTTGAGGGCAAACATTTCGTTCGGAGTGGCGGTAGCGTGGAGCGGGAGAATTGGCGCGATATTGTCATAGCCAGAGAGGCGGCCAACTTCCTCGATAATATCCTCTGCGATATGAATATCGGTGCGCCAGAATGGGACAACAGCATGAATCGTATCGCCATCAATCTTTGCGCCGAATTCAACATTCGTCAGAATAGTCTTGACTTGGTCGCCAGTGAAATCTGTGCCAAGCAGATTGTTGAGTTGCGTCAGAGTTAGCTCAACTTCGATTGGAGCGGGAGTTTTTTGCTGTGTGTCAAAGAGAGCGAGCGGTTTGAGATAGCCGGACGCTTTGTTTGCGAAGCGGAGAGCGACAGCCTTGGTCTGGCCGGAAGGCTGACCTTTCGTAAAGCGCGTAATAGCTTCGGAGAAAATGCCGTGAGCCATCTGAGTTTTACGAAGATTATAGAGGCTGAAGGTGGCGGATTCGAGGATGACACGCTTTGTATTGGCGTCGATGGCAGTACTTGCGCCGCCCATTGCGCCAGCGAGAGCGACTGGAACGTCATTGCTCGTAATGATAATGTCGTCTGGAATTAGCTCAATGGTTGTGCCATCGAGGAGCTCGAGTTTTTCGCCTTTTTTGGCAGCGCGGACGATGATTTTTGGCGTTTTACTACCGCCGACAGCGACGAATTTGTCGTAGTCAAAGGCGTGAAGTGGCTGACCGAAAGCGAGCATCATAAGATTCGTGGCGTCAACAATTGGATTGACTGGGCGCATACCGGAGCGAGCGAGAATCGTCGCATCATAGTTAGTATATGGGTTGGTGTTTTCGGCGATTGATTCAAAAACGATTGCCGTATAGCGTGGACAAAGCGCTTCGTCGATAGAAATGTCGAGTTTGATGCTTGGGTCGTTTTTGAATTTTTGATCTGGGTCAACATACCAATCAGGCGACTCGTATTTTTGACCAAGAATGCCGGCAACTTCGCGGCGGAAACCGAGAATACCAAAGGTATCTGGGCGATGTGTGAGAGATTTGTTCTCGATGTCGAGAATTTTATCATTGAGGTTCTTGAAGACATCAGCGAGGAGCTGGCCTGGTTTTGCAAGGCTCGGCTCGAGCTCAATAATGCCAGAATGGTCGTCGCCAAAATCTAGTTCGTCAGCGCCAGCCATCATGCCGTAGCTGTCATATTTGCCAAGCATTTTGCGCATACCGATTTTGAATGGCTCGTCGGTATTGTAAGTCTGCGGAACGATTGCGCCAGGTGCAACCCATGCAGCAAGCATACCTTCGTGGACGTTTGGCGCGCCACACATAACCTGGACGTAGCCATCAGCATCGCGTTCGACCTGGTCGGCTTTGCCACCATCGTCAATCTTGCAAAGATGGAGGTGTGTGCCTTCGATTGCTTCGCAATATTTAACTTGAACAGCGTAAATTTTGTCGTATTTGTGAGTCTGATCAATGACGCCTTCGACTTCGACGAGGCGAGCACCAATGAGTTTGACGAGTTCTTCGTCAGAAATACCGTCGGTCTGGAGACCGCTCTTTAGCCAGTTGAGAGAAATTAACATGCGAACTCCTTTAAGAAATCAAGTTTTGCGGCTTCGAAGTTGCGAACATCAGTGAGACCGTAGCGCAACATAACGAGGCGGTCAATGCCGCCACCCCACGCGAAACCTTGGTATTTGGTCGGGTCGATGCCGGCACTCTTGAGAACATTCGGATGAATCATACCGCAGCCGAGCATTTCGAGCCAGCCGTCGCCTTTGCCGCCAAGCGAGGCAGGTTTTTCGATAAGAAATTCGAGGCTTGGCTCAGTGAATGGGAAGTAGCCAGGCTGAGTCTTAATATTGAGCTTTTGGCCGTAGTATTTTTCGAAGAATTCGCGCAAGATGCCGAGCATGTTGCCGAGCGTGCAGTCCTCGGAAACATAGACACCTTCACACTGATAGAATGTGTGTTCGTGAGTTGCATCGACGTCTTCGTTGCGATAAACGCGGCCAGGAACGGCAACAGCGATTGCTTTGCCCTCTTTGAGCTTGTAGGCGTTTGCCTTTAGGACGCGGTTTTGCATAGTACTGGTATGAGCTGGCGGAATGAAGCCTTCCTCGGTGCGGAAAGTATCGTAGCCATCACGTGCTGGGTGGCCTTTCGCAAAGTTGAGGCTATCAAACATATGATATTCGTCGTCAAGCTGGACAGATTCGGCAATATCGAAACCCATACTCTGATAAATCGCAATGACGCGGTCGAGCTCGGTCATAAGTGGGTGTTTGCTGCCGCAATCGGCGGTCAAAAACTGAGGGAGCTGCCCGTTTATGTCGCAAGGGGCGCTAATATCTAGCGGTGCGACGTCTTCCTGTTCGGCAGCGGCCTCGGCGGCTGCGATTTCGGCGTTTAGTTGCTGTTTTTTGAGATTAATTTTTTTGCCAAAATCTGCACGTTGGTCGGCCGGCAGGTCCTTGATTTTCGCATATTCTGCGTTGAGCTTTTTGAGCTCATTTTTTAGTTCCTGAATAGTGGCCATAATAGATATATTTTAGCATATCTATCAGAGAGAAGCTAGCTGATGCTGCAGCCTAGCTGACGATGAAGATAATGACGAGAGAAACAGCGGCAAGAAAGAAAAGAATGAACCAAAACCAGCTGAAGCGGTTGGTCTTGCTCGTGTTGCGTAGCATTTCGGAATCTTCGACGCCGTCGTAATCTTCCTGCTTGCTGGAGCGTTGCGCACGCTCGCGCAAGTCGGCGCTAATGCGGCGGCCGAGCTCGCTGTGATCTTCGTCTTTTTCTACCAAAATTCCCACTGAAACCTCCTGATTACTAATTTAGTATAACATATGGCGGCACTACTAAATAGCGACGAGGTCTTGTTGTGCGAAATAGGTCTTCGACGTTATTGTGCCAGTCACTCAGCATCCGCTAAAAGAAGCAATATTTCATATTAGTAAACAATTCAAGAGACGTTTTTTATTTCTTAAGTATTTTCTTAAATAATTTCAAGTTTTGAAATATCGTATAAAAGATAGCGACCATTATCCCCGCTATCGTTAAATAGAATGAATCTAAATAATAGCAGACAGAGACAATTGTGACTGATAATACAGCTAGTAACAGATCTTTAACACTATATCTTATATTGACATATTTATGAATGTCTATATGTCTATAAATTGCCATAGCTAAGTACGCTACTGCCGTAGAAATAACTGCTGAATATAATCCAATAAACTTAATAAGAGCCAAATCCACAATAATATTTATTATTGCCGATGCGATAGACGTTGCGGCGACTTTTTTTGTCAGTTTTTTTGCTACGTAAATTGCACTATAAACCAAGACAATACTATTAAATATGACGGCTAGCACCGCAATTGGAATATAACTATATGAATCCCTATATTCTTCGCCCACGATAATATTAAACACTATCGGCAAAAACGCAATTACTCCAATACCAATACTTGAAAATAACCGTAAGGCGCTCCCCGCAACATTAGAAAAATATTCATCTTTATCTTCGTCGTTTATATGTAATGATGCCGACTCGGTCCAAGAATATGAGAAGACACTAATAAAACCAGAAACAATTGATGGGAATTTACATGCGACTGCATAAGTACCGTTTGCCGCTGCGCCAAGAATTGCTGTCACAATCGTACGGTCCGAAGAACTAATTAGCCACCAAGAAATACTATTCGGGACTAAAGGCGCAGAATATTTTAGCATTTTATTTGAAATCGCTTTCGAAGTGTTATCCCGTTTTAAGAATGAGTAAATATTTAGCTTTATAAATATAAAGCCGAAGCATATGACATTTGCAATAGTCATTGAGATTAGAATACTTTCGGCGCCAAAATGAAAACCGCAAATAAAAATTAAGTTCGACACTATCGTAGCGCTTGCAGTCACCATTGCTGCGAAAGCGTATATGAGATTCTTGCCCAATCCGCGAGATATTTGGAGCATCATATTCGAAAGTCCAATCGATAATGCCGCAAATAATGCGTAGTATTTATAATTAAAATCGATAAATTGAACTGTTATTAAATATAATATAGCAACAACTATAGATCTCTTAATTAAATCTTTAAACGCAGTCTTAATAATAATAGATTGTTTTTTCAAATCTTTTCTAGCATCAACTAAAAACCTAAAAGCGGCCATTTCTAGCTGGAGCGTTGCGACCGGTATAGCGATTGAGACATAAGAAGAGATTAGGTCAACAACGCCATATTCATCTTTTGGCAAAAGATGCGTATAGAGTGGTAACAATAAAAAGCTAAGGAACTGCGTCGCGATTTTCCCTATGAGCATTATTATTGTATTCTTCGCTAATTCTTTTCCGCGCGACATCTATTTCATCTCCGGGTTATTGCTTGAAAGATTCTTACATATAGCATATGGCGCTACGGACCAGGCATAGCTTCCGTATTTTTGCGGATAGACGCCAATTCCCCTACATTCAGCCGAACAATTGATTATTTTTCCATTTCTATAATTTAAATCCAAACACTGCATCATTCGTTTTGAGAATTCTGAGTTTCTGCTGATTATATGCGTTTTTTCATCAAGCTCGAGCATAGATTTCAGAATCATACTAGTTGCAGACGTATCCAATGCGCCATCTACGTCAAGTAGCTGCCAAGAGAGCCCCCCATCTTTACGTTGATATTTTTTAATACTCGAGAAAATACGCTCATAAATATCCAATAAATGTATTCTTTTTTCTGGGTATGAATTGCCGAGTTCATTAATAGAATCCGCAAGGCCTGTCATTATCCAACCTAAAGCCCGACCCCAACCCACGATGCCTTTTTTATCTTTCGTTTGGATATCGTACGCATGATATAGAAGCCCTGTCTTCTCGTCTATAGCATTTTCAATAAATCCATCGAACTGTTTTATACCCCAATCAATTAGCTCTTCATTATTTTCCTTAATGCCGAGATGGATTAAAAACTGTGGGACCATACCAAGTAAGTCAATATATGCCATATTTTGATTCGTTTTTCTATATGGGATTATTTCATTTCTATACTTTTTTAGTGAAGTTTTGATGTTATCAATTAATAATTGATTCTGATTCTTGTTTAAAAGATTTGTTTCTGTAACCAGATAATAGGCCATTAAAATATCGTCATATTCGTCGATCCTGAACTTACACTTCTGCCATAGATTAATTTGTTTCTTAATCACTTTACTATCTGGATTCAGAACAATAAGCGCATCAATTGCCATAGCATTCGGCCAAAACGCTATTTTCCTTTTCGGGTATTGCATCCGTAAGACCGCTCGTATAAGATTTTTTATCTTAATTCTATTATTTGTTTTTACAATATGACAAAGTTCTTTTTCTAGAGCTTCCATTCTGTTTCTCCTAATGCCTTCATTAAGAAGATGAGGGATTTCTCTTGCTCTTTTTTCAAAATCTTCTTCGCTTCAGTATAATCCACTTCAAGGTTCTTTCTTGTTATTTCTTTTCCGTCAAATTCGCGGTTCTTAAGTTTAAATGTATTGATTAAATTTTCAAGACGCGTATACATATAATTCGCTTCACCAGTACGTTTAAACGCGATAAACGGGCGCTCAAAAATAAATGAGAAAACACATGCATGGAAAGAATCAGTGCATATTAGTTCAGCGTGATGGATTAAATAAAGAAACTCTTCGACGCCATAATCTGAATCGCGTTTGTCGGAAAACAAAATTATCTTTAGATTATGTTTTTTTGCATACCGCTCAATAATTGATAGTTGTTCACGATTGCCTAAAATATAACAAAGAATATATTTTTCATCTTCATGCATTTTTTTAGGTTTGCATTCTAGTTTTTCATAATCGACACGATTTATTAATAGTGTAGGGTCGAGAACGACTTCTATTTCTTTTTTTGTTAGCAGTCGAAGTATTTGTCTTGCCGATTTTTCTCGAACTGAAATTGCCTCAATCTTCGTTAGCGCTTTTCTGAAAGTTTGGTCCTGATGCCGAGGCAATATGTCGGTTCCCATCGATGCTGCATAGCTGATTATTCTTTTACTTTCAGCCGGCGGTTCTAGTAGATATGGGCGTTTTTTGAGATATTGCGGATTCCATATCTGATCAGAGCCTAAAACGATATAATCATTTTCGCGAATATGTCTAGTTATTTTTGGCGTATTCTTTCTCGAGAAGTTACAAAATTTGCAGTATTTTACAACTCTATATCTGAGAGATAATTTATTCCTAATAAAGCCAACTATCAAATCACGAGAATGATTAGGCCAATAGTTATAAATAGGTAACCCTGTTTTTAAAAGAATCTTAGAAAGTGCAAATAGCTGCAGTCTATTTCCGTAATTTTTGTACCCATTCAGCGTACCAATAATCACCCTTTTTGTTTTCATTGGATAGAATCTCCTTGATTGTATATAAATGCATTCAAAATAAAATATGTAAAATATAGTTCATGATCATAGTGTGGCATCCCAGTTATTGAATAAAGAAGGAAAAATGTATTATATGTCAACGCAATTGAATAAATATAGCTATTATTATTTCTTGCTTTTTTTGCACTATATAAAAACATAGCAATATTCGGAATTATCACTAAAGAGAACCCAACTATTCCAGTCTCATAATATAATTGAAGATAGTCATTATGAAGAGCTGGATGATAGTAATTTGTACTCTTTGAATATGCGCCCCAGCCTATCGGAAGATAATTATTATTTTTATACATATCACGTATATCCGAATACATCTCAAATCTACCATTCGAGATATCATCATCTACTTTTTCAGTTACAAATCTGTCAATTGAATGACTTATTTGCGGAAAGTGGCTACTAAGCGCAAAAAAACTAACTACTAACACTAAAGACAGGCCAATTATTTTTGCTATTGTCTTTATACTAATTTTCTTTATGATAAGATAACTAATGCCTAACGATAAAGCTAGAAATAGTATGTGTCCTCTTTTTCCAATTGATAGTAATGTTATTAAAAAGAAAGCGATAATGGTAATTTTTCTTTTTTTATTCATATCAGCATGAAGTTCACAGATAACCCCCATGACAACAAGAAAAGCATTTCTAGAATAATTAATCGCTAAGCCACACAGATTACCATAAGCTGTAAATGAATGAACCATCTTACGATAGTTATCACTAGGGAACAGATTTTTTACAATTGCCGTATATGTGTCGAAAGATATATACTCCAACCACGAAAAGATACTCGTAATCAAGCCGAATAATACAAAAACCTTAAGGGTATAAGTATATATTTGTTTAGAAATATTACTCTTATAAACAATAATTGCGTATATAATTGCAAAAATATATCCGAAAAACTGAAGCCACCGATAATCTTGAAAATCATAGTTATTATATAAAAATGGTATTAACGATAATAATATAAAGAATGCAAAATTCCTTTTTCTATTTTTACATGGGGCTTTTATTCTATAAATTACCGCTAAGACAATGCACGCAATCCTTATAGCCAAAACACCTACGCCTCCCCCAAAGATAAATTGAAACGATTGTTGAAACATAACACTCGCCATATATAACAGGAGTGATACTTTCAAAATTTCGCTGCTATCTATTCTATTCTTTATACTCATGCCACCACCTTATTCCTCAGACTAAATAATAACGCTGCGGTATTCAATCTTTGTTTAACGAGGCATCTTATCATAGCTCTTTTTATGAAAGACCCACGCGTATTATAAAAGGCTTTGAGGGCATTTCTATTTTGTTCAATACTTAATATCTCTTTTACGATCGCTTTTTTCTCCTTCAAGGTGCGATAATTGTCGCTATTGAATTCATTTACTGATGCCATATATACATATTTGCCCCTGCGAATAGACAAAGCTTCCTCATATGTCCTACTTTTCTCCATATGTTTTTCAAACTCTTTGAGCGTATTAGAGAAAGCATACCAAACGTTTTCCGTGTATTTATGTGTAGTAGAATATGGATTGTCTTTTATTAAATACATAACGACAGGAGCAATTTTAATAACTGGCTTCGACATTAATACATCTAGAAAAAATATATTATCCTCTGAACGCGTTACGTGATTACTAAATAAAACCCCATTCTGTTTTAGGAAATCTGAATTATATATTTTTCCTACAGCAATACCAATTGATCTAGGATGTTTCCCCACCGACGATATCAGGTCGACCTTTAAAAATTTTAACTCCTCATCTTCGTCCATTAAGGGGAACTCGTAATACTCATTTCTTTTTTGCCAACCGACAGAACATACGAGAACATCGATGTTTTTATTCTTCTTTAGTTCATCCTTAATCGCCTTGATACTATCCGGCAGCACCTCGTCATCTGCGTCTACAAAAGTAAGCCATTTAGTAGAGCATTCTTTCATTGCTCTATTCCTCGAAAACGAAACGCCTGCATTCGTTTTGTTCCGCAGATATTTTATCCTATTATCAATCTTGCATGTCTCTAATATTCCAGAGCTATCATCAGAGCCATCATCGACTACTACTATCCGATCCCCTCTATCAATTTGCTTCAAAATAGACAGGATGGCAGTTTTAAGGTCTTCAAGCCTAGGGTTATAACATGGGATAATAAATGAAATATTACAATCCCCTACTTTTTTGGCCATAGCGTTGCAACCTTTTGAAATAATCTTCTTATATTTCTTTCATCCGAATTATTAACATTGTCGATTTTTACATATACAGGATTCTCTTTAACTCTCTTAGTCAGGTCCGTTGTCGATATCCCGTCCGTATGGGGCAAAAATATTAGCTTCTTTCCTCGAGCCTCAATTTCTTTCTTAGTTTGTTCCCAGCGAGGATTACCTTTCCAGTCACTACCAATAAAAATTACATCATAATTAAAGCGCTCCAGCATTTCAATCTTATCTAGCGACTCTACGACATGCGATTCATTAACGCATTTCAACGAGCGAACAATACGCGCACGGTCTTCATCGTGAATATTTACGATTTTACCTTTATAATCTAACACTAACTTATCACTATTAATGCCTACAATAAGGTAATCGCATTGTTTCTTGGCATTTTCTAGCAGATTTAAATGGCCAATGTGAAATAAATCATAAGTGCCTTGTGTATAGCCAATTATCATTACAGAACCTCCGTATTGTGCTTATTTTGCGCATTCTTCTTTGGTGGTGTCATGTAGTCACCATATATAATTGTTAAATATGTATCATAATCTTTAGGGCCGAACAATTTCATCCCCTCAAAATCATAATATGCACCATCAGCATATATGTGTTTCGATATTACGCTTTTAAGCTTATAACTACCCATAAAATTCATATAGGTTTCCGATTTTTCGGCAGAATATTTTTTCAATGCCTTATCAATCCTATAAAGCATTTTCTTCGTATCTAAAAACTTGAATATATTAAAATTTTTCCCTATAAAAATGAATGGCTTCTCGTAAAACGGTCGTTTCTTTTCTCTCGTATCTACAATATTGTCATAATCAGACAACTTATATAATGCACGAAGTGAGAGAAGTCTAAACTCGTGAATTTTTCTTAATAATAACGATTTAGGCATTCCATCTAGCGGAAAAATATCAATCCAAGCTCCCTCTATTCTAGAGTTCTTAGCAGACTTATTTACGATTTTAACTTTATTATTTTGAAGTTTTGGCGGGTACCAATTATAACTCTTTTCATTTTTAAATGTTACAAGTTTGAAATCGTCACTTATTTCGTTGCTAATTTTTAAAAACTTTTCAAAATCAGCTCTCGGCATAGCTACATCCATGTCATCATCCCATGGAATAAATCCCTTATGTCTAACTGCGCCAAGATATGTACCTCCACTTATATAGTAAGTAAGCTTATTCTTCTTGCAAATTCTAACAAATTCTTTCAATGCTTCCAGCTCAGCTAACTGAAGTTTCCTAAGCGGCGTTATCTCTTGCTTTTTGCTCATTATATCTCTCCTATTACGCGCATTATTTGCTTATTAAATTCCACGTTGTTGCTCGAGCTGCTTTTTCTTTGCCTTTGCGTCACTCCTAGAGCTCTCGCCAAGCTTTCTTTAGTATCAACAATAAGAATATTCCCGAACCTTTTCTCTACTTCGCGACAGAAATAATCCTGATGGTCATTCACATGCTCATTAAACTTCTTCAATCTTGGCATTACGATTGGCATTTTGCCACGCTCAAGAGCCGCCATAAAACTCGCTGGTCCGCCATGAGTAATTACGATGCGAGCCTTATCGTAATATTTCTGCATATTTTTATAGCTAATGAGCTTATATATTTTGCAATGCTTCGGCTCGTAATCCGAAAAGCCCTTTTGGATGACTACTTCTTCCTTAATCGTGCCGTCAGCAACCAAATCATCTACTGCCTTAATAAGACGATTAAACTGCTGCTCATGTGTACCTACCGTTACAAATATCATTAGAAAATACTCCCGAAGTTCTCGGCCTTTTTGTAAACCTTCTTCATTTCTTCCCACTGCACGATAAACTTATCCGTCACAGGATAGACGAGTTTACCAGTCATAGTAGATTTATCGATGCGATCAAAAACTTCGATATAGATAGTTTTTGCGCCATAGAACTTTCCGAGCCAGAAAAACGGAACCGCAACGGCCGCGCCGGAGGAAATAATAATATCCGGCTTCTCTTCCTTGAGGATTTTGCGCGCAAGTTTAGTGTTTTTGATAAGATTTTTGATGTTACGGTTGGTCGGGAAGAAGCAATAATAGACTTTTTCGCCCTCTAGAATGCTATTAGCATCTTCTTTATCGAAGGTAACCCAAAAGTGCTTCATCTGGCTCCAGGTCGGCTTGAGCATATAGAGATGTGTCAAATGACCGCCGGACGAGCCGACAAGGCAGACTTTCATATCTTTGAGGCTTTTTTCTTTAGCATCAGAAATAGCGCCCTTATTTGTCTGATTGCTCTTCTTCACCATATCTTTATCTTCAAAATATTTTGTAATAAAAATACTCGAAAACGCGGCCACCTCCGTATTATCGAGCGTTATACTTTATTTATGCCATTTATTGTAGCATTTTTACTGCTAAAAGTCAAGCGTTTTATCCCCTGTTATATTAGAGTATATTTTCAGAAAAGTTCATAAAATATTGTGCTTATGATAAATAGCGAATAGCGGATCCGAGGCTTTTTTTAGTTTGCGCCTTTTTGGCCGAGGACGGCTTTGAATGCCATCACGAAGATCTTAAAATCTACTTTGAAGCCGAAGTTTCGCGAGTACCATTGTTCTAGTACGAGGCGCTCTTGAAAATTAAGACCGCTGCGACCAGATACTGCCCACCAAGAAACAATTCCACACTTCGTGCTAACGATATCATCGAAATATTCCCCCATATCTTCTTTTTCGCTAACCATGTATGGGCGGTTACCGATAATTGACATGTCGCCTTTTAGGACATTTATGAACTGCGGGAATTCATCGAGTGAAGTTTTGCGGAGAAACCTACCGACTCTAGTAATACGTGGGTCATTTTTTAGCTTTTTGTTTTGCTGATACTCGGCAAAGATTGCTGGATCTTTGAATAATTCTTCATGGAGAATACGCTCCGCATCTGGCACCATTGTGCGGAATTTATAGAACCTAAACGGCTTGCCATCCTTGCCAATGCGCATATGATTTTTGAGAAAGATTGGCGCACGATCGCCAGTGAGAAGATAAGTAATTTTAACAAATGGTATAAGAAGAATCACGCCAACGCAGCCGACTAATGCAAATACGATATCAAAAGTGCGCTTAACAACGCGGTAGCCAAAATGACGAAAGCTAGTTAACGCTCCGGCTTTGATGGCGATAGTCTCTGTTGTTTCTATGGTTTTGGCGGTGCTCATTTTTTGCCTTTTGTACAAAAAACGACCAGATCTTCCGGTATCGGGTCGTCCATGTACCTCCCACCCATAGGATTTATAACATTACTCTAGCATTGTTTCATTGTTTCGTCAATAGCATTAACCGATTTTTCGTCGATTGTCAAAAAGCGTAGTTCTACTCCTTTTTACCGATGTTATGCTATAATGAATCTATATCATTTAAAGGAGGTGCGATGGCAACAACCAAAGCCAAGTCGACCAAGAAGCCTGCGGCAAAGAAAACTGTCGCAAAGAAACCGGCATCTAAGTCGAAAAGTACAGTCAAGACTGTCAAAGCTACCGCAAAGGTAACCACAGTCAAATCAGCAAAGGTGGGCAGCGAAAAAACCAAAATCGTCTCCGAGAAAGCTACGGCTGGCAAAAAGAACCCAGTCAAGGAATTCTTTGCTCGTAAGGGCGATCCAAACGAAAACATTTTAACAATTTTTAAAGACACCAAGATTCTCGGCGCAGTTATCGGCGAGATTATCGGTACCGCACTTGTAACGGCAGTCGCTTTGACGCTCGGTCTTTACAATCCGCTCTACCTCATTTTTGCCTACACTGGCATCACCGCAGCTGTGTTTGCACTTTCTGGTGCACACCTAAACCCAATCATTACCGCTGGTATGATGGCTAGTCGCCGTGTTTCTGCAATTCGTGGCGTGCTCTACATCATTGCGCAGCTCGTCGGTGCGTGGGCTGGTTTCATGGTTATCAACTGGTTCTACAATGTAGGCCTTGATAGCGGCAACATCGATGCACAGACCACTCTTTTGCCAACCCTTACGGCAGCAAAAGACGTCCTTGCAACGACCGAAGGTTTCGCTGGATTCTTCTGGCCAATTACCTTCATCGAGTTCATTGCAGCAATCATTATTGCGTTCTTCTTTGCGCGCGCACTCGATTACAAGCGCGGTGCATTTACGTTCGCAGCAGTAGTTGCTAGCGGCATTTTCCTCGCTATGCTCTTCGCAGTTGTTATTTGTAACAACTTCCTCGGCATTCGCGAAAATGTCTTCATTATGAACCCAGCAGCAGCATTTATGTATGGTTTGCTCCCAACAAGCGCAGAAGGTTTCGATGCACTTATGAGCCAACTAATGCCAATGCTTGTAACCTACGTCATCTTCCCAGTATTTGGTGGCGTAATCGGCTTCTACCTCTCTGACTTAGCAAACAAGCTCGGTCACAGAGAGTTAAACGCTTAATAGATTATCGTCGGGAAAATCCACGTTGTAGCGTGGATTTTTCTTGGCCGCTTCTTCAATTGACTATTCGCGATAAGTGTGGCATAATTATATTGTTGTTTCGCGTATTTTTGCGCGCAAAAATAAAGCACATTAGGAGGGGACTAGTATGGATGACGAAAAGGATTACATCATCGTATCGGAACTAAGTAGAGACGAAAACTGTATGACGGAAAAACAGGCAAAAATTGTCACTGTTTTGATCACCGTCGGTTTTGTTGTAGCTATCGCCATTATGGTAATCCAGCTCGGAAGAAGCACTCCCGCTAATTCCGACACAGTCGATGACATTATCGACAAGGTAGCGGCAGTCCGCGAAGACTATGAATCGATTATGACGAAGGCCGACACGGCCTTTCGGCAGAGGCTAGCCCAATTCACTTTTGACGATGTGCTTGATATTCCAATGCTCCTTGAGAGTTATGGATACAAGAATGAAGATAAAAAGTGGGTCGGAAGAGCCGGAGTGGTATCGTTCAATTTATTCGATTCGATTGTTAGTTTCACCAAAACAGATAGTAACGTTTCGTACCGAATAGTACTAAGCCAAAACGGCACGACAGCCGACGATTACTACTGTAAACTCGGCAAGGATATCTTGATTTTCAACGAAAGCGATATCTTTGCTTTGGGACGCGCTCTCGTCGGAGACGAAAGCGGATTCATCCAATAAAAAACACCCAGCCAAACGGCTGGGTTTTTTTATACCGTGTCCAGAATACGTGTCCAAAGTTCATCAAGAAACGCTTTGTTCATATTGCCGACAACGGCAAGACCAGAAATGCCAGATTGCATAAAAATACGCGCGAGCTGGACAATAGTTCCCTTATCGATATTCTCTATCATCTTTGGCGCGTCAGACATTGGACGGAAAGTGCCGTTCGTAACATAATCACGCAGATAATACGCGCTAATTTGATCGGCGGTCTGTGCAAGCATCTGATGATGGCCGAGCGCATAAGCCTTAGCAGCCTCAATGTCACTCTCGGAAATGTCACCATTAATAACCTTGCCGAGTTCAACTGCAATCAAATCAAAAAGATCGGCAGCATTCTCGGCATTTACCTCGCCGTCAAAGTCCCAAGTACTCGACCATTTGTCGCTCTCGGTCTGCGAACCCATACCATAAACAAGGCCTTTTTTACGGGCGGCGCCAAAAATCTTACTGCTCATAGTGCCATTCAAAATATGGTTGAGACAGCCCATCGCATACTGTTCAGACGGCGAAAGCGCGCGCTGAATCACGAAAGAAAAACCGAAGCTCATATTACTGGCATCTTTGCGGCGAATTAGCACCGGGGACGAAGCGTGATAGGCAGATAGAGGCAACTCAAAGGATTCGCCCGGTTTGAGATCCCAATTCTCGAGCATACTAATAATCTTGTGCTTGCGACCGCGCAGATTGCCAGTAATAATAAACTGCATATTATTCGCAGTATGCGTACGGCGATAGTGGTCGCGCACGTCTTTTAGCTCGATATTATTAATCGTCTTGAGACGCTCGCCATAAGTTAAAACTTCTTCGCCGAGCATTTGCTGGAGTTTTGGCCAAATCAGACGAGAATAATCATTCTGATAACCTGTAAGTTCTGAGCGGACATTGCCCTTCTCGGAGCGAAGTTCTTCCTCGTTGAAACGCGGGCTCGTAATTGCAAGCTCTTGGAGTTCAAGAATGCGCTCCCACTCAAAATCTGCACACTCAGCCTCATAGGCAATAAAGCAGTCAGACGTCCAGGCGTTATGGTAAGCGCCATTTTTTGTAAAATCTGCTTCATAGGATTGCTCGTCGCGGTATTTCGCATTGCGGCCAAAAGCCATATGCTCCATAAGGTGAGCAACTTCGTAGATTTCGTTAGATTTTACAAACTTGTTGCCAGCGCGAAATATCACCCGAATATTGAGAACGGGGCTACCTGGCGCATCGATAAGGAGGCCCTTGGCGCCATTTTTGAGCCGGACCTCCTCAATTGAATGTCTCAAAACTATCTGCGACCTTTTTTCTTGTTTTGGCGAGCTTTTTTCTTGGACTTGCGGGCGGCATTGCGCTTAGCATTGCGATCAGAGTTCTTGCTGGAAGCGCCAGATTTCTTGCTCATACCGACATTTGACTGATGTTCAGCGGCTTTCGTAATGCCGTGTTCGTCTTTGGAGAATTCGTCATCCATATTCTTGACACCAGCAGACACTTCATTAACACCCTTCTCGGTGGCACCTTCGGCCATCTTGGTAAGCTCAGTGTCGTATTTGTCGTCAGAAACTTCAGCCACTTCTTGCATACGAAGAGTGAGGAGAATCTTCATAACTTCCTCGCGGAGAGCACGCTGAAGACCATCGAAGAGCTTCTGCGACTCAGAGCGATATTCTACGAGTGGGTCACGCTGACCAACGCTGCGCCAGTGAATGCCCTCGCGGAGATGCTGCATATTTTCGAGATGCTGCATCCAGAGCGTATCGAGAACGTTGAGATAGACTTCGCGCTCAATCTTGCGCATAGTCTCTTCGCCGAATTCGAGCTCTTTGTCGTGATACATTTCTTCGACAGCGGCGAGCGCGAGTTTGTAGCGAGCCTTTTCTTTGCGCATAAGACCAATTGAATTAATTAGGTCATCATCAAGTGCGAAAACACGTTTGAAGTTTTCGGTAAATTTCTTGTTAATGCGAGAGCTGAACTGAGTGAGTTCGGCGATTTCGTCTTTGTAAAGGCGAGAAATCTCTGGGCGAATGTTGTCGCCGTCGAGAATCTTGCGACGCATCGTATAGACAACCTTGCGGTGGCGATTAATGACGTTATCGTACTGAACAACGTTTTTGCGGGAATCAAAGTTGAAACCTTCGATACGTTTCTGAGCAGATTCGAGCGTGCGGCTAACCATCTTGTTGCGAAGCGGCATATCATCATCAACGCCGAGACGCTTCATAATCATTGCAATACGGTCGCCCTGGAAGATGCGCATAAGGTCATCTTCGCAGCTTACGAAGAACTGAGTCGTACCAGGATCGCCCTGACGGCCACCACGACCACGGAGCTGATTATCAACACGGCGAGAATCGTGACGAGCAGTACCGATCACGACGAGACCGCCGAGTTCTTTGACGCCTTTGCCGAGCTTAATATCGGTACCACGACCTGCCATATTAGTTGCAAGCGTAACAGCACCCTTCTCACCGGCTTTTGCGATAATTGCAGCCTCACGTTCATTGTTCTTAGCGTTCAAAATCTCGAATGGAATACCCTCTTTTTCGAGGTAGGCAGCGATGCGTTCGTTGTTTGCAATAGAGTCAGAACCAACGAGGACTGGCTGGCCTTTTTCGTGATATTTCTTCACTTCGGCAGCAATCGCTTTGAGCTTAGCAGCCTCGGTGCGATAGATTAAATCGTCTTTATCGACACGAATAATCGGCTTGTTAGGTGGAATCTGAATTACGTCGAGAGCGTAAATCTGCTGGAACTCCTCAGCCTCAGTAAATGCGGTACCGGTCATACCGGCGAGCTTATTGTAGAGGCGGAAGAAATTCTGGAAGGAAATCGTAGCGAGCGTGGTCGATTCTTCACGAACCTGAACACCTTCTTTGGCCTCGATAGCCTGATGAAGACCTTCGTTGTAACGGCGGCCGTGCATAAGACGACCAGTATGCTCATCGACGATCATAACTTCGCCAGAGTTCGTGACGACGTAATCTTTGTCGCGCTTAAAGAGAGTTTCTGCGCGAAGAGCTTGCTCTAGATGGTAAACAATGCGAGTATTCTCGGTGCTATAAAGTGTCTCTACGCCAAGAATCTTCTGAACTTTGTCGACACCCTCGTCAGTCAATGTGACGGTACGGCGTTTTTCATCAACGACATAATCTTCATCAGAAAGACGAGCGCAAACCTTAGCGAATTGATAATAGCTCTCAGGATTATCGGCGGCTGGAGCGGAAATAATCAAAGGCGTACGAGCTTCATCGATAAGAATCGAGTCGACCTCATCGACGATTGCATAGTTCAACTCGCGTTGGCGTAGATATTCGGAATCCTTGACCATGTTATCGCGGAGATAGTCGAAGCCGAATTCGTTGTTCGTACCATAAGTAACATCACATAGATATGCCTCTTTGCGCGTAGATGGCTTGAGGTGCTTCATACGAGGATCGTCGTGATCTTCATTGACGTAATTGCGGTCATAAACGAAGCTTGCTTCGTTAATAATGACACCTACAGAGAGGCCGAGGAAATCATAAAGTTCGCCCATCCAGCCGGCGTCACGCTGAGCGAGATAGTCGTTAACGGTAACGACGTGGACACCGCGACCAGTCAAAGCATTGAGATATACTGGGAGAGTTGCAACGAGAGTTTTGCCTTCACCAGTCTTCATCTCGGCGACGTTGCCTTCGTGTAGAACGATACCACCAATCAGCTGGACATCGAATGGACGGAGACCAAGAATACGGTCACTAGCTTCGCGGACGAGCGCAAATGCCTCTGGGAGAATCTGATCGAGGACTTTGTTATCGGCTGCGATTTGGGCCTTTTTGTCGATTTTCTTTGGCTTCTTGGCTTTTTCGACTTTTTTGCCTTTTTTGGCGTCCTTGCCCTTAACTTTAGCAAGAGCAGCGTTAGCCTGAGCCTGCTTGTTTAGCTTCTCGAAACGTTTCTTGAGCTCAGTCGTCTGTTCGGCGAGCTCCTTTTTGCTCATCTTGGAGTATTTTTTGGAAAGCTTGTTGATATCAGCGACACGCTTTTGAAGACGATGCAAAGTCTTCTTCTGTGCATCGCCGAAAATATGTTGCAACACCTTGGTAGTTGCGGTCTTATCGGCAAGTTTGTCGGTAGGTTTTTTGTCCTTTGGGGCCTTTTTGGCTTTTGGAGCCTTGGCCGGTTTTTCTGCCACCCTCTTCTGTTCTGACTTCCTCTCTTTCATCGTTCTAGTATATCATCTCAAGCCTGCTTCTTCAAAATACGCTTGAGGAATCCTTTCTTGTCATAGTTAGTTTTCTCAGTCTTGAAGCGGCGAATCTGACCATCGAGTTTAGCCTCAATAATATCAATGCCTGCGTAAACGTTCGAAGCCTCATCTTTGGCAGCGAGAACCTTACCGCCAGGGATATCCATAGAGACGGAGATTTCGTATTTGTTGCCGTGAGCGCGGTCAACTTCAGTTACAACAACCTTAGTGATGACATCTTTGCGGTGGTTGCGTGGAAGATGGCGATCGAGTTTACCAATTCGTTTGATAACGTATTTTTTGAAGCTCTCTTCTACTTTGTAGTTTGAGCCACTAATTTCAATATTATCGATCATTATAGATTCTCCTTTCCATCCAAATATTTCTGCAAAACCTTTGGCACGCGAATGGTCATGTCAGGGTTTTGATAATTTTCGATAATTGCTATCATAATACGACCAAGCGCAAAGGCAGTTGCGTCGTTAGTATGAACTAATTCAATGGCGCCATCGTCGCGGCGAACGCGCGTCTGAAGGCGGCGAGACTGATAATCGGTCATATAGTCAGCGGTATGAGTCTCGCGATATTTATCCTGGCCTGGGAGCCATACTTCAATGTCGATACCGCGAGCATCTGGCTTGCCGATATCGAAAGTACATTTGCGAATCACGCGATATGGAAGCTCTAGTTGTTCGACGAGCCAGCGCTGAATAGCAACGAAAAGCTCGTGCTCTTTGCGGCTAGTTTCCTTCGTAGAGAAGCTCTCCATCTCGAGCTTATCAAACTGATGCATACGAATAATGCCTTCCATATCCTTGCCGTAAGTACCGGCCTCTTGGCGGAAGCTGGTAGCGTAGCCAAGATAGCGAACAGGAAGTTCTTTTTCTTCAAAAATCTCGCCGGCATGCATAGAGCCAAGGACGTGCTCGGCGCTACCCTGGAGCCAGAGTTCCTCGCCCTCAATCTTGTAGCGATCTTCGCGTGGCTCTAGACGATCCATTGCGTCATACATTTCGGTGCGGAGCATAAGTGGCGGGAGGACAATCGTAAATGGCTTTTCGGAAACCTGGCCAGTCAGACCGGCCTTGCCGACAATCTCTTTAATGATTTTTTCATCGGTGAGACTATTCATAACAAAGTTAACGATAGCCATCTGAAGCTTGACCATATCGCCCTTGATGTAGGCGAAGCGAGCACCAGTAACTTTGGCGGCACGTTCTTTGTCGATCCAACCACGAGCTTGGCCGATTTCGTAGTGGTTCTTTGGATTCTTGATCTCAGGAATCTTACCGCAAACTTCAGCAACCTGGTTGTCGTCTTCGGTAAGGCCGATTGGAACGTCATCTTCGTAGACGTTCGGCACTTGCTTGAGGAGGTCAATGAAAGATTTCTCTACCTCGGCGAGCTTTGGCTCTAGCTCGGCGAGTTTAGCTTTTAGTTCCTTGCCCTGTTCGATTAACTTTGGATCTGGTTTGCCACCCTTCATTTGCGCAGAAATTTGGTTGCGTTCCTGGCGGAGAGCATCAATTTCGCGCGAGAGGTCTTTGCGCTCATCGTCGAGACGCAAAAGCTCATCAAGGTCAATATCGTAGACCTTATTGTGAATTGCATCCTCAACTTTCTGGCGATTCGCACGGATGAAATTTATATCTAACATATTAGTAATTATTATAGCACGCTAAACAGCGTATTGGCGGATTGTAATGGTACACCCGGCGGGAGTCGAACCCACGACACCTGGTACCGGAAACCAGTGCTCTATCCACTGAGCTACGGGTGCACTTTCTTAATTATAACAGATTAGAAATCGTATATTTACGTATGGTTTTTCTGGCATAAGCATTATATAATTAATGTAAGTAAGGGAGGTCAAATGACAAAAGTCAAAAAAATTATCACAAAGGCAGCATTCGCCATCTCTGCCGCTGTGATAAGTGCAGTCGGTCCGTGTTCGCAATTCAGCGCATTTGCATACGATTTTACCGATAATGAAATTATCGTTAAAGCAACTGGCGCAACTGCGACGGAAGGGATCCAAGGTACTACAGATTTTACCTGGACAATTGCAGGTACCGATGTCACGCTCGGCACTGGCTCCGGCGTCAATGTCGTAAATGGTGATGGTGACGAAAAAGTCATCAGCTTCGTCGAGGGTGCCTATGGCCTAAAGCAAGGCTTAAGCCTCTTTTATCATGGCAATTTCTGTAGCCAATACGATGCAATTATCGATGCGCCAAGTGTGCAATGGCGAACGAATTTAAATTGTGATTACGCCGAACCGAGCGAACATGGCGGTGACCAGACTGAATTATCCGTTTCCAGCGACGCAAATATTCCAAACGATATCAATACATTCATTCTTACCGTTCAGCCTAAAAGCGAAGAGCAGACCTACTTCTCTGCAATCTTCGATAATGTCGAGCAATACGACACTGAGAACGGTTCATATGTTATCGTCGGTTCAGGCGGCGATAGCTTCCCTGGCAAGCATTTCACATTAACTTCTTCAATGTTTATTGGTGGTAAAGGTGATGACCAAGTAACAATTTATTCCGTTGATACTACCGATGGTGACGCCTATAGGCACTTAACTATTACGATTTCCGGCGAAGATTTCAATCCTGAAACAATGGCCCTCTTCCTCCATGGAGATAATAACTATCAGCAAGAGACTACTTGCGCTATACATAATGACGAATGTGTTGTCGAATTTAGTGACTACAATATTCCTGATGGCGTCAATGTCGATATCCTCCCGAAGGGTGGACAAGCCCCAGAACCGGACCCAGATCCAGAACCATCACACCCTGGCAATCCGACCGATGCGACCGTCACTATTCATGGCAGCAACGGTTCGAAATCATTCTATAAGAGCCGCGTAGCTATCAATAACGTAAATGTCATCGAAAACGACGAATGCGAGTGGGATGATTCTGGTTCTACTTGTGCTGATTCGTATACCAGGAACATGACCTATAACAAAGAGGATGACGTTAATACGGTCGAAATCCGCTTCAGCCCATTATTCATCTACAAGATTCAAGGTCCGATCGTAATTAACAATATTTCATACGATGTGCCGTTTAACTATTCCAACCGTGCCGAATGGCTCGCTCATTACGCGCAACAAGAGGTTACATTTGAGCTTACAAATGTTCCTTATGATGCCACTGGTTACGATATCGAAGTTAATGTGATTGAGGCCGGCGAAGATGTCTTTATCGGCAACTTCCTCTGGTCCAACGATCCAAAAGATGAAGGCGAAGATGACTATATTGGTCACGCTCGTCTCGAAATGGTTAGCTTGCTCTGCCATATTGACGAAGGAAACGATATTCTTATAACCCCTGAAACAGAAAATATTCCAGATGGATGTGTTGTTGAATTCGGAGAAAACGATGACGGCACAGTTGGCTCACTAGTCGTGCCTGATGGCAGCGTTGCTACAATCAAAATTTGGACCGAATACGGCTGGCAGGTCACTTCATTTGGCATCAACAGCCAAAATGTCGATGTCGATCCAGATAAAATCGCTGAATATACATTCACGATTGGCAAAGGCAATTACCACCTCGGCGCAGTCGTCGAGCAAACCGAAGATGAAGTTAATACCGAATCAGAAAAAATCAAGGCAGGTTCGATTGAACTAGGTGGCGACGAAATCGATGAAGGTACCGCAATGCTCACCGTTAGCGATGCTGACTTGAGCGACGAAGACCGCGAGCGCTTCCAGAACGAAGCCGGCGACTATAATGTTACGACTTACCTCGAGATTGATTTGGATCAGATCTTCTATGATGGCCACGGCGATTACTGGAAGGGTGCCGAGATGAAAGAGCTCGACAACGAAGCAACAATTACACTTCAGCTCGAGGATGGCGTCGACGGCAACTCAGTCATAATCGTCCACCAAAAGCACGATGGCACTTACGAGGTAATTCCTGCGACTTACGACCCAGTAACAAATACAATCACCTTCAAGACATCTAGCTTCTCAAACTACGCAATCGCTTCAAAGACGGTCGATACGCCAAATACTGGCGATATGATCGCAAAATATCTCTTGATATTCTTCGCTAGCGCAAGCGTGTTTACACTAGCAATTCTAGTAGCTCGCAAGAGTAAGAAAGAAGCATAATATTCCTTTGTAAGATATAAAAAGCAGGCCGCGCGCCTGCTTTTTTAATGATATGTTTTGTCTATCTCAGCTACCATCTCATCGAGTTTCGTGACTTTTGTTCGTGGATCGCAATTCAATACCTAGTTGGTACACCCGGAGAGATTCGAACTCACGACCCCCTGTTCCGAAGACAGGTGCTCTAATCCACTGAGCTACGGGTGCATGGGGTAATTATAGCACGCTCGTTGCGTAATAAAATTTAGTTATAAAGCAGTAGGCCTTGACTGGGACAATCGCAAAGCGGAAACTATTGACGGGAAAAATCTCGAGTCCTATCTAGATTCATTAGGTTGGTAGAATAATTGCGACTGGCACCCCTTGACGTTAGTCTTTTTGTGCGGCATAATCATAACAGCCTAAACACTATGTGTAGGTAATCGCTCTTTAGGAGGTGATTGTATGTATCTACTTACTAATTCTGACAGGAACATCCTGTTTCGGACCGATCGCTACGATAGTATAGAGAAATTAACTATGCTCAAACCCGAAACGATCGTGATTCTGAAGGAATTCGGAGTCGAAGTTATCAAGGATTTAGTCCGCTTGCCTCTGTATGACAGAAGTATCAGCAAAAGTTTTTCGGACGAAGAATTAAGTAAGCTTCAAGCAATCATTGCGCACATTTTTAATGGCGCCTATGATAATTTGCATGGCTGATTGCCAACAGCTATGTATTCCTCCAGTCAGACCCACCCCAGCTTTTTCGGGGTGGGTTTTATTTTTCTTAACCAACAAAAATACCCCACGCGGACGAATCCGGTGGGGTATTTTTTATTATGTTTCCCGTTGTTACTATATAGCTTCTGGGAAAGCTCTATACTAGGCGGTCAACTTAGTTTAACTTTTTGCGGCTAATAATGTAATAACCAGCAGCGGTTGCGACGCTAGCTGCGCCAACTACGCCAGAAATAACAGTGTTTGCGCCAGTCTTTGGCATTGGAGGATCTTCCTCACATACCTTAGCATGAACAGTAACATCAGCGGTGTCAGACTTTTCAGTCTTAGCATCGTTGTTGTACTTACCCTTCGCAACGTTGCGGAGAGTAGAATCGTTACATTCGTCAGCTGGGGTATTGACCGTAGCGTAGAAGTACACAGTTGCTTCGGTACCCTTTGCGTAATCGCCGATGTTAATACCATCGTTGCTTACAATACCGTCACCGAGAGTCTTGCCGTTGGTGTTCGCAGCGTTGTAAAGAACAGTGCTGCCCTTTACGTAACTGATACCAGCTGGAAGAATATCACGGATGACAACATTCTTGAGGGTAGTGTTGCCAGTGTTCTTGAATTGGATGCGGTAGCGAATAGTATCGCCAGCTTTTGCAGTTACATCCTCTGCCCAGTCACTACCACCTTTGATTTGAACCATCTTGTTGATAGTAAAGCCTGGGTTTTCTTTCTCAGAACAATCTTTGCCGTCGACAGAGACAACTGCGGTGTCAGACTTTTCAGTCTTAGCATCGTTGTTGTACTTAGCCTTAGCAGTGTTTGTAAGTTCAATCTTCTCGCAGATGTTAGCGAGATCGCCGTTCATCGTGACGAAGAAGTAAAGGTTAACGGTCTTACCAGCGGCGACAGAACCGATGTTGATACCGTCAGTAGAGACGACACCATCAGCGAGCTTCTTACCGTCGAGGTTAGTGCTACCTGCAACATAGGTTTCGTTTGCTGGAAGGATATCGCGAATAACGACATTCTTGAGCTCAACGTTACCAGTGTTCTTGAATTGGATGCGGTATTCTACCTTATCACCAGCTTTAGCGGTGATGTTTTCAGTGAAATCGTTGCTACCGAGGCGAACTTTCTTATCGAGAGTGAAGCCTTCCGTACAAACTTTGCCGTCGACGAGAACGTCAGCGGTATCTTCTTTTGTACCGGTAGTTTGACCTGCGCTAGCCTGAGCGATGTTGCGGAGAAGCGTATTGGTACACTTATCAGAAACACCAGCTTTGACCTTTGCGTTGAAGTAGAGAACTGCGTTTGCACCTGCAGCATAATCGCCAATGTTTATACCATTGGTACTAGTGATATTATCGCTGAGCGCAACACCCTGCGGATGATTGCCGTTGATAATAGTAGTCGTACCGTTGATATATTCTAGATCGCTAGGGAGAAGATCGCGGACAACGAGACCATTGATGTCAGCGTTGCCAGTGTTCTTGACCTGGATACGATAGCGAACCGTGTCGCCAGATTTTGCTTTGGCCTGTTCGCTCCAGGTATCAGTACCGAGGATTTTAACTTCCTTTTGGATGCTGATGTTTGGAGTTTGAGCTGGTTGAGCAAATTGAGCCTTCACACGGAAGGTAAGGTAACCAGAATATTTGTTACAACCAGGAAGATTACCATCCATAGTGTTGTAACCAAGAAGAGCACCACGATCGTCTAGAAGTTCGTTGCCAATAGAGAAGGTACGGATTTTACCGTTGTCATCAGTATTGGAATAAACAGCAGAACCTGCGACGTAGGCGAGGTTAAACTTTTCACCATTCTTTGATACAAAATGTGTTTCGTCCCAAACAGAAGTTGGGTTTGCGTTATCGGCACTAATTTTGCCGCTAACAGTAATCTTTGTGCCGGTCTCGGTTGGGAGAACGACGAAAGCTTTGGTATTTTTTGCGATACCTTCACCGGTTTCGAAGTTAACAAGGTTTGAACCCATGTTGTTATGTACATACATACGAACAACATATTCCTTGCCATCCTCTACCTGAGTCTCATCAGAGAAATAGTTGTCATTTGCGTTACCAGTCCATTTGGAAGCAGCAACGAAATAACGCTCATCACCGATAACGTTATCGGTAATGGAGTTAAGTGTAATGTAGTTAGCTGGGCTTTCCATCTTGAAAGTTGCACGATCAGTAGGACCCCAAGCGAAAACTACAAAGGCGCTAGTAGCGGCGACGGCAGCGACGGCTGCAAGACCGATACCAGCCTTGGTAAATTTCTTCATAATCAATAATCCTTTCTTTGAAAATAATTTCTAGAATGGAGAAAATACTACAATTCATTAGCCAGGTTGTTAAACTCTATAACAAATCAGATCGTTGCCGAACACAAATCATTGGAATTGGGAGGGGCCATTAAAGGTCCCTCCCTATATATGTACAAGCGGTATTATGAGGCCCGCTCTTTGCCTTTTGTGTTGGAATTATTCTATTCGAAGTCCGTGACTTCGACTGTGTTGATCGGGTCATCAGCAAGGGCGTCCTCTACCGGAGGTTTATCCGGATTGGACGGGTCTGCAATCTCGCCAAGATCTCCGTTGTTTTTGCCGTTGCCGGCTTCAACATCGTAAGTCTTGCCATCATGCACCTCGGTTTTACCGTTGTCGGTATCCTGAGTCTTGCTGCCACTCTTAGTGTCCTTCGATGCCTCGGACTGAGGCGCCGGAGTTACTGGAGTGGTAGTAGGAGTCTGGGTCGGAGTCTGTGTAGCAGGCTTGGTCTCTTCCGATGCCGGAGGAGTAGGCGCTACATATTCCTTTGTAGGAGAAGTAGGCTCCGAGGTTCCCGTAGTGTCAGGGTCATGGTTGATACGATCAGGCGAGTAAAACTCGTGCTGATCAGCGCCAGCCGCATTTTGTGGATCATTTGCCGGATCCTTCGGCTCTGGAGTTGGGTTATCAGGGATTGGAGGCGAAGGCGGTACCGGAATATCTGGAACATCTACCGGCTGGTAGCCGCATTCCAAACGGAAGCGGATGGTTTTCCAGACATCTTTCTCGACTTCGACCGTAAACAGGGCGAAGTGGCCTCCTGCGTTTGTCGTCTTACGAACGATAATGCTAGGAATGCCCTTCTCGACGCCATCTCTATACATATACATTCCTGATGTATAGTCAGACATCTCTTTGATCTCCTGTTTCGTCCATGGTCCCCACAAGAGATCAATAATGCGGTCTCTTGCGTAGTCCCAATCCTCTTGGTTCTTCATGAACCTCTGTAGAGCGGCATTAGGTCGCTGATCTACAGGAAGCTCCTGCTCCTCCTTGAGAATCGGACAAACTCCACTGATGCCATACTGGTCAAGGGCGCAAGCCCAAGCTGCAGTAAAGGCTGGATCAAAATAAAGTAAAAACGCTGGTTTACCCGAGTCGGGATGGTTCGACATCGCCTCGACGATAGTTTCTGCCTTCTTGTCTGCCACTTCTTTTTCTGCCTTTTTGTAGGCATTTTTATCGAAGTTGAGATCGAAGACATACTCGTCGATAGTCTTATACTTACCGTCTTTTACGGCCTGTTCTGCTTTCGCATAGCAGTCGTCAAAGAAATTGAAACGTCCGAGCTTATTGTCGGAATATGTAAGAAAGACTATATGACGTTCCGTATCCGCGTCCTCTTCGTCGGATTTCGACGAATCGGTCGCGGTCGGTTTTGCGTCGTTATTATCCTTAGACGGGTTGCTCTTGGAAGAGTCCAGCGTGGCGGCCGTTCCTGCCATAGCATCTGCGATTGGCTCGCGGAAGGCGAAGAACAGACCGACCGAAAGCAGCATGACTGCAAGCGCAGCTGCTGCTATTCTGCCACGTCTTGACATAATATCACCTCCTTAGTTTTTTCTTACCTTGACGTGCTTTAACAGGTCAAGGATAAGAATTGACAGTGCAAACGTTGCAGCTGAGAAGAAAAAGATAGTAATAACCATCATTGTCTTGTCTGGAACATATTCGATTACATCTCTGTAATACTTAATGTTCCCTGCGTTATCGGCGACTGCTTTTGTCACGCTCGACGCAATGCGAGCGAACGGACGAACCTGCTCCTTGACCAAATGGTCGAAGACCAAGAATTTGCCCGCGATGCCGCCAGCGACCGCGCAAGCAACAATGATGAGAAACTGCCACCAAGTCCATACTTCGATGGTCATGGCGCGAAGCTGTCTCATTATCTTGTCGCCCCACTTGTTGACGTTCGCATCAGTCTGTGCTGCCATCTTGGTCGTAGTATCAACCGAGATATCAGCGACGCGACGGATGTCATCTCTGGTGGGAAGCGCATCGATTCGCTTTGCGAGCGAAGACTCTACATGTGCAGCGTTGCGGGTGCTAGTATCGACGATTACGCCGGTAGCTCTCACTAGATCAGCACGCTTGACAAAGGTCGGAGCCTTAGTTGCGGTAGTCTTAGTGGTCGTCTGAGTTGTTGTGGTTTTGGAACCTGATTTTTTCTGTGTCATTTTTGTATCCTCCTGTGATTTTTCCGAAGGATTTCCTCCGGGCGCTGATGGGTTAAAGAGTTGCATCTATATCAACTGCTATGCCCCATTACCCGGGGGCGCCGCAGATAATTTTTCGGGCCCCTTAAGGGGATGATTTCCAACACAAGCTGTACTTATGTACAGCAATGATCTGATTTGTTAATTCAACACCTCTTGCATAAGCTTTTACCGCTCGCAATTAGCTGGACTTATTATATCAAATCTTTGTCTTTTTGTCAATAGTATTTTGTAGGAATTTACGGATTAGGCGGTTTATTTTATACATAAGCGGTTTGATATGGTATAATCATAAGTGTTATGGGGCTAAATATTAACTTAATTAAGCGCACAACGAAGACAAATACCTCTGATATTATCCACAGTTCTGGCTATGTTTCTGGCCGCGAAGGGGCCGTTTTTGGCTCTAGCGATAATACAACATTTTCCGAGAGACAGCAAATCGAGCAGCAGCGCAAGCTAATTAAGGGATATCGCAACGCCCAAGTGGCAAGAGGAACTGGCATTTTACCGAGGACAAAAAGCTATGAGGACGAGGTGGCTGTGCAAGCAAAAATTGCCGAAATTGAGCAAAACGAACGGTTGCGTGGGACGTCTAAACAAGAATTTAACCTAAATCAAGATAGAGGCGGATTGCGCCAATATGATACAAGATCTAGAGAAAATGTCGCTAGATATGGAAGCGCTAGAGAGGCGTCAGGCGCCATAAGAGCGGAACGGGCGAGTCGTTTTGATGCAAAAGCTCGACCGGTACCAAAAACAGGGAGATTTGGACGGTAACAGATTACTCTGAGGCAGTTTTTAGCTCGCGTTCGTGAGCTTGGAGAGCCTCGATAATATCTTCGATATCGCCGTTCATAGCGGCGGAAATGTTGCTGCGGTTATAATGGATGCGGTGATCTGTAATACGGTCCTGCGGGAAGTTGTAGGTGCGGATTTTTTCACTGCGGTCCCCTGTTCCGATAAGAGATTTGCGCGCATCGGAGGCATTGGCGCGATCCTCGGCGATTTTGCGCTCAAGAAGGCGACTCCTCAAGACCGTCATAGCCTTGATGCGGTTTTGCTGTTGAGAGCGCTCATCTTGCATGGCAACTACAATGCCGGTTGGAAGATGGGTGATACGGACGGCGGAATCGGTCGTATTGACGCCCTGCCCACCGTGGCCGCCAGAGCGATAGATATCGATACGAAGATCCTCGGGGTTGATCTCGAGATCCTGTTCCTCGGCCTCTGGAAGAACAGCGACTGTTGCAGTGCTGGTATGGATGCGCCCCTGAGATTCGGTAACTGGGATGCGCTGAACACGGTGGACGCCACCCTCGAATTTGAGTTTGCCATAAGGTTGGTCGCCAGAAATGCGGAAAATTACCTCTTTGTAGCCGCCAGCGTCGTTGATTGACTCAGATTGAAGCTCAACTTTGAGACCATGCGTCTCGGCGTAGCGAGTGTACATACGATAGAGGTCGCCTGCAAAGAGGCTCGCTTCGTCGCCACCGGCGCCAGCGCGAATCTCTAGGATAGCCGGTTTGTCGTCATTAGGGTCCTTCGGAATGAGCATTTCGGAGAGTTTCGCCTCGGTTTCGGCGAGTTCCCGCTCGAGGTCAGGCTTCATTTCGGCGAGATCTGGGTCGATTTCAGCCTCTTTGATGTCGTTGACGAGCTGGTCGCGCTTTTTCCCTGTCGCGATTAGCTCTTCAAGTTCTTGAAGACGGCGGTTTTTGGCAGCAAAATCTGGAGCAGCATAGGCATCTGGCTGGCTCAAAAAGTCAGTGATTTCTTGTTTTTCGGTGTTTAGAGCATCAAAATCGAGGTTCATTAGAGATATTTTATAATATTTTTTGGGTTTGCGCCACTACTGGAATTGGTCAGTATCCACTTTATATAAAATGTCGCCAGAGACGCCGCAGCTAGTATTTATAGATGTAAGCACCGGGTATGGTTTACCGCATAGGACCCAGCCAGCATCACCGCGTTTGAGAATAAATCTATAAATATCACTAATATATCCGACTTTTTTGGCTATATAACCGTACAGATAATTACCTTCTTCCTTAGTGTCGCCTAAATGAAAGCCGTCCATAGCGCTGCCGAAGCCTGAATGTAAATATTCATACGGATCAGTTTGAGCATTACTGGCAAATTCAACTATGAATGGCGACTCGAATTCTTTTATTTCTACGTCATACTTCGTAATGTCGTCTTGAGTAAGAACTTCCATTAGTCGCGAAATTGCTAGCTCACGAAAGTCTCGATTCGCCTTAACTATGACTTTAAATTCATCCGTCTCAGAAAGCTCATAACTTAAGGTATAATTAGGAGTTTTTATTGGAAATTTTGACATTAGCGGGAACTGCTCGCGCACTGATTTACCATAGTTAGATTGAGCTTTCGCTACAAGACCGGATACTGCAGAAAATTCATTTTCATGTTCCCTTGCATATTTTTCGCCCGCTTCATTGTTTGGAGTAAGGTAGCCATAGACTGTAGTATTTTCAGTAATATCGTATTCCTGTTCTAGAGAATCAAAATTCTCAAATTCAACCTTAAATGTATGCTTGCCTGGCGTAAGATAGTGCGTGGCGTTATTTTTATATTTGTCGCCGTCTATACGAACTGTACTCGCATATGGGGCATATACCACTTTCACTTCATATTTGCCAATCCGAGAAATTAGGATGATAGCAGAATAGATTACAATAGCTACCGCAGCGAATATCAGTACAATTATTGCGATTTTTATATTCCGTTTCTTTCGCTCGTCTACATCGTTCATGCTTATTTCCTATGCACCCATCGTACTATTTCTTTTGTTACCTTATCATCTTCTAGGCCGTATATAACCCCTTCCATCCCCGATACCGGCGCCCTAGCATGAGCATTCCCGTTACTCGAGTAAGAAGCTGATGCAATATGCGTCTGGAAACCATCCACTTCACCTATGTAAAGATATGTATGGCCACATGCCGATGTCTCTATATTAGTCTCATTACAATGCGTGTACGCGACATCGCCTGGCGATAAAACACTCTCGTCAGGGATAGGCGTATTCCAATCTGGGTTTACAAGTTCCCATTGTTCTGGGTGACTGCGAACATATGGCACTTGCCCGTATCCGACATTGCTAGCACCGTCGCTAATTTTTCCATAATAGTTATATTCTGGCGCGAAACCACTTTCATTTAGAATAGTCGTTACGAAGCCGCCGCAGTCAATGCCAGAAACGCCATCAACTGAGCCGCCAACATAAAGACCTTTGCTTTGGCGCGTTTTTACAGCTTCGGCATAATCTGGCATCCTATCAGTAAATGGCGCCGCATGCCACTCTGGCCACACGAAACGTCTCACATAAGAGATAAGACTGCTATTGTCAGTACAGGAGCTGCCAGACATTCCGCCGATAGCCGAATATTTAACGAACGTGCCGAAGTTATATGATACTGCCTGATCGTCATATTTATGATCGGCAACATATTTCCCGCGCCAAAGCGGATCCATTTTGTCTGGCTTGGTTGGATCGCGACGCTCATCAAAACGGTTCATCACATATGGAGAGCCTTCGCCGATATTTGCCTGTTCTTGGCTGTAGCCCATGGCAAGTGCTTTATCTATGTATTGCTTCGCTTTGCCGTTATACTGAAAGAACACCACCTTCGCACCTTCATCGCTTTGTAGGTCAAGTTTATTTGAGTTGATTATGCTTACGACAAGGTCTGCGGCGAGCCTGGTTTGGCGGATAAATTCTTCTTCAGTAACGGCGCCTGCTGGCAAAAATGCTTTGTCTGGATCGAGTTCACTCGTGCCTTTTTTGCGCGTATAAGAATAAAGCTGATAAAGGCCTTGCCCGTTTTCCGGGTTATCAACAAACAAATTATGCTCAACACTATGAAGCGTGGCAAGCAGCTGCCATTTAATGCCGTATTCCTGCGCCACTAGTTCGTAGACGTGTTTATTCTGATTAATCCTATCAAGCTCACCTTTTGTCCAGACATCCTGACCATCATAACTTTTGTTATCACCATTATTACCGACATTTTCGTTCCAATTCGAAGCAATGGCATTCTTGAGCATAGTCACAAAGGCCTTTTTCCCTTCATCAGTTAGATGAACACCCAGAGAATTTGGGTCAGAGATATATTTGTCCGCATAGCCAGACACCGCTGAATTCCAATCTGCCACTGAAACATTATCATGTGTTGCCGCATATGACCTGATTGCATCATTATTTTTATTATATAAATCGATATTATTTTTGATGCTGAAATTTGTAGTTAAGAGAATCTTCGTATTCGAACCGGCCGCAGCAACAAGATCGTCGAGCACTTTCTCAGTCACCATACCAGGGCTATTAGTCCCAAGTGCAAAAATTAGATGACTACGGAGTTCGTTTTTTTCTACTAATTTCTTAACTAGCGTTATGCCATCGTGGTTCGGCCCGTCCTCATCGCCAGAAAACACTTTGCTAACTTTTATAAGATTATAGGTAGTACCATCATACACTTTATCTTCGCCGTCGATACCAGGGTATTCGTTTTTTATGCTGTCATAAATCGAGACTGATATAGAATCACCGATATACGTGATATTGTCGCCCTTAACTGCATAAGTGCTGCATTTGCCCTCATCTTGATCATAAAACATAATATTATTTGAGGCGTATTTGTCGAGGGTTTCATCATTAATAGCGGATACGATTACCGTATTAAAACAAAGCAATATGGCGATTGAAAAATAGAACGAAACTAAAAGAGTATTTTTAGCTCGTAGAAAAAGATTATTCCCGTTCCTCATAAGGAGATTATAGCATAAGCTTTCTGCTATAAGGATGGAGTTTTTTAGCCATTTAAGCTATAATCTCTCTAGGCGGATTCTTAGCTCAGTTGGCTAGAGCGCACGATTCACATTCGTGAGGTCACAGGTTCAAACCCTGTAGAATCCACCAGGTCCAGATTGCCCGAGAGGGCGTTTTTTTATTGGCCAGCTCCGTAAGCCGTTGTATCTTGGCTGTCATCGTTAGAGGCGGCAGAATCTTCTGTTTGCTGAATCGGATTGATTGTACGGAGTCCCGCAATTGGTGGATTAGCCATCGAGTCATCCTGATTGCCGTTTAGTATCGGAGGAAGATCCTTTTTAACTGGCTTTGCAAATTGCTGAACAACCGATGCTGGACCTCCAGACACCTGATTGATGTCGCTCTGCTTCTCTAGTGCCTGTTTCTTCTCTGACGAAACAAACATAAGAATAAAAACACCCCCTAGCCTAAGCTAGGGGGTTGGTGGAGGAGGCGAACAGGCATCTGCCGTCCTTTATCCTCCGGGCGATGTTGGGGTCGTCTTTTTCGACACCTTCGTCACATTTCTTGAACAGATCAATGTCTGTGACGGTTTCGCTGGCGAGGCCATAATCTTCGCCGAAGAAGCTCAGAGCCTCTTTGAGGAAGCGCACCTTGTAGTCGACTGGTTCGCCAGTTTTCCAGTTGGTGTCCTGGTTCCAGAGCGTAAGCGGCTGCATGTGGCCATAGATGATAGCCACCAGCCTCTTGGCTCGAGAATTGTCGGCATCTGGTTTCCTTAGCAAGTGTCCAGCGATGAAGGCGGACAGCTCGGCGTGGTTATAGAAGCATACGCCACCTTTGTTATTGGTGGCGGCAGTGTACTTCTTGCCGATATCGTGCAAAACCGCTAACAAAAGGGCGTCGGCCTTGTCGAAATGCCCCTGGTTACAGAGATTTGCTGCGACGAGACAAGCGTGCTCGCGTAGCGTCTCTCGATGCCAGATGGAAGTCTGAGTGCCAACTGGCCCCACTACTTCCCTGATACCGTCCGGGATTGTTTTACCTTCTACGAAGGGGTAGGTGTACACCTTCCTGCCTTCACTAATATAACCGTCGCCATAAATACTACGAAAGAGCGAATCTGGCTCACGGAGATAATCGAGGTAAAAGTCTAGGCTTTTATCTTTGATGCGATCAAGCTCATGCATGAGTTTGTAGATCTGCTCTTTGGGCATACCAAGCTTAAATAAGAGGCCAAAATCCCCTTCCCAAGCGTCTTTGAGCGACATGTTGCGAAAATATTGAGTGAGATTTCTTCCCATAGCGCCTCCTTTCAAATCGTAGAGATGGCTACCGAGAACGACTACTTAACGAAGTAAACAACAAGAAGCATGATAAATACTATTGCAGAAGTAACTTCGCAGATTGGAAAATCGACCGCCGAATCGTTAATTTTATCTCCGATAAAATCGGCTATAATTTTAGGATTATTCTTAGCCGCCTCTGCCGCTTCTTTCTCGATAGTTTTCAAGTAGCTGCGAATCTGTTTCACGAGCTGCTTCTGGTTTTTCGCCGTAAAAGTCATCGACATGAACAGATCGTAGTCATACATGATTGTCCCCGATGTCTCGTCGTCGTTATTATCTTCCAGACTCAAGTAGTTGCGGATCTTTCTTAAAAGATCATCTCGACTATTAGCATCAAATGTAATTGATATAGACATCACAATTACCTCCTCTAAAAGAACTAGCCAAAAAAATAATGGCCGATATTTTAATTATACTACAATTTCGTCAAAAAGTCAATAGAGCTAGCGTTTAACCGTCGCTTTGCTGCCGAGGAATCCCCAGAAGCAAAAGACGAGGGCGGCGGCGAGGAAGAAGGCGCCATGAACATCGGTCATCCAGTGCATACCGGCAAAAATACGGCCGTAGGCGATGATGAACGACAAGATAATACAAGCTGCCTGAAGCGAGCGGCGAACAGCGCGCTTCTCAACAAAGCGTCCGAGCATAATAGCGGTGCTCCACATAAAGACGCAGGCTAGTAGTGTATGGGTGGACGGATAAGATACGGCGAGTTTGCCATCCTCGAGAATTGGGCGGTAGTTTATCGCGATGATTTTCTCGAATAACAGATAGAAAATGCCGGTGGCAGTATAGAGGCCGAAAAGCGCAATGAAGTTGCGATCGGCTTTTTTGCGCTTGACTGCGAGATAGGCGACATAAGCAAATAGAGATAGCGCGCCAACGATGGCGATAGCGATGAGAACATCGGTGATTTTATCCCAAGTTTTATTCGTGCCAAAGAAGGTAAAAACAGCGTTATTGAAGTGAGAAAGGCCAATTTTGCTTGATTCTGGGCCGATAGCCTCAACATCGAAAATGCAGAGAGATATGGTTAGTACAATAAAAAGAGCCGCGAAGATGCCGGCCGTCAAAAACTTCTTCTTCATGGCTCTAATTATACACTAAAAATATGCTTATGTTTATTCGACTGATTCAATTTCACCGTTCTTTAGGTGAAGAATGCGCTGATTGCGACTACCGCGGAATTTCATCGTAAGGTCGCGCTGCGACATAATGAATGGACCATCAATGAGGGCGTCAAGTTCTTTGATAAATTCCCACTCGATGCCGTCGCGCGGGATGCGCTCGTAGACTAGGCCAGTGAACGACCAGACATTCCAGCCGAGCTCTTTTTTGCAGAAGCGGGTGATTTCGAGGAGAGCCTTGCACTGGAGCATTGGCTCGCCGCCGCAGAAGGTGATGCCGCTCTGCCCTTTGAGCTTGCGCAGCTCGTCTTTGACTTTTTCGATTGAAACGGTGGCGCCAACGGTTGGATCCTCAGTCCAGGTTTCTGGGTTCTGGCAGCCAGGACAATGCTGGCGACAACCTTGAACCCAGAGAACAGCACGGAGGCCTGGGCCGTTGACGATTGAATCACGCTCGAGGTCGCCAGAGAGGCGGATGTAGCCGTCTGGGACGTCGAGTTGTGGGCGGCAGAGGTTATACTGCAATTCGCCCGAGTGGGCACCGTCCGCCACTTTGCGCGTGTGAGAGACGGTGCTTGGGTCTAAATCTTCTTTTGCAGGCATTATTCTTTTCCTAGAGCGGCCTGAGCGCAGGCTTTCTTTTGCTCGCGGGCGACCTTGGTCTTGATGTCGTATTGACCGACGTCGACGTTGTGTTTGACGCGGGCAGCTTCCTCGGCCTTCTTGCCATCGTTCCAGCGCTCGAGAGAACCTACGAGGTAGCCGGTGATGCGGCGGAGGCGTTCGAAGCCATACTCGCCATCGTGTTCGTGGCGGCCGCAGCTTGGGCAGACGTCGCCTTTGATGATGCCAGAGAAGCCACAGACTGGATCGCGGTCGACTGGGTGGTTGACAGAACCGTAGCCGATGCCAGCTTCTTTCATGTGGCGGATAACCGCCTCAAAGGCTTCGATGTTCTCTGATGGGTCGCCGTCCATTTCGATGTAGGTAATATGGCCGGCATTGCAGAGAGCGTGATATGGAGCTTCGATATCAATCTTGTCGAAGGCGGAGATTGGATAGTAGACAGGAACATGGAAGGAGTTGGTATAGAAATCACGGTCAGTGACGCCCTTGATAGTACCGTATTCTTTGCGATCAATCTTAGTAAAGCGACCAGCGAGACCTTCGGCTGGGGTGGCAAGGAGCGAGAAGTTGAGGCGATGCTCTTTGCTGAGCTCGTCACAGCGTTCGCGCATATGACCGATGATGTCGAGGCCGATTTCTTGAGCTTCGGCAGATTCACCGTGATGCTTGCCAATCATCGCAACGAGCGTTTCGGCGAGGCCGATGAAGCCAATCGAAAGCGTACCGTGCTTGATGACGTCGCGGAGTTTGTCGTTTGGACCGAGTTTTTCGCTACCGACCCAGTTGCCCTGCCCCATGAGGAATGGGAAGTTTTTGACTTTTTGGTTGCCCTGGAATTCGAAGCGTTGGATTAGCTGATCAGCGACAAGGTCAATCTTTTCGTCGAGCTCTTGATAGAATGCGTCCCAATCTGGTTTCTTGCGCTCGCCGAGGCAGATACCGTGCTTGATACCGAGGCGGACGAGGTTGATGGTCGTGAAGGAGCAGTTACCGCGGGAGACTGGCTTGCCGTCGGTTTCTTTGAAGATAGAGCCGATGACGCGAGTGCGGCAGCCCATAGTAGCGATTTCGGTTTCGTAATCACCTGGTTTGTAATACTGAAGGTTGAACGGCGCATCGATAAAGACAAAGTTCGGGAAGAGGCGCTTGGAGCTGACTTCCATACTGCGCTTGAAGAGGTCGTAGTTCGGATCGCCTGGGTTGTAGTTGACGCCTTCCTTGACCTTGAAAATGGAGATTGGGAAGATTGGCGTTTCGTGGTGACCGAGGCCGTTCATCGTGGCTTCGAGAAGCATCTTGGAGACAAGGCGACCTTCTGGGCTAGTATCCGTACCGAAGTTGATGCTCGTGAATGGAACCTGGGCGCCAGCGCGGCTGTGCATCGTGTTGAGATTATGAACAAAGCCTTCCATCGCTTGGAGAGTCTGATGTTCAGTATCTTCGTTCGCTTCTTTAATGACAGCCTCTGGGATTTTAGCTTTTTTGAGCTTTTTGTCGTCGCCGTAGCAAACAGTGTCATCAACGGTGAATTTGATTTTATTACCAGTGAATTCTTCGTATTTCTCAATGTTAGACTTGAGGGATTTGCGGAAAGTTTTATCGACACTTGGGGCCATAGCATAGTCGAAGTTTGGAATCGACTGACCACCGTGCTGCTCGTTCTGATTAGCCTGGAGGATGATAGCAGCGAGAGCGGCGGCAGTGCCGATGGAATTTGGCGTGCGAAGGAAGCCGTGACCGGTATTGAAGCCACTCTTGAAGAGCTTGAGTGGGTCAGTCTGGCAGCAAGTAAGGGTACCAGTTGCCATAAAGTCTAGGTCGTGAATATGGATGTCACCGTGATCGTGCGCATAGGAGAATTCTGGCTTTAGGAGGCAGATTTTGGCGTATTCCTTGGAGCCTTCAGCACCAAACTGGAGCATCTTGCCCATGGCAGAGTTGCCATCGACGTTAGCATTGCCACGCTTAACATCGGAATCTTCCTCTGCGTCAGCCTGGGAAATCGTGCTATAGGTCTGCATAAGCTGAGATTTGGCGTTGCGCTTGCGGGTGCGCTCAGCGCGGTACTCGATGTAGGCCTTAGCAGTGCGCTTGAAAGCGGACTCCATAAGGACCTTCTCGACGATATCCTGAATCTGCTCAACAGATGGAATGCGAGAGCTGACTTCCTTCTCGGCGACGCGGACAACCTTGTCGCTGAGATTCTGGGCGCGTTCGTATCCAAATTCGCCAGTGGCGGCGCCAGCCTTGGCGATAGCTTCAGTGATTTTTTCCTGTTTAAAAGAGGCGACCTTTCCGTCGCGCTTGCGTACAGATTTGAACATTTTTTACCTCCAGAATGTTCTGTTCGTGTTGTTTGCTTGATGGACTCTACATTTGGTGTCCGTTGTCATAATGTTAACGCTATATATAGTGTTTTGTCCATACAGGTTGTAAAAAAAACAATGCTTACAGATAGAGTTTTTTGCGCGGCAACACGCTAGATATAGCGTATTTAGGGGTAGGCTTGACACTAGGGATTTTTGATTTTTTAGCCGGTTTTATGGTAGAATAATGGAAGCTGGAAGGGTGGCCGAGTGGTTGATGGCACCGGTCTTGAAAACCGGAAGGTTAACGCCTCGCAGGTTCGAATCCTGTCCCTTCCGCCATTTTATGATATAATACCTCGTATGGCACCGTAGCTCAGCTGGTTAGAGCGTAGGACTCATAAGCCTAAGGTCACTGGTTCGATCCCAGTCGGTGCTACCATAAATAGACGCTTGATGCGTCCTTTTTTTGATTATGGTAGAATGATGGTATGAAAACAAGAAAAGCTTTTACCGTACTTGAGTTAATATTAGCAATTGTGTTTGTTGGAATTTTTGTCGTATTGTTCTTCTTGCAAAAACAGAGCGTCGAGGCGATGAACCGTGACGAAAAACGCAAGGTTTCTATCAATGCAATGTATTATGCACTTGAGGAAGGTTACTATACTGAGCATAAATATTATCCAGAAAATATCGAGAATGCCGAGACTTTGCCGTGGATTGACCCGAACCTATTTACTGATCCACTTGGTATTAATATCTGGGATGACGGCGGAAACTTTAGCTACGAAGCCACGAATTGCACCGACGGCAAATGTAAATCTTACACATTACGCGCAACACTCGAAAAAGAGGCCGATTACATCAAAACTAGTCGCCATTAATAAAAATCTCCGCGAATTTGCGGAGATTTTTTGTGGGTTTATTTTACCGAAGTGTCGTCGTTTGTTTTCTTGCACTCGTAGACGAGATGCGAGATGGTATTCACCTCATCGTGAGGAGTATCGACATATTTTAGCGTGTAGGTCGTTTCATCGCCAACTGTTGACATACGAAGAGTGCCAAAATGGCAAAGATGATCGATCAGCGAGCCTTGGCGGAAAGAGACGTCTTCAATACGGCGGAGCTCAATAATGTTTGTCGAATTCGAGAAAATCGAGTTGCGAGACTTCTGGATGACGCGGCGATTAGTAACATAAATATGGTTAGAATTATAAATGCTTTGGCCGACAACGCCGCCAAAGAAGAACAGGATATAGAGAGCGAGGACGATAATCCGAAGATAGTGCTTCGAGGCGTCATTGAGCTGAATAACTGTGCCATCTACGCCAGTAGGTCCATTAGTAGCGAAATAAATCAGGATAATGCTGAGAGCGAAGGCCATAAGTGCGACCACGCCCCAAATGAAGGCGATACCGACGCGAGAACGCTTAATATGAAGTACGACATATTCGTCGTGCTCAAGGTCAATTTCTGGGAAGTCCTTGGCGCTGCGCGCATGTTGGACTTTCGATAATTCTGCTTTCATATTAGATCGCTCCGTCTAATCTGTTGTTTTGCTGATTATATCATATAAACGCCTGCTAGACAAATCATTTGCGGGGATTAATTTAATTGACTTTTTTAACTGCTTGTGGTATAATTAAATATGTTATATTGATCCAAACGGAGCGTCAGAAAAAATGAAAATTGCAATTTTGTCTAACGGCAATGCAAATTACTCCACGAAGCGTCTCAAGGAAGAGGCAGAAGCGCGTGGACACCAAGTTGATGTAATAAAATACAAGAACTGTTATATTTCTATCGAGTCACGCCAAAATAAGGTGTATTACAAGGGTCGTCCGCTCGAAAACTACGATGCGGTTATTCCGCGCATTTCAAATAGTATGACCAAGTACGGTACAGCAATTGTGCGCCAGCTTGAGATGCAGGGCGAGTATGTGCTCTCAAAGTCTATCGCAATCACTCGTGCGCGCGATAAACTTCGCTCGATGCAGGTGCTTGCGAAGTATGGCGTCGATGTGCCAAAAACTGTTGTTTCGCGCAACACTGCCGATATTGACGAATTGCTCGATCAGCTTGGCGAGATGCCAGTTATCATAAAGCTCGCTTATGGTACGCACGGTAACGGTGTGATTCTTGCTGAATCGAAAAAGGCGGCAAAATCTACGCTCCAAGCTTTCTATTTATCTAATGACGATGGCGTTTCGATTCTTTTGCAGGAATTTGTAAAAGAGTCGGCTGGCACAGATATTCGTGCGTTTGTGGTCGGCGGCAAAGTCGTTGCATCGATGCAGCGTAAGAGCCTCGACGATGATTTTCGTTCAAATCTTCATAAGGGCGGAAGCGGCACACCGATTAAACTGACGCCACAAGAGGAAAAGATGGCGGTCGCCGCCGCGAAGGCGATGGGCTTAAACGTGGCAGGCGTTGATATTATGCGCTCAGAACGTGGCCCGCTCTGCCTTGAGGTGAACGCTTCGCCTGGATTCGGTATCGAAAAAGTCACTGGCCGCAACGTTGCCGGCAAGATTATTGATTACGTCGAACATAACGCTGGACGCACGCAGAAAAAAGACCGCGTTGGTGCTTAATAACAGAGAGTCTATGTCGTTAGATATAGACTCTTTTTGTTGCCTCAAACTTGACAAAATGGAATCGCTTGTGCTTAAATAAAGGCGTAAGTCAGTAAAAACAAACAGATGATATTATTAGTATTTCTAGCGATTTTACTATTAATCTTTGTGATTGTGCGCCACAATGTGGGCGTGCCGTTTCTAGCAATGATTGCCGGCGTCGCAGTCTATGAAAACTGGGGCGCAAGTTTTGCGAACCAGATAACCGAGTGGATCCCGCACATGAGCGTAATCTGGGTGCAATATGCGCTATATACGGCGTTAGTATTCGTCTTCCCGCTTATTCTCTATCTGAGGGCGGGCAAAAGTGGGCTATTCGGCGCACTAAGGATAGCGGAGTCGGTGGTTTTTGCGATTATCCTGACGGTAATGATGGCCGAGATGTTGGCTGGAATTTTCACCTTCGATAATATCGCCTATGATGTAGCGAGCTTTTTGAATAATATCCGCGGCATTGCGATGATTGTGGGGATTATTGCGGCGTACGTAGATGTGTTCTTGTTCCACTCAGGGAAGACTTGGTAAGTTCCCAGAGTGCGATGCCGGTCGCGACGGAGACATTGAACGATTCTTTTTTGCCGAGCATCGGAATCTCTAAGAGATAGTCACATTTAGCGAGAAGTTCGGACGGAATGCCGTGGACTTCCTCGCCGAGAATAAGAGCGAGTTTATCTGGTAGTTCAGGAGAATCGGCAAGATTAAGCGAATGTTCGCCCTGCTCCAAGGCAAGGATTTGGTAGCCCTGCTCTTTTAACTCACTGATGGCTTGCGAAATATCTGCGCGGCGAAAAGAGAGCGTGTCTTCGGCTCCGAGGGCGGTCTTGTGAATCTGCTTGCGAAGCTTCGCTTGTTCGTGCGGGAGGCCTTTATCCAAAAAAGGCGTGTAGCCAGTAAAAATCACTTCCCTCACACCGAGGCAGTCGCAAGTGCGCAAAATTGCACCTACATTATAGGTTGAGCGTATATTATAGAGTATAACCGTAAGCTGTTTCATGTTATACTTATATTATGAATGAAGGTGAGGTTCAAGCCAAGCGTAGACAGAATGAAGAAGATGCGACCGCGCGACGTGCGCGCATTCTAGGCTTGGTATATCTTGATACGCGGAGTTTTGAAAATGAAATTCCTCTCGTAATGGGCGTGCTCGAAAAAGAGCAGATGCATAGAGAGTTTATTATTCCTCTTCAGGCTGGAAATGAAGTGACGCCTTACCAGTTTATGGTAACGAGCCAGACACCGAGCAGCACAATCAATAAGATTTCAGATGCTTACGAGGCGGAAGGTTTGCGCGCGGAGTTCTATTTGATTTCGAATTCAGCTTACCAAGTGTTTATGCTGCGTTATGATCCGCCAATGCAAGTCAAATATGACGATATTCAGATTGCGACCGAGGGCGATAGCGAGACGATACAGCAGGTTTCGCAAACGCTTGATAGCGTGTCTACCGATAAGGTTTTTGACTATCTTTTGAACCAGGCCGACAAATTAGGCTCATCAGATATTCATATCGAGAATATGCGCGAGACGATTCGTATCCGTATGCGCGTAGATGGCATTTTGCACCCAGTGGCAGAGATTAGCAAAGACAAATATCGAATTCTTATGGGCGAGCTCTGTTCGAGGGCGAATCTTTCGTCGGCGAGCAACAAGCCACAATCTGGACATATGCAGATGGAAATCCATCGTGACGGTGCTTCGCACGTGCTGAATATTCGCGTCGAAATGGTGCCGACAATGTACGGACACGATGCGGTGCTTCGTTTGTTTAATTTTGATGAAAGTCTCCTGAATCTTGATTTACTCGGTATCACAAATGAAGAACGCGATGCGATTCAAGAGGTCGTTTCCCATCCACGTGGCCTGCTCCTGATGGTTGGTCCGACGGGTTCTGGTAAGTCTACGACGCTATATTCGATCCTTAATGCACTAAACACGACTGAGCGTAAAATTATCACACTAGAGGACCCGATTGAGTATGGAATTCCTGGTATTTCACAGATACCGATTTATACAAATGAGGGCGGTTCATTCGCAGATGGGCTTCGCAGCGTTTTGCGCCTCGATCCAGATGTCGTGATGGTTGGCGAGATTCGCGATGAAGACACGGCAAAGACAGCGATTCAGGCGTCTATCACGGGTCACTTGGTACTTTCATCGTTCCACGCTAATACGACTTCGGCGGCGTTTTCACGTATGATTGATTTGATTGGTGTTAATCCGATTTTCTCAACGTCAGTGCGCCTCTTAATTGCACAGCGCCTAGTGCGCAGACTAGACGACAACAAGGAGCCTTACAAGCCAGATGAGAGCGTTGCGCGATACATTCGGAGCGTGCTTGAAGGCCTAGATATGTCGAAATACGATTTTAATCTAAACGATATTACACTCTGGCGCGAGAAACCGTCCGAAAACAGCCCATTTGGTTTTAATGGACGTACCGCGATTATGGAACAGATGGTTGTGACGGAGCCGATTCAGAAATTTATCCGCGGCGATGTGGCAGATATAAATACGAATGACATCGAAAAAACTGCCCGAGCGAGCGGTATGATAACCCTCGAACAAAAAGGCGTACTCGCAGCGCTGCGAGGCGATACGACAATTGATGAAGTTGGGCGAGTTATCTAATGGACAAGAAGCTAAAAACTTACATTGAATACATCTCGGCGGAGTCCGAAAAACCGACGCCAGAATTGATTGAATACCATGAAAAAATGACGGCACAATTTCAGCACGAACGTCTAATTCATCTGATTGTGACGCTGTTTTTTGCGCTATTCATGATTATCTTTTTTATTGCCTTTGGCGCATTAGAAATTTTTCTACCACTGGACGATTGGGGAGTCTTGATCGCAAGCGGAGTCGGTGCGATTGACGCAATTTTGCTTATCGTGACACTATTTTATGTAAGGCATTATTATAAACTCGAAAACGGCGTTCAAGAGCTCGAAGAAATCACGCGCAAATTATATAAACGCGATTAAAAAATCCCCGCTTCACGGCGGGGATTTTTGATGTTATGCCCTGTTAGCGTCCGCGCTTGGAGTAGCTATGGAACATTTTGCCTTCTTTTGTATAGAACTGATACTCGCTATCGGTTGTGACTTTTACATAGCCAGAATCGTAGTAGTATGCAGAGCCATCAAAGGAGGCAAGGACTTTCTTGCCTTTAGGGTCGATTAAGTCGCTTTTGTTGTCGTATTTTTCACCAATGACAACTTTGCTCTTGTCATAGAAGTCGAAATCTTCGTATTCGCCGCTGACGATAACTTCGCCGCTCTTATTGAGAAGGTCGCCCTTCTTGTCGCTCTCAACGAAGGCTTCATAGTATTCGCCGTAAGCGTTGATTGAGCTATACTTGCCGGAAAGTTCCTTGCCACTACGATTGAAGACAGAGTAGCGTTCTTTGCGGTCGTTTTCAGAGTTGTAGACAATGATATTGTCGTTCTTGTCTAGACCACGGAGGTCGCTATAGACGCCGTCAATAGACATTACATCGTTACCATCTATGTCAAAGAGGGTAACTTTCTTGTCGCTACGATTGGTTATTTCGTAACCCTTGTAGGACAAAGAAATGCTATCAGCCTTGGCAGATGTTTTCTCGCTGTCATTTACGTAGATTTTGATTGTCTTCTCAGAAGAATCGTAATATGCGTAGTGGTCTTGGTCATAGACATAATAACCAGTGCCATAAGCTGCGACTTTTTTGTCGGTAACAGAGCCGTCGCGAATTAGCAACTTATCACTATTGCTGTCATAGCAAGTGAGATAGTAGTTCTTGCTATTGACGGTGTTTTCCGAGATATCGATGCTCTTACAGCGATCGCCGAGCTCGGTAAACTTGCCGTTCTCGTAGATGGCATATTTAGCATTGTCGCTACTGCTGGAACTTTCTTTGAATACGATGGCTTTGATATCGTCGGTTGCGTTATAAACAGCATACGAAGTGCTAGTTTCAATAGTCTTCATAGGCTTGTAGTTTTTGTTGCTTAAGATAATGAGACCACCATCATAAGAAACGGAGCTCGCGGTTCTGAGGCCATCTATGTTGATGGATGGCTCTTTGCTGCTCGTAAAGCTGGCAAGATGATTGCCAAGAGCATTGTAAAGCTCATACTTGTCGCCTTCGGTCTTGATAGCAATATATGGAGCGCTACTACCGCCAACATATTTCTCAACTTCTTCAGCTAGGACGCTGCCGTTGCCGAGAATAATGTTTGGCTTAGTGGTCTGATTCTTTTCTTCGGCTACAACATAGAAACCAACCAATGCTTGGATGTATTCATATTTGCCGAATTCAACAGTCATATTGCCGTTGTGGTCAATGATGCCTACTTTGCCATCACTGTTTCTGACGTTAGAGTACCCGTTAACGAAGCCGCCAACAGATGTAAACTCAAAGTCAGTGAGCTTCCTACCGTCATTTTTGAAAAGAGCATACTTTGCACTACTGTCAGAGCTCTCCGGGAGGAAGAAGGCATCAGTCTTGAAGATGTCGATCTCGCGGTTTGCGATGACAATAATTAATACGACCAAGAAGGTAATTACCGATGCGGCAGCCGCAATGGCAGCGATGATAATTGCTAGGCGTTTTTTCGGAACGCGCTTCTTGTCTTTTGCCTTCGCCGGTTCTGCTGGGGCAGCAGGAGCCGAGGCTGGAGTGCCGCCAAGAACTGGCTCGGGAGCAACTTTTGGTTGACTATCTGGTGACATTTTTTATTCCTGTTTAATATTAATACTAGTTTACCACGTTAATGCTTAATATGATACTTTACTTATAGATAACAATCTGATATAATTGGTCGTAATTATGAAAAAATCAATTCAACCTAAAGAGTATGGCTTTGTGGTGTTTGCCGATGAGCAGGCAAAGTTTTCTTTTCTAACTCGCTCCACCGCTAAGTCTGACGAAACCATCAAATGGACAGATGGCAAGGAATATCCACTCGTAAAGATGCAGATTTCTAGCGCATCTCACCCATTCTTCACGGGCGAAGAAAAGATTATCGATACCGAGGGTCGCGTTGACCGCTTCAAGGCTCGCGCTAAGAAGGCAGCTGCTCTCAAAGCAACACTTGGCAACAAGGTCACTAAGGCGAAAAAAGAAGCTGCTAAAAAAGCTGCTAAGGCCGACAAATAATTTCGGAGGTTATAGATTATATGGCACGCAAAACCAAAGGTAAAGCTGTCCCAACTGCAAAGTTGAACCGCAATAACAACCACAAACACAGCGAGAAGCGCAAACACGTAAACTTGCGCGACGGTCGCTAAAAAATCCCCCGCTAATGGGGGATTTTTTATTTTAGCTTGTCTGGGTAGATGAGGTTATCTTGTTTGTTTGCTTCGATAATCTTGCGCACATTAGCATTGGTTGGCGCTATTCCCTGCTTTTTTAGCTGCTTGGCTAGCTCGCGACCGAGGCCGGATTCTTCTTCGGAATAGATACATCCGCAGTATTTTTGCATATATAGGCCAGCTTGGCGCGCCTCGTCTTGCCCTTCGCGCCAGCCTTCACGGAAGTCGCGATAGAGGAATTTGATGCCATATTCTTTGGCGAGAGTCTGCATCAGTTCGGCAATTTTGTCGTGCTTCTGATAAATGCTATAAAGGAGCGTAATGGTGATTGTGTCGTAGCCGTTCGCTTTGGCATATTCGAAGGCCTTGCGGAAACGTTTTGGGTAACAATAATCTTCGCAGCGTGAGTCTAGCTTCGATTGATTGACTTTGCAAATAAACTCATCAAGGCCATATGCGTCTTCAAGAATCAGTTTTACATTCTTTTGCTCGGCGTATTGCTTGAGGCAGTCGCGGCGAGCTTTATATTCGGAATATGGGTGGATGTTTGGATTGTACCAAAAAAGGGTCGGCTCGATATTTTCGGCGCGAAGAGTTTTGATGCAATAGACGCTACACGGAGCACAACAGGTATGAAGTAATAGTTTCATGGTTTAATTGTAGCATTTTGTTCGAGGTGGTGACTTATAATTAAGATATGAGAGAATTGAAGATTAACCGAGTTTATAAACATTTTAAGGGAGACAGTTATTTAGTTGTTGATGTCGCGAAACATTCGGAGACGGGCGAAGATTACGTGATCTACAGGAAACTATACGACGATGGGGGTTTATGGATACGGCCGCTGGCGATGTTTATGAGCGAAGTCGATCACGAAAAATACCCTAATGTGCAGCAAAAATATCGCTTCGAATTGCAAGAGATAAAGAGTGTAGCGAAATAAGCCTTACGCGATAAATCAAAGAATTATTCTCTTACTCTATCAGATTTCGTGTATAATATTTTTAAGCATAATAATTGTTTGGTGATATGATTTTCTTGGAAAAAAGAAAAAACAAAAAAGAGTTTAATTATTCTCGTCTTTTGGTGGCATTTTTTGCAGTTATTTTCATCTTTTCGCTTTTTACCACAATTACTTCTGCAAATACAAAACCATTCAAAATTAATGATGTATCCATAATAGAGAAATCCGGTGGCGTATCAGGCGACATTAGTAGTTTTAGCGATAATGAAATCCAAAATACCATAGTTTTTCACAAGCTTGGCGATTATGTTATTTATAAGCTCAATATTCAGAGCAGAGTCCAAGAAACGATTACATTGCAACAGATTTCAGATATAAATGAAAATCCATATATTCGATTAGAGTACGACAAGCATAATAATGAATCGCTTGATTTTGAATCTACCTTCGATCTTATTATTAAGGCAACATACGTCAATGAGCTAACAGATGTTAGCGCACGGAATCAAAATACAAACATCCGCTTATTAATTGAGTTCCTTGCTGACGGCGCGGAAGAAGAGGGGGAAATCATTGTTGGCCCAGTAACCGGAGATTTTATCTATGTTAGCTACATATTACTAGCCGTTTCAGCATTCGGTCTAATAGTATGTCTCTTTTTGGCGTGGAGGCGTACTGGCAAAAAAACGATTATCCCGATGACTATCCTTATAGGATCGTTAGCGCTCATACCGGCAACTGTAAAGGCGTTAGCTTCCGTAGATTCGATAGATTTTGTTACGCAGTTCAAAATCTACGATAAACAAGTAGTTAAATATATAATAGAAGGCGAAGAAAAGACACTGGTTACCCCATACGGTAACGCAATTACCGGCCTCGAGACGCCAGCTAAAGAAGGATACACTTTTAGTGGTTGGAAAAATGAAGATGGAACAGATTTCGATCCAACTGCGCCTATTACGAGCGATATGAAAATCTTTGCGAGCTTCGTTTTGGAACAATATTCTATAAGCTATAACCTTAACGGCGGTACAGTAGAACAAGACAGCCCAACATCATATACGATATTAGATGATTTTACACTAGCAAACCCAACGAAAGACCATTATATCTTCGATGGCTGGACAGGAACAGACTTAAATACGCCAACCAAGAACGTATCAATTAACCATTCAACTGGCGCCAGAAGTTATACGGCAATATTCACTCCAATAACATATACGATTACGTATGACGGTTTAACCGATGAAGAAAAAGAAAGTTTGAATAATCCAACCGAATACAATATCGAATCAATTAGGTTCTCTCTCAAATCGCCGCAGGATCGTTTGGATGAAGCGAATAGTGCGCGTTATAGTTTCGCAGGCTGGAAGGATGGTGAGACGATTTCTTCGGCAATAGTATTACCGAACACGAATTCAATGGGCAATAAAACCTTTGTAGCGCAATGGACAAAAATCGTCGATGATGTTTATACAATTAATTACATCCTAAATGGCGGCACGACTTCCGAGGCTAACCCAATCGAGTTCACAAAAAATACAGAATCGTTTACATTACATAATCCAAGTAAAACCGGCTACACGTTCAGAGGATGGTCGGGTACAGATTTAGTCGGCGTAGATAATAACGAGGTAAGAGTAGAAAAAGGCACTGCTAAGAATCTTGAATTTGAAGCAAATTATACTGCTAATGAATATCAGATAATCTTTAATAAAAGATACTCTAGTGCAGAAGGAACGATGCCAAATCAAATAATGACCTATGACGTTGCTTCTTACTTGCCTGCTAACACATATGTGCGCAAAGGCTATACATTTGCTGGTTGGAATACGAAAGCAAACGGATCAGGCACAAGTTATAGTGATGGAGTATCTGTGAAGAATCTCGCCGAAAGTGGTGAAGTGACATTATACGCGCAATGGTCAGCCAATCCGTATACGATCAGTTTCAATAGCAATGCTCCAACAGGGACTACCGCAACCGGCACGATGGAAGCTATGAATATGACTTATGGCACCTCAAAGATGTTGACTTTGAATACGTTTAGTATTCCTGGTTATAACTTTAGTGGCTGGAACACTAAAGCGGACGGGTCAGGCACAAGCTATAGCGATGGTGCATCCGTAAAAAATCTCATAGCAAGTGGCGAGAAGGTATTGTATGCTCAATGGTCAGTAGAAGGAACAAATGTTGCCTATACTGTAGTTCATAAGCGAATGGATCTAAATGGCTCTTATACTATCATAGAAACTGATACTTTTTACGGTGAGACCAGTTCGACAATTACACCAGACACGAAGGATTATATTGGCTTTACTTCCCCGAATGTAAAAGAGATAACAATTTTAGGCGACGGATCCGCCTCGATTGAATATTTGTATTCTAGAAATAAATATCAGCTAACCATCAATAATACTGATTTCGTCGAAGAAGGAGATATTTCTGGCGAGTATTATTACGAAGAAGTAATCTCCATTAATGCAATTAATCGAGATGGTTATTCTTTCGAGGGTTGGAGTATTGAGCCGTCTGATACTAATGTTATTATTAATGAACAATCAGTTGAGGCTACTATTGGTACGTCAAACGTTACTTTGACGCCAATTTATAACGCAAATACTTATACGATTTCGCTCAGTAAGCAAGGCGGAAGCGGAGGACGAAGTAAAATCTATGAGAAATACGAAATTGGTTATTGCATAAGTATCGCTTGTAGTAGCACTATCACTTCTGTTTCTACGCCTAGTAAAGAAGGCTACGGTTTCCAGGGTTATTATTCTAAAAAGAATGGTAAAGGAATACAGTATATAGACAGCGATGGCAACTTAACTAGTAACGCTACTAATACGACATTCTCCGCAAACACGACACTATATGCTTCTTATGTGGCGAATAATTATACGATTATATTTAATAATAACGCTCCGGCCGAGTCTTCAGTCGAAGAAGAGACAAGCAGCATGTTAATGGTTTACGACACTGCGGCGAATTTAAATGCGAATAACTTCAGTGTCACTGGATACAATTTTATTCGTTGGAATACAGAGAAAGACGGCAGCGGTACCGATTATGGCGATGGCGATTCTGTTATTAATCTGACCAACATAGACGATGGAACTATTACGCTCTACGCGCAATGGGAGATTAAGACAGCTACGGTAACCGTAAAGAACGGCAGCGCGACAACATCACAGCAATATAATTATGGTAGCGAAGTGAACATTGAAGCCTCAGATAGGGTCGGCTACAGCTTTACTCGCTGGAACGTATCCCCTTCTAATACTATTAATGAAGTTAATGGCAAAAATATTCGTATTACGGTTGGCGAGAGCGATATTGTACTTGTAGCTGTCTATAGCATAATAAACCGTAGCATTACATATGGTCTAAATGGCGGGACGAATGCTTCAACAAATGTTTTGTCTTGTACGATTGAAAGCAGCGCGATAACTTTGGCGAATCCAGCGAAGGATCATTATGACTTTGCTGGCTGGAGTGGCACTGATATTAACGGCCTCTCCAAAAATGTCACAATCCCGGCACACGGTTGTACGAAGGACTTTACCTTCACGGCTAACTGGGAGGCGAAATCTTATTCAGTTCGCTTCATGAAGAATGGTGGTACTGGAATTATGAACAACCAGGTTATCACCTTTGATACTAAAGTTCACCTAAACAAAAATAACTTCAGGCGAGAAGGCTATACATTTGTCGATTGGGCTACTGAGGAAAATGGGGGCGGGACGAGATACGTCGACGAGGCGCTCATCGAAGAAAATATGACCGATACGGACGATGATATTATCGTATTGTATGCTCAATGGAGCCATAATCAATCTTCCGTTTCAATTCCTAATGAGTATAAGCAATTTATTGAAGGTAATGATCCATCCGGTATATATAACTATGGCCAACAGGTCACTGTTACTGCTAAAGAACGAGCTGGGTATTCTTTCGCCGGGTGGCGCGTTCGCCCTTCCGATACTTCTAGTTATACCAGCGGCAATTCGATGACAGTCACAGTCAGCAATAATAATATTACACTCGAGCCTATCTATAATTTGATAGAGCACAGCATCACATATAATCTAAATGGCGGGACGAATGCTTCAACAAATGTTTTGTCTTGTACGATTGAAAGCAGCGCGATAACTTTGGCGAATCCAGCGAAGGATCATTATGACTTTGCTGGCTGGAGTGGCACTGATATTAACGGCCTCTCCAAAAATGTCACAATCCCGGCACACGGTTGTACGAAGGACTTTACCTTCACGGCTAACTGGCTATATACAGTAATATTCAAGAGTAATGGTGGTACTGGAGATGATATCGAACAGGTTATTGGCTACAATGTCACCACTGAATTGCGAGCGAATACTTTCAGTCGTACCGGATATACATTTGAGGGGTGGAGCACGAAGAGCGATGGAGAGAATGGCACTTCATATAGCAATAGACAATCAGTAAAAAACCTTGGCAATATTACGTTCTATGCACAGTGGAAAGCCAAAAAAGCAACCGTAACCATACGAAACGGTAACGGAACAGTGTCGCAGGATCATGATTATGGTAGCGAAGTGAACATTGAAGCCTCAGATAGGGTCGGCTACAGCTTTACTCGCTGGAACGTATCCCCTTCTAATACTATTAATGAAGTTAATGGCAAAAATATTCGTATTACGGTTGGCGAGAGCGATATTGTACTTGTAGCTGTCTATAGCATAATAAACCGTAGCATTACATATGGTCTAAATGGCGGGACGAATGCTTCAACAAATGTTTTGTCTTGTACGATTGAAAGCAGCGCGATAACTTTGGCGAATCCAGCGAAGGATCATTATGACTTTGCTGGCTGGAGTGGCACTGATATTAACGGCCTCTCCAAAAATGTCACAATCCCGGCACACGGTTGTACGAAGGACTTTACCTTCACGGCTAACTGGGAGGCGGCGAAATATACTGTCGTGTTAATCCCTGGCGATGATAATACATCAAGAGAAATCACAGGACTTAGCTACGATGGAACTGTAACCCTTGAGCATGACGTTACTAAAAACGGATATACGCTTAGAGGTTGGCAGGCAAGTGGCGACACAGATATTTATGAAAATGGCGCTAACGTAGCGATAAGCGATTTGATTGGATTCGCGAACGAAAACAACGTAATACAACTCTATGCGAAGTGGGACGCAATCGAATATACGATCAAATTCTCTGGAGTCAAGCCCAACGAATGTACGTATATCACCCCGGTTTATTATGGCGACAATGTAACGATATCTTGCAATGCTTCAAAGGGTGGGGCGATATTCATGGGATGGAACACGAGAGGCGACGGTAGTGGAGCAAATTATAACAATGGATCGGACGTCAGCGTCAGCGACCTGGTTAGCTCTGCGACTAGCTCTAATGACATTATTCTATATGCGCAGTGGAACGAGTCTATAGTAAATACTTATTTTCTAAATACCCAAGGTGGAAAATATAGTTCGAACCAGTCTGTGTTAATGATACTAAAAGACGGAACGACAATAATGGTAGACACTTCAGACAACGAGGAGAATATCGTTAAGATTGTCAAGGAAACATTAGACGAGGATCCTTATTATACTAAATCTAATTATCAAATAGATCATTTAATAATTAGCCATGCACACGGAGATCATTACGGTGCGCTTTATGTGTTACAGAAAGATATAGCCATAAATAATATTTACTATAAAGAAACAGATGCTTACAGCAATGATCATCCGGGAAGATCTTCTACGATAAGCTCTGACATAAGTAACTATGTTCATATCTATGACGGAGTGAATAACAAATATAAGTCGTTAAGTGATATTATTGACAATATTAACGCAACTAACAAAGAATCCATAAGCAGTAACGATACCTTCATGGAAATTAGCGTCAACAGCAATAATACTAAACTTTATCTCTCGAATCTAAAAGATAACTTCTCTGGTAAAACATGCAGCACGATAAGAGCGAAAAATGCGACAGTTACACGCGCCTCGTATAATAATGGATCGTTTGCTTGCAATGGCGCATATATTTGTGCACAAGATTATTTCTCCGGTAATTATAACAACATCAAGCAAGCAACAGCGAGTGACGGCACTAACAATAATCTATGGAAATACAGCCTTGACGACAATAATATTAGATACACCGGTTGTGGGCAAAAAACATATGCCAGAAATAACGATGGGACAGATGATCCAGACATAACAACGACACGAACATATAACTATTTATGCTACGAAGAAACAACTGATAAGGTAAGTATCGCTAAAGACAAGGTATGCAATGAAAACACTAACTCTATTAGCTTATTGGTCGAGGCAAACACTAATAACGGCAAAAAATATATCTACATACCTAGCGATATCGAGAACAACGGCTACTCTCCTGCGGGGGAAAGCATGTTGAATAACAGCTATACGACTAACTGGTATAACTATCCTAATGGCGAAATATATGGGAAAATGAATGCCCTACTGATCAATGATAATTTTGTCGGAGGCAAAGAAACTAACGGCATCATAGCAGCCGCCGCCGAATCTAGAAATGCAAATGATATTTGTTATAAAATTACCGGTGTACGATGTAACAATAATGGTTTGGAGCGGAGCAAGCTTGATGGTTTAGTAATATATCAAGTCTCGCACCATGGCAACAACAACGCCATCGATGCGAATGAGGCGCTAGGTTTTAATGAAAGAAATTCTAAGCTATATGCCATATATACGATTGCAAAAAAGAGTAGTGAGATTAAGTATTCCGGAAGCGCCGACGTTCTAAGGACGTATGCCAATCTGACAGAATACGGCAATATAATACAATTGTCTTCTTATCAGAATAATTACAATTCCAGCAGTAAGAATATCGGGGTAGCTTGCCATATCTATCAATACGGCGATTATGACTGTATGGAAAAAGAAGACGGCGCGTGGGTCGAGAAATAGATACTATAAATCTTATAGCGGCAGCTCAATTACGGCAGGCGATAAAAAACCGCTCCTAATCTATATCAAGAGCGGTGAACGGGGTGAAAAATTAGAAAGACGACTTACCGTAAGCAGCCAATTCATCGTAAAGCTTAGAGGGCCAGACCCAGGTATCATAGCTACTGCGTGAATATTCATCGTTCACATCGTCTGGCTTCTTATAGATAGAAGTCGCAATGCCGGTAGCTGACTGGGCCGCCCCAATCATCATCGATCGAGTCTCGAACGGACCATCTGGGACAAGTTGAATTGCTAGTCTTAAATATATGTAATAGAATCTAGGTGATCCATTCATAAGCACCCTGGTTTCAGCGACAGACCAGCCATACTCGGCGGCATATGCTGCGATCTCATCTACATATGCCTCGGCGTATTCTTTAACGCCCATAGCTACAACTGTGGTCTCTTCCGTTGTTTCTTCTGACTGAGATTCGGCAGTCGGGTCGTCTAGTGCGGTTGTTTGTCCGGACGACGGTTCCGTTGTTGGCTCAGTCGTTGTTTCAATCGGCGGCTCCGTTGACGGCTCAGTAGTAACTTCGACTGACGGTTTCGGCTCAGTAGTCGATACAACTGGCGGCTCCGTTGGTGGCGAATTGGTCGGCTGTTCAGCCGGCGGCTCCGTTGGCTGAATTACAGTAGGCTGAGTCGGAGATTCAGCTACTGGTTCCGTTTCCGTCGTATCTGGAGGCGATATAGGCTGCTCTACTATCGGAGAAACCGTAGATAACTCACTTGAGTCGTTTGCCTCAGAATCGGTCATAACCGTAGTTGGCGGATACTTCTGCGATTCAGTCGCATGCGTCGTATCGTAAGGGGTAGTCGATTCGGTTTCAGAATCATTTTTGGTACTTTCCGACATATCGCGCGTAGTAGCTTCTCTCGTGGAATTATTATTTTTAATTCCCCGCCTAGCGTTTTCTGTCGTTGACTCCGAAGGCAAGTCGAGCGATTCTTCCCAGTTTTCGATAGTTTCGATGCTGCTAACATCGGATACATTTAAACTAGGGGCGTCATCGCTACTCGCGTCTATCTTGCCGCAGGCAATTGTCGGAAACCAAAATGCGGCAACAAACAAAGCTAACTTGGCATTCTTCTTAAACATAATTTTTTACCTTCCTTTCAATGTGCTTGCAGCCCTCCGCTGCACTATAGTGGACTTAGTTTTTTCGTCCTTTTCTCGAGGAAACGAAAATACTAGATAACAATATTATAGCATAACTTCCGAAGAATGCAATCATGAGCGTTAGCGAGGTGACTGATTTTTGAAGTATTTTGACATCGAGTATGTTAATGCATAGTTTTTATTATTGCGGCATAGACTCAAACAGTTGCAAATATATTGCTTTTTTGTATAAAAAATGATAAAATAATCTAGTATTAACAATTTGGTGAGCAATTTCAGATTGCGTGCAATTTGGGCCGGTAGCTCAGCTGGTTAGAGCACGAGCCTCTTAAGCTTGGTGTCGTGGGTTCGAGTCCCACCCGGCTCACCAACAGGGGAACCTGTGGAAAACTCAGGTTCGAAGATGAAATTAAATGGTGATTTATATCTGTAAATCACCCTTTTTTGTGCATCAATTTCGAGGTTCGAAACCATATTTCTGACCAAAATGTCCTTTTCGACGAGATCTCCTTTTTTCTTCTCAAATTCGCGCAAGCGCTCGCAATGGTCTTTTTCGTTTATGGGTGATATTGCTTCGTAAAATATTTTAAAAATACGAAAGTGCTATAATTGGAGTCAAGATGAGGAATTGGAAACGATTAATGCGACGTTGGGTAAGCGAAAATAAGTTTTTACTCATACCGTTTTTGATTTTGGAGTCGATATATTTAGTTGGTATATCAGCTATTTTACTAAGTGGCGTGCGCTATGCGGATGATATTGGCAGAACAGAGCGCGGGTATGCAGTGTGGGCTAATTTTAGTAGGTATATTAATGAAATACTATCTAGATTTATACATGCGGATAATTATTTGACTAATATTGCTCCTTTGCCGCAACTAATGGCGACTCTCATTTTGGCTATTACTGGCGTAATGTTAATATGTGTCCTAGTAGGTAAAGATAAATTCAGACAGCCATGGGCAAAATGGATAGGACTAGTAGTAGCGATAGTGCCTTTGGGATTATCGCCATATATGTTGGAATGTTTATCGTACCAATATGATTCGGTTTATATGGCTCTGTCGGTGTTTTTTGCGGTATTGCCGTTTGCGTTTAGAAAAAGAAGTTTTAAGCAATACTTGATGGCTATTGTCGTGGGTACATTTGGCGTATGCATGACTTATCAGGCGGTAGTAGGGGTTTTCCCTATGATAATAGTGTTTGTATTGATGAATGATTGGAATGAAAAACTAATAGGTGGAGACAAGGCGAAAAAGAAAGAATATATCAAAAAGACCATAATTGCACTTGCGGTTTTTGGTTTGACCTTGATTGTATTCCAGAAGTTTTTAATGATTCCGCAAGATTTGTATGTATCAAATAGCTTACCGAGTTTGCAGGATTATATACCGGAAACCATAAAACATTTAGGACAATATTTCGGTTTGCTAATGAGCGATTTTAAAATATGGTGGTTAATTCTAATAGCTATAATTGTGGCGATATTTGTAGTATTGTATGCACAAAAAAGCAAACAGAATAAGATTCTAGCAGCAATAATATCTATAATTGGAGTATCGGTGATGGCGATGTGTGCTTTTTTGGTTTATGCTTCATTGTCGATGCCGTTATTTGCGCCACGCGCGATGTATGCCGTAGGGATTTGCTTAGCGATAATCTTTGTGTATGTAGTAAATAATAGCCGAATGGCGATAGTAAAGACGCCTGTGTGGGTGATAGTTTGGTGTTTCTTTGTTTTTGCATTTACATATGGTAATGCTTTGGCGGATCAGGATGAATATAGGAATATCAAGATTGATATGGTAAAGAGTGATTTAAACGATTTAAGCATGATGCAAAATGATGAAGTAAAGATTATTCAGGCGGTTGGTGATATTGGTCTGTCTCCGATTATTACTCATATGCCGCAAGATTATCAAATGCTTAATCGTTTATTGAGACCGAGCTTTAATGATGGTTTGCTTTGGACAACATATAAGTTGGTATATTTGAGCGATATGGGAAATTTGCGCGCTGACATGAATGTCGACTTGACGAAGATGAATTTACCAATCATGAAGGATACAGCATATTATAATATTAGAGCTGACAATAGTAATATTTTGGTGGAATTCAAGAAGAGCTATAGAAATTAGAGTGGCATTGAGTTTTTTGCAAAGGTTATAAGTTACCACTTGGAACTGGAGATAGAGAGTTGTTTTTTAGGTATAACTTTAATCTTAGCCGTGTATTCGGGGTGATCAATACACCAGTCCACCACCATACAAAGCCGAGCAACAACGTCTGGTCGCCCCTCACCAAATGGAGAAACCTAAACCTGCCGCAAGGCAGTGTTTTTTGTTATAGGGTGAATATCTAGGATTATACCCGTTAGTTTTAGCTTCCCGCGTTTGCGGGTTGTTTTTTTACGCTTTGCCTTCAATCAAAATCCTAGCGTAACTTCCACACGCCACAAATTAATGCGAAGCAAACTCCAGCCCCGTCGGAAAAAATTTCCGCGCAAAAAATAGTTAAGCATAGGCACGATAAAATCTCTGTTATAGCAGCGTTTTTAGTACGTTCGCAATTTTGCTTTTGCTTGGTTTTTTGTTTTTAATAATGAACCGATCAAGCGTGGCAAGAAGCGCAGGCAAAAGAAGTAGAATAATGCAAGTTGCGCAGAATGTGCCAAGCGAAATCGACTGGCAAATCTTGCCAGCAATTGCGGATGTGAAATTCCCCACAATCGCCGTCACGATAATAAGAATCGAAGCGGAAGTCAGAATTGCACTGATTGCCTTATTATATGTATTAATCAAAGCGTCCTTCACGCTCAGCTTAAAGTAGTTACGATTCTCGACATAATAGGATGTAAAGAGAATTGCATAGTCGATGGTCGCGCCCATCAAAATCGCTTGAACAATAATTAGAGCGATGAAGTAAATACTAGAACCTGTGAACGAAAGATATGCCATTACGATATACACTGCGCATTGAATCACTAAAACTAGCAATGACGAAATAAACAACGACTTAAACGTGCAAACGACGACCGCAAATATTGCAAGCATTGTGATGATTGTAATCATATCCATCTCGCCGCTAAAACTTTGAGACATTTCGTAGGCCATTGCGGAATCGCCGACGAGATAATAATCTCGCATATTGTTTGGGCCGAGTTTTTCTTTTAATTCTCTAATGAACGTGAAAGTTTTTTCGCCTTCAGCTGGAAGCTCGGTTTCGATGAGAGCACGATAATGTTTTTGGCCGACTAGAAGCTTTTTTGCGTCACTGACTTTTTTACGACCGTCAAGAATTTTTTGCTTCGTCTCGTCACTAATGCGCTCCGCGAAGCGTGAATCTGGCAAAACTTTGTCAGCCAAGAAATCTACTAATTTTTCGAGCGTGAGCGTCCAGTTGTCGTCGTATTTATAGAGTGATCCATAATACAAATATGCCAGGAAGAGTTTATTCTTGTCTAACTCGCTAGACAGCGGAAGGATTGCGCGATATAGCGAATCATAATTGTATGGCACGCCCATTTTTGCGGCGCGCATAAGCGTTGCGATTGTCGATATTTTCGTCTGCTCACTAGCATTCATATGGCTCGCATATTCTGGGTTCGGCAAGATTTTTTCGTCAATGAAATTAATCAAAGTCCAGAGCGATAACTGCGGGTTAGTATTGACGTGACGATAGTCATAAAATGCATACACGAGTCGAAGTTTGCCAGCATCGAGACTGAAAGTCTGCGCGAGCTCGCCTGATGAATACTTCGTATTCTGGTTGTTCATAATATACTGAACGAGCTGAAGTCTCGTCAACGTTTCGTCCGACATAGCGTCTTTTAGCTTGTCGTCGTTAGCGTGGCTGATTAGGAAATCAACCAGTGCGCGCGGCGTAACTTTGCTTGTATTTTTTGTAGTTTCCGCCTGGTATAATTTGTAGATATTTTTGAGTTGCGACAATTTGTCGTTGAGATTAATTTTTGCGCGAGTATCGGAAATTTTTGCTGATATTTGACTTGCATAGCCTAGGACAGACGCTTTGGTTTCGTTGTCGAGTTGCGCAAATACGTCCGTATAATTCGCTTCGAGATTACCGAGCCAATTCGTCGCATTATCGAGCGTAGAATTAATCTTCTGCGCTGCTTCGGAATAGTCAGAATACGTATGCGGACCGCTAAGGACGTTTTCGACTTCTTTGATTTTTTGGTCGAGCGTCGAGCGAAGAACGGTAATTTGCGGCGCGATTTCGGCTTGAGTTTCTTCTGGCAAATTCGCGACAGCTTCGTCAAGTTTCTGGCTGAATGCTTCATATCGGCTCTTGGCTTCAGCTGTATAATTTGCGGACGAATTTTTAATCTCCGTGAGTTGCACTCTTAGCTCAGCCGCTTCGGTTTCAGAAATATTCAATTCTGCGAGTACATTTTCGTTTGTGAGTGCAAAATCAATTAGCTCGCTAATCGTGGCAGCAGAAGTTGGAGTTTCGGTTGTCGTGTAATTATAATAAACAAGTATTTGTTCGATAGTATTTTGATCGATGCCGAATAGTTTTGAAAGTTCAGCCGAATTCTTGGCGCTGTCGGTTACATTGCGGTCACTGAATAATTTGAGACTTGCTAAATCGTTGCGCTGAGACGAAGTTACCATCGTCGCATATTTCGCGTCAGTCAAAATCTCATTTGATGTGAATTGCGCGAAATCATAAAGCGTCATTTTTACCGAAGAATTTTGCTCCGACAACCATAGTACATATACTTCATCGAGCTTCGCAGGATCGATGCCGAGGATGTTCGCAATCTCAGTTTTCGAACGCGGTTTGTTGACTTTTTGCTGGTCCGTGAAGTAAGAGAATTGATTGATTCTTGCTTTGATATCGTCAGTTATTTCATCCGAGAAATGCTCGTCCGGAAATACATCGCGCTGAAGGAATTTTACAAAATCATCGAGCGTGATCGTTAGATCGTCTACGTCTTTGTAGTAGTGATAGTAGATTGCCTTGATGAGGTAGTTTTCGACGTCGATTTTTTCGTCGCTTAGCTCGTTCATTTTCGGTACGACTTCGTCAAATTTTTCTGGCTCATTAATCGTGTTGCCATAGCACAACACACGTACCGTGTCTTCGCGCGCATCATATTCTTTGCAAATGTCAGTAACTTTTTCATCCATATCGCCGTCATATACTAGGGCAATTTGGTTCACCTCGTTAAACACGTCTTTGATTTTATCGTTTTGCGATGCAGTGAAATCTATCGTCGTGCTACCTTTTAATAAGAAGCTGCCAACGAAAATTATTAGGAAGGCCGGCAACGCAAAATGGCGGATTGCGTAGCTCATTTTGCCGAACCAATCCATCTTGAAAGTGATGGTCTTTTTGGCAGTTTTTTCTATGGCTTTGTCAAATAAAAGAAGGAGCGCTGGGAGCGAGGTAAAAATCGAGACGAGACTGAGAATCACGCCTTTGCTTAGCACTAAGCCCATATCGCGGCCGATTGTGAAGCTCATTAGAACGAGGACAATAAGGCCGACGACGGTCGTGATTGAACTAGATGAAATAGCGCCAAAAGAATAGCGCATTGCGCGACGCATCGCAGTCTGTTTGTCCGGGCAGTCTGCCTTGGCTTTTTCCTGGCGATAGCGCGTCGAGAGCATAATGGCATAATCCATCGAAAGCGCCATTTGCAAAATTGCCGCTATCGCATCGGTAATATGCGAGACGTTCGGAAAGATTATGTTCGTGCCTTTATTAACAATCACGGCGAGCAAAATCGAGAAAAGAAAAAGGAATGGCTCGACCCATGACTTACTCATAATGATGAGGATTAGAAATGCGAAGGCGATAGCGATAAGTGCTGTGTGGATCTGTAAGACGGCGCCGTTAAAATCGCGAACTTGGCCAGACTCGGCAATTTCGAATTTTTCAGCATATTCGCTATGGATTTGGTCGTAGACGCGAGCGGCGGTGTCGGAGTCGGCAGGCGCGGCGACATTAATGCGGTAGCGCGTATATTCGCCGCGGTTATATTCATCAGAATCATTATAATCGACTGAGCCGACGCCATCGATAGATTCGATGTGCTCTTTGATAGCTGTTTTTTCGTCAGCTGGCACGTCTGTCAGCATCATTTCGTAGCTACTAGTTGCGCTATAATCAAACTCGTCATTCATAATGTTTAGGCCGAGTGAAATCTCAGAATCGACCGGCATATATGAGTAGATATCTTTGTTAATTTTGACTTTCGTCGAAAGAATTCCGCAGATTCCAGTAATCACCAAAAAAACAGCAAAAATAACGTAGCAGTGATTAACGATAAAATCTGTAATTTTACGCATATTTTGAAATTATATCTGTTATCTCTATGCTTATAAAGGACATTCTCTTTATACTGTGTCAAAATTTAGACAAAATATTGACTGATTGTTCAATGTGTGGTATAATATAGTTATGAATAGGTCTTCTTACACAAAAGCTACCTCTAGAAATCGCCATAAAATTCAATCGGCATTCGCCGAGCTTCTTGCTGAACGCGGATCGATAAATAATATCACCGTTACCGAGCTGGCCGAGCGCGCCGAAATAACACGTGGGACTTTTTATAACTACTACAACAATATTTACGAAGTCGGCGCCGAAATTCAAAGCGAAATCGAAAAGCAGGTTCTCTCGGAGTACGAAACGATGGGCACTGCCGATAGCATCGAAGAATATATTGATGGGGTGTTTATCTTTTTGAGCAGGCACGAGGCGATTTACCGCGAGCTGCTCGCAAGCGATGCATCAAACACTTTTTTGACACAGTTTGAGAACGAGATGGGTCAGCGCGTGCTTGAAGCAATGCGCAAGAACGGAGTTAAGGACAAAAATGCGGGAATTGAGTTGCTTTTTACGATCAATGGAGCAATTGCAATTTTGCGCAAATATTACCGCAAAGAGGTATCTCTATCGCTAGATGACATTCGAGTTTATCTCAAAGAGAAGCTGCGCTGGCTATTTAACAAATATATGGTCAACCGCTAGCGTCTGAATACCATAAGCCTATTGACTTTTTAAAACGTTTGTGCTATAATTATATTATATTTATTAAGGTGTATAAGATATGGCTACTTCTAATAGTGTATTAGTAAGAACTAAAAGTCGTTCTCCTGTCAATAAGGGCAAGTCAAAAACTGCCATTATTGTTATTGTCGCCATAATTGTTGCGATTGGTGCCTTTATCGGTTGGTACAATTCTGACGATTGGCCGTGGCCGTCTGATACGCAGATTCGCGAGCGACTCAACAAGGTAATTGATACTTGTACTGATAATGAAGATAGCTATGCTTGTAAAAATTTACAGAAAAAATTCAATATGACATTTAAATATTGCCATTCGCTTGGAAGTTTGGGTCAAACTGATAGTTATGGGCTCCCTACTTTTCCATGGTATGCTGTTGCGTGGGAAGGCACTTCGTCTGAACCGCCTAGCACAACGATGAAACTCGGAAATGGAAATACAAGCACATTGCCAAGCACATATTATGGCTGTAAGGAGCATCGAGAATGAAATACGTAGTATTATATGATTTTGGTTTCACAGAGTCGGCTTTTGCGTTCGACAGCCACGACGATGCCGTCGATTATATTAACGACTGTACAGATGTTGCTGGAGATAATGTATCGGAATTAACATCCAGCAGCGAAAACGTCCACAAGATGATTCTAAAAAGTGGCAAGGAAGTGAAGATTGGGATTAAGGAATTCCCCGACAGTAAGGTGCGCTATGATTTGTCGTTCGATAAAAATGGTCGCCACGTCGAAACTCGCCGCTTTAGCAAACGCCAACTTGCCGTAGATTTTGCAAATAAAATCCTCGACGATCTCGATTGCAATGCGGACCCTGGCGAAGACGAACTTGGCGAATGGTCCGTAAGCGATAGTGCCAGAAATTTGCGCGCTAGACTTACTTTGAAACTTGTAATTCTTGGCGAAAAAGAAAGTTCGGATTACGACATACTTGGAGTTTCGCCGAACGCGAGCGACGATGAAGTGAAGGCGGCGTTTAGAAAAATGGCACTAAAATACCACCCAGATCAAGGTGGTAGCCCAGATAAATTCAAGCAAATTCACGATGCTTATGAGCGGATCAAGAATCATTCCGGTTCTGCTTCAGGCAGACAGGCAATTTTGCGTTCATTTAGCTCGGCGGATATGCGCTATTTCTTCGAGAATTTGAACGAGCTCAATAAAAAAGCTGAACAAGAAAACGAAGAAGCGATGGAGCCAATCTATAATGCAATCCGCGAGAAGGCGGCGAGCTTAGTTGGACGTGGCTTATTGGAATTTTTCGCTGGCTTTTTCTTGACGGCAATTTCAGGCGGCGTCGTATTGTTCTATGGATTAATCATATTTGGCGCGTGGGATGCGATAAAAGGATTTTACTATATCATTAATCCGAAGGCAGTAGTAAAGAAAGCGCAATCGGCGCAATACCGTAGTTGAAGAAATAACTAAATCAAAATAAAATTAAAGAGGAACTGAAAGCAATTCGGTTCCTCGATTTTTATAGTATGATTGTTTTATTTATTATTATTGTGGTTGTTTTACTGTTTTGTTTGATGGCGTTTTTTGGTGCGCCATATTTGCCAAGTAACAATGCGGAGATTCGAAAAGCGTTTCGGAATTTGTATAAAATAAGCGGCAAAGATTTGTTGATTGATTTAGGCAGTGGCGACGGTAGGGTTCTAAAAATTGCAAGTGATTTCGGCGCAAAAAGTGTCGGCATCGAGTTGAACCCAATCTTAGCGCTGTTTAGCAATTTGCGACTGCGCAAAAACAAGAATGCGAAGACGATTTGCAAGAATTACAACTCTTACGACTTCCCTGCGGATGCTACCGTCGTGTATGTTTTTGGCGACAGCCGAGATATCGAAAAAATCGTAAGTTATATCGAGAAGCAGGCAACGAAAATTGGCCATCCATTGTATTTGATTTCGCACGCTTTTACCACGGAAAAGTACAAGCCGGAGAAAAAATATCGAGCTTATTATTTGTATAAAATCAAGGGAGAGGACGAAAAATGAAAATCGAGTGGTTTGGGCATTCTTGTTTTAGAATTAACGACAGTTTAGTTATCGACCCATACAAAGACGGGAGCGTGCCTGGGTATGGAAAATTGGGACTGAAGGCAGATAAAGTAATTTGCACACACGAGCACGCCGACCATTCTGGGCGAGAATGTGTGGAGCTTTCGGGAGATAGCTGCGTGCTAGAGGTTCAGGAAATTGCGAGCTGGCACGATGAACAAAATGGCGCGTTGCGCGGGCCGAACACGATATTCATCGTAAGTGATGGCGATGAAAAATTAGTGCATTTAGGCGATTTAGGACATTTTCCAAATGACGAACAATTGGCAGCTATCAGCAATGCGGATTATTTGTTGATTCCAGTCGGCGGACATTACACGATTGACGGTACGATAGCAGCACAAATTTGCGCCGCTGCGAATCCACGCCATATTATCCCGATGCATTATCGCTGGGGCGAGCACGGTTATGCCGAAATTGGCACGGACGAAGAATTTTTGGCCGCAATTGCAAAGAGCAGCCTAACAGATAAGCTGATGCGACCAGAATTAACGGCGAGCGAATAGATTACGCTTGGCAGTAATAGCAATTACAGCGGCGGTTAGCGAGATGAATACGATTGTATAGACAGCCATATTGTCGGCGAGGGTAATCGGATTTGAAGGATCGGAGTATGGATCAATATCTGTGTCTGGCTTATTGTTTGTGAAAGCGTCCGTATAGATAACATTGATGAGCCTGACACCATCTGTCGCTTGGTCGCGAATAAACTCGTAGTCTATTTCGGCAAAGTTTTCATTGTCGTAGCGAAGTTCGCTCATAGGAACCGGCGTATCCCAAATCGTGCCAAAGTCAGGATCGGCAGCAATCGTTGGAAGCATATCTTCGAAGTGTAGATTATTTTCGCTGCGTGGATATGACACACCATCAAATTCGCCCCAGTTGTCCGATTGAAGCACGATACCATCGCGGCGGAGCGCATAGACAACAACGTTAGATTTATCGAAATCGTCTGGATTTTCGTAGAGTTCAACAGTCGGATCGTTGGACGTAATGTAGAGAACTTCGTCGAGTGGGTAATATTCGCCATCGAAATCGTCGCGACCATTGTATGCGGCATAATCTTTCGCAGGCGAGGTTGTATAGGCGTAGATGTCTGTTCCCTCTGGAATGGTTGGACCAAGCGTTTCTTCGTCATCGCCATCTGCACCCATACCGCTAATTGGTGCTTCATAACCAGGGAGGTTTTCGTCTAGCACTACAGTATTACCCCAAATGAAGATGCGTTTTAGTTTGTTATCGTTTGCAAAGGCTGCATTATCTATACGTTTGACCTTGTATGCTACTGATGCAGTTTCGAGTTCTGGAGAATCGTAGAAGGTCTTTTCTGGGATTATAGCGTTACTGAAGGTACTTGGTACATCTACGCTCTTCAATGCTTTCATCTTCGAGAAGACTTCACCTGCGGAGGCATCGAATTTAGCAGCATAGAGGTTGAAGTCTGAATCTGCATTACCGATGCTTGTTAGACCAGTATTTGTGAAGGCATTGATGCCTAGGATAATGTCTTCACTGCTGATGTTTGGCGAGAACTTAACTGTCTTGAGTTTTTCATCATTCATGAAGGCTTTATCGTCAATCTCACGAATGTTTATGTTATTGCTCATATCGACAGTTTCGAGATTGTTACACATATTGAAGGCTGAATAGGTAATCTTCGGTAGATTATTGATGACGACTTCCTTCATGTCCATGTTCCAGAATTCTTCACCGTTATCATAATCGCTGACTGGACCTTCAACACCCTGATCCATTGCTGTTAATGAGCTAGAATCGATGATGAGTTTATCTACACTGACGTTCCAGAGTAGCTGGTGAACTCTCTGGCTGCTCGAATTTGCAACCGTCAGATTTGGCTTAATTGTCACTGTATTATAGTGGACATCGGTATCTCCGGTCGAGATTGCTGACCAGCCAATGCTCGTAACCGTGCTTGGGATAACAAGATCATCAGTAAAATCCGTATCATAGAAGGCTGCTTGGCCCATCGATAGGAGGCCTTCCTTGAAGGAATTCACGACGTGAATATCTGAGCGCATAAAGGCAGATGAGCCGATAGTTTTGAGCGTTCTTGGGAATTCGAATTGGCCGCCAACCTCAGCCATATAGAAGGCCGCACCGCCAATCGTCTCAAGACCCTCTGCAATGCTCAGGCCGCCAAGTTTCGACTCTTGGAAGGAGTTGCCATTAATTGCCCTAAAGCTACGTGGTAAAGCAACTGTGCCACCGACTTCTGACTGGTAGAAAGCAGAGCCATTTATCGATTCAAGGCCCTCGTTTAGATTAATGCCGCCAACTTTTGACCATTGGAAAGCCGCGTCACTAATCGCGGTAAGCGACGAAGGAATAGTGACAGAATCAGTTATCTCGGCTTGCATAAAGGCTGCTCTATTCAAGTTTTGAAGGGTTTGAGGGAGAATGAGCGTGCCGATTTTTGCGCTATGGAAGGAATCAGAATTGTTTGTAAGCTTCGTCCATTTTGCTTCTCCGAGATCGACTTTTTCAAAAGTGAGGCCAGCAAAAGTGCCAGGATTACCAGGTATATCCATTACTGAGTTTGAACCGAATTTGAGAATGCCATATGATTCTCCTGAGGTCATTTGACCCTCGTTCAAATACGTTTGGCTTTCTTTCATCGTCTTATTAAAGATCGTATAGAAGGTTTCGAAGTTCTTGCCAGTCACAATATCCTTTAATTGCGGATCTTCATAGTTTCTTTCGAGTATATGTGATGAAACTTCATAGTAAGCACGCTCTTCGCTTCCCGCCCAGTCGATTACCGATTGTGGGAGGGCGTAAAGTTTATCATTATACGGAGCCGTAACAAGGGCGCCGAAATCCGCATCAATCTCGATGTTGCGAAGATTCGCATTGTTTGCAAAGGTTCCTTCATGAAGCGAAGTAACGCCACTTGGAATATATACGTCACGAATGCCAGTTTCCATAAAGGCACGTGGGCCAATGTATTTTAGATTTGACGCATTCAAATCAGCGGTCAGATTCGTGTCACCCCAGAATGCTTCGTACCCGACATATTCAAGAGAGGAAGGAAGATTTTTGATTGTTGCAGTCTTTAGGTTATAACCGTTCTGCGCAGCATTCCTTATCGTATATTCATAATGGGCCAGTTTCCAACTCTCAAATGCTCCAGTACCGATGACCTTAACTGTGTCAGGGATTACAATTTCTTCTTGCGTCTCAGTAGAACTGAAGGCGTGATGGCCTATCACTTCAAGATTTTCAGGAAGCTTGATACTATCAATCTTCGCTTCATTCATAGCAAAACGTGGGAGAACTTTCCACGGCGTTGCGCTAAGATCAATTTCGTCTGCAATAACAAGACCAAAGAACGAGTCGTAAGTATGGCAGTCATCTCCATAGTTACAAGAAACATTTTCTTTCACTGGGATTTCATGAACGGCTTTTTCAGTAAAGGTGATTTTTCCGAATCGTTGATGATAACTATTGCTATCACTCAGTTCCCTATGATCGCGTTTAATCCCCCAGCGATCTACACTCTCTTGACTTTGATAATCCCATGCCCAAGCATACCATTCACCAAAGAGGCGTTTGAATAAGTGCGTATGGTTTGCTTTCGCCGCTTCTTCATCCAACCTACCAGTCTGCCAATCAGTAGTCATCATACCATAATCATAGAAGTAATCTGGATTTATCCAGATGATCATTAAATCTGGGTCGAAGATATCGAAATCGATTGTAATATCTTCGATTGTAGGAATATTTGAAAAGGCGTGCTCGCCTAGGTAATAAATTTTGTCGTGGAGCGTGATGTTCTTGAGCATCGTCGATTCGAAAGCGTAGTCGCCGATATATTTTACATTACGCAAGTCGAAATCAATATTCATATGATATACACGGCGAAAAGCTGCGATGCCTATGAATTCAAGATTTTCTGGCAAATTTATCTTCAAATTCGGGCTCCAGGCACCCTCAAAGGCAAGGTTGCCAACGCCTTTTAGGCTTTCTGGGAGATTGATTTCTTCGATGCGACGGCTCTTTACTACATCGCAATATTCACCATAGTAGCCCTGATAGCATGTACGCCCAGCAGCAGTAAAGCTGGCCATATTTTCCCAAGTCTTGCCATCGTCCTGATAATTTGAACCTGCCAAGAATGCTTTGCTGCCAATAAACTCGAAGCCTTCGCCAACGGTTATTTTCTTTAGATTGTTTAGACCTTGGAAGTAAGCTGGTGCAACAATATTTTTCTTGTTTTCTACATCAGCATAATCATCTTCAAATTCATAGATATAAGTGGCCTTCTCAGTGCCATAGTATTTTCGATTATAATACGTCTGGTCAACAGTGCCATACTTGTTTCCGCCGTCTGGATAGTTCACGACTTCTGCATACTCTTGCGTGTATGGATCATAGTGCCAGCGATAATTATCATAGGAAATATGGGTTCCGCTAACTGATTCTTCGGCGCCATACGGAGCAAGAACGATTAGTTCCTCAATGGCAGCACTTGCCGTGCCGTCATTTCCGTAATATCCTCTCGTATCACCATCAAGAACAACGAAGAACGGAAGAGTCGTGCCACTCGTAAGTGTATCGTAAGCGACAGTTACTTTACGAAGATTAGTATTACCATAAAATATATTTGACTGAAGATAATTGATAGATTTCGGGAAATAGAGTTCCGTAAAGTTGTTATCTACGAACGCACTATATTCAATTCGTTCAATACCTTCCAGATTTACACTAGTTAATCCTGTGCCATAAAATGCACGTGGGCCAATAGTTTTAATTGGAGTCAATGCGAAATTGATGGACGTTAGACCGGAACCAGCAAAGGCGCCATCAGTGATCTTTGTGACGTTGCTCGAGAATTCTACTTCACTCAGCATCGCGCAGTCTCTGAAGATGCTCGTGCCGATTGTTTCCGTCTCGATAATTGCTTTCGTGACGTTAGTATTGCTAAAAATGTAGCCGCCAGCAAAGGCGTCGCCAGAAACCGTGACGGTAGTATCGTGAAGAGTTGAGCCAGCAAAGGCCGCCCAACCGATATAGTTAAAGTTACTCTCTACGAAATTCGTTAGCTTTAATTTATACCCGCCAAAAACACCTTTAACATCAAGCTTAGTATGGTCGCTTGCGGTTATATCGACGTTATAATTGTAGATGCTGTCTTTATCATAGGTATACATACCCCAGCTAGGTATATAACAACGATTCGGGTCGTAATTTAGACTCGTGACATTTTCCTCTGGCCAGCAGCCAAAATCCGCTACTGTAGGGACATATGCTTCTATTTGAGCCTGCGTCATATTATCGGAGTTTGGTATATTAGCGACCATCGTCTTGTGGCTATTACAGTAATACGACTGGCTGTAATCATCGAATACCATTTCTTTACAGACGTAAGCGCTCATAATACCGCCAGGAATGTCGCCAATTACTATATTTGGACCGAATACGAGTTCAGTTTCTACCGCTGGGTCAATAATTGGTTTTACGCCAAGGATTTGGATTTTTGAGGTATTTTGCATATCGAGCTTAGTCGTATCGACAGCTGGCGTGCGGCGCGTAAGACTCGGGTATCTTGAATCTTGTTGTGCCGTATCTGCACTCTTTAGAAAATATGTTGTTTGCACGGAGCTAGCGCCTGGGACGAGATCGTTGAGCTCACTTAGTGAAGGGACGGTCACGGTAGCGAGGTTTTCTGGTTTATCATAAAACATGATAGAAAGGCTCGGTTCGCCACTATCAGTAACTAATTCATACTCCCAGCGAATGCCGTTTGAGTCAGTAATGACGTCGTAAGCAGTTGCAGCAGAAGCCGAACCGCAAATTAAATTTGCTGTAAAAAATGCCGCCATCAAAAACGCAAAGCAAATGCGTCTGATAGTCGGACGATAAATAATCCCTCTATGTTGTCCCATTAAAAACGCTGTCTTCGCAGTTTTTGTTTTTATTCACACTTCACACTTATGCTTATTTTATAATGGAATTTATCTTTTTTCAAGCTTAAAAAAGACCACTTCTTCAAGTGGTCTTTTTCTTTAAAAGCCGCAGCTATTCTTATTTGTCGACTACTTCGCCTTCGACAGCTTCATCGCCGTCAGATTTATCATCAGTCTTTTCGTCAGATTTCTTGGAATCATCAGAAGCAGATTGATACATCTTTGCACCAATTGGCATAATCTTGTCATTAAGCTCCTTGGTCGCTGCTTCGAGCGCATCCTTGTCGTCGGCTTTGTTTTCGAGAACGTCTTTTGCGTCTTTGACAGCATTCTTGATAGTGTCTTTATCTTCGTCAGAAATCTTGTCCTTGTATTCATCTGGCATCTTTTCCGCCTGATAAATCGTATTCTCAAGAATATTTCTTGCGTCAATCGCTTCCTTTTTCTTCTTGTCCTCTTCAGCGTGTGCCTCGGCGTCGCGTTGAGCTTTTTCAATGTCTTCCTTGCTCATATTGCCGGAGTTTTGAATAGTAATACTCTGCTCTTTGCCGGTGCCCTTATCCTTTGCGGTAACGTTCAAGATACCGTTAGCATCGAGATTGAAGGTGACCTCAATCTGCGGAATGCCACGTGGAGCTGGTGCAATACCGTCGAGAATGAAGCGACCGAGAGATTTGTTGTCGGCAGCCATTTCGCGCTCACCCTGAAGGACATGGATTTCAACCTGTGGCTGATTATCGCTTGCAGTCGAGAAGACCTGGGATTTGCTAGTAGGAATCGTAGTGTTGCGATCAATAAGTGGAGTGCGAACGCCACCCATAGTCTCGATACCTAACGTCAGCGGAGTGACATCGAGAAGAAGAACGTCCTTAACGTCACCAGCGAGGACACCACCTTGAATAGCAGCACCAACCGCAACGACCTCATCTGGGTTGACGCCCTGCATTGGATCCTTGCCGAAGTATTTCTTCACACGTTCGACAACTGCTGGCATACGAGTCATACCACCAACCATAACAACTTCAGAAATGTCGCTTGGTTTAAGATCGGCATCTTTCAAAGCACGTTCGACTGGACCATCGAGTTGCGCGAGGAGAGGCTCGACGAGTTCTTCGAGTTTAGCACGAGTAAGTGTCAAAACGAGGTGCTTAGGGCCATCTGCGTCAGCGGTAATATATGGAAGGTTAATTTCGACTTCTGTAGCGGAGCTAAGCTCTTTCTTTGCCTTCTCTGCTTCATCCTTGATACGCTGCATTGCAGCGGCATCTTTACGAAGATCAACACTGTTCTCCTTCTGGAATTCGCTAAGGATATAATCAACAATCTTGTTATCGAAATCTTCACCGCCAAGGTGCGTATCGCCGTTAGTAGACTTCACTTCGAAAACACCGTCACCAAGTTCGAGGACGGAAACATCGAAAGTACCACCACCAAGGTCGAAGACAACGATTTTTTGGTCATCATTCTTTTCGAGGCCATAGGCAAGTGCCGCGGCGGTTGGCTCATTAATAATACGGCGAACTTCGAGACCAGCAATCTTACCGGCGTCTTTGGTTGCTTGGCGTTGAGAGTCGTCAAAATATGCAGGAACAGTAATAATCGCTTCGGTAACTTTCTCGCCAAGGAACGCCTCTGCGTCAGCTTTGATTTTGCTAAGAATCATAGCGGAAACTTCCTCAGGAGTATATTCCTTACCACCAAATTCTACTGCAACACCGTCGCCTTTCTTGATAATCTTGTATGGGCAGTTCTTTTTGTCATTCTCTACCTCTTTGTCGCTAAATTTGCGGCCAATGAGACGCTTGATGCCATAGATAGTATTCTCTGGATTAGTAACACGCTGGCGCTGTGCAACTTTACCGACGAGACGATCACCTTTCTTAGTGATAGCAACAACGGATGGCGTAGTACGATCGCCTTCGCTGTTCGTAATAACCTCTGGCTTTCCAGCGACCATATAGGCAAACGCCGAGTTGGTTGTACCGAGGTCAATACCGATAATTTTACTCATTGATTTTTCCTCCTTTGTAGAAAAAATGTTTTTCGTTTAGCACTCACGGTGGTTTAGTGCTAATTCTTAAGTCCATTCTAACGCATTAGCACTCTACTGTCAAGAGTGCTAATACAGGGGTAGAAAGACGTATTTTTAGTTTTTTTCTAACTCAGAGACGAATTTTTTGCTCGTAAACAGGAAGCAGCCGATGATTGCGCCGATAGAGGCGGAAATTAGGTCAAACATTGTATCATCGACGCCTGGTGTCACTAATTGCTGCATACTTTGCCCGAGACATTTATCGCAGAAGAATTCAAAATATTCCCACAAAACTGCGATTGTGACACTTAGCGCAAAGATAAATAGCATACGGAATAGTTGTGGAGTTTTTTGTGCTTTGAAAAAGACAATTGCATAATAGCCGACAATAGTCGAAACGACGCCAGACCCAAGATGAACTACCTTATCGTAATACGGAACCGTCTTATAAAGGTCAAGACTAATCCCTAGGCTGAGAGCGGCAAAAAGAAAAATATAATATATTAGCTGAATGCGAAACGGAACTTTGATTTTAAATAGTTTTTCGACAATAGGCGGGAGGAACGGGAGACCAAGACCGGCGAAAACGCCACCCCACTTATTGTAATTTGGATCCGTAAGAACCCACACGAGACAGAAGAGCGCAAATAATACGAATAGCACCCGAATTATTATGATAAAACTACGTTTAAATTTACTCATATTATGATTATACCTCTTTACCGATTGTAACCGACTAAAAGAACAGCGCGCTGTCTTGAATGTTTATAACAAGTAGAAAGCAGAAGGAGCGTATTTGGATACTTATCTGGCACATTTTTATTTATCGATAAGGACCCAATGTAAGAAATGATTTCTGCGTTGGTATTATTGGCGTTCGTATCGATATTGTATGCGTATTCACTATCGTTCATTATGATGGCGAAGTTTAATATCGATAGTTCATGCTGCGAGCCGTCACTTAAATAAATTCTACCTGTACTATGACCGCTAAAATAGCCTGCATCTTCGAATTTATTTAGTGCGCCGAACATTTGATCGCCATTCATATTATGCCCATAAATAACCGCGTAATCATCGGCAAGTAAATCGCTCCTATAATCAGCAAAAATATTGCCCGCAATCGAATATTCTTTTTTGTAATCGTGGTTTAAATAAAAATTGTTGTTAGTTGTTTGTGTAATTGGGAAATCTATATCTGCATTGTCTATCGTAATCCAAGCAATAATATCCGAATTCACCTTTCGCAATTCGGCTATACGCTCATCGTCTGGCGTATTTTCGATAATTTTACTTGCGCCCGCTATCACATTCGTTTCATTGCGCAAGCTAACGACGTCATACACCGCATAGAGACATATACATAAGATAGCAGCAAAAAAGATTATTATTATTCGACTAATAATTCGATCAATAATGTTTACAACTTTTGTTGCCCTAGATTGCATGAGTACGGAAAATTCCTATTATCTGACCGGTTATTTCATTTTTGTTAATAGCGCCAAACGTGCGCGAATCATCCCATTCGTTACGATTGTCGCCAAGAATAAAGAACAGATCGTCCGCAACTTTATACGGATAGCTAACCGTTGAATTCTCTGGGAAACTATAGTCGCCATAAGTGGTAAGGTCCTCTAGGTGACCATTAATTGTAATCTTACCCTCTTCATTGATGTCGATAGTATCGCCAGCTTTTGCTACAACTCGACCTATACAGGTGCGTTTTTCGCATTTGTAGCTGACTACGTCACCGATTGAATAGTCGGAATTGAGATGGAATATTAGCGCCAAGTCGCCGCCTTTCGTAGTAGGAGACATAACGTTCGTATCTATTCGAATAAAACCATAAATGCGGAATGCTAGAATGTAAAAAATCAGGAATATGCCAACAATTTTTGCGCACAAAATCACAATACGACGCCGTAGCTCGGGCGACACCCGAGCTACTTTCTTTGGTGGTTGATACTGCTGTTGCGTTGGTGTCATTTTTTATCAGCAAACGCTTTCTTTGAATAGATAATTGCGCCAACAGATATTATGCCAAGAAGAATGTACGGCCAGATATTCAGGAAGACACCAGTTGGCGTGCCTGAATCTTTCGTATTTACGAATGCTGCGGCGTTGGCTGAAGCGGTAGGCATCACCGTTTGCTGCCCGGTCGTGCGAGACGACGTGGCTGCATTAGTACCAACTGCGACTGTTGTGGTGTAGTCGGAATAGGTGTCTTCAGTAATCGTATAAGTAGAACCGACAGGAATTTGGCTAGTGGTGCCGTTATAGCCGATGCGTACTGTGTCGCCAGATTTGAGGTAAACTACGCAGTTGCTTCCGGCCGTACAGCTCGAAGCGGAACCAGAACCAGATGATGCGCCATTAACCGAATAAGTGCCAGTTCCAGAGACATTGACTGTGAATTTGAATAGCTTATTAGTGTCGCCAGCATTACCTTGGACTGACTTGGTGATTTGAATATCTTTGTTCGAATATTCTTTCGGAGAGCTGAAGTCGAATTGGGTGACCTTCGTGCCGGACGAATTCTTTAGATAGCCCGTTGCAACTTGGCCAGTCACGTTATTGTTCGAATCCAGCGTATTGCGGAGATCTAGCAGGAGAGTATATGTCGTGTTGTCAGCAGTGTAGCCACTAACGGCGGTTTCAGCAACCGTGACCGCAACTTGCGTAGGTGTATTGTTAGAAAAAGTGATACCAGATACGTCTATGTTGGCGCATTTAGACACTTCGTGATTGGCGTCGTAGTTTGCATTAGAAAATGTAACTTTTGCGTTTGTTGGTAAGCCAGTGACCACGCCTGATGTAGCGGCCGTGAAAGTATAATTGAAAGTTGCGGTCGTTTTGTCGTAAGCGTTCGTGATTTTCTTACAAATCTTCACTGTAGTTGGCGAGGATAAAGCCACCGTCGCGGCGTTAGTGTTGACTGCGTTTGCGATATTTGCGCTAGCGGCAAGTATTGCCCCTAGAAGTGTTATTTTTATTACTCTTTTTTTACTTATCATTTTTTATTTCTCCGTTTTGCTGTTTTGTTTGTTTGTTGTTCAGTTGTTATGTTTTTAATCGCCGTGCCCTCCAGGTTATGTATGCTCCGGCCCCGGCAATCATCATACCGGTCGAAATAAACAATACTGCGCCAACATCGAAATCTACACCCGAGACAGGGATGCCATCTTTCGTGTTTATGACTTGCACGGTTTCGTAGCCATTACCAGAAACAGTGCCAGTCTGGCCAACGAATGTCGTAGTATAGCCATCGCTAGTATAGCTAGCTTCTGTAACTTTATACTGGTAGCCACTACGTAGAGTTAGCGTAATAGTATCGCCGCCTTTGAGTTTGAAATTTGCTTTATTGTTTGATAGAGTCAACGTTCCGCTAGTAGTCGTTCCGCCCGATGTCTTGCTATATGAGATTGAACTAAGGGCGGAGTTGTTGCCATTCCCTGTAATTTCGAAATATATCGTGAATTCTTTGTTCGCATCAGCGCCTGCACCGCGGAGAATTTTTGTGATTTGCACACCGCCATCGGAAGCCAAGGTGTCCGTCATCGTGATTTCACGAGTCCCGGTTTTTGCTGATGATGGATTAGCCGATGCGATAGTATTATCGTTGCTACCGCTGCCGCTCACGGTAAAGGTAATGTTGCTAGTAATCGCATAATTGGTCGGAGGGATTGTTTCTTTTAGAGTATATGTACCAGATGGCAATGCATAGATGGTCGCGCATTGGTTCGTAGATGTCCATTCGAGCATAGTATTACTTGAGCTAGTATTAGTAATTGCAGACGCAATGTTGCTATCTTGACTAAAGTTAATCGCAGTCGATCCATTTACGCCGGTTAGCTGAAGCTTTGCACCAGTGAGTAGAGTTCCGCTCGAGTTTTTCTTACAAATCGTGTATGGTATTGGCTGCGCATTTACAGTAATACTATGGTCGTCAACAACCTCACTAAAGGTATAAGTATATTTTCTCTTGCCAGACGATCGCGACACATAGGTAAGAACAGAAGGAGCGCCACTACTGGCTGAACTATTAACATTATCAATTGTGACTTTATTAATGTAGTACCCTTCGTCAACTTCAATAGTGATAGTTTTGTCCTCACGCCAGAGAACATCATTATCCGTAGAAGTAATTGTTAGATGGCTGCCATTCGTCCCTTTTGCTGTTTCGACTTTTTTCGTGCCAATAAAGCCTAATTTCGTACCGCAGTTTGAGCCACTCCAGTGGTATTTGAAGCCTCTCGCATCAACAAGTGCGAGAAATCTCGACGTGTCTTGCGATGGCTGATTATCATCACCAGTGTATCTAGTACCGGATATCCTTAATTGATCATTGCTCATTTTGGAAAAATAGAGATAAGTGCCATCTTCGTCAGTCGTCGAAGTAGTACTTCTATCGTCAGGATTATAAGTGTAGATTTTATTATCTTTCAAACCACTAAGAATAGTGATGGATTCTGCATAATCATTAGGGGTGCTGCCTTGTGCCAAATATCTCGAGCCAATATTGCCGTCACGATTCGGGTTTAATGTAATAGTACAGGATTGCCATGGCGTCGAAGTGGTACAGTCTGTTGCTTGCGGGTATGCACCGTTTGGCGCGGTGCCATTCAACCAATATGATATTCCACCATTATTTACGGCGTAATATGTGCTGTCAGTAACATCCAAATCCTCAAAGCTCATTGCCATGGCGCTTTTATCTGCATCTATCAATGTAGAGGTACCAGTTTTATAGAGCTTAATAGTTACATCATATTCTATGCCATCATAATAACCATTTATAGCGGAATTGTGATAGTAAGTCCCCTCATCGGTGAGCTCGCTAAGCGGATGCTCCTGAAGCGCAGCGAGAGAATAATGCCAATTGTACCCAAATATGGCGAATTCGTGATAACGGCGTCCACTGGAGTAATATGTAACATTATCGATAGTCATTTCGACATCATATTTATTGTTGTCTTGATCTTTTGCGGCTTCCGGCCATTTAATTGTAGCGGTGCCAATATTATTCTTTTTTCCGATGGAAGATGCGCCAGTCATGCCATTGACGGCATTTTTACTAATCACAATGTATTTTCCGCTGCGACTGGATATTTCAAACGTTGCTTTAGAGCTACGCTCATTCTCATATGTGCCATTTTGCATTTCGGCGTAAGTGTATTTTTTCGCATCAACCGTAGTCAAATTTCCAGTCGTCGAAAAGACAGCAGTGGATGAATTAGTAGTTATTTTGGTAGTATCAACGAAAACTTTATTTTCACCTAAGCCGGTCGAGGCGTCCCGCCACCCGTCAGTAATAACAGTCACACCACCGATCTTGCTTTTGACTGCAAAAACGTCATTATTAAAGACAAACAAAAAGGCGGCAATAACTGTCGCTAAATAAAGCATCCCTTTCCAGATTTTTTTGTCTGTGTTTTTGAACATTTTTTGTTTTGCAAAATACTGCAAAAACAGCATTTTGATTTTTGACCCTGTTGTTTTGTTTAATGGTTTTTATTTTCCACAGACCACTTATGCTTATTTTATATTGCTTTGAGACAAATGTCAAGCGTTATTATATAATATAGAAATGAAGATTCGTGAAAATATTGCTATTTCTACTATTACTACGATGAGGCTTGGCGGAAAAGCTAGCTATGTTATAGACATTGAAGCCGAGGAAGACGTACGCGAGGCGTATGATTTCGCCGAAAAACACGGATTACCTGTTTATGTTCTTGGGTGTGGGAGTAATATTATTGGGCGCGATGGCGGTTTTGATGGCGTTATTTTGGTAAACAAAATTCATGGGATTGGCATCGAAAAGAATGAGGAAGATGGATGGATTGAGCTCTATGCTTACAGCGGTGAATTGCTCGATGATTTGGTGCGCTATTCTACAAAATTAGGATTCTCTGGAATCGAGGCATTGAGTGCAGTGCCTGGAACAGTCGGAGCGGCGCCCGTACAGAACGTCGGAGCTTACGGCCAAGATATCTCGCAAAGCATTGTTTCAGTTCGCACCTACGATAAAGTCGAAAAAGAATTCGTGACTATCACAAAAGAAGATATGGAATTAAGCTATCGCCACAGTATTTTTAACAGCGGCGATAAAGTTGGACGATATTTTATCACAAAGGTTATCGTAAGATTGAAACGCGGGAATCTGGAGCCGCCATTTTATAACAGTTTGCAAAAATATATCGAAGAAAATGGTATTAAAGAGTTCTCGCCAGAGACGATTCGTAAGGCCGTGCGAGCGATTCGTGAGGCAAAATTGCCAGATCCTGAAGAAATTGCTAGCAGCGGGAGCTTCTTCAAGAACGTTTATTTACACACTGACGAAGAGTTAGCAAAGGCCGAAAAGATGGGAATTCCAGTCTGGGACGGAGGCAAAATTCCGTCTGGGTGGCTAATTGAGAACGCAGGGCTAAAGGGCAAGATTATGCACGGAATGAGAGTTTCTGACAAAGCTTCTCTAGTGCTAATTAATGAGTCGGCGAAGAGTTATGCGGATTTAGCGGCAGCGCGCGAAGAAATAATTGAGTGCGTGCGTAAAAAATTCGGTTATACGCTTGAACAAGAACCGATGGAGCTCGGTAAATGAGATTATTAAACGGCAGCGAATTGGCCGGCTATATAAAAGAGCGCCAAGCTCACCAGGTGAGACAATTGCGTGCTGTCAAAAAATTTCCGAAACTCGTGATTTTTTATGATAATGACAGTCCAGTTATCGCGAAATATATGTCACTCAAAGAGCAGTATGGGGCAGATATTCGTATCGACGTTGAGAAGCGTTTCTTGACGGCCGAGACGGCCGCTGCGATGGTTCGCTCTGCCGCTGAGGATGCGAGCGTGTCAGGGATTATTATTCAGCTTCCGCTCACAAATTGCGATGAGTCAATTTTGGAGTTAATTCCAAATGACAAGGACGTTGACGGTCTGCGTGGGGAGCGCGACACGGCGACGGCGATGGCGATTCACTGGCTTTTGACTGGATACGGGATCGAGCTTCCCTCTTTGAAACTTGCAGTGGTTGGACGAGGTAAACTTGTCGGCGCGCCACTCTTGAAGATGTGGAAAGATAGCGGATACGATGTAACGATGTTCCATCGCGGCGACGATTTGACGCGTTTGTGCGATTTTGACGTAGTCGTAACGGCGACAGGGCAACCAGGATTGATTACTTCTGAGATGCTAAAGCAAGGTGCTGTCGTAGTAGACGCTGGCACAGCAAGCGAAAAAGGCGTCATCCTCGGCGATGTAGCCGAAGATGTGCGCACCGAACGCGACGATTTGACGATAACGCCAAAGATTGGCGGAGTAGGACCATTAACAGTCGCAATGCTATTCGAAAACGTGATTCGAGCAACAAAATAACCCCGCTAATTTAGCGGGGTTATTTTTATTGTTTTTTGATGTAGCCGGCCGCTTTTATAGCCCCGTCGAGCGTAGCAGTCGGTGTTTCAGCGATATACTGTTTTAGAACTCTAGCTTGATAGTCTGCGTCGCTCTCGCCAGCATGCTGCGGCACCCTACTATAATATGCATCCCGCTCAGCAGAAGATATTTTATCCCAGCTTTTCACGCTATTATTAACGTGCTCCTGCTCTGTTGCGGTTGCTCTAGACCAATCGCTCATGTTTTTCTGCGATTCATTTTGGCTTGCGCGGATAGTTGCACCATCTTCGCTATTCAAAGCTTCACGCTGAGCGGAAGTGACATTATTAATCATAGAACGACCAGCATCGAAATTGGCTTGAGTCTTTGCGACATCAAGTCTACCATCATCGCCATAGACCTTACCACCACCGACTGCTTGTGCAAGTTTTTCGTCCACTTTTGCGTACTGTTCAGCCGACATGCCAGAGAATACATCTTCCTTTGCTTTGTTAGACATATTACCCCATAATCTATCGACTTGCTCTTGTTGTTTCGTATCGAGGTTGCCAATAGCATTGCGCATCTGTTCAGCTCCAAAACTCATACGCATCGGCGCCTCTGGGCCTTGTACGCCTTCTGGTAATTTATATGTTGCGTTTGCCATATATTTAAGAGTAGAGTCGTCTTGTGATGAAATGATGTTTTTGCCCGCTCTTTCTACGTCCGCAGCAAAACCGCCATTTGCCCCATCTTTTATATAAGTCTCAAGATCGGTGTTTCTACCTTTAGACAAACTCTTGCCGTAAAGCCCCGCTACAACGTTTGAGTTTTTGAGTCCAGCAAGCTGGTTGCCTAATGCCATTCTTTGAGTTGAACCCATATTGTTAATAAATTGGCTATTCATCCCTTGAAGCATTTCATTTAAGACATCATGCTGGTTCGCATCTGATAGTTTCTGGATAGCCGCAGAAGCGAGATTGCTATCATATTTACCGCTACTAACCATCTTGTCAAATGTCTCACGTATTCCACCGGGCGACATATTCTGAAAGCTCAATGCATAGGCTTTCTGCATCTCAGTATCATGCGCATTCGCCATCCCGACTGCGTTCATATATCTTCGCCGTTCAGTACTACTCAAATCTCCCAAGTTTTGTCCTTTTTTGGACATGCGTCTATTCATTCGTTCCATCGTAGCGTTTGCGCGTCTATTATTGAATTCGCCTTGACGAGCCATTGCGCGTTGTTCGCCTTGTTGTCTCAAATATCTCATTCCGCGTGTTTCGGCCGCACGGTTCTTTGCAAAGTGGCTAAAACGATTCGAGAGAGCATTAGCCATTACGCCAATTGCACCCATGGATTTCTTTATAGTGCCTGGGATAAGGAAGATAGGCGCAATGCACATAACGGCAGCAGATAACGCAAGTGGGAACGACAAATTAGTTCCGCCATTTGCCGTTGCTAGCATTATGCGAGAAACAGCTTGTCCGCCATAGACCATCAAGCTACAAACAGGATAGGCAATAAGCATCGCTTTGAAGGCAGTGTACCATTTCTTATATAATTCTTTCGTATTAGGGAGCATGTATGCAACGAAAGCTAATGGCGAAATTGCAACTAATACGACCGCCATAGCCTTACGAAGGGCGAGAATCGCAAAGAGTGATAAAACTGCAATTAAGATGCCGATAGCCGCTAAAACTATTGGCACTAGAATCCCCCAACCCTGCGAGATAATCGCTGGAGCCATCAGCGCAGCAACGAGGGCAAGGATAATAACGTTCGCACCTATACTCTTCGCGGTTCTTCCTCCGGCGCTTATGCTGATGCTGTTAGGATCTACATTGCCAATCCCGTCAAATAGACTCTTTATAGCTGCCCCAAAAATATTTGCAACATCTACTGCAACTCTACATATGATATATGAAAGATTAATCAAAATTGCGCAGACTATCAGTTTAGGCAAAATTTTCTTTATACCGTAGTTATCTATCCCATACCCAGTTAATTGCGATAGTATAACGACAAGGAATGCCGCTGCGAATAGAATGTTTGCTATAACTTGGAATTGTGTCCAAGCTTCATATGTTGCATCGTGCTCAAATAATGTAGCGTCAAGCACTAGGAACGGCTCAATAAAATCTTCGTATATTTTTGGGATAGCGTCTCTGGCGCCATCAATGATTGGGCAAACAATCCAGCCTAATGATCCGGCTCCTGAGTAACAGTCGGGCTCGACTGTCACGCCATCGTCCGGCGTATAGTCTGTACTTGGGTCGTTAATATATTTATGATCAGCAGTTTCTATACTCGACTCTTCTACTTTTGACACATCGATAGGATAGGCGCACGTTGCATCACTGCCGGAAGCGCATGCCTTATTCATCAAGCCGATAATATCATAGAGCGTCGCCTTTCCTATTTCGTCACCATAGAGTTTCATAGACCAGCTACTGGCGTAGGAGGTGGCAGATTGACCAATCACTAGATAATACGTCGACAGTATGCTCTTCATTAAACTGGAATCTTCCCAATAGTAATAGTTTTTGAATTCGCCATTTTCAACGACTTTCACTGAACTATATTTGTCGCGATCTGCGATTCCTTCCATTACTGCTTCAGGTTTTAATTTGCCAGATAATGCCGAAGAGATATAGCTCTGATACATCGAGAATCCCTCTTCAGAAGTCAACTTATAATTTGTATCACCAAAGTAATTTTTTAGAGACGTAGTGCTATTGTTGCCTTTTTTAAAATCGTTTTTTACTGTCTTATCTACCTTCTCACCAGGCAACCCATTTACGTTCCATTGATTACCATTATCTTCAATTGATAGACTATGCGTGCTACTACTGTAGTCAAAACTACTATTTATAGCATTCATTACATTACTAATGGTCCAATCATCAATTTCGATCAAAATGTCAATCTGCTCAATATCCTTGTCTCTATCAAATCTATATCTAGGATCGTCTCCTTCGCACACATTTTTTGTTGTATCAAAATATCTGTATCCACTGCCAGAATTATTCCCCCATTTTTTTGCCGCCTCAGTGACTATATCTTTGTAGTCTTTATATCTTTGAGCAAATTCACTCCCTTTTTTAGCGATATATATTACTGGCGTTCTGATTTCGCTCTTTCTATTTCCATAGCAGGCATCAGAATTCTGCATGTTATCATATGAGCCGTAGGCACCTGAAGTCACATACGGAGTCTCGTAGCCAAAAATATACCCTTTTGGTTCAATTCTTAACACATCTTGTAATGTTATTTCTGGCGGAGTTGATCCGAAGTATGGAAAAGGAATATCTTTCCACCCTTCCCCGTCATGATCAATATCAGTCTCTAAATATATATTGTAACGATATTTGGCCTTGAATTGTGTTTGCGATTTATTATAATAGCTAAAATCAATATAATTTTCACTGTCTCCTATTTCGGAATACTCGTCGCCATAACCTTTTGCGCCAGGCTCCACAAGGTTTATCCCATTGCCATCTTTTCTAGAACAGATTGTCGGCGTCTTATAGCGTGCATAAGAAGATGTGCTTGTAAACTCATAGTATAAACATTCATTATAAGGCGAGCTCGCATCTGCTTCGTAGCCTAATTTGACTAGTGCATCCCTGAAATTATTCAGGCCGGTTGGGTCATAACCATATCTTTCAACGCCCATAATAGATGGTTCTGATAGAAGTTTGGCACATGTCCTCTCAGAATAATCCCATCTGCCCGGAACATAATGCGATGTAAAGGTGTCTTTAACTATATCTTCCACGCCCCATCCCCATTTTCTGCTTGGATCGATTTTTATACTGTCATTAAATGAAAAGAAACAATTTTTTAGACTAATCATCTGAATCTTACGTCCATATGCCGTAAGGTTTTGCTCATCTGCATTAACGGTAGTCGAAGAGCTAATTATACTAAACATGGCAATGAAGCCAATGAGGATAATTAATACTATATTGCGAAAAATTTTTATTTTACTCTTCATTAGTATTCCCCTTATCGTCTCTATGTATTAGATAATAGACAGATGTCTTTAATCTAGATAACTCGGTATTTTGATAAACATAATAATCGTTAGCATTGTTTTTAATCAACTGCTCATTCTCTTCGATGGCTGCATTTAATTTTTCTGAAGAATAGCAGCCAAAATCCCCATAGCATAATAGGCCATCATCAGTCTCTTCTGTACTTTTACTAAAAACGAAAATATTTAACTCCGCAACGTAATTATCACGAAGATATCCTGCCATTTTTCTACCAAAATAGATTGAATTGTTAATCATATTCTCATAGCGACTATTTATAGTCGCTAGCGCCTTTTCTCTTCCCAGGTCGTATATTTCTTTTACATCTATCTTTTCAATATTCGACAAATCCGCAAGAACGGAGACTGTTTCAAGAATATCTTGATAATCTCGCTCACCGCCATCATACTTGAACTCCTCTGCATCTTTGATTTTTTCCAGTACTTCTTTGAGCCTATTGAAATAATCTTTATCAAGTTGTGATGCTTTTTCGTCAATCGCATATTCGTAAGAAGACATAAAATCGGCAGGTTCTTCGTAGTCTGACGATTCTTTATTATAAAAAACTAGGTTAGCGAACAGTTTGGTGCTCGGTTTCGGCTTAGATGAGTTATCGGATGACCAAATAATAGCAGCTATTGCAATGACTATAATAATAAGAACTGCCACGATAGCGAATATGATCAAGGGTTTGCGAAATTTGCGCTGCTTAGGCGCAACGTAGTCTTGAGGTGTGACTATGCTATAATACCCATCCTGATTCATACTCTTATTTTACCATAAGCATTATTATTTATCGAGGCCTTTTAGTTTTGCCGTGCGGGTGTTTTCGGAGATTTCGTCGGCGAAATACTGGGAGAAGCCATGAATGCCGGCCTGCTTTAGAATGTCGGCCGCTAAGTCGTAGCGAGAGCAGTGGTTGCGAGCAAGTTCATCAAGCGGCGAAGTGGTCGAGCCTTGATCTTCGTAGCCATGAATCGAAATGCGGCGGGCGTCAGTATAGCGAGCAAAAATCGAGCGAATCGTTTCTGGATAGCCGTGGAAGTTCACAATTATCGGCTTATCTGGAGCAAAAAGGTCGTCAAAATCATCTTGCGACAGTTTGTTATCGGTCGTGCCAATAGCACCAAAAGACAGTGCCGTAATTCCAATAAAACGAACCTTGAGATTAGGTGCTTTATCTTTTGCGAGCTTAATTCCTTCTAGCGCCTCGTTTGTTGGAATATCACCAATCGCTGCGACGGTTACGTTTGGTTCTTCATCGGAAGCGAATTGGAAAATCGAGCAGCCATGACCGTCGCCAAGCTGATAACGAGCATGATTAATGTCTATCCAGCGAGGTTGCGGATTCTTATTAAATGTTGTAAGATTTACAACATTCTGTGATTGCGCCATATATTCCCAAGTAGCCGCCGCCGCAACGTCATCGACCGGGAAGAAACAGTTCGCAAAATTTGAGGGCTTCGACAAAAGGCTGGAAATGAGCGCAGGATTCTGGTGCGTATAGCCATTATGATCCTGCCTTTGCCAACAGGAAGTCGAGAGAATATTTAGTGCCGGAACGGACTGACGCCATTCTATCTCGCTGCTCTGTTTCAAAAACTTTAAGTGCTGGTCTAGCTGTGAAGAAATAATCGGCAAAAACGCCTCATAGGAAGTCATGCACCCACGACCGCCACTTAAAATATGTCCCGCCAATACAGCAAAGAGTGTATTCTCGGATAACATCTCTACGACGCGGCCATTCGGCGATAGGTGCTGATCCCAATCTTTTATCTCGCGCACCCAAGCACGATCCGTGGCATCAAATACGTCCGCGAGACGATTAGACGTAGTCTCGTCTGGAGAGAAGAAATAGAAATCTTCATACTGGCGCATTTCTTCGCGGAGACATTCGCCAAAAACTTGCGCACTCGAGCCCTGCTCTGCGCCTGGATTATCAATTTTCGAAGGCAAATTCATGATAGAGTTCCTTAAAATTATACGATTCAAGCCACGCCTCGAGGGTTTTTAACTGTTCTGGGTCGGTTTTCGCGTTCGGAAGTGGAACTTGGTGTGCTGCGCAATTGCCTTCAACTTTCACTCCGTCAACATAGCGTGGTCCAGTAAAGCCTTTTGGCGTTTTCATAATAATGAATGAATTAGGTTTGAGATTGCCAAGAATAGCCTGGAATGCCTCCGTATCGGTGCCATCTACAATAACAGGATCGAAACCGAAGCCGCGGAATAATTGCAAAAGCTCGCGATCACTACTGCGACCATAGATAGTTGGCGCGGATATTTTATAACCATTGAGGTGAAGAATCGGCAACACGTGTCCATTCTGGTCGAAATTTAGAAGCTTGTTTAAATTCAAGCTCGCTAGCGCAGTAGCAGTCTCAAGTTCACCATCACCAATCAGAACCGCAATGAATTTTTCTGGTTTTCCTAGAGCAGCACCATAGGCAGTTGCAAGCGAATAACCGAGTTCGCCGCCTTCCGCAATAACGCCTGGCGTCATTGGGCTAGAGTGCGAGGGAAAGCCATAAGGCCAGGAAAAATTCTTGCAAATATATGCGATGCCTTTTTGGTCACGTGCCGCTTCTGGGTAATGCTCAGATAAATCGCCATCAAAAAACAGATTCGCCTGAAGCGCCGGAAAGCCATGGCCAGGGCCAAGGATGAATTGCATCTTCAGAAAACGTGCTTTAAGATTCGCGTATGCAATGTTTATGCCTGGGCAGGAACCCCAGTGGCCAAGAAGGCGAGGCTTAATATCATCAAAGCTAAGCGGACGGTCGAGCATAAAATTGTCTTGCAAAAAAATTTGGGCTACCGAGAGATAGTTACAAAAAGCAATGCGTTTATTGATTTTACCGAGGTTAATGCCCAACCCGTTCATGCTTATATTTTATCATAAATCAGTGTGGAGCAGATAGTGAAGCATAGTGTCTTTGGAGATTTTAACGACTTTTTTGGCCTTGGCGCCAACGATATCGTGCCCACCGAATGATTCTGTCAGATGAAAATTTTTGTTATGAGCGGCAAGTTTTTTGAGATTTGCGGTAATAACGAGCGGATCAAAACGACCATGTATCACTTCCATCGGCACTTTTAGATTGGCGGCCGTGGAATATATTTCGCTATTCAAAATAATATTATCCATTGTGCGGCGGAAGGCAAGCGTGTTTAGGCTGCGCTTTTCAAAGCTAGTCAGTGCGTCAATGAAGCTTGCGACTACGCCTACAACCTTTTCGCCAGTGTGGTCGCGAAGCTCGCCATAAAGCTTTGTATAGATCTGATCTTTAATGCCAGCAATTTCATTCGCCCTAATGAATGGCGGCGAAACGAGAATCAAATGATCGATAAGTCGATCGCCATTTGCGGCGTAATCCGCAGCAATGAGACAACCCATAGAGTGCCCGCAAAGAATAATCGGGGTGTGAATTTTAAGTTTACGGAGCGTGTGGGTCAGAGTGCGTCGGTAACTCGCATAGTCATAGTCAAACCAATCTGGTTTTTCTGATTTACCAAAACCAATCAAGTCGAGCGTTACGAAGCGAACCTTGCATAAATCTGGATCATTAATAAAAGTTGGTAGCACCTCGCGCCAAGTCGAGCTGCTAGCGGCGATACCGTGAAGAAAAACGATTGTCAGTTTTGGCTTGCCAGACATACAGCTATCATGCCGGACACGCATAGTGAGCGGTATCTTGAAAACTCTATGTATAAAGTCTTTTATCATAAGGTAATTATATCTCCGTATGAGGTATAATAGCTATATGGATAAACGAACTATTGGCGTAATTGCCTTTTTAATACTTATTTTTGGAGGAATATTCTTTTGGTCCTCATTGAACGCTGGCAATAAAATTAACTACGATCTCTACGACTCATCAAAAGTAATAGCAGCCGACGATAATAACGGGAATATCGGCGACCACTACCGCGGAAAAGAAAATGCTTCAGTCATTGTCGTCGAATATGCAGACTTACAGTGTCCTGGCTGCGCAACGATGATGCCAAAGATGAGTAAGCTTTACAAACAGTATGGCGATAGAGTTGGATTTATTTTCCGTAGCTACCCTATTAGTGGTCATCAGAACGCTCGTTCAGCATCTGCAGCAGCCGAAGCGGCAGCAAAACAAGGCTTCTTCTGGGAGATGATTGAGACGATGTATGATAACCGCGCAGATTGGATTTCAATTTATGACACCGAGAAGCGCACTAGAGTTTATGCGAATTTCTTCGAAGAAGTTAGCGGCGGGAACGGAGATGTAGAAAAATTCAAAAACGATTTAAATGATAGCAATATTCAGAAGAAAATCGATTTTGATAAGGGTCTAGGCGCAAAGAAAGATCAAGTTGATGCGACGCCGGCAGTCTATATCAATGGAAAAGCTATTGATATAGAACATACGGACAAAGATTTGAAAGACGTTATTGAGGAACAAATCAACAGCTTGCTCGAGAAGGCTGGCGAGAAAACTGGACCAAATACAACTGATGAAGCCTAAATCAAAAAACCGCTCCTAAAATGGGGCGGATTTTTGTGCACTTACACTTCGATGTATTCATTCCAGTGAAGTGCGTCCACTTGGAGCGTCCCCTTGCGGTTACGCTTTTTCATGGTTTCTCCTGCTTAGTAATTTTGCCCTACTTCTTTTATTAGTTTCCCATAAAACTAGTAGAGCCATCGCTCTTTACGACTATTTCCCCAAACATGTTGGATTAACACACGTTCCCAGAGCAACGAGTATTATTGTAGCAAAGGCTTTTGCAGCTTTCAAGCATTAGCGATTTTTCAAAGCCAAACGGATGCGCTCTTCTACGCTAAGCGCAGGATCGACTTTCTCGAGTGCTTTAGTGGCATCGGCAAGATTGAGGCCGAGCGCCATAAGCGCATCAAGAGCCTCATCGTTCTCGAGAACCTTCGTAGCAGTTTGCGGCTCATTTTTGCGACCGTAGTAGGTCGGAAGCCCGACTTTGTCGCGCAAATCGACAATGACGCGTTCGGCGGATTTCTTGCCTACGCCGCTAGCTTTCGCAATATAAGCAGCGTCCGCATTTGCGATGGCGTTTCGTACTTCTTCGGCAGGCGCAAGACTCAGTATCGCCATCCCGGCCTTTGGGCCTATTCCCTGCACGGAAATTAGGAGTTCGAAGAGTTTTTTGGCGGCAAGGCTCGTGAATCCAAAAAGCTCTTCGGATTGCTCACGGACGTGATGATAAGTGTAGATTTTTATGTCATCATTAAGATTTAGGTTGTCGAAATCTATTGCGCTGAGCGCGACCTCATAGCCAACACCGTTGACGTCTATAATAACAGAATTGTCGAATTTTTCGGTCAATATACCTTTGAGATGAGCTATCATATCTATATTATATCGCAAAAACACCTATAATACCCTTTTCAAAAGGTAAAAAATGTGATAAAATGAGGGAAGTTTTTAATATAAAAGGTAAGAATATGTCGTTTGAATTACTCAAAATGGTGGGTGATGCCCAGAAAAAGAAGGCCGTCATTGACGTCCGTTCTGGTGATACCGTACGCGTATCTCAGAAAATTAAGGAAGGCGATAAGTTCCGTATTCAGGTTTTTGAAGGTACCGTTATTCGTGTTGACCGCAAAGCTTCCCATACCGAGCGCATCGTTGTCCGCAAAGTTACTTCAGGTGTTGGCGTTGAGAAGAGCTTCTTGATGCACAGCCCACTCGTAGAAAAAGTCGAGATTGTCCGCCGCGGTAAAGTCCGCCGTAACAACCTCCGCTACTTGCGTGATCGTTCAGGTAAATCCGCTCGTCTTTCTCAGAAAGATTTCGATCGCCACGCAGTAAATGCGCTTCCAAAAGAGGAAGAAGCCCCAGTTGCTGAAGCAACTGAAGAAGCAGCCGAAAAGACGGAAGCTTAAGCTTGAAAAAGCTACTCGGAATAGATGAAGTTGGCAGAGGCCCCTGGGCGGGGCCTCTTGTTGTTGGAGCGTGCGTTTTGCGCGAGCCAATTGAAGGTTTAACAGACAGCAAAAAATTAACTCCCAAAAAACGCGAGGCCCTAGCGCCAATCATCCACGAAAAGGCGTATTGCGGACTCGGTTGGGTTTCCGCCGCCGAATTAGATAAGATTGGTCTATCGGCAGCTCTACGTAAAGCATGCAGAGAGGCCGTCAAACGGATCCAGGAAGCGCATTCGGAATTTAACGGCATCATTATCGATGGGACAGTGAATTTTCTCAGTGATACGCCACTTGGCAAATATGTCACCGTAAAGCCAAAGGCGGATTTTCTCGTGCCAGAAGTATCGGCGGCATCAATTATTGCGAAAGTTGCGCGTGACCATTACATGATTGAGCTCGCGGAGCGATTCCCTGGCTATGGTTTCGAAAAACACGTCGGTTATGGAACAGCACTACACCGCGCGGCATTAGAAAAATATGGGCCGTGCGAAGAACACCGAAGAAGTTTTCGGCCAGTCGCAGAGATTTCGCATAATAATCTCGCCGGGCGCAAAGGTGAAGATGTAGCTACGCATTACCTTGAGACACACGGTCATAAGATAATTGCCCGCAATTGGAAGACGAAGTGGTGCGAAATTGATATCGTTTCTCAAATTGGTGATATTTTGTATTTTTCTGAAGTAAAATATCGTAAAAATGGAGGAGGATTAGACGCAATTACCTCTAAAAAACTTGAGCAAATGCGTTTTGCGGCAGAACTTTACTTAACAAAACATCCGAATCATAAAGCACGCCTAGCTGCAATTGCAGTCAGTGGCGACGATTATACGGTCACGAATTTTATCGAGTTATAGCTTACTCTAGGCCGCGTGTACGCTCGTCTGGGCAGTTAGCGAGGACTTTTTGCATAGCCAGTTTCTCTGCTGGCGTAACCCAAAGATGATATTTATATTTAACAGATATTTGGCGGGCGACGTATTGGCAGCGGAAGGCCTCGTTGCTCGGTAACCAAGTGTCAGCGGCCTGGTCGGATTTTTCCTGGTTGGCTGGACCATCCACAGCAAGAAGGTTGAGCGGATCTTGGCTAATTTCGTAACGTTGCTCTTTTGTTAAAAGCGCCGCGCCAGACGCCCAAGCATTGCTGAGCGCCACTACGTGGTCAATCTGAACAGCGCTAGAAGTATCTTCTCCGCGAACAAACTCGATTTTATTGCCCGTATAGGGATCGTTCAGGATGCCGGATTGGACTTTGCAACTGTTCGTTTTATAAACCACATCTTTTAAATCTCGCGCTAGAATCGCTTCGCGCGTATTACAGCCGCTAGCAGTCTGTCCCCAGTTATCATAAAAGGCTTTGCGATAGTATTTCTGCTCCGTATATTTATCTTTAACGGCAAGATTTTCTAGCACATCTTTTGCAAGTAGCGAATCTGCCTCACTCTGCTCCGCTTTGTAGGCTGGCAATTTGTCACCAAAACCCAGCTGGCTCGCAAATTCGTAAGCCTTGGGGTTAAGTAAAATCAGCACACCAAAAACGAGTGCGAGTACAAAAACCGCACCGATTCGACGGACTTGATAACGGAGACGGCGAGCCATTATTAGTAGTTCTCAGCCTGAATTTCAAAGAAAGATTGCGGGTGATTGCAAACTGGGCAAGCCTCTGGGGCGGAATCGCCAATGTGAATATAGCCACAGTTGCGGCATTTCCAGACAGTTACACCGTCACCTTTGAAAACCATACCTTCTTCGATATTTTTGATGAGTTTGCGATAGCGCTCTTCGTGATGCTTTTCGATTTCGCCAACTTTTTCGAACATATCAGCAATCTCATTGAAGCCTTCTTCGCGCGCTTCGTCAGCGAAACGTTTATACATATCCGTATACTCGTAATTTTCGCCAGCAGCAGCATCTTTGAGGTTCGCCATCGTATCATTAACTTGGCCGTTATGAAGTAGTTTGTACCAGATTTTGGCGTGTTCTTTTTCGTTATCGCTAGTCTCTTGGAAAATGGCTGAGATCTGTTCGAAGCCATCCTTTTTTGCCTGGCTTGCATAGAACTGATATTTGACGCGCGCTTGAGATTCGCCAGCGAATGCCGCATTTAAGTTCCGTTCCGTTTTTGTGCCTTTAATTTCTGCCATATTCCTCCTATTTTTTATTATTGTATCAGCCGCCGCCAGATGACAAAAGCGTAAGCAATACTGTTCATATCTATATTATAACGCCTCAGATGGTATAATACAGATATGGCTATTGAGCGTGTGATTGATACCAGTTTGCACGAAAACGACGCTGAAGAAAATGTCGTAGAGTTTTCTTTGCGACCGACGAATTTTGAAGAATATATCGGACAGGAGAGGCTCAAGAAGAATCTCGGGCTCGCAATCGATGCAGCAAAAAAGCGTGGCGATGTATTGGATCACGTATTGCTATACGGACCACCAGGGCTTGGTAAGACCACAATGGCAGGCGTGATTGCGCACGAGATGGGCGCGAATTTTCGAGCTACCTCTGCTCCTTCGATTGAGAAGGCCGGAGATTTGGCAAGTATTCTGACTAATTTGACTGACGGCGATATCTTGTTTATTGATGAAATTCACCGTCTACGCCGAGCCGTCGAAGAGATTCTCTACTCCGCAATGGAGGATTACAAGCTTGATATTATGATTGGTAAAGGCCCAGCAGGACGAAGTGTAAAATTGGATTTGCCGCATTTTACGCTGATTGGTGCGACGACGCAGACCGGAAATCTTGCGGCGCCACTACGCGATCGTTTCGGACATTCTTATCGTTTGGAATATTACAGCGAAGGCGATATTCAGCGAATCATTGAGCGTTCAGCGAAACTGCTAGATGCGAAAATCGAGCCAGATGCGGCGGCATTGCTAGCGAAACGTTCGCGATTAACGCCTCGCATTGCGAACCGCTTGCTAAAACGCGTGCGCGATTATGCCGATGTGAATGGTGATGGTATTATTGACGTGCCGATTACAAATTCGGCATTAAAGATGCTAGAAATTGACGAATTAGGCCTAGACCCAGCAGACCGAAATATGCTCTCATTGATGCTCGACAAATATGGCGACAAGCCAGTTGGGCTTAGCACAATTGCGGCACTAACAGGCGACGAGGCTTCAACAATTGAAGATTATTACGAGCCATTTCTAATGCGACTCGGGATGATACAACGCACGCCAAAAGGGCGCGTCGCTACCGACATAGCTAGAAAACATCTCAATAAATAACTCGCTTCATTAGCGAGTTATTTATTATCTTTTGGCTTAACGTTTCTAAATAAGATTTTGTTGAATTTGTCTATGAATGGTCGAATTTCTTTAATTTTGAATCCGGCGCAGATAATGACATACAGTATTAAGCTAGTACCGGCAATTATGAAGAATTTCGGGAATGTAGCCGCAAAGGAATTATCTGATTCGCGAAGTGGCATAAGTTTTGTAAGGAAATAGGAAATAACACCAGCAACGATTGATGCAAAAGTGATTTTCACTGCAGTATCCCAGAATTCACGGTCTAGTAGCTTGCCCTCGTGATTTTGAATTATTAGCAATATGCCAACTTCAAACACAGCAGAGATGCTCGTCGCATATGCAAGGCCCTCTGGGCCGTAGCCCCAATCGCTAAGAAGAATAGCCGCAGCAACCTGAACGATAAATGCTGCAATGGAGACAATAAGCGGAGTCCTAGCATTTTGTTTGGCATAAAAGCCACGTGCGACGATATGATAAAGCGACTGCGTAATAATCGCCACAATAAATGCGCCGAGAACGCTTGCGATTTTTGGATCGCCGCCGTTCTTGATGAAGTTCACGACGTAGCCGCGCGTAAAGAACGCAATTATTGCAACCGGCATAGATATTAGGAGAATTGTAATAAGAGCTTCACGATAGGTTGAGCGGAATTTCACATCGTCATTGCGGCCAGCTTCTTCACTAAGTCTCGGGAAGAAGGCAGTAGAAATCGCCACGCCAATCAAATTAACTGGCATAGAGTGAAGCGAAGAAGCCTGTTGATAGGCGCGGATAGACTGCTCGCCCATACGTGATGCGAGGTTCGTGTTTACGATACTCATAACGTAATCGATGCCCTGGTCAGCTGAACGAGATGGGAGGAGGCGAAGAACAGTGCGGAAGCCTTGGTTTTTCCATTTTATCTTGAAATTGTAATCAAAACCAAGACCTACTAAACCAATAATACTGGTTGCGAGCTGCAGAAGCGCACCGAAGACTACGCCAAGCGCAACGCCCATAATGCCGCCTTCAAATAATTGGATACCGAATATATTGATGCCATTCGTAAATACGAGAATACCTGTAATAATACCAATGTTATAAAGTGCCGGCGCGAGCGAATAAAACACAAAACGACCGACCGCTTGCTGCATACTTGCAAGAACAGTAGAAATTGAAAACAGGAATGGATTAATCGCAATCACGCGCATCATATTAATTGCGAGCGACATAGCGGATTCGTTTAGGCCAGGTGCAACCACATAGCGAACTAGCGGATCAGCAAAAATCATAATCAGAACTGACGCAATAAAGCTGATAAGGGCAAGGAAATTTAGCGTGCTTGCGCTAAGCTCCCAGGCGGATTTTTTATTGCCATTAACGAGGCGCTGGTTAAAAACTGGGACGAATGTGACCGCCAAAGCTCCTGACGTAATAATGAAGAAGAGAAAATCTGGCACAGTAAACGCCGCCGTGTAGGCATCCAATCCGGCCGGATACGTATCGTAATACATCGTATTTAGCCAGCGATCACGAAAAATTCCAAGCAACGCAGAGACGAGCGTGGAACTTGCAATCACGATAGCAGCAGTTTTTACAGACAGTTTCGTATTTGCAAGTGAAACAACTGATCGAAAGTGGAGTTTACGCTTCATTACCTAATTATTATAGCAGTTAATCGTGAAGCTTGGCAGCGGTTGGAAGAGTAGTTCCCTTCAAAATTGACGAGACTTCTTTTTCTTCGAGTGTTTCTTTTTCGAGAAGAGCGGCAGCTAGACTATCGAGATATTTGCGGTTAGCTTTGAGCACCGCTTCGGCACGAGTTTTCGCTTCTTTTGTTAGCGCCTCAATTTCCGAATCGATAATTTCTGAGGTTTTTTCGGAATAAATTTTTGCGCGGTCGCCAAAGAAATTAACTTCGTCAGTATTGAAGACTTGGTCACGTAGTTTTGTACCCATACCCTCTTCGGACACCATCTCGCGTGCGAGTTCGGCAACGTGTTGAAGGTCGGAACTTGCGCCGGTCGTAATTCCATCTTCGCCAAGAATAATGCGTTCAGCAACGCGTCCACCCATTGCGCGAGCAAGGACATCTTTTAGTTCATAGATATTTTTATAGCTGCGATCTTCTGGAGGAAGGAACCAAGTTACACCGCCAGTGCGGCCGCGTGGGATAATAGTGACCTTGTGAACTGGGTCGGAGTCTGGAAGAACGTGGCCGACAATAGCGTGGCCTGCTTCGTGATAGGCGGTAATTTTGCGTTCTTGTTCATTCATAACTTTAGATTTGCGTTCTGGGCCAATTGCGACACGCTCGAATGCTTCCGTTACGTCAGCATTCGTGATGACTTTGCGATTGTTGCGAGCGGCGCCGATGGCTGCTTCGTTGGCAATATTTGCAAGGTCTGCACCACTCGAGCCAGCAGTTTTAGCGGCAAGCGCATCGAGATCCACGTCATCAGCAAGTGGTTTGTTTTTGAAGTGAACTTTGAGAATGTCTACGCGATCCTTGCGCTCTGGAAGAGTGACGTTGACGTGGCGATCAAAACGACCCGGACGAAGAAGTGCTTTGTCGAGCATATCTACACGGTTTGTTGCCGCAATTACAATAACGCCAGAATCATTATCAAAACCATCCATTTCGACGAGAATTTGGTTTAGGGTCTGCTCGTCTTCTCTGCCAGCGCCGCCACGTGCATCGCGTTTGTGAGCAACTGCATCAATCTCATCGATGAAGATGATGCTTGGGGCATTTTTCTTGGCTTTTGCAAATAAGTCACGAACACGAGAAGCGCCGACGCCGACGAACATTTCAGCAAATTCGGAACCAGAAATCGAGAAGAATGGGACGCCCGCTTCGCCAGCAACAGCACGCGCCATTAGAGTTTTACCAGTACCAGGATCACCAGCAAGCAAAACGCCACGTGGAATCTTGGCGCCAACTTTTTCGTATTTCTTTGGATTTTTTAGGAAGTCGACAACTTCGGAAAGATCTTGCTTTGCCGCTTCGTTGCCAGCAACATCAGAAAACAAAACTTTTTTCTTCTCGTTGCCATAGAGGCGAGCTTTTGCTTTGCCAAAGCCCATATTTTGATTGTTCATATTTTGCGCTTGGCGCATCATAAAGATAAGGAAGCCAACAACTAGGAGGACTGGACCAACGACGAGGACGATATTCATAACCATACCAAAGACATCGACGTCGTCTTTTACTTCGATAGCGACTTTGCCCTCTTTTATTACTTCGTCAAAACCTTGTTCTTGGAGTGTGCCTGAGCCGTCTTTGCGGGAAATCATAGTCTTTGGCAAATCATTGCCATCTTTTGCTGTTACGGTAAGTTGATTGCCGGTAACAACGATTTTTTCGAGCTTGTCTTCTTTGGCATAGCTAAGAATGTCGGTAATACCGCGCTCTTCAGCAGAGCCGTAACCTTCGCCCATAAGGCTGCCAAAAATAGCATACCCCAAAAATAGAACAATTAGCCAAAAGACGCCTAGTCTTAAGAAGTTTAGAATTTTGTTGGATTTCTGCGGCTTCTTTTTGCCGGCAGTGTTTTTGTACTCTGGCACGTTTTACTCCTATAAAGTCAATATATCTATTATATCACTTGAATGAGCATAAAAAATAGGGTTAACACCCTTAAAATGGTCGGGGCGACCCGATTCGAACGGGCGACCTCGCAGTCCCGAACCGCGCGCGCTACCAGCTGCGCCACGCCCCGACTAGGTGCTATTATATCATCCTTTTATCATCTTGACGATGGCGTATGTGTCGCTATGCTCGTTGAACTGAATCATCGAGTATTCGCTAACGGTCCATTCGTCGCGAGGAAAAGTTGTGGAAGGCTGTTTTGTATTGCCATCAATTGTCGTTATGTACCAAAATTCATTGCGTTTAGCGAGGAATGCATCAAGGTTGACGATGCGGCCAATAGCAGACGCCTTGAGTGGAGCGAGCGAACCGTAGCGATATTCGGTTGTCTCGTCCATAAAGTAAACAGAATGCTCTTTGGTTGAATAGAATGACAGATCATAATAGAGCCATTCCGACGCACAAATTATTGCGCGATTATTATTACCATCGAGCGTAGCAATCGTTTCATATAAATCACGGCTGGCGGATTTCGTATTGGTTGTAAAATTATAATTCCCAACAGTAAATACCGATACTACACCAATTGTATTCGTCGCAATAAAACAGACGGCAGCCGCTACAAGCGTAATCGTATGTCGACGAGCGGATTTTTGTGAGCGCTTTTTGCGAGCATCGCGTGCATAAAATACAAGGCCAACTCCCGCCAATAACGATATAGCGGCCGTAGAAAATAGAATATAGCGCGGAATAAACATAGAGCTAAGTGGCGGGAGAGAGACAACAATCAGACTAATAATCGGGACAATCAATAAGTATGTTAGCAATTTAAAACGAGAACGATATCTGACAGCAAAATAAATAATTGCAATTGTGACAAACAGTATAAGGATTAAGAGCCAGTTCTTTACAGAGTCGGATTGTTGATAGACTAGCGCTTCTGACCAATAGTCTACGATTGATTTCGCGCTAATTTCTGGCACCCAAAAACCAGCAGATTGAACAACACTAGTCTGGTGCAAGAAACTCGGAATCCACGGGAGGTACAACGCTATTGCGCCGACATAGACCAAAATCATTTCTTTGCGGAAGAATTTCTTACCATAAATAACGATTAGATAAACTAGGTGCGCAATCCAAGCAAGAGCGCAGAAATAATGCGTCCACATACCTATAGCAAGAAGAATCGCATAGAGTACCCACCATCGTTTTTTGCGATTATCTATAGCAATCTGAAGGATATAAGTTGCCGCAAATACGATTGCGAGAATCATCGTATACATTCGCATTTCCTGACCATAACGAATGAAAGATGGAGAAATCGATAAAAGCAGAGCGGAAAAAATTGCCGCAGTTGCACCGTACTTATATTTTATCCATAAGTAGGCAAACAGAATTGCGACTGCACCACACACGACCGAAAGCATACGCATAGCAAAATCTGTATGTCCAAAAATATGCGCCCACGTTTTTAGTGCAAAATAATATAGCGGCGGATGGACATCCTGTGCAGTCAAATCCCAGACTGTAGAGTATTCAAAACGAGTTAGATACGCACTATACGATTCGTCGAACCAAATTGAGCGCTGGAGCTGAAGCATGCATAGGAACATATAAAGAAGTCCAAAAACAATTGGCGCAGCAATACAAATAAATCGTTTGTTTTTACGCAAAAATGCTCTAAGTGCAAAAAGAGTATCCTTCATACGTCTATTATATCACTATGTTATAATGTCCTTGTTGCCCGCGTGGCGGAATTGGTAGACGCGCTAGCTTCAGGTGCTAGTGTCTTTTCGGACATGCTAGTTCGAGTCTAGTCGCGGGCACCATTTTTTTTATTCGCCGTTGCCCTTGCCACTTGCTTCGCCAGTTTTGCCAGAGTTGGCACATTCGCCCGCAATTGTATTTATCGTATTTCTGTCGCTGCCTTCTGGCCTATGAACATAACTTGTCGAGAAGGAGCATCCATTTGTGACGTAAAAATCTTTTTCGATGCCAGTGCTATTGTTCGGATCAGTCATTGCAAGAGCATAATTTGCGATTGGGAAATTAATGTCAGCGAGCTCGATGCGAGCTTCGACACGGCGGAATAAATCATTGGCACGGCCAGTCGAATCAACCATTGGTTGAACGTTCGCAAAATGCACGATATTGCAGTTGACTTTGTTTTCGCTTCCGACCGTGGCGCCAATTGGCTTTGTCATATCGGTGCAGGAATACATTTTTACGGAAATATCTGTTGTAGGTGTGCCGTAAGGAAGATTCACGATGAGGAATGAAGTAGTCATATTGCGACGATTACTTTCACTCCAACCGATTGGCTTCGGGATATAAATATCTGCTGAGCAAGCGTAATTGCCCCAGCCAGAATCGCTGCTTCCTGGTTTTGTCGGTTTACAGAGAACATCGATAGGCGTATTGAAGCTCTTATTTGCCGAGTAGGCTAGCACATTCTGAGGCAGAATATTCGTATTGCCTTCAGTAGTAATATCCGTGTTACTGGACGGACGAAGAAGGAGAGTGCCACGATTCGTTCTTGCCCAGTTGCCAACATCTCCGCTAGCATTAAATTGCTCTATCGTGAAGTTTTCAGCAGTTTGGACGAGGCTTACTTGAAGAGCTGGAGGAGCAAGTGCTTTGCCTGTAAATTTGTTGCCATAATTCAAAGAATTTTCATCTAAGCCCTCGCCATACTCACCTTTGTTTGAGCTAAGTTTACCTGTCAAATCACTGATCGCAGTATTGGTGCCACTTTTTCTCCAGAAGCCAGTATAGCTATCGAGCAGGTAGTTATCTTTTGAGATTTCTTGATAATTTTCGTCATCAAACCATTCGAGGTGGATGCGATTAATATCATCTTGTTTTTTTGCCGATTCTGCACGAAGTGGGATGATTTTGGTCGGATTGTCGTCTTTGAGAACGGCCAAGAAATCTTCCGTATATGCAGAAACTTTAACGCAGGTATAAGCCTGGTCGATGACATTATTTTGGGAACCATTATCTCGTTTCTGGATCAGAGTTTCAGTATTGGAATTGCTATTGCCGTGGAGCAGGCGACCGACAGCACTACAATCCTGTGCGGTGGTCGAGCTATGTTCGAAAGTACCAAAATAATCGTAGTATTTGCTACATTCTTTTGATGTGCCGCTGGATGCCGCATAGCTACCTTTATTGATGCAACTTTGGTAGCGAAGCAAAGCGATTTTCGCATCCTCAATGCCAGCTAATGCAGAGTTGTAAGCGGACTGAGAAAGGCTGTAATTTGTCGTGCGATTCGATTCGGCGAGCATAACGCGAACAAAGCTAAGAGCAATAATGCCCAACAATGTTGTTGTAAAAATTACAATATAGATTGAGGCCGCACCTTTTTTTGTCTCTGATAATCTCATTCTCATTCCATTATTCTCCATGCTTATTTATACCAGTTTCTCCAGTTGCGCGAGCGGAAAAATTGAATTTATTTACGGCACAATAATCAAAATCATAAAGCGTCATTTCATTATCGCCTGAATTGTCGCGGCCGCCATCCTCACGAGTAGAGCCCTCGCAAAAATCACCGTTGGATTTAATATTCACGCCACCGCGATAGGTCGCAAGAATAAACATTCCAGAATAGAAAATCTGTTTCGTTTCGTCGTGCTGCGTTGCTGGGAGCACCGTGAAATTGTAGATCGCGAGATCTTCTTCATTGTCTTCAATAAGTTCAACGACGTCATTTAGGGATTTCGTGGTGCCAAGATTAATGAGATATGCGCTTTCTTTGATATCACTCGAATCGTCTGGCTCGAATTTTTCGTTATGAGCGCAAGCAGCGCGTTCGCGGTCGATGAAGCGAGCGAATTTTGGAATTTTGTAACCGTCATTAGCCTTGATTGCAAACACGTGGTTCGTTCCGGTTATTTTCTTGATATTAATGTCTGTGTATTTTTTATCCTTTATTTCACTGTTACTTCTAGCGATGCGAAGGTTGTCAGCAGTATTCCAAACGTAGCTATACGAGCCAGTGCAAAAGGCACCGCCGAGCTGTCGGCCTTCTGAATCTTTCGTTTCAATGAAATATTCGGCGCGAGCTTCGTCGGCTAGTTTTTTCGTTACCCTGTTGCTGCCATCAGGAGTTGGATTGATTGCGACGTTTACTCTAGAACCGTTTATTACGCGCGTCAAATCCGAAACAATTTCGCGACCATTAGCATTGACGCCGCGAAGCGAAAGACCTTTTTGATAAATATTTGAAATGCGAATCGTGAGGGCTGCGATGCCAATCACCATAGTTGCCAAAAATGATATGGCGAGTAAGAACTCAATAATCGTAAAGGCTTTGCGTGTTTTCATTATTCCATAACCTCCGGGTTATAAAGGCGGACGACGGTTGTGATGGTCGATGGCGCACTGGAGCCAACTGCTTGCCAACAAGTGCGAATATAGAAATCGTAATAATCGGAGCGTTTGACGGTTGCTTTATTGCTAGTGTTGCCGACAGCATTAATCCAAATGCCTTCTGCGTACTGAATATCGTTATAATATTCGCCATTTTCATCTAGGTTAGAAGTATCGTTGTTGCCGGAGGCTGGTGAATCGAGTTTTTTGTAAATTATGCGCGGATAAATGGAAGGAGAGCGGAAAACGCTGCTTTGATTTTTGTAGTCAACGACCATATGAGAAAGAATCGTGCTGTAGTTTTGACCTAGATATGAGAAAGTCTCAGTATTTTTTGACATATCTGGGAGCAATAGGCGCGTGTTTAGCACGAACGCACCATATTTATCTAGATGGCGATTGTTGCCATAGGCACTACTACAACTATCCATATTATTAATATCAAATGCATTTCCACCATCTTCGCTAATCATATCGGTATTATCGACCGTTTGTTCTGGAGTCATAATTTTGCTGGTAATTTTGTTCCAAGCTTTGCGGAATTGGCTATAGTTTTCGGATTTTTGGCGTTCAGAAACGTAGTTGTTATGAATGAAACGAAGCGCCTCGGCTTGAGCATCGATTTCATTGCGCGCCATTTCTGACTCTAATGTACGCTGGGCGGTATTTAGGCCATCGTTCATAAGATTAATTGTGACCATAGCAACGAGGGCAAAAATCGCAATCGAGAGCATAACTTCGATAAGCGTATCACCGTGGCGCGTCGTATTTAGTTGCATGTAACCCCCTTCCCATCTAAGGTAACATCAGAGTCCATATCTTCAAGATAAACGCCAGTTTGTGAATGAGCATTCTTAATGATATGGATCATTCTACTGTTCCCGCCAAAAGCGCTGCCATTGGTATCTTTTATGCAGAAGAAGACGTCTTTTTGTTGGAATTTGTCCGTATTGAGATATTTGTAAACGCCCTGGTTTTTGAGGTCGTGAATAGATGCCGTGTCATAGTCTATGCTCTGATTTGTATCTGGATCAATAATCGCCTCCTCCATTACTAGCGTACGAATCGCGCCGGTAAGAGGTGATCGGTAAATTAGAAGCGTTACGTCGTCAGCCTTCTTTGCGCCGCCAATAGTAACTCCGCTGAGCGTCGTGCTCCATTTGAGTTTTTTAGTAGAAATGTTACCAGCGATGCCGGGGCTACAATTCGTGCGACTGCTATCACAATGAGCGGCCAGATTATTCGTGCGTAAGGCGCGCAACACGTCAACATCAGACGAGCTAGGATCTTGAATAGTCGCCTTTTCCTCAGCCGAAGCATTTACGACGTCGGCAGTTGAAGAGTCAAGTAGGACGACGAAATCGTGATAATCGCGACCAATTAGCTCTGTCATTTGAATCCTGTCGCCGCTGATAGAAACTACTGCGCCATAGACTGCGCAAGACGTGCGACCACGTCCGGAATTGCTATCAGAAAGACCGTCCGATAAATCGACATCGCTGATAGTGCTTCCACAAATGCCATTTTTGTTGTCGCGCTCTGTAACTTGCGTATCTGCGACGAAAGAATATGCACTCCGTAAGGCGCTAACGGCATCCTGGACAGCATCTTTGTAGCGCTGATTAGCGATATTTGCATTGGTGCCAAGCAAAATTCCAACCAACAAAAATCCACTCAATGCCAAGAATAGCATTACTTCTACAATGGTGAAGCCGCGGAGCTCCTCCTTGACGCAAATGCCCATAGTTTTATTATACATTAGCATAAGCGAAAAAACACGAGGTTATAGGGTTTTATTTGCATAAAAAACGCCGCTTTGGTTAGCGGCGTTATAAGGAGAGCACTAGGTGGTACCGAATAGTTCAAAGCACCATACCATAGAATCGAATGGAATCTTGATATTGTAACTATCGAAGTAATATTCCTCGTCATCTGGTCCCATACGCTGGAAGATGAAGACATTAATTTTATCCCCCTCGGGATTCAACGCTTTTACGACAAATGAGAGAGAATGATCTGCGCCATCTTTATCGGTTATCTCAAACCGACCGTATTTGCCGTATCGGTAGTCATCCTGCAAAATGACCTTCGTTTCCGCAACCGTCCAGCCGTTGGCGATGGCAATGCTTTCTAACCTTTCGTACTCACTTTCAGCCGGAGTCGCTAGGTTAATCCGCGGTTCGGTTATAGGTTCAGTCGTCGGTTCTGGCGTTGTAGGCTCGGTTGGCGGCTGGGTTGGTTCGGGCGTTGTGGGCTCGGGTATTGTCGGCTCAGTCGTCGGAACCGTCGGCGTAGTCGGAGGCTCAGTCGGCTGAGTCTGAGGCTGCGTTGGCAGGACCGTAGGTTCGATTGGCTGAGTCGGCGGAATTGTCGGCTCGGTAGGGAGAACCGTAGGCTGGGTCGGCGGAATCGACGGTTGAGTCGGTTCGGCCGTCGTAGGTTCGGTTGGAGGGGCGGTCGGTTCGGGAGACTCCGTTGCTGGATTCTCCGTAGTCGCCTGGGGTTTCGTTTCCGTAGTAATAATTACTGTAGGTTCTACAGAAGATGAACTATTCAAATCGGACGAGCTAGTCGTTAGATTTGGTACCGTTTCATTGTCACTAGCGATACTAGCGACTCTATCGTCTTTGGCACAAGCAGCCAAAAGACAAAGTGCAAAAAACAAAACGATGTATTTTTTCATAAGCACTACTCCTTTCAAGGGGCTTGCGGCACCATTTGCCACACAATATATGACCTTATTATATCACAAAATGCCCGAAAAATCAATAGTGCTTATGGTTTATTTAGCGTATTCAATGGCGCGAGTTTCGCGAATGACGTTAACTTTGATGACGCCTGGATATTGCATTGTTGCTTCAATTTTATCGGCAATATCGCGTGCAAGTTTGAGCGCAGAGAGATCATCGATAGTCTTAGGCTCGACAATAACACGAACTTCGCGGCCAGCAGAAATCGCATAGGCCTTGTCGATGCCTGGGAAACTTGTGGCAACATTTTCGAGCGCCTTCATACGTTCAGCAAAGTTCTCGGCAGAAATATTGCGTGCGCCTGGGCGGGCGGCGGAAATGGCATCCATAATTTTGACAATAATCGCCTCAGGCGTAGTTGGCTCAATATCATTGTGGTGAGCGGCGATTGCGTGGACAATCTTCTCATCCATACCATATTTTTTGGCGAGTTCAGCACCGATATCTGCGTGTTTACCTTCAATCTTGTGAGTGACAGCCTTGCCCATATCGTGAAGAAGACATGCGGTCTTTGTAACCTGAACATCAGCACCAATTTCTTCGGCAATCATTCCACCCATATGCGCCATCTCGATCGAGTGAAGAAGGACATTTTGGCCATAGCTAGTGCGGAATTTTAGCTCACCGAGAAGGTGAAGAATTTCACTTGGAATACCAATAACGCCAACTTCGCGAGCAGCGTCTTCGCCAGCGCGAATAACTTCCTTTTCGATTTCACGATTGGCACGTTCGACAGCTTCCTCAATACTAGATGGATTAATGCGGCCATCTTTCATTAGGCGCTCAAGAGCGTAGCGTGCAACCTGACGACGAATAGGATCGAAGCTGCTTAGCACTACCATACCCGGCGTATCATCGACGAGAACATCGACACCAGTTGCGTGTTGGAGAGCCTGAATATTGCGACCTTCCTTACCGATAATGCGACCTTTCATATCATCATCAGGAAGTTTGAGCGATGTGACGGTACGATCGGCAGTAACTTCTGACGACATACGTTCCATCGTAGTGAGAAGAATTGATTCGGCAGTTTCCTCGATGTGCTCGTGAAGAGCTTTTTGTTCTTTGACGACTAGTTCCGTAAGGTCTTCTTTGATATCCTTTTCGGTCATAGCCATCAACTTTTCTTTGGCATCAGCCTTGCTTAGACCAGCGATCTTTTCAAGCTTTTCTTGAGCCTTTGTGCGAATGCCGCGAATTTCTTCCTTGAGCTCATCGATTTCGCTCTCTTCTTTGCGGAGATTCTCAGATTTTTTGTCGAGCTGATCGAGCTTCTTGTCTAGAAGCGTTTCGCGTTCAATAAGACGATCCTCGGTCTTTTTCCATTCTTTGCGGCGGAGAGATTCTTCTTTTTGTGTATTGTCGTGAATCTCAGTAGCTTCTTTTTTGGCATTCAAAACGATTTCGGATGCCTCGTGTTTTGCTTTGCGAATGAGCTCGTCCGCTTTGTTCTTGCCGCCATTTTCTTTGCGTTTGTTTGATGCATAAGAAACACCAACTCCCGCTCCTGCGCCGACGACTAGCGCAATAATAGCTGGAATAATCCAATTCATATATCACCTCTTTCTTCAGATGTAATTAAAAACGAATAATATAATCAATGCCCCCTATTAATATATTACCACGCGGATTATTTTTTTGGCGGAGTAATATTGGCTGGGCGGCCATATTCTGGCAAAATCAAGTCAACTTTTTCGCCGCGATGATTATAGAGCGGAATTTTCAAATCGCTGCTGAGCGTATTTACGACTGTGGCGCCGATACGCAGACCAGTAAAACTGCCCGGGCCGGCAAAAAATGTAATTTCTGAAATATCCTGCCAATCGGAATTGTTTTCGGCTAGTTTGTCGTGAATGAATTTTAACAAATCGCGCGCCAAATCACGCCCAGATTCCCATTCATATTCTTTTTCGTCGAGTTTCAAAATCGTTTTTGGCGATGATGTGTCGAGATAGAGTTTCATAATTCTGTGATTTCCCTAGTATTTTCGTCAATATATTTTATCGAAATTGTCTTGCGGTTTGCAGGCAAAAAATCCGCAACAGTTGCGCCCCATTCTATGACAGTAATATTTTGTTTGTCTGCGATTGACTCAGCCAAATCTTCCGCCATAATTCCCGGTTCTTCAAGGCGGTAAAAATCATAGTGCGTGAGAGTATATTTGTCGCCAGAATAAAAACGAGAAATCGTAAAAGATGGAGAGCTAACAGGTTCTTTAATGCCAATCCCCTGCGCTAAACCTCGCACAAAAGTAGTCTTGCCAGCACCAACATCGCCCACTAATTCAATAACAACTGGAGCTTGAAGCGCTGAAGCATACTTTTTGCCATATTCGAGCATCTCTGTTTCAGAGTGAATTAACATGCACATATTTTACCATAACTGGGGCGATAGCTATAATTGGTACGCTTTTTCAAGATATACAAAACTACGAGGATTGGAAGAAACAATAGAAAATAAAATGGATTTGCCGTCGGAACTTCTAGGCTTGCCCAACTGAATGACGAAAGCCAGTCGACTACCCCAAGGTGGAATGCTAATAATTTCGAAGCAATAAAAGCAATGGCGTGAAAGTTTGTAATTCCGACCAAAAATGTTAGCAACATCACAATCGGAATAGTTGGCGTAACAAGAATATTTGCGACGAGCGCAAGACACGGAATTGAACCAAAATTATAAATTGTGAATGGAAAACAAAATAGTTGGGCTGATATACTCGCGATAATGAGACTAGCAAAATAGCCAGGTTTTTCATCTTTATATAAATAAGTCGTGAGGACAGGAGAAAAAATAATAATCCCAGCATACGACGCAAATGATAGTTGCCACGCTAAATTCGTGGTGTAATTCGGATCAATTATGAGCGAGGCAGCCATCGCATAAATAATAGTGCGGACAGGATGCATTTTTCTGCCAAAATACCAAGTTAACAATGAAAGCATAGCGATGAAACCGGCACGCACCATACTCGGGCTAAAGCCAGTTACACTGATGTAGGCAATGATAAAAATGGTCGCTCCACCAAATACCGCAAGACGCGATATTTTGCGAAATAGTCTTTTGGCGAGACCGACAACAACAGACAAATGATAGCCGGACGCAACGACTACGTGCGATAAGCCGACGAGTCGAAGTTTCTGTTTTTGCTCTTCTGAAAGAAGATTTTTCTGCCCCGTTAAATAGCTCAGCGCAAGGCTGTTTTGATCGGGATCTTGAATTGAATTTGTGACGTTTTGCGAAAATAAATTGCGAAGCGATAAGGCCAAATCGGATGTTACCGGCTTCGCAACAGAAATGATAGTTGGGTGATATATAAAACCGGCATAATCACCAAAGCCTTCTTGTAGCTTCCCGCTGATTTCAAGCTCATCGGAACGTTGAATATTCGGGTTCGAATCGAGCATCACATACAATTGGCCGAAGTCAGTTTTTAATTTGATGCGGTAATTCCCTTTTTTGTATTCCGCATCGTCGGTTACAATTCCTGAAATTTTTACAACTCGTTCGTATGGCAAATTTTTGGGAGACGGAATAACCGCATTAACAATCGAAAGCAAAATAATGAGAAGTCCTACTATGAGTGGAATTATTGAAAAATGCGGACGATGAATACTGCAATGTGTTCAAAGCATACCGTTTATTATATTGGCGATTTCTGCCGCGGCCAAGCATAAGGACAACGCTGGCTTATGATACAATTAAGGCAATGAAGAAGTACTTAAAATACCTCAATCCTAAGACTTGGAACGATACAACTAAGTACATTATTTACTCGATGTTGTTTCTAGCAATTATGGCGATTCTTTTGACATGGTTTTTGGAGTTTTACTATTTTATTAATGACTTTGAAAAAACGTGGGATTTTGTTTTTGGTAGGCCGGTAGTTTTTCTATTTAACTCATTCCTAATGTGGCTGATTCTTCTTTTTATTTGGGCAATTTGCGGAAGGCCAATTTTGACGTCAGGAATATGTTATGCAATAGTCGTAATTATTGGTTTTATTCACGTCGCAAAATATAATTCGCGCGGATATCCACTTTTGCCGGAAGATTTTCAGCTCGCAAGCGAGGCAGCATCGCTAACAAAATTCGTTGATGGCGGCTCGATAATACGGCAGATATTATTTATAATTTTTGGCGAAATTGCCTTGTTTGCTTTTTCGTATTTTTGCGGGAAAAAATTCCATCTTCATTATCGCGGAGATAAAAACAAAAATGTCTTTTTGCGTCATTTAGGAATCGCGCGAAGCATAATTTTATTGTCTTCGATTTGCGTATTTTTGTTATCTACAAATTTCGCAAGGCACAACAATAATAAACACGGCGAAGAAACTTTTCTCGGCACGACTTTTACGGCGTGGAACCAGAATGAAAACTATACTGACAATGGTTTTATTATTGGTTTTTTGTATAATCTTCAAAAATTATCATTGCGCGAGCCGGATGAATACAGCGAAGCGCGAATCGCAAGCATAAAAGAAGAATACTCAAATATTGCGGAAGCTGAGAATAAAAAGCGCAAAGATCCATCAAAAGAAGACGTTAATGTAATAGTTATATTGAATGAATCGTTCTTTGATATGGATATGGAATTTCAGGGCAAAAAATTCAGCGACTACTACAAAGTCGAAGGCGGAGACGTGACGCCAGAATTGCACAAATTGCAAAAATCTACTCCGAGCGGGTGGATGTACTCGTTAGATTATGGTGGTGGGACGGCAAATATTGAATTCGAGATGCTAACAAGTATGTCTATTTTCTGGATATCAACTACGCCATACACTGCGTTAATACCAAAGGCTGGAGAAATGCCATCGATTGCGCAAATGCTGAAAAAGTCTGGATATAACACGACAGCAATTCATCCGTTTGTTGGCGGAATGTATAAACGAAATATCGTGCTAAAAGACGAAGGGCTCGACAGCTTCATAACTAGCGATGAAATGGATTATACCGACCACGATGGTAGCTCGGAATACATAAATGACCGATCGGCATATAACCAAGTATTGAAGACTCTGAAGGATTCTGACGAGAAACAAATGATTGGCTTAATAACAATGCAGAATCATACGCCATATAATCCATCGACTTATGAGAGACAGGATTTTCATATAAGTATGTCCGAAGAAATTAGCGACGACAGAAAACAATCAATCGAAACATATTTGCAGACATTACACGAGTCCGACAAATACTTGGGCGAATTTATATCCAACCTAAAGTCGCTCGATGAAAAAGTCGTAGTATTGTTCTTCGGAGATCACTCGCCGGGACTATTCGAAATTGTTAATTCTAATGACGATAAGGAAGTGCGTGATTTGTCACGCGTGACGCCATATTTCGTTTGGGCGAATTACGATGCTGAGTTCGACAATAACAAACAGCTCCCGACTACTTCACCAAACTGCATGGCAAACACGATGCTCAATATGCTAAATTGGCAAAAATCGCCTTTGTATTATCTCGTCGATAATGTATGCAAAGAACAGCCAATTCTAGCACTCACGTATTTTGATGGCTCGACATTCGAATCATCAAAAACACTTCAGGATTACGAATTAGTTATCTATGATTTATTGGGTGGCAAAAAATTCTGGATGAATAATTAATTCTTTGGGAAAAGCGGAGTCGCTGGTGGAGTAATATGCTCTGCCTCGAAAATTTCCGCAATCTTTTTTGCGGTTTCTGGCAAGAAAATCGCTAGACGAATGTTTATATTCGATAGATCTTGAATAAGACTGCTGAGAACTTGTTTGGCTTTTTCTGGCTCAGTCTTTGCAAGAGCCCACGGTTTTTCTTCGTCGATGCGTTTATTGAGATTCTGAATTTCCTCCCAAAGGATATCAAAGGCGAAATTGAATTCGTATTTTTTCATGCGGTCGTCAAAAGCAGTATTTTCTTTGAGTTCGCCTTTTACGCCGGCAATTTCATTTTTACTACATAGCGTTGCGAGACGTTGGACGAGATTGCCGAGGTCATTCGCTAGTTCGTTGTAACTAGCTTCGTATTTATCCCAAGTGAAATCTGCATCCTCGGTCGTAGAAGCGTGGCGCAAGAAATAGTAGCGGAATGGAATGAGACCGTGCTTTTCGAGAATCTCGCCAGGAGCAACAACGTTACCGATAGATTTAGACATCTTTTCGCCATTAACGGTAATAAAGCCGTGAGCGAGAAGGTTTTTTGGAAGCGGAAGCCCAAGCCCCATAAGCATTGCTGGCCAAATCCCGGCGTGGAAGCGCAAAATATCTTTGCCAACTATCTGAGTATCGGCAGGCCAATCAGCCGAAATATCTTTTTCTGGGTAGCCAAGAACAGTGATGTAATTCGAAAGCGCATCAATCCAGACATACATGACTTGAGAGTCGTCGCCTGGAACTGGAATGCCCCATTCGACCTGCTCTTTTGGACGAGAAATCGAAACATCAGGCATATCTTTCAGAAGATTGAGAAATTCTTTTTTGCGGAAAGTTGGTGTAATCTTCATCTCGTCGCTTTCGATAGCTTCGCGGATTTTGTCTTTGAAGTCCGCGATGCGAAGATAATAGTTCTCTTCACTGAGTTTCACATAAGGCTTTTTGTGGTCTGGGCAAATGCCATCATTTTCATCGTGCTCTTTGTCGGTCACGAAACCTTCACAACCCTCACAGTACCAACCTTCATATTTATCTTTGTAAATATGGTCAGAGAGTTTTTCCCAAATCGCCTGACAACGACGCATATGGTCAGCATCAGTCGTGCGAACGAAATCCGTATAATCGACATCGAGGGAGTGGATGAAATCTTGAAAGCTCTTGGAATTTTGGTCAACATAATCCTGAATAGGAATGTTTTGTTCAGCGGCTTTTTTGAAGATCTTGCCACCGTGTTCATCGGTGCCGGCCTGGAGGCGCACTGTTTTGCCCTGCAACATCATATAGCGACGCAGCACGTCCGCAAGTAAATAATCCATCGCATGGCCAAGGTGCGGATTACCATTGACGTACGGGATAGCTGTTGTGATATATGATTTTTCCATACAAAAAATTATAACATCATATCTGTTATTTCGCAATTTAGTCGCGATATTGGATGCGCGTCATAAGAGCGTGCGTAATAGCTGCTGCGAGCGCATCCGCCGCATCGTCTGGTTTTACAATTTCTTTCATATTAAGAAACTGGCGGACGGACTCCTGCATTTCTTTTTTACCCGCGCGACCATAGCCAGTCATCGTCTGTTTAATTTGGAGAGGAGTATATTCGTAAATCGGGAGATTATTTTTCTTCGCCACGAGCATACAGACGCCACGCGCCTCGGCAACAGTAATACCAGTCGTGATGTTCTGATTAAAGAATAGTTTTTCGATTGACACTTCGTCTGGGTTAGTTTCAGCGATTATTTGTTCGAGCGATTCATAAATATCTAGAAGTCGGTCAGCAGTTGGCGTATGAGCTGGAGTTGTTATTACGCCAGCCGTAACCATACGAGGTTGTTTGCGCTTAGCGAATTCTATGATGCCAAAACCACATATGCCAGTACCAGGGTCAATTCCCAAAACTCTCTTCGACATATTTATAGTTTAGCACGCCTAACGATGGCGACGAATTACTCGACTAATGAAGAACTTCCTTAGCTCTTGCCGGAATTGTATCAATATAAATATTACAACTGCTGCCCCGAGAGCTACGAGAGCCCAGACTGCTATAAAAACACGCGGATTGTCGTAGGTGCCTTCCGTTATTTCTTGGACTGGATAATCTGACGCATTATTTGTTTGAATTTTACGGCAGCGGTTCGTCTCAGGGTTGCGTTCGTAACCTTCTGGACAATCGCTTATAGTGGCAGCTTCTTCAACTTTTTTACAACGTCCAGTGAGCGGGTTGCGATAATAACCCTCTTTACATTCAGTTTGTGCGGCTTCAGTTTCTAGCTTTTTGCATCGATTAGTCGATGGGTTGAGGTATTGCCCTTCTGGGCAAGTTTTTGGCTCTGATTCAGACGAGTTATCGTTCACGCAGTTGCCAGTTTCTGGATTAATGATTTTGCCTTCTGGGCAGGTGCGAAATTCCTGATATATGTTTTCTTCGCCTGGCGTACGCGCGTAGGTCTGCAGTCATTGGCCGTCTAAAACAATGACTGACGTCCCCTTCTTTTGCGAGGGATACGACGCCGCATCGATAATTCCGCTAGCATCGAATAATTCGATAGTAAGTTCCGAGCTCGGGTTCTTAGTTAGCGGAATGTCTTGAATAATTAGGTAGCCGTGAGCCGAAATATCGCCACTCAACGGATAGATATTGTTTTTGTATCGGAGCGAACAATGTGTAAGATTTTTTTCAGAATCAGAAGGGTTATATAACTCGACAAACTGTTCCTGCGCAGATTCCTCATAATATGCGTAAATTTCTGAGATTTTTAGCTCGCTACACAGCGAGATAACTTCTGGCTCTGGTTCATAAAATACATCTTCGTTAATATTTGGATAGTATTGTTCGAGCGAATATGGCTCGAGGCAATCTTCGGAACGACAAAGAACTGCGGTGCGATTGTCCGATTCACTTGTAGCAAATTTTGGCACGTTCTGCTCGCAAGTCGTCTTACCCCAACATACTTCGTCGACGATTTTGTCGCCATTCATTATTCGCAAACGACCAGCAGTAGAAGCGAGACCACTAGAAGAAAAGTCATACTGATACAATGGCGAAGCGTCAGCATATTGGGGCGAACCGTTAAAACCGAAAACGACTCTTTCGGCGCGGAGAAAAGTCGATTCGGGAAATGATAATTCTGAAACGAATTTGTCGCTACTGTTGTAATACTGGATTGTGTAGGGTGAAACATCGAGATCCTCCGAAGAGGCCTTCGATATTTCGAAAAAGTCATAGTTTTGCGACGACTGGTCATCTTTGTAACCAGCATTAACAGCGCGGAAATAGAGCGCTGGACTATCTGGTGTTTCGTCGGCAAAAACCGGCACAACAAAATTAGCGGTTATTATTAAGCTTGAAATAATGAATAATAATTTATTTTGCATGTTCAACATAGTATTAATAGCGCACTTATTGCACAAGCATAAGTACAATATTTCCTCGAGTGTAGTATAATAAAAGCATGAGCGATATTATGTGCATCGCGACAGTAATCTTGGCTGGAATAACCCAGGCTTCTTTGCAGTTGGGTTTGGGCGGCCTGATTTTGCTTTATCACAACAGCCTCGGCAGACACCGCCGTCGCAAGACGCGCTATCTGGCGAAGAACTACATTATCGGGTCGTGCGCGATAACATTCTTGATGGTGTGCGCTTTGTGTTTCTTGATTGGAAATTTCTTTAGTGGCGCGTTGGCGACCGAGTGGCTAGTCATATGCGTAGGCATAATGGTAGCAAGTGGGCTGATTATGCTACTGCTCTACTACCGAAAGGGGCGCAAATCGACCGAATTATGGCTACCAAAAAGCATCACTCGTTTCATTCAGAGAAAAGCGAGAACGACAAATGACGGAATTGAAGCATTTTCGCTCGGGCTACTCAGTAGCTTTGCCGAGATGCCATTTAGCTTGGCGATTTATTTCGTCGTCGCGAACTGCGTGCTAAATATGAGCGCCGGATGGCAAGTCTTCGCAATAGTGCTCTACACGATTCTGACAGCTGTGCCACTAGTGATTCTGAAAATCTTTATCAAGAATGGGCGCAATGCCGTCGAAGCGCAGAAGTGGCGCGTAAATAATAAGGTATTTTCCAAATTATTCTCTGGCAGCGCTTTTATGATTCTGGCGATGTTTATACTCGCCTTTTGGGTGATGTAATATGCTAAAGAAAAAGGCAAAAATTACCTACGAATATTCATCTGATGGTATAAAACAGAGTATTTTGCGCAATGCGCGCGGGATTGGCTTGCCAGATGGTTGGGCAAAACAAATCGCTAAGCGCGTTGCAAGTGATGTCGATAAATGGATTGAGGACAAGGAGATCGTTACGGAAAACGACCTCCGAAAACAACTGATTGCCGAGCTTAAAGATTTATGCCCGGATCTCGCTTATGCTTATCAAAATCATGATAAAATAATATAAGATGAGTAAAAAGTTTGATTATGATTTAGTCGTTATCGGCAGTGGTGATGCCGGTGGCGAAGCTGCGCTAATTGCAGCAAAATCTGGCCTCAAGGTTGCGCTAGTTGAGGCTGATAAATGGGGTGGCGCAAATCTAAACACAACAAACATTCCATATGGTGCTGCTCTAAATGCCGCCTTTACTTATAAACAGGCTATCGCGAGTGCGCGGTTTGGTATCTCAAGCGGCAACTTGCGCTATAACTACCCTACTCTTAATAACTGGCGAAAAGTTGCGACTAGAAATTCTGGCGCAAACAGCAAAGAGATTTTTGACGATGCAAAGATAAATTGCATCCACGGCAGAGCACGTTTTGTTTCGAAGAACGAGATAGCGGTTGGCAGCAAAACAATTTCGGCAGCGAAATTCTTAATTGCGACTGGCGCAGTAACGGCTGATACGGGTATCAAAATTGCCGAGAACGTTAACTATTATTTGCCAGAAAATGCACTCGAAATTCCACGCGTGCCAAAGAGCGTATTTATCGTTGGTGCAGGTTCGACTGGGTGCGAATTGGCGCAGTATTATGCCACACTCGGAAGCGAAGTTGTAGTCGCAGAGATTGCTGGGCGTCTATTGCCTCGCGAAGATGAGGAAGTTGGGCAAGTACTCGACGAAGTATTCACGGCCGATGGAATCAAAGTTCTAACACAGTCGCGCGTTGTTGGTATTGAAAAAGACGGCACCGAAAAACGCGTTTTCTTTATGCGCGGTGGTCAAGAAAAATCGATTAAGATTAGCGAAGTAATTCTATGCACTGGCAGTGCGCCAAATATTGATTTAGGTCTAGATAATGCCGGCGTAAAATATACGCATAGTGGTATAACCGTCGATGAAACGATGCAGACAAGTGCAAAGAATATTTATGCAGCTGGTGATGTTACTGGTGGGTATAGCTCGCCAGAAAAAGCAATCGGCGATGCGCGAGTTGCAGTGGCGCATATTATTAGGAAATCAAAGATTGTACGCGATTACACTGGGCTAATAAGGATTACAAACACCTGCCCTGAAGTGGCGCAGGTAGGAATTAGCGAAGATGATTGTATTCGCCGCGATCGCAGAATCAAGAAAATTGTCGTGCCTCTACGTGCTGTCCAAAAAGCTAATATCTGCGACTATTACAACGGTTTCGTGAAACTAATCTTCGGGAGAACCGGAACGCTTATTGGTGGGACTGTAATGGCGCCAAACGCTGGAATTATCGCACAAGAGTTAGCCTATGCGGTTAAATATGAGATGACCGCGACGGAAATTACGAATGTTCCTCACGCTGCAAATGATTGGAGCGAATTGATTCGCACTGCGGCAGAACGCATCAAATAAAAAAAGAGCCTCTTTGGCTCGTATAAACTTGGTGGCGGGGGTTGGATTTGAACCAACGACCTTCTGGTTATGGGCCAGACGAGCTACCAGGCTGCTCTACCCCGCGATGATTTTACTATTCTACCCCTAACCGAACAAAAAGTCAAGCCACTCTTCGAAATTGCTACGCTTTTTGCTGGTTTGAGAATCTACGTCAGAATACTTTTTGGTGGCTTTTTCGGAATTGTCAGGAAGAATAACCATCGTCTCGCCTGGGAGCATTTTGTTCTGTTTTTTGCGTGCCATTATTTCCTGATATTCGTCAGTATTGTAATATTGCTGCTCAAGCTCCATCGTGTCGACTTCTATCTGGAGGCGAGCCGATTCAAGCTTGCGATCGCTCATTTTTTGCTCGAGTTCCCAGTTGCGCGTAGTAGCAGTAATGGCGTTGTAGGTAAAAACTAGTCCGAGAATGACGGCCGCAGCGGTGGCAATATTATGAATGGTCAAAAAATCCTTCTTCGTGTAATAACGAAAACGACGAAGCTGAGTTTTAACCTTATCCATAATGATATTATACCGCAAAGCACTTTTTATAGGGTATTCCTATGCGAGGCACGACGTCCGCTCGGCCCGTCGTTACGGGCGAGCGCCGTCTCGTACTCAGCCGTAGCCTCCGTAAGTCCTCGCCTAGGAATGCCCCGAGCATAGAAGGAGGTTTTGTGGTAGAATTATTAGGTATGGGGGCATAGCTCAGTGGTTAGAGCAGTCGGCTCATAACCGATTGGTCCTTGGTTCAAGCCCAAGTGCCCCCACCAGAACGTATTTAAATCGGCATTTTGGCCGATTTTTGGTGGCAAATACATATTGCCAAGTGCCTTTTGCGTTATATATCAATAAAGCCGCTTACAGTAAAAAACCGCTTGATTGCGGTTTTTACCTATATTTTGTATCTTATTAATAATTAATTATTAACGCCAGTTATCACTAACTTTTGCCGTTTCGCCAGTTTGCGGGTTCAACGAATATAAATCCGCCCCAAGTGATTGCGAAATTACAGTCCCATCATTAATAATACAATCCATATGAACAGGCAAAGGCAATAAACTATTCCAGTCAGCCTCGAGCTTCCAATAGCTATCGCTAGATTCCGTTGGGTCAAAAACAGTCACCTTGAAAGATTTGCAACTAGACTTCGGTCTAGCGTTTACCGTTCCCGCAGCAAGCGTTTCTGGTAATGAAGCTACTTTATCATTGGCAATTTTATCAAGAACAGTTTTCAAATCATATTTCTTAACTCCATCTTTTGAGCCAAGTTTTGTCATATCTATAAGGTACGCTTCAATCTCGCGACTATCCTTATTTGTGTCTAAATTAGCCGTCGCTAGATAATAACGTCTTTTAGTATATTCGTCACTACCGATCAAATATAGATTATCGGCTATAGCCGCATCATCCGTAACTGTTATCGTGCTTGCATTATTATTTATTTCAATTTTATCTGTTTTCAGCTCAGTAACCGTTCCATCTTTATTTTCGACCTGAACTTTCAAATTTGAAATTTGGCTATCTTTTTGTAAACTCTGCATAATACCATAAACACCGAATCCGACACCACAGATGGCTACAACACATGCAATCGCGGTTACGACTTTTAACCCTTTTCCACTTTTCTGTTTATTGCTTAAAGCAGGCGCTACTGGCGCTCCGACATTAGCATTTTGTTCCATTTATTACCTTTCTAATATTACTTATGCTTCTATTATAGTATTTTTTTGGTTATCAATTGTCATTATTGTATCAGTGTACGGAGTAAATGAGTTTAATAATACCAGCAGATATTTAAAAACACCCTGGCGTATTAAGCCAGGGTGCTGAGGATTATCTGATGGAGCAGTTCTCGAGGTTAGAATCGAGCTCGACGACGTGCCAGTCGGAATTGATAGAGCGAGAGATGGCGTACATCCGTCCATCTACGTGGATGAGCCAGCCTACATCGTGAATCGTATTAATCCCGCCCTCGTACTGGCTACCGTCCGGTAACAGATAGAGGCCGTCAATACTAATAAATCTATACGGCTCAAACTGGGCTGATTCCGATCTGCCATCCAAGAAATCCATGATTGCTCTAACGCAATTAATTTCCAATCGACGGCCATCATCGAACATCTCACCAAATGACCAATCTTTCACGATAGGCACCTGGTGGTTGGCGACGAGCATCTGAACCAAAGCTTGCTCCGTAATGCGAGACGTCAAATCTACTTTCGGCAGATCCTCCGCATTGGCGAAGACATAAAAAATGTCTTGATCGCAGTTCTCGAGATTGTAGAGAACTCTGAACACGAATCCGCCAAGTGCAGGCACGCGCATTGCAATCATCGTCTCGAAGCAGGGGTTCGACACGTAAGGAAAAGATACCGGAACCGGCATCAACTCGTTGACATTCATCAACTTCTCAACAATGTCCTTATCTTCTACATCAATAAATACTTCCTTTACCATACATTTTCCTCCTTATTATGCACAGTGTTGCTCGTATCGAGAGCAGAAAAAGGACCCTCCTCGTTATCCTCTTTTAATGTACTAAAGCTTCTCAGAGCAAATTATGTATATTATAGCACACTTGGCAAGATTTGTCAATATTACACATTGACTTTGATGCCCCGTTATGTTATAATTAGATAATGTAGTATTGTTGTACTTGCACCTATACAGGAGGTTGTGGATGAATAGTGTTAATGATCTAAGCATTGAGATGCTCAATCTAACCGAGCAAAGCAGCGCGCTTCTATCAGAAATGCCGCTAGATGTCGTCGTGAAGCTAGTGAGACGCGGAGATTTTCCGCCAATCAATAGCCGTGAGGTCATCGAGTGGGACAGAAAGTATCACTACCGGTCCAACGCTCAGCAGCTCGTAAATCTGAGGCGACTCGGCAAAGAAATGCGGTCTGAACTGACGCGGCTCGGTATGATTGACGAGGAGCGCTTTGAAACCAAGCGCATGAAGCAGTCAGCCGGAATAATTGCGATGAGAATATTTGCTACCGAAAATTGTAGCCGTTCGATATCATATTATTTCCGGAGCGAGGAGTTCACCCGGCGTCTAATCGGTAGGATAAGCAATGAGTCTTACGAAAAATGGGAGGGTTTTTCGGAACAGACAATCGCAACCATAATTAGCATACTCGAGAGAGTGCTTAGCGGGGCGGAATTTCGCGTTCTTAGTATGAGGTTCGGTCTGGAAGACGGAATCTACAGAAGTCCGCAAGAAGTTATGACGCGATTTGGTTGGAAGACGGATAGCGGTGAGCGTTATCACGAGAAAAATGCAGCACCAAAACTGTATAAAATTCGGGACAAAATCAAAATACTGACACAGATTAAATGCTAACCTCCAAACAATACGCAGGGCCCATTCGTCCTGCGTATTTTTATTGGCTTTATTCGTGTATTATAAAATTAATGAGCATTGAAATAATTGTTAGACCAGATATAAAACTCGGCGTTTGGCAAGGGATGGGCGGTGCCATCACTGAAGCGGCGGCGTATAATTTTGCAAAGCTGAAGCCGGAACGAAAAAAGGCGCTAATCGAGGCTTACTATGGAAAAGACGGAATCGGCTACGACTGGGGGCGGATTAGCATCGGTAGCAACGATTTTTGTTTGGAGCCATTCGAATATACGAAACGGACGAGTCTGAAAGATTTTTCTATCGAGCACGACAGGAAGTGGCTGCTGCCGATGATGGAGATGATTTTGGCGAAAAAGGAGCTGAAGATTGTCGCGAGCCCGTGGTCGCCGCCGAGTTGTTTAAAATATACGCATATGACGCGATTTGGCGGCAATTTGAAACCGTGGCGCTATAAACGTTATGCACAATATATTCGTAAATGGCTAGATGCTTACGCCGACGAAGGAATAAAAGTGCGATATATAACGCCGCAAAACGAACCGCACGCGATTCAGAAATGGGAGTCGTGTATTTTCTCGTATCGCGGACAGCGGCGACTTGCGTATAAATGCTTGGCGGACGAGCTGGCAGATTTAGACACGCAGATTTTGCTCTGGGATCATAACAAAAAGAAGTTCGACCGAGTTGCCGAACGGCTGCTAAATGGCAAATATGTCACAAAATATGGGCGCGACGAAAAAGTTTGCGGGCTTTGCTATCACTGGTACAACGGCACACATCCAGACAAGATGTGGGAGGTGCGCGAAAAGTACCCAGATATTATGACGATTAGCTCGGAGATGTGTTGCGGATGGTCGCCATATAATGCGAAAAATTGGGCGAACGCGGCGAACCCGTACTATTTCGAAATTTTCTCAGATATCAACTGCGGAGCGAGTGCTTGGATAGATTGGAATATGTTGCTAGGTTGGGATGGCGGACCAAGCTATTGCGGAAATTATTGCGCTAGCCCGGTAATTCTAAACGAGACAAGCGACGACTTTATTCTGACGCCGATTTACGACGCATTGAAAAAATTTAGCAAAATGTTCCCTGCCGGCAGCGAAGTGGTGCGCTGCGAAAACCCATCAAAGGAAGTGGCGGCGGTCGCAAGAAAAACAAAGAAGGGTTACACGGTAGTGATCGCCAACACAAGCGACGAAGAGTGCGCGCAGGAAGTTACAATTAGACTCGGCAAGACAGAAAAACAATTATCCTTGGAACGATTAGAGATAGTTAGTATTGACATTTAATAATATTTATATATAATCGATGCCAGAAAGGTCAAAAATAAAAAGATGAAAAAGATTATTTTATCAGCTGGCGTGTTCTCTTTGCTGTTTGCTGGAGTATTACTATCTACATCAGTATCAGCGGTAGAGTCAAGCCAAACTAAAAACGTTTACGTAGGAGAATCATCTGATCCGATTTACTCGGCAGATATATTCTGGGGCGATTTCCAGTATAATTGGGATAATTATGCTTTTAAACCGGCATTCAGGTGCGATAAAAATGGCGAAAGTTATGCGGGCGGCCTCATGGGTGGCCTTTTCTCAGACTCAAACTGCGCCAATGAATATCAAGGCGACGACTATACTGATGCTTATACTTGGCGCGGAATACCTTTTATAATAGTGGGGAGCGCATCCGTAAATGCGAGCGTTTCCTTTACACCTGATTCATCATATTCTTGGGTGACAGGAAAATTTTACAGCAATTACAATATCAATACACAGACTCGTACTTTGTCCTTTTCTGATTTAATTACTAACGGTCAAGTTCCTCGACAGCTAGTCGGTGAGTTATGGGCTTTTCTTGATCTCGAAGTAACCAATGCAGCAGAACATTCAGGAAGTGTTGCTAGCGGCGATAAAATCGGTACAATCACACTAACCCTTACACCTAACACTAATTAATATGCAAAACAACAAAGCGGTAAAGCTTATAGTAATTTTCTTTGTCACAGCCTTTTCTGCTACCGTGTTAGCAATGGCAGGTGCATTTCTATACGAAAAAATTACTGGTAATGGCAACTCAAATAAGCCAGCCGAATCTAGCGCCGGCAGCCAGAACAAAAGCGAGCCAAGCCCTAATTACACTAACGACGGCAGCAGTACAGCCTCAATCGAATATTCAGGTAACGCAACCGTTAACACTACGGAAAACATTGTCAGTTTTCACTTCAAAAATCCAAGCAAATCAAAAAAGAGTATTTCGCTGAAAATTGTCGCCATCGTAAATGGAGAGGAAATAGTTATCGGCAAGAAAGATAGACTAGCGCCTGGCGATTTAGTTAAAGAGTTGCCTTATCAGCCAGAAAAAGAGATAGAAAAAGGCAACTATGACGGCAAATACGTTCTCCATTTCTACAATGAGGCCGGCGAAGAAGAAATAGTTAATTCGGAAGTGCTGATTAATATCCGGGTTAATTAATCGTCTGTTTAGTACTAGCGCAAAAGCAAGAACCAAACCATCAAAGGCATAGAGCCAAGCGAAAGAACCGTCGATATCGTGACAAGTTCGGATGCTTCAATATCGTTGCCGCCATATTTTGCGGCGAATAGGCCGAGGCTAGTCGCAGTCGGGAGAGTCTGAATAATCGTGCAGACAATCACGACTTCGTCTGGGAATTGGAACAAACGTAGAAGATAGTAAGTTAAGACTGGCCCAATGATAAGTTGAATAATAGCAGTCAGAGCAAGACGCCATTTTTTAATTAGCTTCTTGAAGTTCGCGTGGCTTAGCATAAAGCCGATACAAATTATCGAGAGTGCCGTAGTGGCATTTCCGGTAGTTTGAGCAGCGCCAGTGATAAAGTCCGGCAAAGTAATTGGCGTAAGAAAAATTATCATACCGGCGACGACGGCGATGATGTTTGGGTTTTTGAGAACACCGAGAATGAGTTTCGGCGTGATCTTGCGTTCGAAAAGATAAACGCCGTAAGAAAAGAGCGCAATATTGAACGCAATAATGAAGCCGCAGTACGGGATTATTCCCTTTTCCTCAAAGACGCTAGAAATAATCGGGTAGCCGAGGAAAGTTGCGTTATTGAAAATAAAAGCAAATTGCGACTCAAAACGAAGTTCGCCCTTGTAGATTTTTTTATTAAAAATGACACGCGAAGAGACGACGAGCGCGAGCATCACAATAACGCCAGCGATGAGGCCCTTGAAGAATAAATCGGATGTTTTGTTATCAAACTCATTCGGAAAAGCCATAAATAGTGACGCCGGCATAAAGACTGTGAGCAAAAGATTCACGATGCAGCGATTTGCTTTCACGTCGATTAATTTTGCCTTGCCGAGAATAAAGCCGAGCACCAAAATAATCGCAATCATACCGAGGCGAGAATAAAATAGCTCAAGCGGAATAGTCATAAGCTAATTATACCCTTCTGCTTGCAGTTTGAACATTTCGGCATAGGTGCCGTTCTGGGCAAGCAGCTCATCGTGAGAACCGGACTCAATAACGCGGCCTTCCTTCAGGACGATAATACGCTCAGCTTTTCGCACAGTAGAAAAGCGGTGCGAAATAATAATCGTGGATTTACCCCGCTGCTTATTGATGATGTTTTTGAAAATTTCATATTCCGATTTAGCATCGACGGCTGCGGTCGGTTCGTCCAACAATAGGACGTTTGGCGAGCGGAAAAATGCGCGAGCGATACTGAGGCGCTGCCACTGCCCGCCAGAAAGGTCGGTCGTAGATTTGTTATCAAAGTCTTTTGATAAAACTTGGTCGAGTCCTTTTTCGTATTTTGACGGCAACTCATCTAAATCAGCATCGCGCAACGCATTATTTATTTCTGAAACGTCGTATTTTTTGTTTACATCACCAAACCAAACATTTTGACCAAGGGTTGCAAATTCGTAACGCGTATAATCTTGGAAAAGTGCTCCGAGTTGGGCGAGATAACTTTCGCGATTGATTCGAGAGAATGGCTGGTCATTGACAAGAATAATACCATCAGATGGCTCATATGCGCCAATCAGGAGTTTTATGAGCGTAGTTTTTCCTGCACCGTTTTCGCCAACAATTGCAAGCGAGTCTCCTGGGTTAAGAATAAAGCTAACATTATCGATTGCCTTTACGGTAGCGTTCGGATAGCTAAATGATACGTTTCTAAATTCAATTTTTGGAGTCGCCGTAATTTTAATATCGCCACTCGAATTAGCAGGCGCTTCCATAAACTCCATAAAGTCGGTCGAGTTAACTAGGTTTTCGTTTACTGAAGATATACTATTAAAGAAGTTGGAAATATTCGTATTGAGCTGATTAAGAAGAGTTCTAATTGTGAGGAATTGACCTATTTCCAACACGCCATTAATAATTTCTATCGCAACATACATTAGGACGCCGAAACTTGCGACGGTCTCTAGGCCATTCGCGCCAAAACGAGGCCAGAGAAAACGGCGGGCATCATAAATATCTTGCTCTTGGCTACGGCGGCGAGCTTTTATCATCAGGCGGACGAGATGGCCTGACAAGCCATTCATTTCAATTTCGAGCGCATTGTTTGAATTTGTGATTTTTTGTTCGATTGACCAGGCAATACGACGATCGCGCGTAAATTCGCGCCAGTTTCTGCGCTGCATAGCGGCCAATCGCAAACTCAAAATAGAAGCTGGGACGGCAGCGATTAGCACTATTAGCGTAACAAATGGCGAGATAGTTAGCGTGGCGATAACGACGGAAAGGAGGCTGATAATCGATGTGAAGACACTTATAATGCTCACGGAGACATAAGAAATAGAATTTCCAAAATCACGAACACGCTCGAATTTATCGGCGAACTCCCTGCTCTCGCGAGTCTTGAGCGGAATTTGTATATATTTTGTAGCAATCTGCTCGCCTACATAAATAAAAACATCCTGCGTTGTCGTAATTGACAGGAAGTTATTGATAGTCCCCAGGATAAGATTGAGAATTTCAATACCAAACAAAACCGCAGCGACGACGATAAAAGGTATGTAATTGTGAGTCGTAATGGCGTTTACGATACTCGTTACTGCAGTACCCGCGAGAACGGCGGTGATAGTTGGAACAATAGAATTATAGATTCGGTATATTACAAAAAAGATGCTCTTCGGGCCAACGGCTTTGCGATAGATTTTTGTTACATAGAAAATTGATTTTAGCGAAATGCGTGGAAACCCATCTCCGCGCTTATTGCGCCGCTCATCGCGGCGCTTTGCGCGTTTCATACTGTGTCCCCAAGCGTCAAATGCCATATTATTCCACCGTCACAGATTTCGCGAGGTTGCGCGGTTGGTCAACGTCATTGCCGCGATCAACTGCAACATAATATGCAAACAATTGCTGAAGCGTATTGAGAAGAATTGGCGCCAACAGCTCAATTTTACTTTCGATGCGAACAATATCGTCAGCCTCGATATCGGCTTTAGAATTCGTCAAAACAATCGTTTTGCCACCACGGGCACGGACCTCGTGCAAACCGCCACAAGCTTTATCGAAAAGCCAATTGTCTAGAATCGTAAAGACTTCGAAGAAGCGATTGTCGATGAGCGCAATCGGGCCGTGCTTGAGCTCGCCACTTGCATAACCTTCGGAATGAATATAGGAAATCTCTTTGAGCTTGAGTGCGCCTTCGAGAGCGATTGGGAAAGCGGTATCGCGGCCGAGATAGAGCGCGTGGTCGTATTCGGCATATTTTTTCGCAAGCTTTTCCATAGTTTCGCGGTTAGCATTAAGCGTCTTTTCAATTTCTTCTGGGAGAATTGCGAGCTCGCGCGTAAATTCAGCAACAAGCTTTGGATCGCCGCCATGATACTCAGCGAGCATACCAGCAAACAGCAACATCGCAACCACCTGCGCCGTAAACGCTTTGGTAGAAGCGACGGAAATTTCCGGTCCAGCGTGGACATAGGTACCGCCATCGACTTCACGAGCAATAGTTGAGCCAACTACATTTACGATGCCGAGTGTTTTGACGCCGCGCTTTTTAATTTCGCGGAGACAGGCGAGCGTGTCGGCAGTTTCACCAGATTGCGAAACGATGAGAGCGACAGAGTCTTTTGGCAAATGGAAAGAGCGGTAGCGATATTCGCTCGCAATTACAACTTCCGTCGTTAAATCTGGCACGAGCTGTTCCATATAATACGACGCGAGAAGACCAGCATAGTAAGCAGTACCACAGCCAACAATTACGACGTGATGAATATCACGCATTTCTTTTTCGGTAAGGTTCGGACCGCCTAAATGCATCTTCCCTGCTTTGGGATCAATACGTCCATAGAGCGTGTTATGAAGCGTTGTTGCCTGCTCCATAATTTCCTTGAGGAGGAAGTGATCATAGCCACCCTTCTGAATTTGAGCGAGGTCGCCTTCGATCGTTTCTTTTTTGGAATTCAAATGCTTAAGCTCAAGACTATACACCTCGGCGCCATCTTTCGTGCAAACAGCAAGCTCACCATCATTAAGATAGATAGCTTCACGCGTATAACCAAGCAAAGCGGAAGCGTCGGATGCGATCAAAGTCTCATCTTTGCCAAGGCCAATAATTAGTGGCGAACCAAGGCGAGCAACGACAATCGTGCCTGGCTCTTTTGGAGAGAAAACTGCTATGCCGTAAGTGCCGCGAACGCGTTTAAGCGCTTTTGCGACAGCATCCTTGAGGGAGGAATCTTTAGTGTAATTGCTATCGATGAGAGCGGCAAGCACCTCTGTATCAGTATCAGAGGCAAAAGTATAGGTTTTTTGAAGTTCTGCTTTGAGCTCTTTGTAATTCTCAATAATGCCGTTATGGACGAGATAAACGTTGCCAACGTGATGAGGGTGAGCATTGGTCTCCGTGACGCCGCCGTGAGTCGCCCAGCGTGTATGACCAATACCAAGATGACCAGTCTGAGGCTCTTTTTCGAGCACCGCGCTTAGCGATGATATTTTTCCCACTGCACGGGCGAGATGAGCGTCATTATTGTCGTCGAGCGTCGCAATACCGGCTGAGTCGTAACCACGATATTCCAACCTACGCAAGCCACCGACAAGCACATCTTGCGCTACTTTTTTACCAACATAGCCCACAATTCCACACATAAAAACCTCCACAATTTATTATATTTATTATTTTAACAAATCGTGGAGGTTTTGTTTAGCGGCGTTTAGAGATGGCAAAGTAGAGACCGGTTACAATCAGGCTTGCGCCAGTGAATGCGCCAGCGAATGGAACAACACTGCTATCTAAAGTGTTCGGATTCTTTGGTTTCTTGTAGTAGTAGATTACTGTGACGTCCGATTCCATAACACCCTCGGCGTTCTCTGGAGTTTCTACTAATTCGTAGCCCTCTGGCAACTCGTCAGCAGCTTCGGTTTCGTAGTCGGAACCGTGGCTATATATTTCGGTTATATCATCTATAATCGCTTCGCCGGTATCTTTATCAAGATGCTTAACGGTTAAGATATGATAAATGTTCGTGGTGACAGTATTGGACGTCTTTTCGGTCGGAGTAGTGATACCAGTATAAGTAAAGGAGTTCTTCGTATTATTCGTGATACGACCGACGTCGATTGGATCATTAATTCTTGCATTGAATTTGATATACAATGTAGTGCCGTAAAATGCTGGATTAGTTAGATAATCCGATTTCGCTGTAACAGTAATTGTTTGTCCATTAACTGCGACCGTGAAATTGTTCGTGACATCAGTAGTGCCATTATAAACTTTTACCGATGATGCATTAGGGGCGGTAAGATGGCTATCGAGAGTGTCCGTGATGGAGAATGAAGAGTAGTTATGATCCTGCTCTATATTGTCGTAATGAGCGTAAACGGCCGCAAAAGTAAGAAGGTCATTGGTTGAACTATAGTTTTCTGGCACATACTGGCTAATCGTATAGGCCAAGGAGTTGCCGGTGGTTGCAGAGGTTTTATTTACTGCCTTGGTAGGAGCCGGCGTATCGTAAGCAACCGGAGAGCCGAAGAAATTGCAGATGCCGGCAGTAGTGGCGCTATAGGTCATAGTATAGGTCGCATTGGTGATACTCGCGGTGGCATAGAAGGAACCGCCGTAGTAAAGGCCGTTAAATTCAGAACTATGATTGAGTGTGTCTATATAAAGACCGTTTGTATTTTGGCTATCATATTCCGACAATAAAACCGTGTCCGTTTGGCCTGCGTTTTTGTGATAGTAGTATGTAGTGGTAGAATTACTGGAATTTCCACGAGAACCCTCATGCGAACCGAAATACGGAGAGCCCTCAACTTCGTACCCGCCCCCTACGACGTCATAGTCAAAGCTCATATATGAAATGTTGGTGACATTTGCGGCAGTACCATGAGTGGTATTTGCATTATAAGTGCCCTTCTTGATATATTCGACTGAAAAATCGCCGGATGAGAATCTAGAATTCAGCCAAAAGAGGATTGGATCGTTCTCGCCTAATGTTCTAGAATTTTCAATAGTACAATCGTCCGCAGTCGGCTCTGGATTATCCGTGCCGCAAGTCGTCAAGCGAAGCGCAAATGAAAAGAGATACTCTGTACTATCTGTAACATCTTCATCAGTGATAATATTTATAACTTTCGTAAAATTATTTACGTTATTAATACGCCAAATGACATCTACAGGATTATTATTGTTATCGCGCGCAGTCGAGTTTTCGACGAGAATTACTAGTTCTGAGCCTGGATCCACTTTATAGGCTCTATTGCGAGCAATATTATCGCCGCCACTCTTCTTGTAGATAATTTGAGCAGGTGGCTCATCCTCGCCAGTACGCCCTACTTGTTTTACTGTGATAATAGTGTCGGGAGTGTAGTAGATTTTTGCGGGAGCAAAATTCTGATTGATAACTTTTGGTATTTCGCTGTAGTCTTTATAGATTGATGCGGCCGCACTTGCGTCGTCATTTAGGAACGCAATAGGTGTTATAGCAGCCACGGCCAGAGCTGCCAAAACAAGCCTTTTTATGTTTCTAATTGTCATTTTGTTTTTCTCTTTTTGTTTTTGACCTTTGTTAATGCTTATATTAACACGTTCATGCCAAAAATGCAAGAGCTATTTCATACAATGGTTTTATTGACTACTTCGAGATTCTTTGATAGAATAGTACTTGCATTCCCCTGTAGCTCAATGGTGGAGCAAGAAGCTGTTAACTTCGAGGTTGTCAGTTCGAGTCTGACCGGGGGAGCCATTTTTTATTTTCGAATTATTTGATTAGCTCTGTCACATTCTGACTGAGCTTTTTTGAACCCTTATAACCCCATATATTTCCTAAAAATCAATAAGGGTATTTTGAGATTAGATTTGTTATAATATAAGCATAATCATATTGTGGAGTATGAGGATTAAAAAACAGATACAGGAGCCCGCTAGTGGAGTGTTGGCCATTGGAAAGAATCTCAGAAGAATCGTTCTTCTGTTTGTAGTATTTTTGTCTTTGTTTGGATTTTCAAATGCGACGGCTCTAGAAAAGAATATAGTAATCACGGATGTGGCTATAAAGGATAAATCGGAAACTATAACCGTAGAAGAACCGGCCTTATCTAACAACGACATCACAAGCAACATTACTTTTAATAAGACTGGTGATTTTGCAACTTTCGAGCTATCTCTCACGAACAATGAATCTGAAAAATATAAGATTGAGTCTATCTCAGACAATAATACGAATGAAAATATTGAAATAGATTATTCCTTTAGTGAAGATTACATCGACGCCGGCGGGTTAAGTACTGTTACGATAAAGCTAACCTACAAAAACACGCTCATTAATGTCGATAAAATCTCGATCGATGATTTGACGATAAAAATCTATCTAGTTAATGAGGATGGGGAAGGCGGTGAGATAATTATTAACCCAGCAACGAGTGATGCGCTCCCCTTTTACTTGGTAATACTTGCAGTTGCTTTAGCAGGATTAGTATTGCTATTCAAGAATAAGAAAAACAAAGCGATAAAGATTGGCGGCATACTGGTCGCGCTAGCAATTTTATTCATTCCGCTCGCGACACTCGCAAAAGAAAAATATGAAGTACAGATTAAATTCACAGACATAGATATTATTGGCGAATTCGAAACATATAACATTACAATTAACCCTGGGAATGGCGACGAAATACTCGTCGTGCCAGTCCAATACGGCAACAAATTAGAAAGCCTACCGGCAAATCCAAGCAAAGATGGCTATGATTTTGATAAATGGGCAGACGATAATGATAATACAGTTACATCGGACACCGTAATTACTGGTCCAATAACCGTCGAAGCACAATACACGATTAAACATTATGCTATTAACTACGATTTAGATGGCGGTTCTCTGCCAGACGGAAAGACAAATCCAAGCGAATACACGATAGAAGATGAAGTTACGATTAATAACCCAGAAAAACTTGGTTATACATTTGTTGGTTGGAGCGGAACTGGAATAGATGGAAAGACGACGAACTTAGTTATTCCTGCTGGAAGCAAAGATGAAAGAAGCTATGTTTCGAATTATTCCGCAAACGAAGACACGCCATATACAGTCACGCATAGATACCAAAATCTAGATGATTTAACTACATACACAGAATCAACTGTAACGGAATATGGCGAGACAGATAAAACAATCCCTGCGCCAAGACAAGAAAGAACTGGTTTCGAAACGCCTGCAGTACAGAATGTAAAAGTAGAGGCTGATGGCTCTGCGCATATTACATATACCTATGATAGAAAGCAGATCCATTTGCATATTAACAACTCTCGATTCATAGTCGAAGGTGACGTGACAGGCTATTATCCATACGGATCAACCATCCACTTAACCGCCATCGAAAGACCTGGCTACACCTTCGGATGGAATGACGGAGTAAAAACATATGCTAGAGATTATGTAATATATAGTACTACTGTGTTAGCCCCAGGTTATGTAGCAAATACGGATACGCCATATGTAGTGAATCATTATAAGCAGAAATTAACATTAGATGGATATGAGATCGCCGACACACAGAATTTGACCGGTACGACCGATGCGCCAATTTCCCCGGCAGTTAATTCTTATACCGGCTTCAAGAGTCCAGCAGTTCAACATACAACAATTGCCGGAGACAAAAGTACGGTAGTTAATTATTACTACGATAGAGAGATGTATGAATTCTCATTCAATGATAATGAAAATGTTACATCGACGAAACCAGCAGATAGCTATCCATATGAAACAGTGATCACGTTGACGGCGAATACTGTGGACGGCAAGACATTTAGTAAATGGAGCAATAACGAAACAGATAACCCATTAACAATCACTTTGACTGGCGATTTGACAATTGAGCCAGAATACATAGACAGCTCATTAACCGTAACATTCGACACTGGCGATGGCTCGGAAGTAGCCTCTCAGACGGTTAATTACGGTGAAAAAGCAACAAGACCAACAGAAAATCCGACTAAGAAGAATTATCTCTTTTACGATTGGTATACAACAGATTCTTATGAAACGGTATTTAATTTCAATACAGAGATAACGGCTGACACGACAATTTATGCTAGATTTGTTCCAAGCTCATTCCCTACGGTTTTTGAGCAAGAAGGAGAATGTATATTTAACGGCTCCGAGGGCGTGCTTGAGGGCGAAAACTGCGCATACGCCAATGGCGAGAACAAATATATCGATACTGGAGTTCAGCTATATATTGCTGAAAACCACGATAAGGATTACGAAATTGGCTTCACAATAAAGAGCTATGATTACTTGGAGAACGAAAGACAGGCAACCTTCATGAATACGAAGCTAGAAGGAGACAATTATCCTGGCCTAGTATTTAGACAATTCGATGCTGAAGATCGATTAGATTTTTCTTCTAGAAGGACGTCATCAGCTAACTCAAGAAAGCTTTGGAGCAATCAGGACAAAGAAAGAGTTGTCAGGATTTATAGAATAACGAATAAAACTACTAAGATTCAAGAGATATTCTATAGCATGGACGGGGGCGAAAAAGTAAGGCTGAATGATTTGTCGCAGTTCAACCCCGTATTCGATACGAGCGTGTGGTTCGGCGCAGCGCCAACTAACACTTCGGCAAATGTAGCGCAAAGGATTTTGGTTGGCACATTGTCGAATATGTACATCAAATTAGGCTCATACGAAGAACCAGAAGGCCTAACTTATACGGTCGACTTAGACGCTAACGGCGGCAGCGTATCCCCTGCCTCTATAACGAAGGACAAAGGCGATGCCGTCGGTGAACTTCCGACACCAACGAATATTCCTGCCGGCAAGGAATTCGATGGTTGGTATACAGATTTGGGCGAAAAAGGCGTGAAAGTCGATAGTTCGTATATGCCTAATACCGGCACGACTTTGTATGCAAAATATACAGATGCGCAAAAGTTTACGGTGACGTTTAATACGGATGGCGGGTCATCGGTAGACTCTCAGACTGTTACGTATGGCGGTAAGGCTACGAGGCCGTCTACGGATCCGACGAAAGAAGGATATATATTTGATGATTGGTATACGACGAGCGGTTATGCTACGGTTTTCGATTTCGCAAATACCGCAATAACGACGAATACGACTATTTATGCAAAATTTAACGTAGATGTATGCAAGACATTCGCTACTGATTCATGGACGACAATTAGAGACAATTTGGCGTCCGATTCTAATTATTATGCCGTAGGCTGCGAGAAGGAAGTAGAAATCGATATGGATGACGATTCTACGTCAGAATCATATACGGTGAGACTGGCAAATACTAGCACGCCAGAAGTATGTTCTACGGAAGGATACTCCCAGACAGCATGTGGAGTGGTGATAGAATTTGCAGATATTGTTGGCGAAGGGACGATGAATTCGACTAATACTAACGAAGGAGGCTGGAAAGCGTCAAATATGGCAACGTATTTGAACAGTGTTTTCTTCAATAAGCTACCGTCTGGTTTGCAATCGGTAATAGTGCCGACATATCCAATAGTGTCAGGATCCGGTAAAAATCATTCTTCCTCGAATATAACAAGTGAAGATATAGCAATTAACAAAGTATATCTATTATCGAGTAGAGAGGCGGGCCTAAATGCTACTAATGATAACAAAAATAATGAAACAACAGATACGAGAGTATTAGATTATTATGTAGGAACACCGCCGGATGGCGATGATATTAAAAGAGTAAAGAAAAATATAAATGGTTTAGAGAATCATTGGTGGCTCCGCTCGGCTGGTTCTAACTGGGGAGATTCTTTTCATTCCGTGATATATGATGACGGTTATCACTATGGCCACTATGGGTGGTGGGCGAATATGGCTGCATACGGTAATACGATTGGTATTTCCCCGGCCTTCCGTATCGGAACAATGCCAGAATTTACAGTATCATTCGATACCGATGGCGGATCGGAGATAACCTCTCAGACGATAACTTATGGCGAAAAGGCGACGAGTCCGTTATTTAATCCAGCAAAAGAAGGCTACAGATTCGACAATTGGTATACTACAGACAGTTACGATACGATATTCGATTTCGATAATACCGTAATAACTGGAGATACGACTATATATGCTAAGTGGGAAGAACCTAGCCGAAAGGCCACGGATATTATCGCGAATCAGGCCAACAACCTCGGCGATTATATCATCGATTTCACTAGGAAAGCTGTTGTCTCTGACGACATTGCTACCGCCAACGGCAACGGCGTCAATACTTATACCGAGCGCGGCGAAACCATCTACTACTATCGTGGCCAAATCGACGACAATAATGTCATCTGGGCTAACAAATGCTGGAAGATTATCCGCACTACCGCTACTGGTGGTACTAAGATGATTTATAATGGCGAACCGAGTGATGTTGAAGTCGATGGCGAAACCGTAAAACAATGTAATGCCACCGGAGATGATACTAAAATCACCTACAACGGTAGTAATACTTTCAAATTCAACACCAACACTAGCTCCCCAGCTGATGTCGGCTATATGTATGGCGAACGCTATATCGCCTCAAATATTAATGTCCGTATCGCAGGCTATATATTTGCAAATGATGTAGACTATGATGAAACTACCGGAGTCTATACTCTTAAAGACACCTTTACGCTTACCGATTGGTCTACGGAATACCTGGATATCGCCGAGCGTTACCACTATACTTGCGGCTCAACGGCCACCAGTTGTACGGATGTGCTCTACTTGCACTATATAACTTCTTCGTATAGTAAGGCAATCGTTCTGTCTAATGTCAAAGACATTGAAGCTGCCAAAGAAAAAATGTTTACTAATACCAACGATTCTATTATTAAAACAATTGTCGAATCCTGGTTCGAACAAGAAAACCTTGATGGTCATGAAACTGGCTCGTATAACTACGAAGACGATCTTGAAGATACTGTCTTCTGCAATGATCGCAGCTACTATACTGGCCTACTGAAATCTAAAGATGACGGCAGTAGCTTGGGTACCACTCCTATTATGAGTTATCACTCTACCTATATTCGTAATACTGTAGTAAACTCCGACAATAACTACGAACCTTCTCTTGATTGCGCTAATACTAACGATGCTTTCACTAAAGTAGACACTACAAACGGTAACGCTAAATTAAAACATAAAGTCGGTCTTATTACCGCCGATGAACTTACTATTGCGGACCCTAGCTACAATACCGTCTCTTATCTTCATACCTATAAGCCCATGTGGTCGTCTTCGCCGTATGCCTTCGGCAGCATTGCAGGCGGGCTATCCTGGGGTGGCGGTATTAGAGGAGGCGACATCAATAATTCGCTCGGCCTGCGCCCACTCGTTTCCTTAAAAGCCGGAATAGAATTCGCAAGCGGAACAGGCACGACTGCAGACCCGTACATTGTGGAGCAACAGTAGAATAATGCCCCCCTTCTTTAGGTTTTACCGATATAGCCTATATCAATGCGGAGGCGCAACCATAAAGTTGAACACGTATGTGGGCGCAGTTTTTGGTTGTTTTCTTATTAACACTTCCAGCCGTGTGGGTGCGCTTATTTATTGTCGGAGGAAAAACCGACCCACTCGATTTGGAGGGTCGTTATGCAGACGCGATGCCAGTACTAGATGCAAGAAGTTTTTGGCACGGCGATTTTCAAGATGACCTAGAAAAAATTTCGGTTGCCTTATTAGTTTGCAATTCCTACAATCCGTTTATTTATTTCCGTTTTTAGACTTGTTTAGTTTCAATATAGACTTCGTTGTTCACGAATTCTAAGTCTTTATTGAACTGTTCAACGTCGCTATTATGAAGTATGACGACGGCCGCCATTTTGTAGCCATCGGATGATTTGCCGATGAATTTGCCCTGCTCGGCTTTAATAGATACGTATTCTAGCGACGGTAGGTTACGAAGTGCTTCTTCATTTTTGATACCAACAAACTCGCCAGTTACACGTATGATTATGATGCGAATTCTAGTCGCGGTATCGCTCCAGCTTTCCGTATAGGAACCAACTAAGGGCGAATGATACTTATTTATCCTCTTTAATGCCGCCGAAACGACGGTCGCGGAGAGTATATTCGACGAGGGCTTGGTCGAAGTCGGCCTCGTGGAAGTCTGGGAATTTTGTTTTTGGGAAGTAAAATTCGGCATAGGAGTTTTGCCAAAGCAGAAAATTACTTAGGCGGAGCTCGCCGCTAGTGCGTATCATTAAATCGACATCCGGAAGGTCATGGTAAAGGTATTTCGCGAAGTCCTGCTCGGTCAGATTGTCGAGGTCAGCATCTTTATCGGCGGCAAGTTTTTTGGCGGCGTCAATTATCTCGGCGCGACCGCCATAATTTAGACAAAAATTAACAATGCCACCGGTATTGTTGGCGGTCTTAATCGCTAACTCATTACGTGCAGCAATTACTTTTGCCGGAAGCGGCTCATCACGACCAGAAAAAATCACGCGAATATTATTCTTCATGAAAGTTTTTAGCTCATGGCGGCATAGCTTTACAAAAATATCCATGAGATGATCTACTTCCTCAGCACTGCGCTTGAAGTTTTCGGTCGAGAACACATAATAGCTAATAACCTCAATGCCGAGACTATGGATATACTCTGTTAGTTTTCTAAGATTCTTGAAGCCAGCATCGTGGCCCTGCATACGAGTGAGACCGCGTTCTTTTGCCCAGCGCCCATTGCCGTCAACAATAATCGCAACATGGCGAGGAATTTTGACTAGTTGGCCATTAACATTCGCAGTCATTTGTGACATATTATTTATATTATATAATAATCTAATTGTAAGTAAAGTAATTAATGGCAAATACTCAGTCTTCGTCTCAGCACGAACAGTATCAAAAATATAGAGGTTGGTTTATAATTTAAGCATGGAAATGGTCGCTAAACCTCGCAGACACTTATTATTAATCGCTTTTATGTTATTCGTGCTCGAATTCATCGGGATTATCGGGTACTACTGGCTATTTGGCGGGCACGAAGGCGATACTACGCTTACGATTAGCCGCTATGTTGGATTAAATCCGCTCAGTTGCGCGGCATTTTGCGCGTGCAATTTCGTTGTCGCTGTATTAATTGTCTGGCATCTTGCAACGCACGAAAAACTCCACGGAATGGGGTGGCGATTTTTGATTTACGCTTTTGTAGTCTCTTTCCTCGCGTTATCAGTTAGCCCGCACCTCCCAGAGGGCGGTATATCGACGGACATCCATCTTTTCTTTGCCGGTTCGATGTTTACCATTATGGCATTAACCGGACTGTTCGATATTATTGCTACGAAGCGCAAGAGTACGCTAATTGTTGCGTTGCTATTTTTGGTCTATGCGGTTTTCTTCATTATTTGCGATCTATTTCGCGTTTCGTGGTTTATGGATAATATCCTGATTTACGAATCCGCCTACATCTTTGCCTATTTCGTCTTGCTGCTAGTGTAACGGTTACGCTTATATTGACTTTTTATATCTAGTATGATATAATATAAGTATGTAGTGTTGTCCAAAATATACTGACAGGAGGTGGCTGTATGGACATGTTCATTAATAGTTGGGATGCGATTTTATTTACTGATTATGAAGTAGATTTGTTGGAATACGCTGTCGAGGACGTCATTTACACAGAGTTCTTCAAAAATCCACATACAATGATGGCAATCCATTGTGTCGGTTACGACGAGGAAGAAGATAGCTTTATTATCGACCAGCCAATTCATTGTCGGAACAAGTTTAGTACTAACCTTAGAGACATCTGCAAAAGTGTCGCTATCGATGTATTCTACCAAAAGTTTTGCGAAGAGCGAAGCGAGGAAGAAATCGGGTACCGAATGGTGCAAGGCGGGCTAGACGATTTTGACGTTGCGCTCTGCGCAACATTCTTGCGTCTGCCGTATGGTGACATTATCATATATGGCGCAGCCGGTCTTTCGTTATCTAAGGAGTTGAGAGTTTGCCAATTTGAGCTCGGGCTACTTATCTATTTAATAATCGCGAGCCGCGATAATGGCATAGATACGGATTTCGTCGGCCAGATAATTGGTCAACCAGACGATTTTTTAACTGAAGAGGAACGAAAAAAATATTTTAACACAATGATAGACCTACTTCGAAGTGACAAACCAGTGGCCGTAAAATGGCGCAACAACTAATTTCCCGCCCCTATATAGGGGCGGTTTTTAATCGCTTATATCAGAATCGAGCGTCACATTGACAGAATAGTCAGGCAGAGCAGCACGGATTTCGCTGACAAATTTCTGATAATAAGTGCGGCGGTTCGAGGCGGCGAAATCTACTACGATGTCGAAACTAATCGTCTTGTCTTTGGTATCTACGCTGAAGCCGTGAATTTCAATGATATGCTCATATTCATTACTAATATCACGACAAGTACGCCATAACTTCTCGGTCGTAGGATCTTTGAGGTCGATCGCATAAATACCAACTGAACTTATAATGATGTGATATTTTTTGCGAATAGTTTTTTGAATATTGCGCGAAATGCCATCTATGTCCGATGCACTGAGGGCGTGATCGACCTCAATATTAACCGAGGCGAGTGTAGCACCTGCGCCATAGTCGTGCATAATGAGATCAAAGGCGCCATTGACGCCATCAATTTTGGCGATGTCCGCTTTGATGCGACGAGTTAAATCCGTCGAAGCACGCTCGCCAAGAATAATGCTGAAAGCGCCGCGCATCATTTTAACACCAGAATAAATAATAAACAGCGAAATACAGGCAGCGAGATAGGCTTCGACCTGTAGCTTTGTTGTCAAAAATACAACAATTGCGACGAGAGTCGCAAGCGAAATTGCCGCGTCAAAAAGCGCATCAATCCCAGATGCTACTAGTGAGCCTGATTCGAGTTTTTTGCCGCGATGGCGGAAAAATAGACCGAGAAAGATTTTTACGACTATGGCCGCAGAGACCACAATTATTGTAGTTGTTTGGTAATCGACATGGACGGGAGTGATGATTTTTTTAATAGATTCAACAAGCGCGGTCAAACCGATATAAAGAACGAAGATCGCAATTATAACTGTGCTCAAATATTCAGAGCGGCCGTGCCCCATCGGATGGCGACGGTCGGGCGCTTTGCCAGCGAAATGAGCGCCAATAATTGTTACAATACTAGACAAGGAGTCGCTAAGGTTATTGATTGCATCAAGGATAATCGCGATGGAATTAGAGAGAAAACCGACGAATATTTTAAAACCGGCGAGGGTGAGATTAGAAATAATGCCGATAATTGAAGTTTGAATGATTTTCTTGCTGCGTGCGGTCATATATATATTATAAGACAAGAAAAAACCGCGGATATAAAATCCGCGGTCCTGTGGGTGGTTAGGAAACTTTTCTGTTTTTGTGCTCATAAAGCGTCACGCCGACAACTGTAGATTTGTTGTCATCGTAGGATTTTTCGAGCGTATAGCCATCGAGCAACAGTTTGGATACTGAAACGCCACGCTTAATGGCGCCGTCTTCATTGCCATTATTATCCTTAGACAAGATGTCATAATGGAAGAACGGCTTGCCGGTCGAGTCAGTTTTGCAATTGAGACAAACGTATTTCACTGTCTTCTTGCGGGTGTCCTTGATGAACATCGCGAAATCCGCATGGGGCTGAGCCGAAATGCCATAATTAACCGGCTTGTGGAGCTCCTTCGGAAGATCATCCGTCGGTGAAAAACTGATTGTCAGCTCATTGTCGACAAGAGTAACATCGACAATTGTATACCAGCTTGGAATAATGTTGTTAATAAAGTGGGATGTCCCCATCATCACCAACTCTACCGTCATTGAATCCAAACCATTGATTGTGTAGTCTACCATACCACAACACTCCTTTCAATGTGCATCGCAAAAGCGAAAATTTAAGCTGCCGAATTGACAGCCCATTTTTTTATTATACCATAAATGCTTATTTTTTGCTAGTAGTTAAAATATTTGCCGAAATCAGCACAAGAGACGCTTCTGCCCTATCTTGTAAATAACAGGGGTAAGAAGGTAAATATGCAACACATTTGGGAACCCTGAAAAGAAGGTAAAAGTAATCAAATAAGCCACAATAATTGAGAAAAACACAACGGAGTTTTGATGATTGGATTGTTTAATAATATATATAACTACGATTGCGAGAATACAGGCCCCAAAAATACCCAATTCCGTCAGCATATTCACATACTCATTTTGAATTATTTCTTTCTTATTGCCACCATCCAGATATTTGCTCATTGATGTTCCGGCACCACCTAATCCGACGCCAAACCAAATATTCGAATTGCCCCAAGTTTTTATTGCAGTTTCGGTTATATTAACTCGAACATCAGTCGATTCTTCGACGTATCCCGAAAAACTTGCTTGGTTGTCGCCCGCTTCTTCTTTTTCGCGAATATCAATTTTGCCGAGCGTGATTTGGTGAATTGATCGCTGAATTCCCTGCGCAAAATTTTCCGACGTTGGCGAAATTTCTGATAATACACCCTGCATTAGCAAACCAAGCAAACAACCACACAACACCGGCAAAAGTAGCCAGAGTGCTCGCACGGTTCTATCGCGTATGATTAGCAGTATTCCAAATATTATTCCCGCTATACCGTAAGCGTAGAGTGCTCCTCGTGAGAAGCAAATATATAAAACTGCTGCAAAAAACAAACTCAAAATGCCATAGCCGCAAACCGCACGCTTGTTTTTCGCTGCAGTAATTTCGTTATAGAACATGCCTAAAGAAATCAGGGCGGGCGCAATTAGCAAATTGCCCATAAACTGCGGCTCTATTGCTAAACCATTTGAGTGAGGAAAACCAAATGTCAAATACGTGCAGCCCGGACAAAGCATAGTAATATCTCTCGGTGCGCCTAATACATCCAAAACGCACTGCAGAACACAGAAAACGGCCGCTACAAATGCTGAAATCATATAGATTTTTAGCATTCGCTTTAGGTATTCCTTTTTGAGTTTCATGGCAACTATATTAACGACGCTAAAAACAATTAGCCACAATATGCCAGCCGTTAAAACCCCTCGCACTTTATTTTCGCTCCAAATAATAGCTAATGTGGCATATAGTGGAAATGCGCAAATAATAATGCTTTTGGTTATGCTATTTTTCTTTGCGATTTCCGGCATACGAAATAGACTAATCACACCAAAGATTGCGAGCCAAATAATTGGAAGAGACAATTCAAAATGCATCGAATCATTTTCGCCAAGCCGAATGACTGGATAGTACGAGAAAAAAACTACAACTGGCAATAATAGCAGTAATACGTTTTCAATTTTATTTAGCAAGTTTTTCATCTATGAATTTTTGCAATTTATCTTTAAAGTTTTTTACATCAAAATCTTGAGCGCTTTTTGCGATAACTTTTCGATCATACTTCGAGCCGTCAAAAATCTTGATTGCTTTTTCGAGCGAAGCTACAGTTTGCTGTTCGAAAAATGCGCCATTTATACCATCTTTGATATAATCGAGAGCTCCGCCTTGCGCATAAGCTATCACTGGGCACCCTGCAGACAACGCTTCGACTGGAGCAATTCCGAACGGCTCCATACTTGGGAATATAAATGCTTCAGCGTGCGCTAGCTCTTTTGCAATTTCATCGGAATTTAAAGTCGGCTTGAATGTAATTAATCTTGAGCCATTTGCTTCTTTTACGAGCCTTTTATGCTCCGGGCCGCCGCCAATAATAGTTAGTTTCTTCCCTGCCTTGATACAAGCTTTGATCGCCAAATCTTGGCGCTTCCAAGAAACTTGACGAGAAAAATTTACAAATCCATCGCGCGTTGCGTCTTTTATATATGGAAATTTATTCGTCTCCACTGGCGGCGCAATTACCGTCGCTTCGCGTTTGTAGTATTTTTTTATCATATCAGCGGCATACGATGAAATTGTCACAAAATAATCTGGTCTCTGCGCTGCAGCAAAATCGGCCTTTTTCAAAGGTTTTACGAATGCTTTAAAACAAATTCTAACTATTGGATTAAAAATACCGAATCCAGGATTTTTGACGTAATCATCGTACATTTGCCAATAGTACTGTGTTGGCACGTGACAGTAACAAATATGCGTCGTGTTCGGGCCACATTTTATCGCCTTTGCCTCGGCGCCCGTTACGGAAATCACCAAATCATAGTCCGACAAATCTAGTTTCTCAAAATATTTTTGACGCATCATTGGGATTAAGCGCCGAAGTTTTGATGGGATTTTTTGCAATTTACCCGTGAGGACATCGGCGTCTTTGAACCAATCAATTCCCTTTGGGTTATATTGCGATGTATAAATCGGCGCTTTCGGAAACATCTCGTGCACCGCAAGTAGAACCTTTTCGGCCCCGCCTACATTCGTCAACCAATCACAGACAATTGCTACTTTCATTTTCGCACCTTCAGTAATAATGATGCAAAGAATAGTTCAACTGGGTTTGCATATTTTCTCTTTTCGGATTTCGAAATATTTGAACGCGCTACGGCAAGTGCATGGGAAATACGCCAGCGCATCAACACTAATCTGCGTCTTATGGCAATCTTTTTGCCTCTGCCATTCTTCGACCATTGCTTTAGATCGTCGTAGCTCTTCTTCCAATTTTCCCATTTCAAGGAGGACTTCGCTACCGTACTTGTTTCTGTCCCATAGTTATATAAGTAAAGTGGCTCATAGACAAAGCGAATTTTACAATTTTCTGGATAATACGCTTGCGCTGCCGCAATATAATCTAACACAAATTTAGTATCTTCGGCGAAGTTCATTGAAGTATCAAATTCTAGCTTTTTTTCTACAATAATGTCACGACGGAATAATTTTGTTATAACACCATATAAGCGTCCGTCTTTACGCATGACATATAAAATATATTCCCAGAGCGACTCATTTTTCTTCTGCTGACGGACTTTCGTCATAAAAATATCGTGCGCTTCGCCAAGTTTCAAGCGGTTATAGTGAATAGCGACGCTGGCTAGGATAATATTGTCGCCGGAAAACTCTTTTAGCAATTTTTCAATAAAATCCGTCGTTACAAGATCGTCAGAGTCTATAAAAGAAATATACTTGCCTTTCGCAAGACTAATACCTGTATTTCTTGCCGCTGAAACACCTTGATTCTTTTGCTTTTCTACTATGACTTGGCTATGTTTTTTTGCATAATTGTTTAGTTCTTTATAGCTGTCGTCACTTGAGCCATCATCAACGCAAATAATTTCTATGTTCTTATAAGTGGAATTCAGAAGGCGATCCAATAGCTTCAAACAATCCTTTCCAGTATTAAAAACTGGAATAATCACAGATACTAGCGGAGTCTTACTCATACAACCATTATATCTTATAAATACCCGTGTTTTATGCTAAAATACTATGTATATGAAAATTCCTCACGTGCTTAATCGGCGCAACCGGATCCTCCTTAAGGAACTGGTAAAAACCGATTTTAAACTACGGTATCAAGGTTCCGTCTTGGGGTACCTATGGGCATTGCTTCGCCCATTGATGATGTTCGCAATTTTGTATGTAGTCTTTTGTAAATTGCTTCGCATTGGTGGCGACATTCCGCACTACCCTGTTTATCTATTAACAGGCACAGTTATGTGGAGTTTTTTTACGGAATGCACTCTGCAAGGCATTCAGGCGATTGTTCTTCGAGGCGATTTACTCAGAAAAATATGTTTTCCAAAATACATCGTCGTCGTTTCAGCAACTTTGACGGCAGTCGTTAATATGCTGATAAATCTCGTTGTAATTATTTTGTTTGCATTAATTAATGGCGTCACCCCTTCTTTGAGCTGGCTACTCGTACCTCTATCTCTGATTGAAATATATCTATTCTCGCTTGGTATTTCATTCCTTCTTGGTTCAATTAATGTTAAATATCGTGATATTACTTCCATTTGGGAAGTGTTAGTATCTGCATTATTTTATGCCGTACCAATCATCTATCCAATTTCCATGGTCGCCGATGTTAGTGCAACCGCCGCTAAAATTCTTCTCTTAAATCCGATTGCTCAAGCTATTCAGGATATTCGTTATAATCTTATTACAAATGAGGCAATTACTATGTGGGGTTATATAAATAACCCATTATTTATGATTATTCCAATGGCAGTCGTCGTCACTGTTTTAATAATTGGCGCCGTCGTATTCAGACATAAATCTAAATTTTTCGCAGAGGAAGTTTAATGAAACGAACGCTTGGCACTAGAACCGAAATCAACAACCCAAACGACGATGTAGTTATCCGCGTTAGAGATTTACATAAAAGTTTTAAGCTTCCAACTGAACAATCATTTGGACTAAAGCAAGCTATTTTTAATCGTCTTCGCGGCATTAAAGGATACGAAATACAAAAAGTACTGCGCGGTATTGATATGGAAATCAAGCGCGGCGAATTTATAGGTATCGTCGGTCGTAATGGCTCCGGTAAATCAACGCTTTTAAAGACTCTTGCTGGTATTTATTGGCCAGAGAAAGGTAAAATAACAATAAATGGCACTTTAATCCCTTTTATCGAATTAGGTGTTGGTTTCAACCCGGAGTTAACCGGACGCGAAAACGTATATATGAATGGCGCGCTCCTCGGTTTTTCAAACGATGAAATGGATAAAATGTATGATGATATTTGGAAATTCGCTGAACTAGAACAATTCCAGGATCAAAAACTCAAAAACTACTCTTCCGGTATGCAGGTCCGCCTTGCATTTTCAATCGCAATCCGCGCCAAAGGCGACATTCTATTGCTCGACGAAGTACTCGCTGTCGGGGATGCCGCTTTCCAGCAAAAATGCAATGATTATTTTAAGAGTCTTAAAGACAATAATCAGACAGTTATTTTAGTCACCCACTCTATGGAAAATGTTAAACAATTCTGTAACCGGGCGATATTAATAGATGATGGCAAAATCTTAGAGCAAGGTGACCCCAAGAAAATTGCCGATAAATATCTAGAAATACTTTTATAAACTAAACAGAAGGAGCACGAAAAATGAAAGTTATCAGTATATTCGGAACTAGACCAGAAGCAATTAAAATGGCCCCGGTCGTAAAAGAGCTTGAGAGCCGTGATGGCGTCGAATCGATCGTCTGCGTAACCGCGCAACATCGAACCATGCTTGATCAAGTGCTGGATGTATTTAAGATTAAGCCAGATTATGATCTTGATATCATGAAGCCAAATCAGACTTTATCTCATATCACATCAGAAGTGCTCCGCGGTATCGAAGAAGTAATTATCAAAGAAAAACCAGATGTCGTTTTGGTTCATGGCGACACGACTACTGCAATGGCTGCTAGTCTAGCCGCACTGTATCAGCAAGTCAAAATTGGCCATGTTGAAGCCGGACTACGCACTCGAAATAAATATTCGCCATACCCAGAAGAAATGAATCGCCAAATAATTGACAGAGTCGCAGATTTTCTTTTCGCGCCAACCGAAAAAAGCAAGAACAACCTTGAGGAGGAAACCCTTAATATCGGCCAGCAAATCTATGTAACTGGCAACACCGCAATTGACGCTTTAAAAACCACTGTTACAGATGAATATTCTGACGAAAATCTAGATTGGGCAAAAGATAGCCGTTTAATTCTCGTTACGGCACATCGTCGTGAGAACCTAGGTGAGCCAATGCGCCATATTTTCACAGCAATCAAGCGCCTAGTCGATGACCATGCGGATACTAAAGTCATCTATCCAGTCCATTTAAATCCAAAAGTTCAGTCGCTCGCTAAAGAAATTCTTGGCGACGATGACCGTATCCGTCTCATCGATCCGCTTGACGTGCTTGATTTTCATAATTACATGCATGCTGCTTTTATTATTATGACCGATAGCGGCGGAATTCAAGAGGAAGCCCCTGCCTTAGGTAAACCAGTTCTCGTATTGCGTGACACTACCGAACGTCCAGAAGGTATTGAGGCAGGAACATTGAAACTAGTCGGTACCGACGCAGAAGTGATATATAGTGAAGCTAGTACTCTCCTTGAATCTAAAGAAGAATATGATAAAATGGCCAAAGCTAAAAACCCTTACGGTGATGGTACTTCCAGCAAGCAAATCGTAGATATATTGGCGAAGGAGCTAAGTTAATGGCAGAAACAAAAAAGCAGTACACTAAGGCAGAGGTTGAGCAACTCAAAATCCAAATCGATCGTCTCGAAAGAGAAAATAAGTATTATAAAAAGCTGACGAACTCTAAGCGTTTTCAATTTGCTGAAAAAATTGCTACGGGTTATAATAATGTTTTCCCAAAGAATACTAAACGCCGTAATGCTTTCGAAAAAACTGGCAAAAAAGTTATTTCTATCATTAGTGCACGAGGAAGGCGTAAAGCTAACAAAAGGCAACAGATAATCGCCGACATCGCAGCAAAGTATGATAGTATTATAGTTTTGAATGCTATTCCATGGGACATTAAGCTCAAACAACGCCCCCAACATCTCGCCGAAGAGCTTAGAAAACTTGGTTATTTAGTAATTTATTACGAAAAAGATAATACTGTTAAGAGTTTTCGTATTATTAAAGACGGCATAATTACTATTAACAATCTAAAGCTATTAAACAAGGTAAATACTAAAGCTGGCCACTTCTATTTTATGACGCCAAATAATATGCCGATTAATTATGACACAATTATGGCGCTCAAGGAAGCTGGATATAATATTATTTATGATTATCTCGATGAATTTCATGAAGATATTTCCGGCGACCTCAGCATACAACTTAAAGTATGGGATAATTTAACTACAATTAATCCAGTTCTATGTTGCGCCACTGCGAATCGCTTAATCAAACAGCTCGAAAAACATTTAGGCAAAAACCACACCATTATTTCCGTTAAAAATGCTGTGAATGTTAGTCATTTTGACTTCGAAAAGAACAAAACTAAAAAACCACCAATGGACTTAGCTTCTATAGTTAAAGGAAGGAAACCAATCGTCGGTTTTTATGGTGCGCTTGCCCCATGGATCGACTTTGATTTAATAAACGATGTCGCCAAAAAGCACCAAGAATGGAATTTTGTTTTTCTAGGAGTAGACTATAATGACGCCGCTGCTGCTCTTAAAAAAGGCAGTAATGTCTATAATTTAGGTGCAAAAAACTATTCTATTCTTCCAGAGTATGTTAAATATTTTAATTGCGCCATTATTCCGTTTAAGCAGGGCGAAATCGCAAAAGCTACTTCCCCAGTTAAACTATTTGAATATATGGCTGCAGGTTTACCAACAGTCTGCACGCGTGATCTAGATGAGTGTCGCGGCTATGAATACGTTTATATGGCTAATGATAACGCCGATTTTGAGAAGAAAATCAAACAGGCTATTGAAGACCAAAAAAACGACAATTGCAGAAAGAAGCTCTTAGCTCAAGCAGAACAAAATACCTGGACGAAGAGAGCGGAGGCAATCAAAGAAGCATTAGAATACATCAGATAATTGTATTTGGAGGACGATTTTATGACAGAAAAAGATAAGGAAAAATTTACTAACGAAAAATATATTTTCTATCTAGAAAACAAGATTAAAAAGCTTGAAGACAAAATTGCAGTTGCCGAAAAAGAGCTCAACTCGAAACGTTATGTTGTTATTAATAAAACCGTTAATTCATTATATAAAGCTAAGCGAGCGATTATTCCTAGTAAAAAAACTAAGACTTCAAATTATGAATATTTGCAATATAAAGAAAAAATCTCAAAAATCAGCAATAGCAAAGACGTAAATATTATTAACTTCAATTTCTATGACTGGGACGGAATAAAACGTTATAAAGGTGGCGCAGAACGTTATGTTTATGATCTCGCAGTTTTATTAAACGAGATGGGTTATCGTGCCAAGATTTTGCAGTGTTCGAATGTTCCGTTCACGAAAAGGTTCAAAGGCATTAAAGTAGTCGGTATTGGTGAAGGCGAAATTGGCGATATTAAAAAATGTTCACTAGCACTTAAAAAGCATTGCGAAAACTGCCGATTCGTTATTGCGTCTCCACTCGAACTCGCTGAGTATATTGACAATATCCCAGTGATCGGAATCAATCACGGCATTAATTTCGACATTGAGAGCAATGAATATAATTCAAAAGAACAGCTAATTAAATACAAGAGTTATATAAAATCCTTAAATAATGTCGAAAAATGCGTCTGTGTTGACACAAATTTTATCAATTGGACCAGAACAATAGACTATGCGGTTTCATTAAAAGAAAAGTATATCCCTAATTATTATGATGCAGCAGATTTTGCAATTACTAAAAAAGAAGATAAGTTTAAGAATAAAATTGTGTTTCTATATCCACGCCGTATATATAGTGCTCGTGGATATGACATTACAATTGATGCATTTGATAAATTGTTTGCAGAATATGGCAATAAGATTTTCCTAAAATTCGTCGGCCAAATCGACAATGATGAGGTGAAAGAGAAGATTGGTTTCTTTATGAAGAAATATCCTGATTTTGTCTCTAGAGAAGAGTTCGAAATGGATGAAATGTATAAAGCCTATCAGAATACTGACGTAGTGCTTATCCCGACTAGGTATAGCGAGGGCACCTCTCTATCATGCATTGAAGCCATGGGTTGCGAGAAAGCAATTATTGCTACGACCGTAGGAGGTTTACCAAATCTTGTATTCAATGATTATAATGGTCTTCTTATTTCTCCAACCGCTAATGATCTATATGACGCCGCCAAGAAGATTATTGATAACCCTCAATTAATAAAGAAATTTGGCAAAAACTCAGTTCATATTGCAGAAAACTCACTGCAAAAAGAGAACTGGAAAAATAACTGGAAAAAAGTCATCGAAGAAGTCGGCGGGCCGATTGATTAGTTATTCAGTTTTATAGTAGCGCCTTTAGCTGTATCCCAATAAATTATGCCATTTTCAAAGGTTTGATATATTTTTCCGTTTTCATCTACTATTTCACTACTCGTAGGGTACCCGAGCGGACCCCATTCAGTCCCCTGTTTAAACCAAGCGTCGTAAATACCGCCAGATATATCCCAGGCGCCAGTCTTTTCAGTCCAATATATATTGCCCGTTTCAAATGCCTGATAGCATCCATTATTTACTAGACCACAATAACCTGTAGATAATGCTTTTTTAAGTTTGCTAGAAAAACCACCCAAATCAACCCATTTTTTAGTTGCAAAATCACGAATAACCCAGGCGCCAGTTGCGATGTCCCAATAAATATTTCCGTGTTCAAAATTTTGATGGAGATTCCCTTTTTCGTCTTTTTGCTCACCGCTAGTAGGATAGCCTAGTATGCCAGACTCCTTACCTACTTCTTTCCACTTAGCATAAATTCCACCGGATATATCCCAGGTACCATATTCTGGGTGCCAATATAATGCGCCAACTTCAAAATTCTGATAACAGCCACCGCTAACTAAATTACAAACCTCAGCCCCTATTGCTACCCCAAAGATGTCTCTTAAAGCCCCTATTTTGTTCCAACGATTAATATAATGATCCAGTATCACTGACGCACCTTTTTTTACATTCCAATATATACGGCCTTTTTCAAATTGTTGAAAGAGCAGGCCTTTTTCGTCTCGCTGTTCGCCGCTCTTCGGATAGCCAAGTTCGCCTTTTTCTTTATTCAATTCTTTCCACTTAGCATAAATTCCACCGGATATATCCCAAGTGCCATATTCTGGGTGCCAATATAGATATCCAGTCTTAAACTCCAAGAAACACCCATCATCAATCAAGCCGCATTTTTCTAGAGATATTGGATAATCGAATATACCTTTATTTCCACCTAGCTCCATCCAGCGCTCAATATAGTGACTAGGAATTACCCAAGCACCTTTCTGAGTATCCCAATATATCCTACCCCCTTGAAATTGTTGATAAACGAGCCCGTTATTATCAATTAATTCACTAGTTAGCGGCAAACCAAGTTCTCCGTGTTCAGCTTTCAACTCTTCCCATTTGTTATATATGCCGCCAGCCACCGTAAAACCATCTCCATTTAGCCAAACAATTTTGCCATTATCAAATGATTGCATTGTGCCACCATTTGACAGATTACGTTCTTCACTACTAATAGGATAACCTAAATAACCACTCGGACCACCCAACTCCTTCCAAAATGCTAAGATTCCACCGGAAATATCCCATGCTTCTTTTTCGTTTCCATATATATAACCAACTTCATATTCTTTATAACAGCGTTTCTTCCCACCAGCTGAACCGCAAACAATGTCACCTTTTGCTTTGCCGAGAATGCTATTCTCACCGCCTATTGAGACATAATAGTCTTCAATGATTTTACTAACGTTGTCATATTTTTGCGCATACGTACTTCCAAACCACTCGTTGAAATACATGAAGAAATTACGATTGCCATATGAGCCGCAATATGCGGTACCTGGATAGTTCGCGAGCGCGGCGTCATTTGGTGTATATGGCGTATAAATATAGAGAGATGTGGTTGCAATGTTTTCCAAGTAAACTGCCTTTTTGCCGCAAGAATAGTCTGGCGAGTAGTAGATATTGTTCGTCATGTATGGATAATACCCGTAGCTATAAATATGCTCTTTATAATAGTTTAGCTGCCACGCCGCCATCATCACCTGGTTATAGAAGCCAAAATACTTGGCGTTACAAGGCGCGGTGTCCGGACAAGCGTAGCCCATAACCGTGTTGTATTCATTTTTTAGCGGCCATGTATCACCCCAGACATAGCTTTCCTTCTTTAGCATTACGAGCAGTACTTGAGGGTTAATGTTGTATTTATGTGCCGCATCATAAATAATCTGAGCCGCCGAAATCATGCCCTCTTCGATTTCGCCATTCGTTTCGAAATTCGTTTTATGCGTATTTGGATTCTCATAGAATTTACTAACACAAACATATGGTGCGTCATGATAATCCGTACGCCCCGCTTCTCGCATCATACGAGCATATTCGCGACGAGAAATATTTGGATTGACTGCCACGCCGTTTATTTTGCGCCCATAGCCAATTGCTTGCGTGCCCCACATATCGCAACTCGCAGAATATTTGTCCAAATGCGTCTGGATTTCTGCCACCGTCATCGTATCAGCGTTATAAAACACCTCGTCGTCAATAATGCGCCCCGCTTGGAAATCGGTTGCTTTTACCGTAGCGATAGTTTCTGGAGTATTATTTGTCGCTAGGCCGAAAAACACACCAATAAAGGCAATCGCCGCTAGGTAAAATGGCGTTCTTCTATATATCGATGTTCTGCGTCTCACTTGCACCCTCCGCATTATCTGATTTATATTCCATCCATATAGTCCAGGATCCACTTGTCAGCTGATCTTTTTCAATTTTTACCGCTTCGCAAACTGTGTTTTTTGCATCTGGTATTATTGCGCTTACATATTCTTTTACCGTGTCATCGTGCTTTAAATAATAGGTACATTTTCCGCCCTCTTCTTTGAAATTCGTCACGCGCCCACTAAGGACTACAAAAGTATCTACCTGCGCAACCATCAATGAAGACACTGCAACCTTTTTGCCACTATCTTTTTGTTCTGCCTGCTTGCTAATGTCCGATTCGTAAGCAGTTTTTGAATCATCATATGTCGTTTCCGTGTCAGCAATCACATTACTTTCCTCGGTTTCCTGCTTATCACTAACACCGTTTTCTGATTCACTATTTGTACTCGTCGTTTTAGGATTATTGTTCCCAGATTCAAATTTATTAATTAGAGCAAATACCGCAAAAACAAATGCTGCAATAAAAATAATAAACAAAAACGCAGTAACAATTCTAGAGGTAGTATTAGATCTTTTTGTATGTTTATTTTTGGTAGCCATAATATAGCACTCCTCTTTTGTATTTAAGCATAATCTATTTTGCAAGTCAAGCTGCTTAAGATTATGGATGCTTGTTTTTGAAAACTATCTTATAGCCAAAATAATTCGTAACCATACCAGCGACAGAACCGCAAGCTTTGGCGAATAGCTTAGCAAGCGCAGAATCGCCAATAATGGCAGTTACGACCGTAATTACTAGCGACTGGATAACCCAGGCACTAAAGAGAGATACCGCCAAGAAACCAATCGCCGTAGTTTTGATGGATTTTTCACTCTTCCAGACGAAAGTATAATTCAAAAAGAAGCTAATCGTAATACAGATTGCAGTCGAAATAATATTCGAGACGACTTTATCGACATTAAAGACGTTAGTAAGAAGACCAAAAATTAGAAAATCTAGGACAGTGTTAAAACCGCCAACTAAAACAAAGCGAATTTTTTCGCCGTGTTTTTGATTAAGCTTTTTTAGTTTTTCCTGCATCCTGGAGATTCCTTGATTGTCGGCGATCGATTATATAGAGTGGGCGGCCTTGAGCTTCAGCGTGAATATGAGAAATATAGAGAGCCATAATTGCCTGCGAAATCAGAACGAGGCCAACCAGGAAGGAAATAAAAATACTGAGGCAGGTTGTTCCGGTCCATTTAAGACCAATCGGATCACCCATAATAAACTCTTCAATAATAACAAACACGCCGAGCACAAAGGAAGCAAAGGTAATAAAGCTACCAATCCAACCGAAAATTATAAGCGGGGTCGTGCTGAGACTAATAAAGCTGTCGATTGCGAGACCGAATAGTTTTTTGAAGTTGTAGCTCGGCTTCCCTGCGAGGCGGTTGCCATAGATATAGTCGATGTAGACTTTCTTGAAACCCATCCAGTCCATAAGACCGCGCGTAATGCGGCCATGTTCGGTAAGTTTATTGAACTCATCAACTACAACACGGTCGATAAGGCGAAAATCTGTGCTCCCAGGAACAGTATCCTTGACGCCCATATGCTTCAGCATTCGATAGAAAAGCTTCGAACCGAGCTTCGCGATAAGGCCGTGCTTTTCATACTTGCCGCGGACGCCGATAACTATTTCCCCGCCGGCTTCCCATTTCTCGATAAATTCCGGAATAAGCTCTGGGGGTTGCTGACCGTCGGCGTCTATTGTCATAACAGCATCACCGATTGCCTCGTGAATACCAGCCGTAAGTGCTACTTCTTTGCCGAAATTTCGCGAAAAAGCAAGCACTTTGATGTGCGAGTCTTTTTCTGCCATATCTTGGATAATCCCAAGCGTTTTATCTTTGCTGCCGTCGTCAACAAGAATTACTTCGTAATTGTATTTTAGCTTCTTTAGCTCGGGCTCAAGCAACTCATGATAGAATTTGCGAAAACCTTTTTCTTCATTATATACAGGGATGACTAGTGAAATAGTTTTCATTTATTTTGCTCCGATATGTTTAATTACTACTGCAATCGTGCGGAAGAAAATCGAAATATCCAAAGCGAGCGACCAGTTTTGGACGTAGTAGACATCAAGCGCACGACGTTCGTTAAATGAAATATTACGACGGCCAGAGACCTGTGCAAGACCAGTAAGGCCTGATTTTATAGACAAGATAAGGCTGCGGTCACCGTATGATTTTAATTCAATCGGCTGTAAAGCGCGTGGGCCAATAAGCGAAATATCGCCTTTGAGAATGTTAAATAACTGTGGCAATTCATCAAGCGAAGTCTTACGGAGAAAACTACCGAGCTTAGTATAACGAGGGTCGTTTTTGAGATAATCGCCCTGCTTGCGGTATTTTTCAGAGAGTTCTGGTTTGCCCATTTTTTCAAATGCCTGTTCAGGCGTCAAGCCACAGAACTCTTGTTTCATGCTACGGAATTTATAGAGATTGAACTCGCGATCAAATCGAGTGAGGCGAACATCCTTATAGAAAGCTGGGGCTTTAGGATCGGCAATTTTCTGGATAATGAAAATAACGAACATAAACGGCAAAGCTAAGATAGTTAAAAGCAAGCTCGACACAAAATCAATGACGCGCTTAAGAACATATGCGGCACCGTGGAGTGGAGTTGGGCGAATTAGAATGACTGGAATAGCAGCTATCCATTCTACGTCGCCGACGAGAGTAATAATTGAATCATTCGCTGGAGAATAATAATACAAAGCGTGATGGTTGATGGCAATACGGTTAACTTCCTCAATATTTTTGCCATCCGTATGAATAATAGCGTCAGGATGAAGGCGTTTAACTGCAGTTTCTATGTCAGAATATTGATGCTTCTTCCATTCTTCTGGAATAAATTTGCTATTCGCAACAACACCGACAACTTTATAGCCGGTCTCTGGGCAAATCCCCATTAGGAGTTGAGTCGTGTTCGGACCGTCACCGACTATAATAGTGCGGATAAGCCCCACACTGCGACGGAAGAAAAATTTCCGAATAGCAGAGATAATACCACGCTCAAATAAGAGAGCGATAAAGCAGAATACTGCAGTTAAAATTGCAATGCCGCGCACTGGGAAAAGAGAGCTAGATGCAATAGTGGTGTTATTAATAAAGAAATCGTAGGTAATAATAGCCATAACGCCAAGCACACTCGCAATAAGGAGACGGCCGGCAAGAATTGTTGGGCGCGTAATTATCGAACGGCGATATACACCAACGCTTATTAGGATAATAATCCAAATTGGAAGAATTATCAGATTTGAAACAATGAAGTCTGTAAGCTCCGAATCGAAGAAATATGGGCGCGAGTCGATGTGGGTGCGGAAGTAATAAGCAAAAGAAAACGAAAAAATAATCGCTAACGCATCACCAACTAATAGAAAGAAGCGGTAAATAAAACCAGGCTCTTTTTTCATCTCTATTATTATAGCATTTTCGCGGTTAGATTGCGAGGTCTAAGAGCTTTGCGGCCGCCTTAAGTGTCGCGAGATCATCCTTAATACTTTGGTCGTCTGGGCTCTCGGTTAATTTAGCGTTCAGCTCGGCGATTTTTGCCTGAAAAAGCTTCTGCGTTTCGACGTGATTCTCGAGCGGAATCACTTCTAGCGAACGGGCGGCATTAGGAATTTTCTTGAGGAAGCCAGCCTTTGTGCAGTTATCGATATGCTCCGCAACAGCAGAAACGGATTTTAGCCCCATAGCACGTTGTATCTCGCGATAGGTTGGAGAGTAGTCGTGCTCAATCGTAAAATCTTGGATGTATTTCAGAATAGCGCGCTGTTTTTTGGTGGGATTTGCCATGACTATATTATAACAAAATGCGACCTCCACTTGGGAGGTCGCACTGTAACCTAAATAATCTGCTTATTCGCAATTATTTTTTGCGGGAAACAGTCAAGAAACCGTTGCGTGGATTCTCGTTAACTTCGCGGTCTGCTGGAAGGTCACATGGGGTGCCCTTTGAGTTCTTCGCAACCTTGGTGAAGAAGTAAATAGTCTGTGGTTTGCCACCACGGAGAGTTACCTCAGATTTGTGAAGATAGTATTTTACACCCTTGGAATTGGTATGTTCGTAAGCCATTTTAGACTTTCCTCCGTTAGTTATATATACCCTTATCTTATGACCCCCTATGAGGGATGTCAAGAGGAAAAATTACTTTTTGTTTGAGCGATTAAGGAAGAAAAGAATAGTATGAAGGAGAATCCAGATAACAATACGAATAACGAGGATAATTGCTAAGATAAGACAAATCAAAATTACAATACCAGAGCCGCAAGGATACCAGATAGGCGATGAATACTCGTAGCGATAAAGCTCCGTTGAAGGTAGCACAGCGGCGCCGTAGGCTTCCATAGAGACCTCTTCTGGGTATTTTGCTAGTTCATCTTGATAACACTGAATATAGCGAGCATTAAAGCCCCAGCCGTTGGCGCGACTTTTTGCGTCACAGATATCAGCGACTTTTTTGTAGATGTTGCCGTTTGGATTGGTAGAGTTTTTATCAATATCTTCTTTTGCTTTAGTGATAGCAGCGTTGGCGGCACGGAGGTATTGATTCTCGAGATAAAATGGACCGGTGCCAAATACGATTTTTTGCTGGCCATTTTCCTCGACAGTATTGAACACGATATGTTTTAGGACAAAAGAATGAAGTTCGGTGCGGGTGGAGGCGATTTTTTCATCATTACCTTCAGAGTCAGCAGCCATAACCGCATCGCGAAGCCTCGTCATTTCAATATGATCAAGCCGAAGAAGCGTGGCCGCCAAAAAACCAAGCAAAATCAAAATCAGCACTATTTTCCAGCTAGATAGTCGGAAAATAGAGGCTAATGTCTGTCTTAACTTATTCTTAGACAGTCCACCCATAATATATTATGATTATAACATGAGTAAGATTTATTTTTCGGGGATAAATGGAGTTGGGATTAGCCCGCTTGCCGAACTTGCGCAAGATATGGGCGAGGAAGTCTGTGGGTCTGATATGCGCCGAGGCGAGTTGGCACCCGAGCTAGAAAAGCGCGGAATTGAGGTAAAATACGGGCCACAAGACGGAGAATTTTTGAAACAAAAGATTGCCGAAGGTGTTGATTGGTTTGTTTATACTTCCGCATTGCGACCAGATAATCCAGAGCTTATTGCGGCGCGTGAAGCGGGCATCCGTGTGAGCAAAAGAGATGAATGGCTAAATGAATTCTTGAATAAATATAATCTGAAGATGCTTGCCGTTGCCGGAACGCACGGCAAAACTACGACCACATCAATGCTGATTTGGGCTTTTCACGAATTAGGTATGCCGCTAAATTATGCCGTGGGAACAAGTTTGCCTTGGGCAGGACGCAGTAATTTTGCACCAGAGTCGCAATATTTCGCCTATGAGTGTGATGAGTTTGACCGAAATTTCTTAGCATTTCATCCATATGTCGCGGCGATTGTTTCAGTCGATTACGACCATGCTGATATTTATCCGACCGTCGAGGATTACCGAGCGGCATTTGCACAGTTTGAGAGCCAGTCGGAGATTGTTGTAAAAAATACAACAATAGACGAGAGGATTACTCTTTCTGGCGAATTGCGCAGGAAAGATGCTTCTGTCGTGCTAAACGTTATGCGTCATCTGTGCGATGCGAGCGACGAAAAATTGATTGATATCTTGAACCGCTTCCCTGGCGCGGAGAGACGCTTTGAAGAGGTTTCAAAACATGTATATACAGATTATGGTCATCATCCAGAAGAGATAAAGGCAACCGTGCAGATGGCACTAGAGTTGCGCGATAGAGGTGATTTTAAAGGCGTTGCAATGGTTTATGAGCCGCTACAAAACCGCCGACAATACGAATGCCGCAAAAATTACGGCGACGTATTTATTGGCATCGACAAGTTGTTCTGGGTTCCAACTTTCTTACTGCGCGAAGATCCAAATCAGCCAGTTTTGACGCCTAAAGATTTGATTCCATACATGAATAACCCAGAGATTGCCGAGGCGGCAGAGCTGAATGATGATTTGTCGCAAAAATTGCACCAACTCCGCGATGATGGTTGGATGATTTTGATGGAAGCGGGCGGCGCGACAGGCGACGAGTGGTTACGCCGAGAGTTCAAAGATTAATCTTCGCTCGGCGAAGTTGTTATTCCAAGAGTTTCGTCAGAGAGAGCATCTGGCGAGAAGGCTTGCGACGAATCGTTGATGCGTTTCGTGACGATTTTTAATTCGTTGAGATATTCATCGATTGCGCTTTTTGTGACTTCTCCGTCGCTTGGGAAAGTTTCTTTTTGATCATCTTCAGCATTATGTTTTTCCCCCTCGGTTATAAAGCCTGGGCGGGAACGGTCCAGATAAATATCGCCGGTCTTGCGATAAATATTTAGGCTAACCGCCGTGGAAATTACGGCAATAACTGTGGCGCCAATGCCAAGAATTATCAGATTGCGGCCACCGTGTCCGCGTTTCTCGCCATCGTTCATTTCGTTAGATCCTCCTGAAGAGACAAGACAGAATTGCGATGTTTGGCTAGAATTTCTTCGAGACGGTTCATACTGCTCTGAACATCGGCGCGTTTAGCACGAACAACCTCAAGTTGATTATAAAAATCTTGAGGACGTTCTTGGCAATTAATCTTAATAAGTGATTCTAGTTCCTGTTGATAGCCAATAAAATCATCTTTGAAGCGATTGCGCTCCGAAATAAATGTTGTTTGCTGTGCAGCGAGATCACCGTTCGCCAAGTTGTTTTTCGCGAGGCGAACATTAAGATTCATCATTAGGTTAGTAGCAATTGATTCATACTGCGCGCCAAGATGAACACGATTGCGCGAGTCGTCACGTTGAAGATTTTTGAGCTGGAACTGAATACTAGAGCAGTTCGTCGAGATTTGACCTTTTTTCTCGTCGCTGATATCAGTAGCAGAAGCAGTGTTCACTGCCGAAGCCACAAGAACAGTAGCAATAGCGAAAGGAATTTTTCTCATAAGCCTATTATATATTATTCTTCGTCTTCTGGGATGAGTTGGAGATGACAATCGGTGATCTGATAGTCGTCAACTACCGACGGAGCGTTCATCATAAGGTCAACACCGGAGCCGTTCTTCGGGAAGGCGACGATATCACGGATATTTTCGGTATTTTCGAGAACCATGAAAATACGATCAATGCCATAGGCGCAACCTGCGTGCGGAGGCGCACCGAACTTGAAGGCGTTGAGCATACCGCCGAAGCGAGCCTCAACATATTTTTCGTCGTAGCCAAGAATGCCAAAGACTTTATACATGATTTCTGGGTTGTGGTTGCGGACGGCGCCAGAGCAGATTTCGTAGCCGTTCATAACCATATCGTATTGGTCGGCGACGATGGCAAGTTTCTCTTCGTCGGTCTTAGCAGCTTCGAGAGCGGCGAGACCACCTTTTGGCATTGAGAATGGGTTGTGACCGAAGTCAAGCTTCTCTGCACCGTCATCCCATTCATAGAATGGAAAATCTACAATCCAGCAAAGCGCAACGACGTTTGGATCTTTGAGATTGAAGTGATCAGCAAAAGCGATACGGAGCTGACCGAGGACTTTGTTAACTTTTTCACGTTTGTCTGCGCCAAAGAAGACTGCATCGCCAGCTTCAGCACCAGTTTTCTTTGTAATAGCATCAAGTTCGGCTTCACTTAGGAATTTTGCGATTGGCGACTTAATACCATCTGGCGTGTAGGTAAGATATGCGAGACCGCCAGCACCAAGTTTGCGTGCCATTTCAGTGAAATTATCAATCTGAGAACGGCTAAGTTCAGCAGCATTTTTAACACAAATCGCTTTGACACATTCTGCTTTTGCGAAGACAGCAAATTGGGTGTCTTTCAAATCTTCAGTAAGGTCGATTAGTTCCATACCGTAGCGAAGGTCTGGTTTGTCAACACCGTATTTTTCCATAGATTCTTGATATGGAATACGTGGAATGTCTTCGGAAAGAAGTTTTTTGCCGCCAAATTCAGTAACGAGCTTCTTAATGAGCGGCTCCATTTCTTTGCGAACGGTTTCACCATCTTCGACAAACGACATTTCACAGTCGAGCTGATAGAATTCGCCGTAGAGACGATCGGCACGTGGATCCTCATCGCGGAAACAGGCAGCGAGCTGATAGTAACGCGGAACACCACCGACCATAAGAAGCTGCTTGAACTGCTGTGGAGCCTGCGGCAAAGCATAGAATTGTCCTGGGCGAAGGCGAGACGGAATAATAAAGTCGCGAGCGCCTTCTGGGCTGGAGTTTGCGAGAATTGGAGTTGTGACCTCAATAAAATCATGTTCGTGCATATACTCGCGCATAAAGCGATAAAACTCAGAGCGGCGCGCAATACGAGCCTGCATACTTGGGCGGCGTAAATCTAGGTAGCGGTATTTGAGGCGGAGTTCCTCGCCAGCTAAGACACCCTCGTCATGAGTGGAGACTGGAAGAGCTTCGGAACGGTTGAGGAGCTCGAGCGATTCTACGACAACTTCGATGTCGCCGGTAGGAATATTTGGGTTCTCAAGGCCTTCGCCACGTTTGCGAACAGTACCCTCGGCGCGGATAACGTATTCGTCGCGGAGATGCTCGGCGAGTTCAAAAGCATCCTTAGTCTGCGGGTCGATAACGAGCTGAATAATGCCGGTATGGTCGCGAAGATCAATAAAAATGAGGCCACCATGGTCACGACGAGAATTAACCCATCCGGCCAATTGAACTTTTCCAGATTTGACAGTTAGATCTTTTGCTAGGGACCGCATTTTTGACTCCATTAAAAATAATACTTGTTTATAGAGATATATTATACCATATTCTTCTCTTAACGGAAGCGGCGAGATTCGCGGTCTAGGTCGCGCGCTTTAATAGTCTGGCGTTTGTCATATTTTTTCTTGCCTTCGCCGATAGCAATGATAAGTTTAATATGGCGTTTGGTTGGCAATAGTTCGACCGGAACAATAGTGTTTCCCTGTTGTTTTGCGCGGTCAAGGCCAGCAATCTGCTTTTTTGTCGCAAGCAATTTAATGTCCTGCTCAGTCTCAGTGCCGAGCGTTAGACCAAGAAGATATAGTTCGCCACGGCGCAAAGTTACATAAGTGCCCTTGAGTTGGGCGTGATGGTCGCGAATAAGGCGAACTTGCGAGCCAGTCAAAACCATCCCGACTTCGAGTTTGTCGGAAAGATTATAATCATAATGCGCACGACGATTGACGACTTTTTGCGCAACTGGTTTTTTCGCCTTTGTCATAGGTATATTATAGCGCAAACTAATCTTATGGTAGTTCGCGACGAATTTGACGCTCGAGTTTGCGGTTGAATTGGCGTTCTAGTTTGGCAAAATTACGCGGACCGAGCGTTTTGTAACCGGCGCGGCTAGCGAAATTTTTGAAAGCTTCGACGCGTGTATGCCAAGTCGAAGCATAATGATGAAATGCGATAGTGTTCTCGGTACTTTCGTTACGGCCAGTCATATAGTGTTTCGGGCTAAAATACTCACGCGAAAATACTGCGAGCTTCCCGTTCGCGGACTCGTAAACGCGAGTTTTTCCGTCGAGTTCTAGTGGCCAAAAATCTTTTGCATAGACCGATGGACTATGGACGGTTTTTAGGAAAGTATTGGTGGTGATTTTTTGCTTTGGATTAGCGAGTTCGTAGCGCTTGAGAATTTTACCAATCCAAGGAGAATGTTTTTCGGCGGCAAAAGCAGCGGTAGTGAACCAAAAATTCGCTTCCCAACCAGCAACAGCATTATATTCAGTGAGATTATCGATTGGCTTCAATAATTCAACGTCGGTATCGAAATAAAAACCGCCCTCAGTATATACAGCATACATACGAATAATGTCGGCAGCAAGAGCCCAACGTTTTTCGTCGAGGGCTTTTTTGACGAGTGGATATTTTTGGAGATCAATGTCTTTTTCAGACCAACGTTTGATTTTGAAATCGGGGTTGAGTTTTTGCCAACCGTCGATGTATTTTTGATCCTGTTCCGGAATAGGCGCAGTACCGCACCAAACATAGTGAATGATTTTTGGAATAGCCACGACTAGAGTTCCTTCGCGCGATTATCTAGAACATGGTTATAGATTTCTTCCATACGCGTAAGTGTGTGGCTAATATCGTGTTTCGCGGCGCGCTTTACGCTTTCGTCTGACATTTTTGCATGGCGGTCTTTGTCGGAAATAATTTTCGCAATGCTGCGCGCAACAGCACCAGAATCGTCGGGCTTACATAAATAACCGTTCTTGTTAGTTTGGACGAGTTCGTGGATAGCACCTGCATCGACTGCTACGCAAGGCAAACCACTCGCCATTGCTTCCATCAAAACGATACTCTGCGTTTCGGTTTTCGACGTAATAGCAAAGACGGTGCCGGTGCGATACAGCTGTGGCAAATTGTCGCCGATAACACGGCCAAGGAAATGGGCTTGGTTGGATAGGCCGGCTTTTGCGATTTGCGCTTCGAGCTTCGGTCTGGCAGTGCCGTCGCCGACAACTACAAGGTGTGCATCTGGATTAGTTTTATGGACTTTGATAAAAGCCTCCATAAGAACATTAAGTGATTTTTCAGGATCAACACGTCCGACATACAAAATAATTGGCTTGGTTTTTGGAATGCCATATTCTTCGTAGATTTCTTTGTTCGCGCGACCTTTGGCAAAACGCGAAAGGTCGATGCCATTACTGAGTGCCTCGACAGGAACCTTGAAAGGATGGCGTTTTTTCGGAATGAGGTCCGCAACGGCCTGCTCGGTCGGCATAGTGGCATACTCGCTGCGCTTGAGGAAGCTGATGAAATATTTATTCATCATAGAATTAATCGGCTTTTTAGCGAGGCGCGGAAGTTTGAGTTGCTGAGTTAGGTTGTCTGGGTAAGCGTGGTCGGTCGAAACGAGCGGAATGTCGTTTTTCTTGGCATAGCGAAAGACTGCAAGAGCAACTGGGCCTGGAGTCTGATCGTGGATAATGTCTGGCTGAAACTCGTCGAGAATTTTTTTGATGGTCGGGTAAGGATTAAGACACACATTTAAGCCGTTTTTGTAGTAGATTTTTGGCAATTTTACGCCAAGAAAATCTTTTGCTTCTGGAACTTTGTTGATTTGGTCTGGGTAGGCGTGCATTTTAAAAGATTTAAGACGGACAACCGTGAATCCAAATTCTGGATCCTGCTCTTTTTTGAATTCGCCGTCAATACTCGGCGCGAGAACCATAACTTGGTGGCCGCGTTTTTTGAGACCAGCGGCGAGATTACGCGAAAAAACCGCCACGCCGTTAATCATCGGGTAATAAACATCGGTGGAAATAACTATTTTCATTTGGTTTTATTATACCATCACTCTGCCGAGATGAAATCGTTGATGACCTCTGCAACCTTGGTTGGTTGTTCGTAGTTTAGCAGATGGCCAGTGCCGACGAGCTCAATACATTTAGCACCTTGATCAGCAGCGACAGAGCGCGCAAGAACCGCTTTCGTCAGGCGGTCTTTGACTCCGATAATATAGAGAACTTGTTTGTCGGTCGGGGTTTTGGTCTGGTTTTGCATTGAGATTTTCATATCGACAAGCAGACTGTCGGCCGACGCAAAACGACCAGAATATAAGTAGTGAAGTTGGTCGATACGCTTTTGTTGAGTTTTGTCGGTCGTAAGAAAATGCGAAATACAGAACGAGACGGTTTTACTTTTCATTACTTTATAGCGCGACTGTTTCGGTAAAATATGGAGAGCACCACTCGTTAGCGCATAGAGGAGATTGCTGCCCTTTTGGCTTGTGCGAGTGCGAAAAATCGGCGCGAGCAGAATTACCTTGTGCTGGACCTCTTGCGGGTATTTTTCAACATAATATGAAGTAATGATTGAGCCCATAGAATGGCCGATAATATACGGTTTGCGGTCAATTTTTAACACATAATCGTGGAGCCACTCTGCGTAAGTATTTAAATCTTTTTGTGCGATATCACTCTGCTCGCCAGAGCCCGGTAAATCTGGAGTAAGAACCTCGTAGCCTTTGGTCTCAAGGTCTTTTGCGATGGCGGTTAGGCCGTGATGGTCGCCGCGCAGACCATGAATAAGAATTACGGTGCGTTTCATAGTTTGTCTATAATCGCTCGAGCTTCGGCGATGGATTTAGTTAGCATTAATTCGGCACGAAGGTCGCTGGCGCCTGGGAAATTGTTGATATAAATCTTATAAAAATGCTTGAGCGGGTCGTAAGGTTGAAGCTGATATTTTTTGTAGAGATCAAGATGATAGCGCATTAAATCGAGCAGCTCTTCCTTGCTGTGCTCTTTTGGCACGCGCTCGAAGCAAAACGGATTTTGAAAGACACCACGGCCAATCATAATGCCGTCGGCACCTTGAGCAACGATCTGCTCAGCCTCGGAGGCGGATTTTATATCGCCATTTATGATGAGTTTTGTCTCTGGCGAAAGCTCATTTTTGAGTGCAACGATCTCTGGGATTAGCTCATAGTGCGCGGCAACTTTTGACATTTCCTTTTTTGTGCGGAGATGGACTGTTAGCGCAGCTGGGTGCTCATTAAGAAGCGTGCTGAGCCACGGTTTCCACTCATCGAGCCGACTATAACCGAGACGCGTTTTGACGGAGACCGTAATATCAGGGACCTGTTTTGCGGCGCGCAGAATAGCGACGGCAAGCTCAGGTGTACGAATGAGGCCAGAACCACCGCCTGTAGCAACCACGTGACGATCAGGGCAGCCCATATTAATATCTACTGCTTCGTAGCCGAGGTCGCGAACAGCAGCGACGGTCTCAGCGAACATTTCGGGGTTTTTACCCCAGATTTGAGCAACAATCGGCCGCTCAGACGGCTCGTATTTGAGGCGTTCCAAGGCATTCGGACGACCTTTTTCACTGCTGTAACTGTTCACATTTGTAAATTCGGTAAAAAAGATGTCTGGGCGGGCGGCTTTGGCGACAACTTGGCGGAACGCAATGTCGGTCACGCCCTCCATAGGGGCGAGACAGGTGAAGCCTTTGCCAAATTTATCCCAGAAATTCATACCTGTTAGTATATAACACCTTGACAATTTTCGCTAGATGTGGTATGATGAAGGTATAGTTCTTGCGGTTATTCGCGCAAGATGCACATTTAAAAATAGCTGGCACGTCTAGTTATTTTTAAGGTTGTCAAAAAATATAGAAAAGGGGGAAACCGATATGAAGACAACTAACATTAAGCGTAACTGGCTTGCTAGCTTGAGAAAGGTAGTAAGTATTGTTCTGATTCTTTGTATGGCGTTCTCCTTAGCCGCATGTAACGGTGGTGGAGACGACAACAGAGAAAGTAAACCCTCGGTGCCTAGCACTGAGAAGCCCATAGAGACCAAGCCTGAGGAACCCAATCAGCACATCGACCCCGGCGCTAACCTGCCGACGGCCGCACCGACGATTGAGCACACCTCAGAAGCTCCGACCGTGGAACCGACAACGGAACCTACGGTTGAGCCGACAGCAGAACCTACGGTCGAGCCTGGAAACGGCGAGTATACTTATACGATTTACGGAAAGTATGAAGTCACAATGGATATCAATGTGAATGATTACATCTTCGTAAGTGAGTATACTGGCAAAACCTGTTTTAGGTTTTATCAGTTAGCATTCGACTTGGGTTGGCAAACTTTTTTGGGTTATACCGAAAAAGATAACAACAACCCTATCAGCTATCGAGAAACAATTTATTTTAGATTCGATGGCGATTTGAGTAGTAGGTTTGAGCTCAGCGACTGGGCTCACAGCGACACTAAGGCATTGGCGGGCATGTCTCTGTCGTATTGGCACAAAGGGACTGCGGAGCCATATTTCGACGGAAATAGAAGATATGAAAATTCGGATTCATTTGTTGAAAAAACTATAAATTCCACAAATGAATATGTCATAAGCGGGCCTGAATATAGCGCCTCCTATGACGATATCGTATTGATGTCTTACATGATCTGGAAAGCAACTGAAGAGCCCGGAGTTAATCCTATTTTCCCAATCTTCGGACAGGAGAATAGCACGTCTTTCTATAAAGACCAGACCAGTTATTTATTTACTACTTAATAACAAAGGCTGCTCGAAAGAGTAGCCTTTTTCATGCCGTAATATTATATGAGAAACGATTACGATTTATAGGAGCGATCCTTTGATAATCTATTTCACGATTCGCTATTACGCCGTTTTGTTCAAATTGTATCTCATCGTTCGTCTGATGGATTTTATCGTCAGCATTATAATATGGGAATAATTCCGACGGATTATAGTCGGCGAGCCATTCAGATAATTCAAATAGAGCGATAGTAGCTTCTACGGTTTCCTTGGTTTGACCAGAATAACGAGCGAGTTGCCCCTCAAAGGATGTGTCAATTGGGTTCTTTTCATAGTAGCTAGAGATAAATTTCGTGACAGCAGATTCTTCTATAATGCCCTCTGATTCCGCAAGGCGCTGATCTTCGATAAAACGCTGATAATATCTACTACGTTCATTCCAATCTGCAGTTTTATCGCCCTCTTTTTTCGCGCCAGTAACACAGGAGCTGCCACTGATCCAGCCCACGTTGTTAAGTTTTTGTTTATTAGAAGCAACATCAAAAACGTCACCAACAATCGGAATAGCGCCAATAATGGCGCTGCCGACTTTGCCGCCAACATTACCAGCCTTGTCGACTTCGCCGGCAATATTTTGGTCAATTGTGCCAAATGGAGACGAGCGTTCTCCACAATAAATAATATACTTAGCTAAAGTAGAATCTTCCTTTACAACAGGAACGCCATTGCCGTCAGTACCTAGATCGCTGTCACTTAGAGTATTCACTACATCGGCAGGCTGTATACCCATTGTCGACACGTCAGAAATAATATATGGGTTGCAAAATGCATCACCAACAGCACCAATATCGGCTAAGTCTGGGCAATATTTTTCTGTATTATCCGAAGCAGCTTGGGCTTCTATCCCGGCTGAGACCGCCGACGATTTCGGCATCATGGAATTTATTGAATTACCAACAATACTGCCGGCGCTATTAATCACTCCTGTTATCGATGTCATACTCGACATAATTGGAACTAGTTGATTAGCTAAACTGCCAAAGAAAGTATATTTCGAAGACAAATCAAATGGGCTGCGATTTTCTCTTTCGTAGCGTGCATTTTCTGCGATAATGACGTCTTTTTCCTTAAGAAATGCTACTAGCCCTTCCTTGTTAGCCAATGCGCCACCCTGAGAACGATGGTTATTGCCATGGAGCAAGTTGCCCCCTGCAACAAGTGCGTTTCCGAGATCTTCCCCGGCAACTTTTGTAGCTATTTTGCGAACAAGTATCCCGGCTACAAATGGCGCCAAGAAGCCAATAGCAGTCGAAATGGCAAGGCTAAATGCAGCCGAAATTGCTGTTGATGAAGCCGCATCTAAAGCAAAGTCAACTAGACATCCTATACCAGCCGAAAGGGCGCACCCGACAACCATAGCAAAATCTATAGCAGCGCCCGCGGCGGCGGCACCTAACCGAGCAACGGCACAGCTCCTGAATGCTGATACGCTAGTATCAACACTCGACAGTACACTCGCTAGTCCACTATAGAGTTGTTTAGTAACTTGTCCGATATTATAGCTTTTGACGCTAGGGTCACTCATATTCGGGCTTCTGCCGCTATATAGAGCGATAACGCCTTCTGCTTCCATTGCAGACTTGTTGCTGTTAGTCTCTTTGATAGAATCGACAACCGCCTCTTTGTCACTAACCCTTTTAATACTGCCAACTTCTTGGTAATTACTCTCAGTTCTCATAGTCAAGGAATTTCCTATCTCATTAATTGGCGAATCTTCCTCACTAATCATGCCTTTCTGAATGCCTTCAAATAAACTGGAGGCAACTTTTATTATCTGCATTGTCTGATAGGCTGCAATAATTGCATTTACTCCACCTACGAAATCCGCTATCCCACAATAGACCGAAACGCCTATGCCAGCGACGTTTTTTATTTTTCCGACTTTATCGGCAATACCTTTTAATTTTGTTTTAACGCCATCAGTATTAGTTACTTTTCCTTTAGAGTCAGTCTGCACATCGTTGCGCGATAAACTCGTACTCTCGGCATCGTTGGCTTTAACCGTGGTTTCTTTAATTGTATTGCCTTCACTGTCTCTTATGACTTGTTTTGTTTTTTCATCAATTTTATCTGTTTGCTCAATATCGGTTGATCGAGCTTTGCCGTCAGCTGAGTCGGCGTCAGCATTTTCTGCAACTGTATTTCGCATTTCATTGATACTATCTTCTGATTTGCCAGATTTAAAATCCTTCCAAACGCCACGTTTGACGCCGAGACGATTAAGGAGCTTATTTGTCGCTTTATCAAACCACGCGCCTACGGATCCTCGCCATGTACGAGCGCCCTCGGTATAATTATTGCGAAATTCAGGGTCAGCATCGCTGTTGAACGCTTGCTCAAAAGATATTCTACCGTCAGTAGCCTGGCTAGGATCGGCGACAATCGTCTGAATAGCACCATTAGACTTTTGATGTTTAATAACAGTAAAGCCGCCTGGATCTTCTTCGAATGTAATATTGTGAGCCGCTAGTTTTGCCTTTTGGCGCTTTGAGACTTTAAATTCGTCAGCCTTAAAATAATGCGCCTTTATACAATCTTTGACTTTGCCATCTTCTTTTGCAGTTTGCCATCTAAGCCATCTGTTGCTTCGCAGGCCTTGAGACGCACTAATAGAGTCGTACGTTTCGTTTATTTGCGACATAAAGCTTATTGGAAGGCTCATTTGACCAAGGAAGCTGCTGAGACTGAATACTGCAAAAATCGCGATTATCGTAGCTAGAGGGCCGGATTTTTTGAAGCGGCCGTTGGCTTTGCCGACTTTGCCGGATTTGAGGTCTTTGACGCCTTGGACGGCGTTTTTGAATTTGCCAGTAGAGGACTGCGTGTTGGTGTTATCATCGGAGGGGACGTTGTTTTCCTTTTCGCCGAGAGAGGCCGCCTTGTCGCCGCCTTTGCCTTTTATGTTCGGCTTCTCGCTGGCGTCTTTTTCGCCTTTCTTGAGGAGGCCCCATTTTTGGTCGCCATTTTCGTCATTTTTGCGGCCAAATTTGCCAAAACCGGCAGTGTTTTTGCCGTCGTCGAGATTATTCTTGTTAGCGCCGTGAACTCGATTAACGAATTGCGCTTTGTCGCCGAGAGTTGGAGCGTCGTCATATTCGCGATCAAAATCTTGGGCTTCATCAAAATCCCCAGATTCGTCGTAATATTTGCCCTCCGCCATATAGGTAAATTATAACACACTTATGGTTACTCTTGACGGAGGTTTGAATGTTTTAATGATTCAAGTAGTTGATTGTGTCGCGCATAGCGTCGGCGATGGTTAGCTCGGTTTTCCAGCCAAGTTCGCGCTCGGCTTTGCTTGGGTTGGCCCACATTTCGGCGAGGTCGCCGGCGCGGCGTGGGGCAAATTCATGAGGGAGCGCCTTGCCGCTCGCTTGCTCAAAGGCGGAAATCATTTCTTTGACGCTCGTTGCTTTGCCGGTGCCGAGATTATAAATGCTAACGCCTGCTTTCATATGCTCGAGCGCAGCGACGTGGCCTTTTGCGAGGTCAACAACATGAATGTAGTCACGGCGGCAAGTGCCATCTTCGGTCGGATAATCGGTACCATACACCTGAAGCTTCGCAATGCGACCATCAGCAACACGCATAATAATTGGCATTAGATTATTCGGAATACCATTTGGATCTTCGCCAATCAAGCCAGATTCGTGAGCGCCGATCGGATTGAAGTAGCGAAGAATCGTTGCCTCAAAATCTGGATTAGCAACAACGTAATCCTTAATTATTTCTTCGATAAAGTACTTTGTGCGGCCGTATGGATTGGTGATTTCGCCGCCAGTTTTCATAGTTTCGACATAGGATGGGTCACTCTGAACGCCATAAACCGTCGCCGATGATGAGAAGATTAGCTCTTTGACGCCATACTTTTTCATAACATCAAGAAGATTTAGCGTGCTATCAATGTTGTTGCGATAATACAAAATTGGTTTCTCTACTGATTCACCAACGGCTTTGAGGCCAGCAAAATGAATTACGGCGTCATAGTTGCCCTGAGCGAATATTTCATCGAGTTTTTCGCCGTCTAGCAGATCGACTTCGTAAAATTTTGGACGTTTTCCAGTTATTTTCTCGATCTGGTCGAGAACAGTAATTTTACTGTTAAAGAGATTATCGACAATTTCGACTTCATACCCTTTGTTAATTAATTCGATAACGGTATGCGAGCCAATGTAGCCAGTACCGCCTGTAGCTAAAATCTTCTTCATCTTTTTATTATACCGCAAAAATACCGGATGTTTTTGCAAAATAGATAATTTGTAGTATAATAGCAGAAGGCCGGGGTTTGGCGCAGTTGGTAGCGCGCGCGCTTTGGGAGCGTGAGGTCATCAGTTCGAGTCTGATAACCCCGACCATTTTTGATGCCAAAGAAAAACCCGGGTTTTGCCCCGGGCTTTATCTAGCCAAAGAATAGTCAAAATCAACTGAAAGCAAAAATGCGTTTAATTCTGCACGGAATAATGCATTATCGTCGAATTCTTCGCTTTGTGGCATTTGCAGTAGCGCGGGAATCCACATCTTTAACTCCTCACGACGAGGACCGTTCGGAAGATAATCTTTGATACTGCCATTGTAAACGCTCAAATATTGCTTGTTTCTAAAACGAGTTGCCCGCGTATAAATCTCGCGTTCATTACTCACCCCCATAAGACGGTAATAGGTCTTTTTCTCGACACGAGCTAGTATGGTTGGATCGTAGCACCAACCTTCATATTCCACCCAGCACTGCTCCGCATCTTCGTCTCCATCTCTAAAAATAACCGCCTCTTGGTAACCGTGCATAATGCGCGCTTCTTTCGGGAAACCATAGCTAAGCATTAGGCCACGCAAACTGCACTGGCTAAAAAAGCCGGCTTTTGGATGAAAATGCCTAATGAAGCTACCGACAGGAATACCGTAGTAATATTTCTCTTCATAACGCCCATAAAATTCGGCGTTAAACTTCTCGATATTACCTCTCTTCACTCCCCTCTCGTAAAGTTGCTTGTACTGCTCCAGAAACTGATCTTTCCTTGACTTCTTAATTGACCCCAACATAGTAATACCCCCTTCTCTGTCAGAATTCATGCTATGCGATAACACGCATTACTTTCATTATAGCACTCCTCTTGAAAAATGTGAAAAGTATGGTATAATTAATATATTGTTCCTTTAAAATTCTCTATCTAGAAAGGTGGGTTTCTATGAATAATTGGATCACAGTAAAAAGTGGCGGACGACGCGAGATCTTAAAAAGTAAAAATAATAAGTGTATCGTGTTCGTTATGGATAAATACACTACTGGCCTTACGACAAAGTGGTATGAGTTGACCGACGATATTGTGCCTAACGCCATCATTGCATACGACGTTAGCGAGATGCCGAATAGTTTTAATACTAAGCATTTCATCGATCAGACATATGAAATGTTGATGCTTAGCATCTTGCCGGTTTCAGTAGTAGTATCTGCACAGGCTTTTGAGTATCGCTATAAGAATAGCGCAATTAGCTACGAGGAAGCGGTGAATATTATCAAAGTTAGCGGCTTTTATGAGGCTCGGAAATATGCCGACCAAATGAAGGAATACGCGCTAAAAATGTATCATTTTTGCCACAGCTACGCATTCGAACGAGGCCTTGAGCTAAAGAAAGCGCGATTTAAATTTGGCACCGACCAAAGAGGAAAGCTCCGGCTGGCGGACGAAATTTGCACGCCATATTCCGCATGCTTCTTCTCGATAAAAAAGCAGGAGGTAGTGTCGGACCCTGCAGAATGTTATAGTTTACTGTTTGAATAGTTCTTTTGAACAAAAAACGGCCCGTTTTAAGCGGGTCGTTTTCTCTTTTTTACATTCCCGGAATATGGAAGGCGCTAGGATCATTATAGACTTGATCTTGCATAACCGGATTAACGCCATTAACGCTAGGGCTGGCTGCGACAGTATTTTCCTCTTGGAGAACAGCTGGCATAATTGGCTCGATTGGAGCAGATTGTTCAGCTGGAGCAGCCGCCGCGGCAACAGGAGCTGGTTCGGCTGGCGCCTGCGCAAGTGTGTCACCCATATCAAAAGGAACTGGCGGAGGCGGCAAAACAGAGCCGTCATTCGGCATAGGAAGTGGAGGCGCAACATATTCAGCAGTGGCCGGGTCTACGCCTGTAGGTGGAATAGGTGGCTGAGCTGGATCAGCATTTGGCTGAGGTTGGAATGCGGCCGTAGGCGGAGTCGAAATCGGTTCAGCGACTACGTCGTTTTTAATATCTTGAGGGGCGACCGGAATTGCATTAGCTGGCGCAGTAGTCACCATATCAGGCGAAAGTGGCGCTTCCATGGCCGGCAATTCTGCGGTTGGGAATTCAGCTGGTGCTGCGGCTGGGGCGGACGCTGCTTCTAATTCACGGGCCATTTCTGATGCATAGTCGATAGGGCCACTTAATGGAGTTTGTTCTTCACTAGGCGGGACTAATGTTTTGTCATTATTAATGGTAGCAGAGTCTGGAGCTGGCTCCGGTTCGGTGTCGATTGGTTTACTAATAGGCTGCGGTTCAGCGAGCGGTTCTAGTTCTGGCGTTGGCAAATCGATAGGTTCAGCCTCGGCAGGAGCTGGGACGGCCGTCGTTTCTATCTCTGGTGCATCCGTTGGAGCAGTCGGCGTTTCATCGGCGGGTGCAATCGGAGATGGTTCTGGCGTTGGTAAATCTGGGACATTATCTGGTTTTTTAGCCGACAATTCCTCTTCGTTAACGTCAGGAATAATTGGGACCATAGGCTGCTCGGTGGCTTCTGGCTGGCTCTCTTCGTTGCGGTTAATTTCGAGTCGCGTTGGGTCTGACTGAGCTGCTGGAGCTGGAGTGGATTCAGCTTGGTTATCTATTTCTCCGCTCATGTCTACGGTATTGCGCGTAAGAATATCAACAGGAATACTTGACGAAATGAGTTGTTGATCGGCGCCGTCGGTCATCAGTTCGGAAGCAATCGACATCGTTTCGGCGGAAGTATGATCATTTGAGAAGCGATTAGTAGCAGCAACAATACCAGCAAGAAGCGCAGTTGCGGTTGGTTTATCGACGAGTGGCTCCTTACCGTCGCCATCATCTAATACGTCCGCGAGACTTACGATCATCTCGGAAACAGACGATGCGCTCGGATCACCCCATTCAAGATCACCGAACTTACCTGGCGCTTCAGCAGAAATATTAATCGAGCTAGCATCGTGTTTGATTTTACCATACTCAGAGAGCGCAGAGTCTAGGTCGGATTCTGCATCAACATTTATAGCAATAATTAGGTCTATATTATAATCGCCATGACTAAACTCTAGGTCGTTCTCATCAATCGTGGTGCGATATGGTGTAATAAAAACTTTGACATAGTCGCCATCAATTTTGTAACGAAGATGGTCGGCCTTCTCTTTGTCGAGAGCAATAATAAAATCTTGAAGGCTGTTCGTATTGGATTCAAAAGTCTTCTCTGGTTCGAGAAATTCAATCGCATTCGGGACGGCACCGGAAAAGATTGCCGTAGCATGCTTGCCGAGTTTATCAAGGACAAAAGTTAGACCTATAGCAGCAGATAGCTCATCGACGCTTGGGTTTTTTGATAATGCGACCAATACGTTGTCGCTATTTCGTATACGTTCAGCGACTTGAGCAATAATGCTGTTACTCGTATCAGCCGGTTTAGACTGAGGTGTTTTCTCTGGCATATTTGTTTTCTTTGTTTATTTTTGACCTAATTTTAGTTTAGTTTAGCATAAGTTGTTTAGTTTGGCAAGAGGTGAGGCTACTCATCCCATTCGAGGATATACGGGTCGGAGACTAAGCCGCTACCAGACTTCACATAAGTACGGTGCTTGAGAGCTATGGATGGGCGGACATAGGTCGAATCATCTGCATACCTTTCATTCAGACCTTCCTCATCCCAATCATACATATAGCTATTCATTGCCTTATACTTATTTGGAGACATCGTCCAGGCATTAAAGGCAGACGAAGACAGATAATTTCCTAATGGATTATTTGCTACGCTGGCGCCAGCTAATATTACTTCATCGGCTGTTATTAAGCCTACTTTATAATTTAGTTTTTGGTTGCCACTCGGATTTGCTTTTGTAAATGCGTCATTTTTGTTTGCACAGTCAACAGAAGGAGCACTTAATCTACCATAAGCTCCAAAGTAATTAGCGGATTCGCCAGCATTTTCATCTTTTCCTTTGAGGCTACCTGCATAGATACTACGATCATTACAATAGATAACGTCTTCTAATTTCCCTTCTTCTTGAGCTAGATTATTACTGAACCAGGATTCAATACTCTGTTTTATATAAGAGTCGTTCGTGTTGGCAAACATTTTTTGTTTTACATTCTCTATGTTTTCTCCGTTAGATAGATAAAGGAAGTATGCAACACTATAATCGATAGGATCATCCCATGATCGACCGGCAAAATATGTTATATAACCTACGTTTGAACAAGTTGTAGTACCATCAAGGCAGAAGTAATGATGACCGTTAGCTACATCCAAACGTTTGCTTGCCCATGTGCCGGAAATCGTATTTATAAGTGTATAATTCGTACCATCCCAGCTGACGTCATTGCCGAATTCATAACTATTTTCGTAGTCATCGAGCGCGCGCGACCAATAAGTATAACGCTCGCCATACATGTAACCAACATCCGCAGGCGAAGTGTCGTCGTTATTATAATTAAACCTATCAAGAACGATATAGCTGCCCAAATCACGGCATTGTTTAACTTCGTTATTTTCTTCTACTGGACCATAATAAATAACTTTTACAGATCCTTTTTCAGCGGTCCTGACAATCCTCCAGCAACTATTTGCAAAGATTACTATATTATTATCCACTTCGCCGCGGTAATAATAAACTGGATAGGCATCATTTGCATGTGCAGCCAAGGTATTGACGCCATTACCATTACCGCTAGCTACAGTTGCTCCAGACGTAAAGTCTATGTTTGTATCTAGACCGCGCGTCTGGCTGGCGACTATATCATAAAGAGTATCTCGTGAAGGAGTTGGCGTGTATGGCCAGTCAGTTTTATCGGTTGCCTGGGTTTGAATAGTGACATAGACATGGTAGTTTGCATTCATATAATCACTCTCGCTCGATTCACATTCCCTGCCAGTGGCAGTGTCCTGGCAAGTATATTGCTCCGTTTCAGCAAAATCACAGTTAAAAGTGACTGATTCCATAAATTCACTAGTTGCTATGCCGTCTGGAACTTCGTATTTGTAGTAATAATAGCCGTCCTGCTGAAGAATCCAATCTTCGGTATTATCTAGATTAACAATTGCAGTACGAACGCCGTTATTTTCTAGCGGAAGTTCGGTCTGGTGGTCGGTACTGGTGCTACCCGCCTGCTTCCAATATTCTTCATACTTGATGCGAACTATACGAGTAACGCCTGAGCGGTTTTTGTATTGAACGATTTTCGGAACGGATTCTTGGCAAGACCAATTAGCTGGAGATTCAAATTGTTCAATAAAATCTTCTGGACCAGAGTCACCAAGATGAAAGAGATTATTAAAGAAAGTAGCATTCTGATTATAGGCAATTGTGCCGCCAATAAGAGCAACCAAGCCAACAGCAGAAACTGCTAAAATAACACGTTTTTTCTTGGATTCTTCTCTTGTTTTCATTTTTTGACCTATTATACTGCTATTGCTTTTATTGTAGCATGACTATTAAAGATAGCGCCCCCTTTACTTTTTCTCAAAAATCAACTATAATAATGGGAATCGTAATAATAAGTTTAAGGAATAATTAAATGCCGATTATTAAATCCGCAAAAAAAGCGGCACGCCAATCTGTTAAGCGCCGCGAAAACAACCAGCAGATCAAGAAGACTATTCGCGCTGCTCTAAAAGAGTTTCACGCAAAGCCAACTGCTGACAATATGAAAAAAGTTCAGTCAGAGTATGACAAGGCTGTCAAAAAAGGTCTTATCAAGAAGAATACTGCAAGCCGCCGCAAAGCAAAGCTCGCAATCTTCGCAAAAGCTGCTGGCGTAAAGAATACCGGTGCTAAGAAAGCTGCTGCTCCAAAAGCAACCGCAACGAAGATGGCCGCAACAAAAGCAGCGCCAAAAGCAACCGCAGAGAAAAAAGCTCCAGCCAAAAAAGCAACTGCTGCAAAGAAGCCAGCTGCAAAGAAAGCTCCAGCTAAAAAAGCCGCAAAATAATTAGAACTATCAAAAAATCGCCTCAGTTCAGAGGCGGTTTTTTATTGTATTTTGTTCATCGGGTTACTTTTGGATGATTCAAGGATTTCGCCATAGGTTTCTACGACAGGCGTGCCGCTTACATGGAGTACTTTGAATGTCTCGAGAATATCATTGTAGGCATCCTGCGGATTATCTTTTTCACCTAAATCCGATTCAATACGAGCATAGTATCCTGGGAGACCATCGATTTTATCGATATAGACATTTACTGAATTACCCATACGAAGCTCCTCGCGACGGCGACTAACTTCATAGCGAAGTTCGTAACCTAGCTGATATAAAATATGAGCCATTTCAGAATAATCTTTTACGACAGTGGCATTAACTAAATCAAATTTTTCATCCTCGAAGTGGCGACGCATAACAAGTGCGTAGGTTGCTTTCTTTTCTGGGTCTTTAACGATTGTACGGAGACTGAGACGAGGCATTGCTTTATCGCGAGCAAAACGCTTCGGAACAAATACACGATCGTGCTGCCAATATGGAGCCGAGAACGAAAAATCTATCTCTTGAAGCATTTCAATAAAATCTGTTCTTGAGTTTAGCTTCATCTTGATGATGGTCTTTTTCATACTAACCTCCTATAATTCTGCGCCTTGTCGCGCTTTGTTTGCCCACTCGTCAGCCAATTCGTTGCCTTCCGTACCAACGTGACCACGAGTCCAAGTTAATTTTACGTCTGGTTTGCTTTCATAACTAAAATACAGCTCTTGAACTAGTTCTAAGTTTTTGATGGGGCCAGTTTTTTTAGTCCAGCCATTTGCCTGCCAGGTTTTAGCCCATTTAGTAACAACATTAATCCAAAACTCAGAGTCAGTGAAAATCTCATCTTTTGGCTCGGCGATTTTATAGGCGGCAATGAGCGCCATCGCTTCCATACGGATATTTGTGGAGTTTGCTTCTCTGCCAAGGGCAACTGGCTTTTTGGCGTCAAGATCAATCACGGCATAACCGCCAGGGCCGGGATTAGGAGAGGCAGAACCGTCGGTATAGAAGTGTTTCATACTTCTATTATACCGCACTAATGAGAGAAGCCGTTACCGATGATAACAATAAAGTCTGCTTCAATATTTTTGAGACTGTCTGGGATTTCGGTCGTAAGCGTGCGATCGCCACCGTCAACACCATAGAAACTCTTGAGAGCTTCGGCAGTAAGGTTGTGCCTCGTGTTCTTTTGGAAGATATGAACACCGTCAAAACCACCTTGGCCGCTTGGAGCGTTACCAACGGATTTAACAATAAAGCCTTTTTCTTCGAGATTAGTTTTCTCGCCATTTGCAATACCGCTGACACCGGTGCCATTAAGCACAACGATTTGAGCATTTTCAGCAGAATAGGCGGCAGCGCTGAATTTGCGCTTAATGTAGGTATGGATAGCCGCATAGTTTCCTACACCAGCGGTCGGAATGACATAAGAAAAGTTACCAATCATACCGGTGCGCAAAAGGGCGGCAGGTTTGTCATCAGTAGAATATAGTGAAATCGACTCGAGGTTGGCCATATCGACGTTACTAGCGACCCTTAGAGCGGTTTTTATTTCAGTATCCTTGAAGTCGGTACGAAGGTTATCGCCAATAGCATTTTTAATTTGCATAACTGCCATTAAATCAGATGTAAGATTTGTGGCTCTCGCCTTTTTGATAATTGCTTCGAGAATGCGTTGCTGGAAAATTTCACGGTTAAAGTTGCCGCTAGATGCACCATAGCCACCAAAGGCATTGCGCACACGTGCTACGCCAAGGGCTTGGTCACCATTTAAATGAATAACCTGACCATTAGGATAATCTATATAAATCTTACCTCTGCTATCGATGTCACGAAGACCATTTTTACTAGTAGTCTCAATAGCGACCTCGTCGCCATCCCATACTTGGCCTTTAGCAGTAAATACAACATCTATACCACCAATAGCATCGACAATACCTTGAACAGCGGCCCAGTTTGCGTGAATGCGATAATGAACTTCTACGCCCAAGATTTCCGTAAATGCTTCGGCAACCTTCTGGGCAGCAGCAGATTCGTCTTTATTCCTAGAATAACTACAGTAATATACCTCGTTCAGTTTGCCAGTACCAGTACAGGTATATGTAGCCTTTAAGTCGCGTGGAAGGCTGACCGCTTTAGCGTCACCAGTTTCCTGATTAATACTTAGGAGCATCATTGAATCAGTAAGGAAGCCGCCGGCATAATTTGGATTATCCATATTATAACCCTCTGTACCGAAGATAACGATATTCGTACGGCCGTTGGAATCTTGCCTAAGCGGAGTGTCTGGGTCCGAGAAAATGAGGCCAAGAAGACTACCGCCATCAGTAACCTTTGCGACAAAATCGTTAAGGTAGAAATATACGCCAACCGCAGCGGCGATTAGAAGTAAGAAGAAAATAAGGATTATTCTTTTTATAACCTTGTGTTTTTTCTTCGGTTTCTTCTCCTTTTTCATCTTTTTTACCTTCTTATCTTTTTTGCGCTCTTTCTTCGGAACTTCAGCCAAATCGGTTGGATCAACGTCTTTTACTTCCTCTAAAAACTCTTTTACGGCAGATTCGTGGTGCTCAACTTTATCTTTTCTTTCTAAATCCTCATTTTCTGAAATGAGGGCTTTGAGGTCTTTTTTATTGTCTGGAATTTCTAGACTGCGCCTTTTTGGGGCATCAACAACAATCTTCTTTTTGACGGCTGTTTTTTGGGCAACAGGTCTCTTGATAGCAGTTTTATTCGTAGTGATTGAATTCCCACTTCTCCTCTGAAGCCCGTCAATTGACTTGCTATTCATATAAGTATTTTACCATTTTAAATAGCGCTTTCCTAATTCTTAAAATTAATACAAAAAGTTTTGCACAATGTGTTAAAAAGTTTCATAATAATTCGTCTGTTTATCAACCGAACATGTTCGGTTTAACAGGGGCGGTCTACTGTTCGGGAACAAAAAAACCGGCCTTTTTGTGACCGGTTTTGTTGAAAAGTTTTACTCTTCTTCGTCGATATCTTTTTTGACAATATGAAGACGGCGTTCGCGGCCTTCGCCTTGGCTGAATGTCTCAATATCTGAATAGTCCTGCGCAAAACGATGAACTACGCGGCGATCGGCAGCATTTAGATCAAGAATCTTCTCATTGCCAGTGCGGCGAACTTCTTGAATCCACTGCTCTGCCTGATGCTCAATCTTATCGGCGCGCTGGCGCTTGTAATCAGCTACATCAATGTTTACGCGAGTAACCTCTGCATTGCGAGCGATAAGCGTCATCATAACAACATGTTGGAGAGCACGAAGGTTATTAGCGTTCTTCCCGATAAGAAGCGAATTCATACTGGTCGATGGAATAGAAAGCTGAATCACGTCATCCTCAATAGTCGAGTAGACTGCTACGTTTATGCCAAAGAATGACAGTAAGTCCTCTAGATACTTCGTTGCGAAGCGGATTGATTCGTCTGTATTCATTTATTATCTCCTTTTCTTTTTATTAGAAGCAGAGATACGTGTGATATGGACTTTTTCGTCTTTTTTATTTTTATTATTACTTGCGTAATGAGTAACTTTCTTTGGTTCAGTGTTATCTTCGACGACGACAGCTTCTTTTGCCTCTTTTAGTTCCTTGAGGATGCGCTTATCTGCAGCAGCTTCCATCTCGGTGTAATCACGGCTAAGAATAATCTTTTGTAGAATAACAGTAATAATATTGTTTAAGAGATAGTAGAAAACTAGTGCGCCTGGAAGATTAATCATAATCATCAACATCATTAATGGCATCATCCAAGTCATCTGACTCTGAGCGACGGCATTAATCTCTGACTGATCGGTTTCTTTGCCGGCAGCAGCATCCTTCATAAGCTGGCGCATCGTGCGTTTTTTCTTGCCTTTTTGGCGGGATGGGTCGTTTTGGCGGGCCATAATAAACTGCGTTACTGCGGAAAGAAGTGCGAATAGGAGAATAACTAGCGAGCTAGCCGAAGCGAAACCAGCAGTAGCAGATAGATCTACAAAACCGAAGAGCTTTGGTTCGAAGTGATTAACTGGCTGCTCTAACTTGTCCTTGTATTCTTCTTTATCTTTATTTTCGTTATAGAATTTTGCGTATTCTAAATCTTTGTTTTGAATTTGAATGAGCTCATTGACGCGTGGAATCTGTTTAACAAAAGAATATGCCGAGTGGTCAACGTTGTAATTTTCACGAGGGCGAGCAGCGACATTAATAGCAGTAAAGAGGCTAATAAATAGTGGGAGCTGGATAAGGATGCTTAGCATCGAGCGGAATGGTTTAACATTCTTGCGCTTATAGAGATCCATCATCTGTAGAGATTCGAGCTGACGGTTGCCTTTGCAATTTTTCTTAATCTCGGCAAGCTCTGGCTGAATCTCACGCATAATGCGAGTCTGGTGAAGCTGACGCTTCATCATTGGCCACATACAAATTTTAGCAATAATAACAAATATAATGATTGCTATACCAAAATCGCCAACTACTGAATAAATCGCAAAAAATATATTTACGATTGGGCGCACAATAAGCATATCTATTAAATCAAACATATATTACACACTCCCTAATGGGTTTTATTATATTATTTTTGCCTCGATAAGTAAATCATGAATAAGAGAACGTAGTTCTGCAAAATCCAAGTTAGCTATTTCTTTTGTATTAACTATAAAGATACAGTCCACAGGCTGCTGAATCGAGGGGCGTTCAAGACGGATTGCTTCATATACACGACGGCGAATACGGTTGCGGCCGACGGCGGATTTTAGGATTTTTTTACTTACAACTACTGCGTAACGTTGGCGATTGCGCGCATTAGATGCAAAAACCAGGGATATTTTTGAATCCCTGATTGTTTTACCGTGCTGATAGGTATGTCTAACCCCACCGCGCGAATGAAAACGAAATGACTTCGATAACATTCAATTAAGCGGTTAGGCGTGCGCGACCTTTAATACGGCGGCGAGCTAGAACTTTGCGACCGTTTACTGATGAGTTGCGTTTGCGGAAACCGTGTTCAACTTTGCGCTGACGCTTGTGTGGCTGATAAGTACGCTTTGGCATAAATTATTTCCTGACTTTCTAATTATTGTTTTATTTACAGAATTATGTCCATTTTACTATTTTTTTGCCGATTTTTCAACTGTTTTTCCACAGAGCGCTCCTCTATTTTTCTAAAGGCTGTGGATTTCTCTAATCTGTTAATTATTAAAAATTATTAAAAAATAATTGCAAATGGCGTTTTACGTCTTTTAACTGTGGAAAACTTTTGTATAATAGAAAGGAAGAAAAGGAGGCCAAAAATGCCAAATAAGTGGCAAACAATTCTGGATGAGTTGAAGAATATTATTTCTCCTATGGCCTTTGATACTTATTTTAATAAAGCAAAGTTCGTATCCGACGAGAATAAAGTGCTGACTTTTTCGGTTCAGAGTGCTTTTGTAAAGTCTTCTATTGAGAAAAAATATCACGACAAAATAATGAGTGCCTTAAAAGCGGCAGGTTTTAATGATGAAAGTTTCGAGATTATTGTCGTAGATCAGCCAAAAAAGAGCGGCGAAATTCGTCAAGGGATAGAAATAATCCCTGGAGTTACTCCTGAACGAGGTGGAACTAAGGTTTCGTCCGTCGGTGATACTTTAAAAAAGATGACATCGAGCATAGCTAATAATGGTCTGAATTCTAATTATCGCTTAGATAATTACGTTGTTGGCGGTAATAATGATGTTGCAGTGGGTGCAGCAAGAGCAATTATAGATAATCCTGGTAATAGTTATAATCCCCTTTTCCTTTATGGCGGCTCTGGCTACGGTAAAACGCATTTAATTCAAGCAATCGGTAATGAAATTCATAACAAATATCCAGATATGAATATACTTTACGTTACAACTGAACAGATTGTTAGCGAATTTGTCTCCTCAATCCAGAATAAAAAATTGGAAAACTTCAAGCAAAAATATCGCGATTTAGACGTATTAATAGTAGACGATTTTCAGTTTATACAAGGAAAAACTGAATCACAAAACGAATTCTTTAATATTTTTAATTATCTTCATAGTAATAATAAACAAGTAATCGTAACAGCAGATCGCTTACCGAGCCAAATAGCAACAGTCGATCCACGCCTCTCTTCCCGCCTTACTCAAGGTATTTCTATCGATATTCAGCTGCCAGATTTTGAGACGCGCTGTGCGATTATTCGCGAAAAAGCGAAATTAAAAGGAAATGATATAGATAATACTACGGTTGAATATCTTGCGGAAAACTTTAATACAAACATCCGCGATCTTGAGAGTGGCTTAAATCACGTTTTACTACTCGCTGATTTGAGAGGGGTTCCTACAAGTGAGGTTATCGGAGAAATAACACCTATTAATCAACCGGCTCAACGTCGGGTTTCGCCGCGCCAGGTGATAGATAAGGTGGCAAAGTATTACAACCTCAATATAAAAGATTTACTTGGAACTAGCCGCGTGAAAGATATTAAAAATGCACGTCAAGTAGCTATGTATCTTATGAATGAAGAGCTAGGACTTAGCACGCCAAAAATTGGTGACGAATTCCAAAAAGATCATACAACTATTATGCACGGAGTGAGAGTAGTAAAGAAAAATCTAAAGACTGATTTTAATCTTCGCGAGCAAATAACAGAGTTGAGGAGCAAAATTTATGCCAATTAATTGTGTAAAAATTGTTCAAAAATTCGTTAAAAAGTCTGCGCAAAAATTGTATAACAAAAATGTGCAAAAATGCGGTTTTTATAATATTTTGCACATTATGGGTGGGTTTTACAATTATTTACTTAGTTTTGCGCAGAAAAATTTAACAATTAAAAATTGGAATTTTAATCTGTTAAACGTAGAGTTTTACACGTTTTACACAGACCTTACTAATACTAATAAATATAAGGAAGGATTTTAAAAAGGAGGAATATGGAAGTAGAAGTTCTACAAGAAAGACTTGCAAAAGCATTAAGTATAGTAAGTCGTGTAGCAGCAAGTACGAAAGCAGGATTACCTATTCTTAGCAACGTCTTATTAAGAGCGGAAGGAAAACAGTTAACATTAACAGCGACCAACTTAGAGTTAGCAACGGTTGAATATGTAAATGCGAAGATTAAAAAAGAAGGAACTATAACTGTACCAGCTCGTCTTCTTGCTGATTTCGTTTCAAATTTACCGAAAGAAGAAATTAAGATTATTACTAGCGGTGAAAAATTAACAATTTCTGCAGGAAAATATAAATCGGTTATCAATGGTATTTTGGCGGATGATTTTCCTGAACTTCCAACTATGGATGAAAAAGAAGCGGTTTCATTTAAGATTCCAGCGGATATTTTTAAAGAGTCGGTTAACCAGGTGATTATCGCAAGTAGTAATGATATGACGCGCCCTGCCCTAACGGGGGTATATTTTAATACTTTTGAAGGTGCTTTATATATTGCGGCGACGGATGGCTATCGTTTGGCGGATAAAAAATTTGTTGATAATGTAAAAAGCGAAATTAAAGTGATCGTTCCTACGCCTGCGTTAAGAGAGGTTCTGAGTTCCCTATCTGATAGCGTGGAAGATGTTGAAGTGATGATTATTGATTCTCAGATAAGATTCAGGCTTGGTGAAGTTGAAATTACTTCAAAAATTATTGATGCGAGTTTTCCGGATTATAGACAATTAATTCCGAAGAATTGTAAAGCAAGTGTAAAGCTTAATAAGGCAGAATTGACACGTATGACAAAAGTTGCTGCTTTGTTTGCACGGGAATCTGGTGGATCGGTTGTATGTGAGGCTTCAAAAGAAAACGGTAGTTTTGGTGTGTCTGCGGTTGCGAGTGAGCTTGGCGAAAACTCTGCAACAATGGAGGCGAAGGTATCTGAAGATGGAAAAGTGACGCTTAATTCGCGCTATTTATTAGATTCTCTAAATGCAATTAGCGATGACGAAATAGAGTTTAGTTTTTCTGGTAAGCTATCTCCAGTAGTAATAAAAAATACGGATAATGCGGATTATACACATATTATTATGCCGCTAAAGAGCTAATGAATATAATTCATAAAATTAGTCTTCGAAATTTTCGTTGTCACGATAATTTTGTGCTGGATTGTAATCGTCCAACGACGCTTATTATTGGTGAAAATGGAAGTGGTAAAACATCTGTTCTTGAAGCAATATATATGGCTTTACGAGGAAGAAGTTTCAAGGCAGTGGATGATGAGATTTTGCAGAGAGATGCGGAATTTTTTAGAATTGAAGTTGATCTTTATGATTCTAAAAAGATAATTATTAGATATAATCCTTTATTAAATAAAAAAGAGTTTGAAATTGATAGTAAAAAAAGTTTAAGACTACCGAAAAATAATCGGTATCCAGTAGTGCTTTTTGAGCCGAATAATATCTACCTAATTGAATCATCGCCAGTAAGAAGAAGAGATTATTTTGATGAACTTTTTAAACAAATAAATAGTAGTTATACTGTTATGCTTGGGCGATATAATAAAGCTTTGAAGCAGCGAAATGATTTATTAAAGATGGAAAATATTTCGCGGGATGATTTGTTTTCTTGGAATATTATGTGCGCGCAGTATGGGGCGCACATAAGAGCGATTAGAAAAGAAATAATCGCAAAAATTAATAAGCAAATGACGGATAATTATCGCTGGATAGCAAAAAATGAAGATAAGTGTGAGATAAAATATATTGGCGAAGATTTGTCTGAAAATAAATATCTAGAGCAGCTGGAAAAATGTTTTGAAAAAGATAAGGCGCTTGGATATACGAGTTTTGGTATTCATCGAGATGATTATTGCTTTATTTTTAATGGTGCAGAGGCGGACGGAACGGCTTCGCGTGGCGAGATGAGAAGCATTATTTTGGCGCTAAAATTTATTGAGGCACATATTCTTGAGGAAGAAACCAGTGAGCGTCCTGTTATTTTACTTGATGATATTTTTTCCGAATTAGACGAAATGCGACAAAAACATTTGGTTGAGAATTTTAAAGATTACCAGATGATTATTACGAGCACGAATATACCGGCAAATATGACGGTTAGTAAGAGTTTATAGTGCGAAGAATTTCTTTATCAATGTTTTGAGTGTTGTAGATTGTAAATAATGGCTGTGGATTTGCAGTAATAGTCCAGTTATCCTCGGTTTTTGTGAGGATAATTTTATAATGATTATAGATGGCGGCATTATTATAGTCGTCAATATAAAACGAAGTGTAATAATAATCGCCTTCTTGCTTTAAGTCGTTGATTTTGTAATTATTTAATAATTGGTATGATTCTCTTAAAAATGTTTTGTAATCACTCGCAGTACTTTGATTAGGGGTGCTTGAAAATGGATTATTATAGAATACGATGTTTTCAGTAGTTAAATCGATATCGTTGAAAGTTTTTAACATGCTGACGGCGACATCGAGATATTTTGGATCAGCTTTGACATTGATGATAGGCTTTTGATTTTCGTCATATTGGTAGCTAATTGAATAGAGTGAGTTGTTGATTGGGAGATAATTGAGGATTGGATAAGTTTCTTTTATTTTTCGACCTCTTTTACTGAGTAAATTTCCGACGAGACCTTCGGCTTTTGCGAAATCTTCACGGTGTTTTTGAATATATTCTTCTCCCTCTGCGTCAAGAGCGGCGAGTGTGCCATAAAATTCATGATTATCTTCTGATATTTCTATGTCTTCTTCATAGGTCTCAAAATGTTCATTGAAGCTGACTTTGAGATGATAATTTCCTGGAATAATCCATTCGTCGCTGCGGTTAGATATTTTTTTATCATTGAGCGTGACAGTAGCGTTGCCTGGCGCAAAATAAATAGAAGTTTTAATTTTGCCGATACGATAGATAAGGGTTGAGATTGAATAGAAAGCGACGAAAACAAAAGCAATTATTAAGAGGATAATTATTAATTTTCTTCTTTCCTTAATCTGCTCTTTCATTAATCGCTCCATACAGTGTTTTGTAATTTTTGTTTATAACTAGTGCCGTTTGATGAGCGGAATTGCGGATTACGATACCAGCGGACTATGGCGCCATTCCCTCTAATTAAATCTTCGCCGCCAGCCATCGGGGCGCGACCGCCAGTGCCGTCTTGGCTATAAGAAGCGGAAGCAATTTTTGAATTAAAGCCAGGAATATCGCCAACATAAATAAATGTATGACCTTTAGAAAATGCGATGTCGCCAGGTTGAAGAATACTGGTATCTATTTCGGTAGTTGAAGTGGCGTTAAGCAAGGTCCAATTATGCTCTTTGACCCATTTTTCCTGGGTTTCGGTAGCACCTTTTTTATCATTATAGTCTGGAGCGAGACCAGAATTTTGAGCTAATATTGTTACAAAACCGCCACAGTCGATACCTGGTACGTTGCGAACTGAACCACCAACATAACGACCTTCGCTGATTGATTGAGTGACGGCGGCGGCGTAATCTGGCATACGGTCAAGCCATGGCGCAAAATGCCAATCTGGCCAAGCGTAGGCTTTGACGAGTTTTTCGAATTCGCCATTTATGCTACAACCTTTTGCGTTGAGACTGCCATTAACGGTGTTATAAATAATTTCCGCGAATAGCTTTGCGCCTTTGTCGTTTGGATGGATATAATTATCGTAGAAATATTCGTCTGCTTTGTTTTCGACGGCTTGTTTCCAGTCGGCTACGACGATATTGGAGTAGTTTTTGGCAAAATCATAGAATAGATTGTTGTTGTTGGCATAATCATTTTTTGTACTCCAGTCGGTTACGAAGGTAATATTTCTGTCAGCGCCGATTGCTTCGATGGCGTCTTCGATGTCTTTTTGGGTTAATTGTGGGCTATTTGCTCCGAGCGCGAAAACGACATTGTCTTTGATTTTTGACGAAGCATTTAATTCTTTTGCAATACTAATTGCTTCTGCCCAAGTGCGGCTGGCAGCGGCGTTAATATTATCACTAGATAGATCGATGAATTTATTGCGGAGAGCGTTCGTGGAAGCTACGGTGATTGAGTCGCCGATAATTGTAAGATTATTGCCATTTTCGCGAGCGGCGTCACCACCGGAGACACTAATGCCGTGGCCGGAATATTTATCGTAAAATTCTCGCGCAAAATCACGACGGGCTTGGGCTCCTTGATATCGAATACCTTTATACGGAGCATAATATAAGATTGGCCCAACAGTCGGTCCGCCATTGTCGACGGCGCGCTCGAAAATTACGAGAAATGCTTCGGCGGCAGCTTCTGGGGTGGTTTGTTTTTTGACTTCTGTTTGCCAATCCCAAGTATCTTCGGTTATAGAAAAATCTAATTCAATGGAAAGGATTTTTTCTAGATCATCAGCTGGGATATTTTTTGATGCGCCAACTGGCCAATATTCTCTACTGGTGTAATGAATAAGGCCGGCTTTTTGAAAACGGTCGAAGAGATTATCTTTACGTCCGTAACCCCATTGATAGAGACCAAAAAAGGTTTCTACGCTAGCACGAGTTGGCTCAAGACCGCTTTCGGCCATAGCATTGCCTAAGATACCTGCAGTCTGCGCGTCGGTGAAACCGTTTTCAACATAAAAGTTCCACATTTTTTCTTCGATTGTGTCGCCGACTAATTTTGTATAAGTCGAATCGCAATAATCATTGCTGCCACTCGGGTTGTAATAATAGATATTATTTGAATCGTAAAAATCAAGAATGTCGTCGCTAGGGATGGCGGCAAAAGCAGGCTCATTAACGAGAACGAAAGAGGCTATTAAAATGATAATTGAGCGTGATAAGTATTTCATACGGTGTAATTCCTCTTATCGATGAAGATTGCGGTAATTGTTGGGAGGATTGTTTCGGTAGAATCGAATTGCGGTTCAGTGAAGGAAATTTGCTGCGGCTCGGCGTTTTCGCTGAAAGCATAACGTGTTGATGGGTCGTAGTTTGCGATTTTATTGGAATAGTCGATGTATTCCATAAGGAAGGCTACATCATCTTTTGATTGGCCGGAAATGCGTGCTAGTGTGCCAGTGAAAGAAGTGTCTAGTGGATGTTCTTCGTAATAATCTTTTTGATAAGCAAGAACTGGGTTGGAATCTTCTTCGTCGTCCATTCCGCCCAAAATACGCATATCTTCTACATAGCGTTGGTAATATTTAAATTCGCTATCCCAACGAGGGTTGCTGCTACTCATTCGGCAGTTATCGCCAGTTCCCCAGCCGCGATTAGCGACATCTTCGGCAGCGTTAATAATGTCGACTATATCATTGATGATGATGAGATTATTTCCGACAATACCGAAGTCGGTTTGGAGAGAATTCATAATATTAACGTCGAGGACGCCCCACGGCGATTCGCGTTCCGTACAGAATGAAATGAATTTTGCGAGCTCGGAGTTTTTCTTAATTTTGCCATCTTCGTCAATGTTTGGCTCGATAACTGCGGTGTAAGTATGGTCGTCTGGTGCGAGGTCGATTGTCGAATAATCCATACCGACGATTTCTTGGTCATAGATATCGCAAACAGTGTCGTCTAGAGCATTGATACAGCCGGAATAATTTGCGGTATACATATTTGGATCGTCGCTAGCGGAGGATGTTGGGTTGAATACGTTGAGTGAATTCTTGAAAAGATTTGCAAAACTCGTAACTTTGCCAAAGGTATCGGTAGTTTGCGACATAAAGGAAAATTTTGATAAGAGCGAGCCGAGGAAGGTATTCTTACTGGAGGTATCAAATGGGCTGCGGTGGAGGCGATCTACTTCAGCTTCTTGCGCGAGAGCGACGGCGGTTTCGTTGTTTTGGCGTTTAATGTAATCTTCGGAGGCTGGCATATAGGCGCTTCCCTGCGTTGAGAGTTTGAAGTTGGCATTTGCGGCGCCTTGAGAGAATAATTCGCCGGCTGGAATGCCAGTGTAGCTTTCGAAAATGTTGCTTGCGAAAATTTTGGCAACATATGGGATGATGGCGCTAACGATAGCACCGACAATGCCAGTGATAGCAATTCCGCCGACGGTTCGCGCGACTGCGCTAACGATAAATTTTGCGAGCGTGCCGCCTGGGACAGCATTGGATGCAAGAGACATAACGGCGGAAGCGGCCATAACTCCATCGCAAACAACATTAGTGGCGCCAGTACTGACGGCGATGGTTGTGGCGGCGCGAGTGACGTTCTTGATTGAATACGGGGCGACATCGTTGCTGTTTACTGATTCGCCAATAAGAACTAGCTTGGAACCGTTTGATTGAAGTGGTGAGCCAGTGACGTCTTTTATGGCAGTGCTACCGTCAGCGTTGATGTATTGAACTTGGCTAGTTGTAGAGTCGGTAAGGAAATTGAGTGCTTCATTAATACCGGACGTATCGCCTTCGCCTGCCATCATTTTACTGACTGGTTCCATAAGGCTAAGGAAATAAGAAATCGATTGGAATATTTGATAGGCCGAAACAGTGACGGCGGCGATATTTACGATACGGAGTGCGGAACAGACCGGAACACCGACATTGGAGACTTTGCCGGCAATATTATTCACCATTGCGCGCGCTTTGGTTTCTGGAGTGCTAGCTGATATTTTTTGAGTTTCAAAATCGTCGCCATTTTTGGTTACTTTTGATTCGCCGGTTTCTTCGTCGGTTGTGCGGCTAACAGAGTTAATAGTGGCGTCGCTACCAGTTACGCGGTCGGACACGGTGCTCCGAAATTGGCTTGCATCCGCATCGGCATCGCCAGTGGATTTGTAGTTATTAAAGATGTCGCGCGTGGCGCCCTTTTTCTTGTAGTAAAAGTCGGCTGAATCGTCAAAAAATCCAGCTACGCGACCACGCTTTGCTTTGTAGTAGGCTTCGCGGAAGTTAGCATCGCTTGCAAATTTTGATTGGAAAGAATTGGCATCAATAATCTCGTCTTTATATTTGAGGACGGTTTTTGAAGTGGAAACGCCTTTGATTGTTTTGAAATTGCCGTCAGCGTCGATACGGCCAACTTCGATGCCGTTTTTGCGGAGGCGGCTCTTGAGATATGGCGAGAAAGTAGTGTATTTTTTGTTGAAGTTACTGATTTTGATTTGGTCGCCACCATTAATTAAATAACGAAAAATACGTGTATTGCGGGCGTTGTATGATGTGAATTGAAGATCGGTCGCTTCGGTATAAAGGCTAGATAGGTGTGGGCCGAGAATTGATTGAGAAAGATAAAATAATGCCCCACCGCCTAAAAGCAATGCGGTGATGAGAGAGGCTGGTGCGAGACGGCGTTTGAGACTGAAGCTACCTTTTGCTTTGATTTTTTCTCCGCGAGTATTGCCGGTAACGGAATTGCGAAAAGAATTAGAAAACTGACTGCGCTGATTTAGCTCGTTATTACGAAGGCGATTAATCGCACGATTGACGATTTTGTCACTGCCTTGTTTGTTGGTGGCATTTTTTTCGGCGTCAGAAAGATTGCGGCGTGCAATATAGCTCGGGCGGATGTCCGGCGTTTCCATGCCATTATAAGGATCGTGTTTTCCACGATATTTTTGACCTAATGCCTCTGACGACATATCACCTATAATTATATAATTTTTAAGTGGAGATGTCTAATATAAGAACTTTACTTTTTGGCGTTTGGATTTGTAGTAATAAGCGATTCTTCAGTCTCACTAGCAACGATTTGAATATGGACGTGGTTTTGGCCAGCGAAGAAGAGGCCTTGGCCGACTGGGAAGCTTGCTAGGCGTTTGCGTTCCTCACTTGTTAGCTTGAAAACATCGGAGAGGACATCGACTGCTGCGGAAGATTGTTTGAGAAGAAGCTGCATCGACGAGTTATTAACGATAGCACGGCCCATTTTTGACGACATGAAATCTTCGACGTCCTGGGTGATAGTAGTGAGGCCGAGGTAATATTTACGAGCACGCTTAGCGAGACTAAAGAGGAAGCTGGCGGAATCTTCATATTTCATAAGCTGCCACGCCTCATCAACGATGAGCATACGTTTCTTTTGGTTGGCGCGAGTGATGTTCCAAATATGGTTCAGGACGATATACATTGCGACTGGGCGAAGTTCGTCTTCGAGGTCGCGAATATTGAAGACGACCATTTGGTTGTTGATATCAATATTGCTCTGCTGTGAGAAGATACCTGCGAAAGTACCGGTAGTATATTTGCGAAGGCGCTGTGCAAGGCCTGGACCAGTGCCGCCCATATGAAGCAAAGTGTCATAGAGATTAATGATGGTTGGAGGTGGTGTTGTATGGGTGAGCGGGTCGCTTGTGATGCCGGCGCGTGCGTAAGTATCGATAAGAGCTTGGTCGAGATCGGCTTCTTCGTTTGGAGAGAGTTGGCCACCGCCGAGCATAAGGCGGAAAAGACCGTGAAGCGTAACGAGGTTAGCGCGGAGGGCGTCATTTGCGTCTTCGGCGTCAACGACTTTCGGTAAATCGAATGGATTAATACGGACATCGGAGTTAAGACTGAGGCGAATATAGGAACCACCAACGGCGTCGGCGAGTTTTTGATACTCGTTTTCTGGGTCGATAATAAGAACTTCGGTGCCAACCATCATTGAGCGAAGAGCTTCGAGCTTAACGGTGAAAGATTTACCTGCACCAGACTTAGCGAAGACGACCATATTGGCATTTTCAAGCGAGAAGCGGTCGAAGATGACGAGGCCGTTATTATGCATATTGATGCCGTAGAGGATGCCCTTTTCCTGTGTAAGGTCGGCAGAGGTGAATGGGAAGCTGGTGGAGATTGCGCCGGTATTCATGTTGCGGCGAATTTGGAGGTTGTCGGTACATTGAGGCATGGTACTGTTCATGCCCTGCTCTTGTTGCGAGCTGGCAACCTTTGTGAAAATCATTTGCTGACCAAAAATAGTTTCAATTTTGTGTTGGACAAATTGGAGTTCGTCGAGTGAGTCGGCATAAAGTGTAATATAGAGCGCGTAACGGAAGAAACGTTCTGCGCCAACCTGAAGCTGGTCGCGAAGATCTTCGGCGTCTGAGATGGCAGCTTCGAGCTCTGGGTCACGGACTTTCCCCTTCTCGCTATTGATATCCATAGAAGCTTCGAGCTGGGTAACTTTTTTGGTAAGGTTTTTCATAACGACGGCAGTTTCGACAGGATAGATATACATGGAAACATCGAGAACTTCGTCGATATTAATTATCGAGCTGAGCCAACCGGTATAAAGCATACGTGGATAACCATAGACATACATAGTGCGGCCGTATTTTGTGCCAATGCGAAAATGATCAGAGTTGAATTCAAGGCTAGATGGCGAGATGAGGTCGCGAAGGGTGGTGATACCGGTTTCGAAAGCACGCTGGATTTCAAGCTCTTCTTGTAATTGAGCTTGCGCTGCAATATCGGCGGCGCTGAGTTGCTGTTTTTTGGACATATTAGTTCTCCTCTCCTGGTTCGCCCTTCCTTACATAAAGATGCGCAAGTTTACTAAAGTCGCCGAGCGGTTCACGGACGGCGGTGTCTGGGTTATTGAAGTTGTAATAGAGTTGGCCGAGCTCTTTGGTGTTGAGGCGAACAGACTGAATGCCGATTTGAAAGAGGCCAGAGATGACGGCTTCGGCGCGGTTATTGATTTCCGTGACGGCTTTGTCGTAAGTTGCGCGGTCGATGCGGGTTACTGGCGGGGTTTTGTCTTTTGTAAATGTTTTGAAGATGTTTTTGGATTGCTCTAGGGCTTTTTCGGCTTCTTTTGATGTGTAGTATGGAACGACAACGAAGAAGGACTTGTCCATAATGTTTGCTTCCTGAGAGAGGATGTCAATGAAGTTGATATAGTCATCCATAAGGACGCCGAGGAGCATATTGTCGTTTTGGCGACGGAGTTCGGTGAGACGATCAATGTATGGAGCAATATCGACGCGTTGTGAGCGGATAAGAATTTGAACGGTGAAATTAAGTGAGTTAAGGAAGTTTTGGTAGGAGTATTCAACGGATTCGCGCTCCTCTTCGGACATGAGGTCGTAGTTGATGGATTTACAGGCAATAACAGCACGGAATGAACCGTCTTTCATAATAACCATTGAATCACGAAGTTCGGAGATAAGGAGGGATGATTGAGAGGAATTTGGGTTATTGTGGCGAACTGGCTGCGGGGCTGGTTGCTGCATTTGAGTCTGGGCACGATTTGCGGTATTAGTATTGATAGGTTGAGTTGGTGCAGCAAATGCTTGAGCCTGCTGCGGCTGAGCGGCTGGTGCTGGGTTGATTGGTTGTTGTTGATTTGGTTGCACGTTGACTCCTTAATGTAGTGATATATATACTTCGTTATTGTTTGATTCTTGCTCCGCAATGCGTTTTGCTTGTTTGGCGATAGTTTCAATTGAAAAGTCAGGATTGTTTGCAAGATTGACTAGGTCTTCGTTTATCGGTTCTGCTGCTGGCGCTGGCTTTGGTTCTGGCTCTGGTGGAGGAGTTGGCTGAGGTTGTGGGAGTGGTTGATAGTTTGGATCGATGATATTGTCGAGTTCATCTTGAGCTTCTTGTTCTTCTTGGGTTGGAGTAGCGAGCGCTTCGCGAATTTCTTCGATATCTGGTTGGATGGTGGCGTTACTAGCGGCAACGTTAACTGGTGCGGCGATTGATGGTTGTTGAACAGGTGTGGTAGGTTGAATGGGTTGCGCAATCGGCATAACTGGCGGTTGGAATTGGGAAATTTGAGGAGTAGGAGTGGTTTGGACTGGTGCTGGGGTTGGAGTAGCGGCTGGCGCTGGAGTGACAGCTGGTGCTGGAGCGGCGCCATAAATACTGTTTTTACTAATAGCATCGCGCATCTGTTCGACGAGCTGAGCATGGCGATTGGCTGTGCTCTGTTGGAGACTCTGGTCGAGATTAAATGTTTGATTGGCTTCAAAAATATCTTTTGCTTCGGACGCTTCGCTTGCAACGTCATCGCGAAGGTTCGTGTTGGTTTCTTTTATAGCGTAGCCCTCAGTATCGACAATATCGGCGAGGAATGAGAGGCGGCGGCCTGCTTCTTCTTGGCTGAGGTCTTTTGTGCGCTTCTCTTCGACTTGTTTTGGTGCGGTAATGGTGATTGCAGTATCAGGCTGACCTGGCATCCAAATACGTTTTTGCGGTTTGAGATAATAATCTATGATAGCAGATAAATAAGTCTCCATAGGCTGATCCTTTTTGATAGGAAGAGCGAGGATGGCAAAAAAGATGATGGCTGGGATTGGAATGATAACGAGGAGCGGGAAAATTTGGAACAGCAAAAAGGCGAGGAAGCAGCCACCAGCAGCAATTATTAGATAGATAAACTGGCGAAAGCTAAAAGGACCGAGGAGTTTATCGTCTGCCTCGACATCTTGCGGGACCTTATACTGAGCCATACTTATATTTTAACATAATCGCAATAGAAAAAGGACCGCGTAGTGGCGGTCCTTTTGGTTTGTTTTTTAGTCATTAATACCAAGCATCTCGCGGACAGCTGGATTCATACCAGTACGCATACCTGCCATTGAGTGCTCGTTATTGAGCTGATCTCTCTGAGTGTTGACAGCATCATATAATTTTTGACTGATTTGTTTGCCATTAATAGTTATTGTGTTGTTTGGATCAATTGCCAGCATTGCATCATTGAGTTTAGTAAGCGTAGCAGTTTTGAGCGTTGCAAGTTGAGGCGCAGTCATCTCGCCGATGAATTTCAATATGTTAGTTTCATATGAACTTTTGTGTGCATTGAAGAATGCGTTATCTGGATCAGTTAACGGCTTGTTACTATTGTAACCACCAACGAACCATTTATTGAATGAATCTAGGCGTTCACCATCCATTTTACCTGAGCAGACTGCGGAACGAAGATATTTGAGTGGATATAGAGCAAGGTTTTCATTGCCGTTAGCGTCTTTAGGTATAATACCTGATTTCAACTGGTCAAGCATTTGAACCCACATCGTACGATCTGCAGTTGCGATAGGATCCCAGTTGCTAAGTGCTTCGGCAAGTTCGACGCGCGAAGTTTTACGTGCAGCACTAATATCCTGATCGCCTGCTAATAATTCGCCTTTCGCCCAAGTTTCAAAATCGATGAAGGATTCGACTGCTTTACCCTTTCCATTCATGCCACGGCGCATCATGTTAGCTTTTGCCCATTGTGCAACATCGAGGTCTTCGCCTTTCATAGTGAGACAAACATCGTTGAGTTCTTTCTGAAAACGGATATTTTCATCACCTCCGGCTTCTTTGGAATATTTTTGGAGAACTTCGCCAATATCATCCTTATCGCCACGTTTATACATAATTTCGAGTGCAGCGGACATAGAGTTATAGTCTTTGTTTTGGAAGGCTTTGATGAGCTCTTCTTTAATACGAGGACCAGCCTCGTAATCATTGTAGAGTTCGAGGTAAGTATTGCGCGCCTTCTTGTCAACTTCACGTTTTGCGGCGACAGCGTCAGCAAGAGTTGCATTAATAGCTTTTTGACCAGTGACATAAATATTGCGTTCCTCTGCAGTTAAGCCGCCACCATTAAGGGCAGCTTGTTCGGATCGAGTGAGAATTCTGCCGGTAGTATTAATAATATCTTGCTCTTCCTTTGTTAATGCTTGGCCCGCATTTAATTTAGTAATAGCGGATTGTTTGAGGAGAGCTTTTTCGTAGTTCTCTTTTTTGTTGGAAATATTATCAAATGTCGAAGCATCGATATTGAAGGTGTCAAGAACTTGTTGATGAATTGCTTCACCACTGTTTTGGACGTGATCATGGATAATTTGTGCGCGCTCTTCCATATTATTGAGAGCAACGAGATTTTTGCGGCTTTCGGCAGTATGGCTTTTGACGACTGTATCCCTGTAATCGCGGTTAACATTGGATACTCTTGCGAGGTCTTTTGCGCGAATACGCTTGTCAGTACCATCATCCTTGAAGCCTTCATTAAAGTCGTTTTCGACATTTAGGCGAGTAGCTGCATAATCCATTTTGCGGCGCTCATTTTCATAGTGGCGTAGACCACGACTGTTTATCTTGCCGTTGCGGTTTTTCCAGCTAGACATAGAGTAGGTTAGGTTGCGGTCCTCGTTGTTGGCGGCGAGCTCTTTTGTATCAAAAGCACGGCGAGCGCGTTGCTGATCGAGATAACGTGCAAGGCGGTTGTGTGGAATTCGAGAATTGACGTTATTGAGCTGCTTTTGTCTTGCGAGGGCTTGTTGGCTCATAGCATAGCGACCGATAGCGCCTTGTGGGTGAGCGGCGAGGCGACCAACGATGCCACTGATTTTGCCGAGTGCGGAGTTGGACATGCGCATAAGTGGGATTGACATAAAGAGAGGTAGGAGTTTGACGGCGATGCCAAGTATGACGCCGAGCCAGCTAGTAGCTGAGGTGACGATAACCATGCTAGCAAGCTGAGATGCACCATAAAGAATGCTAAACATTGGATAGAAGAATAGCATTTGAGCAAGGGTGCTGTACCATTTTTTGTACCACTTCTCTGTGTTTGGGAGCATATAGGCAATGATTGCAAGTGGTGAGACCATCACTAAGAGGAAGATGAGGGCTTGGCGAGCGGCCATTGTGATGACAGCTGAAAATACGGCTACGAGGCCAGAAAGAAGGACTGGTAGTAGAAGCCAAAATACGCCGCTGAAACTACCATATGTAGCAAGGGCGGCAAAACCTATACCTGCTGCCGTGCCGATGCCGAGCATAGCAGTAATAACGCCGGACACGGAAAAGTCTTGTGCATTATTTGATATGGTGCCATTTGTAATGGCGATGTTTTGGATGTTGCGGAAAAATTCTTGGAAGCTGTGGCCGAGAATATTGCTGACATCGACGGCGAGTGTACAGATAAGATAACTGAGGTTGACAAGGATGGCGGTAATAATGATACGCGGGAGGACTTTTTTGATGCCGTAATTATTAATGCCGAAGCCGCTAATTTGAGATAAGATGACGACTAGGAAGAAGACGACAAAGACGATGTTTGTGATATCACGGAAATATTCCCAGACGAGATGAATTGGTGAATTGTAATCGGTTGGGAGAGGGTTAACTTCGATAATAGAGGTAAGAAGGCTATATGCACCATCGATGATGTTGCCAAAAAGGCCAACGCCTGGACAGATGATCCAAGCGAGGCTACCGACTTGATCAGAACAGCTTAGTTGCTTCTCTGTTGGGTCTTCAGTAATAACCTCTTCGTCTTCGGTGACGATAGTTTCGATTGGTTCGTCCGTGACAACAACTTCTTCATCGTTAGGGGTGACGATTGTATTTGAATCATTTGGGGTTGCAAAAACAGGCGAAGATATTGCCAGAATGGCAAAAATTGTCGCCATAAGAGATAAAGCGATACTCTTGATACGCTTGACCATAACTATTCTATTATAGCACACATAAGCGATTTCGTCAAGGATGATATACGGAAAATGGCGGGATTTTTATGGGTTTTTAAAAGGTCTAGCGGGTTCTCTGCAATTTTTGAGGTTTTATCGTATAATTATGGTAGGATTTTGAATTATAAGGTTACAAAAATGAAGAAAAAAGGATTGATAATACTAGCGGCAATTATATGCGTGATAGGCGGGGCGAAGGTGGCGAGCGCTGTGATAAACCCCGTCATCGAAAGAGATAAGACCTGTAGAGAATCATGGGGAGGAAGTTACTCGTCGAATAAATGCGTTATGCCTATTGGTGTTGAAGGTCAGGTGCAACCGATAGTAGATAAATGTACTGAAATGGGTGGTACTTTTTCTCGTCCTTCTCAGAGCTCTGGGCAATGTGTTTGGAATGATGCTAGTAATAGCGGTGCGAATAATAATAATAATAACCCTGTAAATATAGAAGATAGTAATGCTGCAAGCGGTTCTGCGAGTGGTGGTGCTACTAGCGATGGTAGCAGTGGAAGTAGTGGAAGTACTGGAAGTAGTGACGCTTCTAGCGGCACATCAAACGGATATGTTGGTGACAATAAGTGTACATCTATTTTGCCTGGGTCTTGGTGCGGTAAAGGAGGAATTGAGAGCATTGTTCAACTAGTTGTGGATATTTTGACTGGTTTGGTAGTAGTGGCCGGAACGATTGGTATTATAGTGTGTGGCATTATGTGGATGACTGCGCGCGATAACGAATCGCAAGTCGCTACGGCGAAACGTCGAATTTTTGAAATTGCAATCGGCTTGGTGGCGTGGGTGCTGTTGTCGTTTATTATTGGTTTGTTCCTGCCAAATGGTAAAGTGACTAGTAGTAAAGGCAATGACTATAATAATATCGGCTACAATAAGGAATTAGGAGAATAATTGTGAAGAAAATAAGCTTATTAGTAATAGCGGTAGTAGCGGCATTTATGGCAACTATTACGCCAGTTACTGTGGCGGCTGATGATGGAACGAGCGGCTGTAACACAAGTTTTTTGGGGTTGAGGACTTGGTATGCTAACTTGACTAACGGAAGCTGTGAAATAAAGAGTCCAGAGGAAGCATTTCCTGGGGACCATGATAATAAGGCTACTGATGTCAAAAAGTATGTTTGGACAATTGCGATGAATATTGTAAGCATGGTGCTCGGAATTGTCGGGTATCTGGCAATCGGCTTAGTAATGTGGGGTGGCATCCAATATATTATCGGGCAAGGCGATGTTGAGAAGTCTAAAAAAGGTAAAAAGACAATAACGAATGCCGTCATCGGCTTGGTAATAGTAATGTCGGCGTCGATTATTTCTGGTACGGTTTCAGATATCGTGAGTGGAGCGGCGGCTAAAACGTCGTCGAAAGAATTTTTCTTGGAAATTTTCAACCAGGTCATAGTATGGACTGGGGTGGTGGCGGTTATTATGGTGATATGGGGCGGTATTCAATATATCACTTCTACTGGTAATCCAGCTGGTATTTCGAAGGCGAAGAATACTATTATGTATTCCATGATTGGTTTATTGATTGTGATTTTTGCAGCAACGATAGTTAATACAGTAGTAGGAGCAATGGGATGAAAAAAGTAATTGCGATTATTGCGGCGCTATTTATAGCGTTGTCGACACTTTCGTGCAGTGTATATGCAAGCAAAACTATAAGGATTGATGATGCAAGTAATGATGCATGCAAGGTGGCTAATCCTGACCCTCTGATATGTGGGAAAAAAGGTGAGGCTGATGCGAATGCGAGGATAGGTTCTATTCTAAATGCTGTCTATGGGTTCGTAGGGGTGTTGGCAGTAATCGTGATAGTGATTGGTGGTGTTATGTATATGACATCGGCTGGCGATCCGGCGAAGGTGGCGCGTGCGAAGACGACGATTATGTATGCGGTGATTGGTCTAGTTGTGGTACTACTAGCCTTTGCGATAACGACTTTTGTGATAAACGCTACGGGAGGAAAGACGAATGGATAAAATTGGCAGCATAGCTGAGCAGACAAAAGGAATTGCGGAGCAGAATGGGACGGGGACGGATGTAAATACAGGAATTAATAATCTATTGAACGTTACTTTTACTGTTATAGGCGTTTTAGCGGTCATTGTGATTATTATTGGTGGTATTTATTATGCCACTTCGCAGGGTGATTCTGCGAAGGTTAAAAGAGGCAAGGATACAATTCTATACGGAGTGGTCGGTTTGGTTATTGCTCTGCTTGCTATAGGGGTAGTAAACTTTGTACTAAAGGATGTATTTTGAAAAATGCAATAATCATTGTATTAAATGTTTTTAATATGATATTATTAAGGTAAAGGAACTTTTTATAAAAGGAGAAAAATGGATATTATAAAATTTATTGCAAGTACAGTGAAGGATAATACTAATGCTGCAGATGCGACTGGCGCATCTTCTAAAGCTCAAACTGCAGTAGACGAGCTTGCTAAAAATACTGGTGCCAGCAGTAACTTAAACGATGGTGTCAAATGGATTATTAACGGCATTATTACTGTTGTCGGTGTTGTTGCTGTTATTATGATTATTCTCGGCGGTATTAACTATGCCACTTCGCAGGGTGATGCTGCTAAGGTCAAAAAAGGTAAGGATACTATTCTCTACGGTATCATTGGCTTAGTCATCGTTATTTTGGCATTTGCAATCGTTAACTTTGTTCTTGGCGCATTGAAATAATAGATAAATTTTAATCTCCAGCTTCGGCTGGAGATTTTTGTGTCATAAAAAATACCTCGTTTGTTGCGAGGTATTTTTGAAGTAACAGTTGGTTAGTTGATGGTGATGCGCTTTGGTTCTTCGACCTTTTCCTTTTCGAAGGCGATAGTGAGAACGCCATCTTTGAGGACTGCTTCGACGCCATCTTCTACAACTTGCACTGGGAGTGCGATGGTGCGGCTAAATTCGCCCCAATAGCACTCTTGGATATGCCACTGCGTGGCATTGGTGTCGTCGCCGCCGCTAAGGACGCCGGAAATCGTAAGGATGTTGTCGGAAATCGATACATCGAGATCTTTGCGTTCGATGCCTGCGGTGCGGGCTTTGATGATAAGTTTGTCGGCAGTTTCGTAAACATCAACGGCGAGCTGGCCAGGGAGATTTTCGGTTTCGTCTTCCCAGTTTTCTTCGGTGGTTTCTGTTTCTGCTACGTATTCTTCTTCGACTGGAGCGTCGTCTGCGGATTCCACCAATCCATCGTCTGACAAACCAGCGTTGCCTTCTTCCTCGGAAAGGAAGGCGGCTGTGAGCTCATCGTCTAAGCTCATTTCGTCTTGTTTGCGAGCCATAGTTATTACTCCTCCACTATTTACACTCTTAAGCTTTATTATATGGGGCTTCAAATGTAAAATCAAGAGAAAGGAGGTAAATGTTGTGAAAAATACAATAATTAGAAACATGAGCGAAATGCTCTGTCCCCATATCTGTATAGGTTGTGGAAAAGCTGGTGGAATACTGTGTAAATGTTGTAAAAATTACATCATAGATAAGCACGAGCGGCGTTGTTTGAACTGCGGCGGATGACTAGTTGATGACATTTGTCAGAGCTGTTCGCTTCCCTTTACTAAGCAATATTGTGTTGGTGAGCGGAAGGGTGTGCTAAAAGATTTGATAGAAATTTATAAATATCAGTCGGTGCGAGCGGCGAGCTATGAGTTGGCGGAGCTTCTGGATAGTGTTATTTATGATGAATATGTGCTAGTTCCCCTGCCGACGATTCGACGGCATATTCGCGAGAGAGGCTTTGATCATATTGGGCTGGTGTGCAAAAAGATGAAAAATCCGATGGAAAAAGTACTCAATCGTGAGAAAGATTATGTTCAAGTTGGCGCAGACGTGAAAATGAGGCGGGAGCAAGCAAAGGGTGCGTATAGTGCAAAAAATGTGAGTGCTGACAAAAAGTACTTGCTGGTCGATGACGTGTGGACGACTGGTAGCTCGATGATGGCTGCGTGTGAGGCGATGCGGTTTGCGGGAACAAAAAACCTCGCAATTGCAGTAATTGCGAGGAGTTAAGGTCTATTAGACAGTGGTTTCGCCGCCAACTGCGTTAATGACGAAGTTGACGATAGCGTAAGAAAGAATAGAGATAATAAGACCGATGATAGCATACATGATGGTATTCTTGGCATCGGTGACTTTTTTGCTGTCGCCGCTAGAAACGACATAGCGGAGACCGCCGAAGATAAGCATGATAACAGAGATGATACCTACTGCAAAGAGGACAGTGTTAGTGATTTTCGTAAAGACACCATCTGCGCCTACGAGTTCGGATGGCATGCCAGAACCTTTTGCAGCGTTTGCACCTGCCTGAGCTGGGTTCTCTACTGTAGTTTCGGCTCCTGCTTCTGCAGCCATAACGCGACCGGCCATTAGGGTGACAGCGGTGGCGGCACCAGTTACTACCTGGCTAGCTTTTTTGAAGAATTTTTTCATGCTTGTTTTCTAATAATCCTTAAAGTTAACATTATTATATAACAAAAACGCAATTATTGTCTAGTTTGGTAATATGCGGCGGAAGTGGATTTTCTTTTGCAATGAACGGTGAAAATATGGTAAAATAAGGTGTATTGGAGGGTTACCCAAGTGGCTGAAGGGGACGGTTTGCTAAATCGTTAGACTGGCGAAAGCTGGTGCGAGAGTTCGAATCTCTCACCCTCCGCCAAAAGATGCTCTAGTTAGGGCATTTTTTGATGGGTTTTTGTGTTATTACGCTTGTGCTATAATGAAATTACTATGGCTAGTGATACGATTGTGAACTGGGAAGCTCGCGAATTTATTGAATATAAGAAAAACGGCTTATGGTATTTTGGATTTGCCGTTGTTGTAATCGCATTTTGCGGGGTGGCGATATGGCTAAAACAGTGGTCATTTTTGGTTCTTGTGATTGTCGCGGCCATCGCTTTGCTGACGTATATTATGCGTCCACCAAGGATGATTCATTATTCCCTATCTAGCAAGGGACTTTCAGAAGGAAATAATCTGCACGCCTTTAGTGAGTTTAAGTCGTTTGGTGTTTTGAATGAAAATAATCACTATTGCATTATGCTGGTTCCGAAGAAACGCTTTGGAACGAGGGTGCGTGTTTATTTCCCTGAAACAGAGGGAGAGCAAATCGTAGATGTCTTTGGTATGCATTTGCCAATGGAGCCGGTGAAGCTTGATATGCTCGATCGCTTGGTGCGTTTCTTGCGCATATAGACATTAGCGTGTTATTATTGAAATAGTAAAAGATTAGATAAAGGGTGGAAAAATGGACCAAACAAATACTGCGACTCCAGATGAGTTGCAACAAGCAATAAATAATATTACAAATCCGAGCAACAATACTGCTAATGATGCGGTTGCGGCTGTGACGGAGAGCGTTGCGGCGGCGAACGATGTGCCTGATCTTGGCACGCCACCAGCACCTGTGGTTCCTGACATTGCGCCTGCGGCTCCGGCTGCTCCAGTGATGCCAGAAGGCAAAGCTGTATATGGTGATCCAGATTTGGACCGCGTGAAGTCGATGGCACTTTCTGATTTGCGCCCAATTATCGAGAGCATCGATATTGAACCAGAGAAAAAATTCAAGATTTACAAAGAGATTATTGATTTGACAGAAGATAAGGCTTGCATTGAGCCGGCTTATAACGCGGCCAAGAACATTGCTGACCAAGCTGTCAAAGCTGATGCATTGCTCTATATTGTCGATACGATTGACAGGCTTGGTATTCCAGTTCAGCAGAACTAATAATTTGAATATCTAATCTTTAAAAAGATTCCGCTTGTTTAGGCGGAATCTTCTTTTGTGGTTTGTTAGGCGGATTAGTAGAGACCGCCACCCATACTAGCGGCAGCTGCGGCTTCGTCCTTGTTTGGGAGTTCTACGATGAGAGCACCCATTGTAATGGTCGTTGCAGCGATGCTGACGGCATTTTGAACTGCTTCGCGAGTGACGCGAGCTGGATCAACGACGCCAGCTTTCTTGAGGTCAACGAGGCCTTTTTCTGGTGACATTACGTTGATGCCCTGCCCGTTTGGAGCAGATTCGACTTGAGCAAGGAGAGCTTGAGCATTAAGGCCAGCGTTTTCCATAATTTGAATAAATGGTGCTTTGAGGGCGTTTTTGAGGATAGTGGCGCCAGCGTTGTCATCTTTGATGTTTTTTGCGAGGTTGACGAGAGTTACGCCGCCGCCTGGAACAATACCTTCATCGAGAGCGGCTTTGGTTGCGGCAACAGCGTCGTCGACGCGATATTTTTTCTCATCAATCTCAGTTTCGGTAGCGCCACCGACCTTAATAACGGCAACTTTGCCAGCAAGAGCGGCTGCACGCTTATTGAACTGCTCAGTTTCGTAATCGGACATAGCGGCTTCGGCTTGGGCTTTGATATCTGCAATGCGAGCTTTGACTTCGCGAGTATCGCCAGCGCCATTAATAATAGTGGTTTGATCTTTGGTGGCAATAATCTTGCGAGCCTGACCGAGAATTTCGAGACCGCAATCGTCGAGACTCATACCCTTTTCGCTAGAGATAACGGTTGCGCCGGTAAGAATTGCGATATCTTCCATAATTTGTTTGCGGTTTTCGCCGAAGGCTGGAGCCTTGAGAACGAGAGTATTAAAGACGCCTTTGAGCTTGTTGAGGACGAGGACAGAAAGGGCCTCGCCTTCGACGTCTTCGGCGATGATGACGAGGTCTTTGCGGCCGGCTTGAGCCATCTTTTCGAGGAACGGAACAATGTCGTTGACGGCGCTTATTTTCTTATCTGTGATAAGGATTTCTGGTTTATCGAAAATAGCTTCTTGGCGCTGCGTGTCGGTGATAAAGAATGGCGATGCGTAGCCTTTGTCGTAAGTGTAGCCTTCGGTAATTTCAGATTGCATTTCGAGGCCTTGACCTTGTTCAACGGTCACAACGCCTTCTTTGCCGATCTTTGAGATGACATTTGCGATAAGCTTGCCAATTTCGGCGTCGCCGGCAGAGATAGTGGCAACTTCGGCAACTTTGCCATCGTCGCCTTCGATTTGTTCAGCGGTGGCGTTGATGCCCTTTATGATTTCGGCGCCGGCAGCTTCGATGCCCTTGCGGAGATCCATTGGATTGTGGCCAGCAGCGATGAGCTTGTTTGCTTCAGCGAGGATATTGTACGTGAGGACTGTGACGGTAGTGGTGCCATCACCAGCGACCTTGTTGAGCTTTTGAGCAGCGGTTTTGATGAGTTTGGCGCCCATTTGGTAGCCGAGGGTTGCCTCGTCGTCATTGCCGAGGTCAACAGCTTCAGCGACAGTGACGCCATCATGAGTGATGGTTGGTGCGCCGTAGCTTTTTTCGATAACTACGTTCTGGCCTTTTGGACCGAAAGTGACCTTTACTGCGTCATATAGAGCCTTGGCACCGCCGAGAACTTTCTCGCGCGCCTCAGCATCGTAGAATACTTTTTTTGCCATTTTATATTATTCTCCTTGATTGTGTATACTTTATTCTTCGGAACCGCTCAATGACGCCTGTCGTTACAGGGTCATCGAGCTAGCTTCATCGTGATTGCGCACGTTCCGAAGAATAAAGGATGCGCAATCAAACATACCATTATAAAATGGCAAGAATGTCTTCTTCTTTGATGATGAGGTAGTCGGTGCCGTCGTATTTAACTTCGGTAGCGGAGTATTCGCGATAAAGAATGCGATCGCCTTTTTTAACGTTCTTTACATCTGGGCCGACAGATTCGATGACGGCGGTGTTTGGTTTTTCTTTTGCTTCACCGAGAAGTATGCCTGAGGCAGTAGTGCTGGTTGCGGCGTCTTTTTTTGCGACGACGCGGTCAGCGAGAGGCTTGATAGACATGTGGTAATTTCCTCCTGAAAATTAGTTCTACCTCTAGTGTAGCGCGGTATTTTAGCACTGTCAAGCGACGAGTGCTAATTATAGAGTTTGCGTGCAGGTAGTTTTTTGATGTAGAGTTTATGAGTATATAAGAGACCGTTATCTTCGCCGTGACCGAGGATATGTGAAGAATAGTCTGATTGGTCGAATTCCGGGAAGAAGGTGTCGGCTTCGGCGTCGGAAGCGTAGACTTCGGTGAGGTAGAGTTTGTCGCAATGGGGGAGCATTTGTTTATAGACCATGCCGCCGCCGATGACGAAGATTTCTTCGTCGGTGTTTTCGTGGTCTTTGATAAAGGCGTCAAGGTTGGTAATTGGAGTGACATCGTCATCCTTAATGTCGTTAGCGTCTGGGGTTAGAACGTAATGTTTGCGTCCTGGTAATTTGCCTGGGAGGCTGCGCCAAGTATTAAGCCCCATAAAAACTGGGTGGCCGATGGTGGTTTGCTTGAAAAACTTGAGGTCGCCTGGGATATGAAAGACGAGGCCGCCTTTTTTGCCAAGCTCGCGGTTTTTGCCAATAGCAGCAATCAATGAAAAGCTCATTAGGCGGTTACCTCCATTTGGATTCTTCCCTGGTGCTGGTAATCGATGAGCTTAATATCCTTCAGCTCTTTGCTGCTGTCGAATTTGAAGAAGTCGGTAATCTCTGGGTTGATCCAGAGTTTTGGCGCGTCGAAGAGCTTGCCGTCTTTGGCGAGTTTTTCGTCGCGGCGGCGAAGTTGCTCTTTGATACCGTCGATCTGGTTCTCGTAGATATGGGCATCATTTATAACATAGGTCATCTGACCAGCCTCCATACCAACGCTTTGCGCAATAAGGTGACAAAGGACGGCATACTGCGCGACATTGAATGGCATACCGAGCGGAACATCATTACTGCGAACAGTAACCATCATATTAAGGCGTGGTTTGTCGCTGTTGACTTTGCTGACGTGCCACTGTGTATTCCAGACGCAGCTAGGGAGGGCGGCGGTTGGGAGCCATTCGTTTTGCCATAGCGACATAATCATACGGCGGTTGCCCGGATTAGTTTTGAGGGTTTCGATGAGACTTTGAGTGAGTTGATAACGCTTAACAATCCAGCCATAGGCGGTACCGATAGTGTGGGCGAATTCTTTTGGGTTCCATTCGCGGCCTTGATATTTGCCGTCTTCGGGGATTTCCCATTCGTCCCAAATCTTGATGCCACGCTCGTGAAGCCAACGAACGTCGTTGCTCTGCTGCTGGTAAATCCAAAGCATCTCGAGAACGGCGGTTTTGAAGGCGACAAATTTGGTAGTTAGGATTGGGAATTCTTCGGACAAATCGAATTGAAGAATTTGGTGTGGGAGACGGATGGTAGCAGATTGTTGCTGTCCTTGGGCGGCGTGGTCTGGAATGTTGCTTTTGGCTTTACTGTCTTTGCGTTTGTCAGCTGTGGCGTAGTTTACGACACGCTCTCCATCTTTGAGAATGCGCTCGCAAAGGTCAAGGTACTGGTCGTCAAATTTACTCATATCGTCTCCTAAACATTCTGTTTTTATTATAACAAAGGGTGCTAGAATGATTGTATGGGTATTAAAGAGAAAATTCCGTTTTATGATTCATTAGTTATTCCATATCACATTAGCAAAGCTGCTGTGTATGGCGTAGCAAAAGGCTTCCCTGCGAAGCATTTGACCGTAATTGGCGTGACTGGCACAAATGGCAAGACTACGACGTCTTTTATGATTTGGAAGATGTTAAATAATGCTGGGCTGAAGGCTGGCGTGATGACAACGGTCGGTTGGGGTGTAGATAAGATCCACGAACAGATGGAGCATATGACGACGGTCGATTCGAAGCTGCTTAACGAGCGTATCAAGACGATTGCGAATTCGGGGGCAAAATACTTGGTTCTCGAACTTACAAGTCACGCGATGGCGCAACACCGTGATCTTGGCGTACCGATTGATATTGCGGTGATGACAAATGTAACGCATGAGCATTTGGATTATCATAAGACATTCGAGCGCTACCGTGATGCGAAGCGAAAACTCTTTAAGAAAGCGAAGTTTGGCGTAATCAATGCTGATGATCCGTCGGCGAAATATTTTGAACGAGATGTGAAGAAATATATCACATACGGTATAAATCACGGGAAATTGAAGGCAGAAAAGGTGAAATTACGCCCAGATGGCGTGGAGTATTATACGTCTGATGGTCTAAAAATACAGACAAGGATTGCTGGTCAGTTTAATGTATCTAATTCCCTAGCCTGTGTGGCGGTTGGTCGTCAGTTGGGCTTGTCAGATAAAGACATTGCCGATGGTATTTATGCGCTAGAAGAAGTCGAAGGCCGAATGGTAAAGGTTGATTGCGGTCAAGTATTCATGGCGATTATGGACTATGCGCACACACCGGATGCGTTTGAGAAGCTTTTGCCAGATATGAAGAAGGCTACTTCTGGTCGCTTGATTGTAGTGTTTGGTTCGGCTGGCGGCCGTCGTGATCCGTCAAAGCGTGAACCGATGGGTGAAATAGCGGGTAAGTATGCGGATATTGTGATTTTAACAGAGGAAGATGACCGAGATACGCCTGGTGATGAAATCTTGGAGATGATTGCGGTCGGTGCCCGAAAGAATGGTAAGAAAGACGGCGAGAATCTAATTAAGATTTTGGACAGGCCGAGTGCGATTTTGGAGGCTTGTAAGATGGCGAAGAAAGGCGATACGGTGCTTTTCCTTGGTAAAGGCAACGAGAAGACAATTGAGCGTGCGCACGGCATCGACTCTTATTACGAGCTTGATGAAATAAAGAAGGCACTGAAAAAAGTCGTCAAAAAGTAAGAATTTGGTGGTGAGCTATTAGTCTAGCCAGAGGCTGACGCAACGGATATAGCCGCCACCTTTTTTGAGCTCGGTGACGTCTGGGGTGAGGCAGATGAGGCCGCGAGCTTCGAGCTCGGCTTGAAGTTTTGGCGCCTTGTTCGACATTATGACGTGCTTGCCGGTGCTGACGAGGTTGCAGGCGAAGCCGGTGGTGCATTCGTTGAAATCGACGATTATCTTGTCGAGGTCGTTTAGGGCTTCGATTTGGGCGCGAGAGGCGTCATCGAAGGCCATTGGGCAGTAGGCAATAGTGTGGTCATCAATGACAGAGAGTGCAAGGTCGAGGTCATACCAGAAACTGTCGGCGTGATTTGTGAATGGATTAATATGCTCTGTTCCGTCAGGATTGAGTTGTGGTTTGGTATGAAGCTGGATAAGAGTTAGGCCAAGAGTTTTGGCGGCAAAAGCTTGGGCGGCAGGATCGGAGCGGTAGCCACTACCGGCAAAGAGATAATTTCCGCAACGTAGAGAATCGCCCTGCCCCGAGAAAAGGTGGTTGTTTGGCACTTCTATGCAGCGGTAGCCAAGGGCGGTGAGTTGAGCTTTGGCGTATGGTTCCTCGCCTTTGCGAGCTTCTGGTAGGCGTGACATTACGGCGATGCCGTCTTTGACGAGTGCCCAGTTGGCAGTATAGACGCCGTCTTGGCAGCCTTCTGGTGCGGCGACTTTGATGATTTCGATGCCGGCTTGTTTGAAACAGTCGACGATGGCGGCGTGTTCGGCGCACGCTTTTTTGACGTCAATTTTTTCTTTGTTGTAGTAAGGGTTTATTTCGTAGTCGTCCGCAAAAAAGTCTGCGCCTGAGACGAGGAGTTTTTGATTGATCATTGGTTGTTACTTTGGTGGTTAGTTTTTGGTTCGTAATTTGCAATACCGTCAACGATGGCATCTGAACGGAAGTCGAGAGCAAAGGCAGTAGCGGCGGCAGCGGCCATATAGAGATAAGATGAAGGGTCGGTAACGTAGGTGGCAACCTCGAAGCGTTCAGTATTGAAAGCTAGAGAAGCTTCGGAGCCTTGTCGGTAGATTTTGCCTGGAGTGACCTTTAGGTCGGCATTGTGATTGCGTCCATAAGAGATGGTCGCAGTTTTGTTTGGAAATTCGGCATAGGTTTGGTAATCGGTGCTATCGCGGCTAATAATACTGAAGTCTGGTTTGATATTGAAAAGAATTGCTTTGGCATCGTCGGAGTCAGGGCCTAAATCGTCAGCGATAACAACGGCGTGAATCGGCATACCGTAGAAAAGATGGTTAGCGATAGTATGACTATTGGCGGTGACGACGACATAGTCGGTGCCGGTTTTCCAAATCTTATAGAGCTGGCGATAGAGGTCGGAGGTAGTTTTTGGATCAATGATTAGACCGGCGCGTGAATCGCGAGTTTTGATAATTTCCCGAATAAAGTTTGCAGTGATATCCCGCCCAATGGTGCCAGTTACTACAATAATTTTTACGTCTTTAGCAGGGTTGCTATAGTAAGTTTTGTAGAATTTTGCTTTGGCTTTTTGAAGTTTTGGTTTGAGTCCGGATTTCTTCTGCTTGTCTGCCATAAAAATAGTATACCATCTCTTGAAAAAATGTGCTATAATATCGTTTATCACGTTTTGCGCGAGTGAAATGCGACGTTCGTTTAATCTTTGAACGGTGGAAGTATACGTCCTCTGGGCGTTTTGTTTACAGGATACTCACTGGCGTATATTCATCCACAATTTTATATGTGCCCGTAGCTCAGTTGGATAGAGCGTTAGCTTGCGGAGCTAAAGGTCGTACGTTCGAATCGTATCGGGCATACCATAATTGCAATTAAAATCGCCTATCTTGGCAGTTTTTCTTTTTCGCTCGGTCAATAACCGCGCTTCAAAAGAAGAAACTACCAACCTAGACGATTTTTTCTTGCAATTATTACTCGATCAATAATCGCGCAAGACAACAAGAAAATACCCTTCTAGACATTTTTATTCTCGAAATATTTCTGCTCGGTCAATAACCGCGCTTCAAAAGAAGAAACTACCAACCTAGACGATTTTTTCTTGCAATTATCGTTCTTGCTATAATGGAGAAAAGGAGAAATATGGAAAACGAGAAGAAATTTATTCCTGGGACGAATCCTGAGTGGGGGCGTGAGATGCCAGAGGGCTATGATAATTCGCTGGTTGATAAGAATGGCGAAAAATGGGACAATGGCTGGAATTTTGATGAGCCGAGTGGCGAGGACGACGAGGCAGATGAGGATGGCGAGGAGCAGTAGCGCTCGCTTATAGAGTGTTTTTGTGATAAGATAAGTGGTGGAAGCGTGGCCGAGTGGTTGAAGGCGCACGACTCGAAATCGTGTAGGTCGCAAGGTCTCGGAGGTTCGAATCCTCTCGCTTCCGCCAGGAATAAAAAAGACGACCGTAGGTCGTGTTTTTTATGCCTCCGAAGGAGGCGCGAGAGGGTGAGAGCCGCCTGGTCGGGCTTGTCTGACGACGGCGCATTGTTTATATCCTCTCGCTTCCGCCGCATATTTGGTGAGTTACGTTATAGCGATATTGAATATCCTGCTTTTTTGATTCCGGCTATTATGAAACTATAATCGGGGCAATTATCAGCTCGTAAATCGCTAAATGGTACAAAATTCCAATCTTGAGATAATGATTCTATTGTCTTCTCTGGAAGATTTATATAAATACACTTGGTGTTTTCATCTTCATAGAAAATATTTCCGATTTCTATATCTTGCCAGAGTTTGTTTTTTATTTCTTCGATTGAGTTTGCCGTCGGCAATTCATTTCCAGAATTTAGCAATATTTTGATATGTTGAGATTTGCCAAGTTCTGGTTTGAAAATTGTTCTTAGTAGGAAGCATTTAATCATATTTTATTGCTCTTTTATGTTTTTGCCGTCTATTGTTTTATATACGCGGCGTTCATTTATTGTCATTTTCTTTTGGATTTCGTTGTCGAGATCAAAGCCGAGCATTTCAGAGAGGCCAAAGAGGTAGATTGCAATATCGGCAAGTTCGGATCCGAGGTCGTCTTTATTTTTATACCAGGCATCGAAAGCTTCACTGACTTCGCCATAGAGATAATTGAACTCAAGATTGACGTTAGTCAGGTTGAAGCCGTGCTTCTCTTTGTTTGCCCAAGCCCTTTTTTGGTAGTTGCTAATATCACTCATAAGTTTGATTATACGTTAAAATATAGGAAAGGAGTTTTTATGGCAAGTATTTTTTCGAAGATTATCGCGGGTGAAATTCCCTCCTATAAGATTTATGAAGATGACAAGACTTACGCGTTTCTAGATATAAATCCAGAAAGCAAGGGGCATACTTTGGTCGTGCCGAAGGTCGAGATTGATAAGATATACGAACTTCCTGATGAGGATTATCAGGCGCTGTGGGCGAGCGTCAAAAAAGTGGCGGCACACATGGAAGAGGTGTCTGGCCGCCGCGTGATTATGAAGGTGGTTGGTACGGACGTGCCGCATGCACACGTACACCTAATGCCGATGGATGAGACTTGGGAATACGGGCGTACGCTCAGTTTGACTGAGGATGAGTTTAGAGAGATTCAGGCTAAGTTGGCATTCTAGATATTGACATTTTTTGTCTTTTGTGATATAATTGAAGCGTAGCTTACTCTGTAGGAGGTGGTGAACTTATGAGGGAGCTTGTTTCTTTTGTTGGTGATTCAAAGAAATATTATGTTAAAAATTTTTTTGACTATAAGAAGCTAAATAATGTTGTCGTTAATGACGTGTTAGAGATTTGTCTTATCGACGATGATGGGATCGAGCAGCTTGTTCGATTTAGAGTGAATAGAAATCAATATTTGGGCCAGAAATGGCATATTGTCCACGGAGTTGTTATGAACTCCGTTATTCACGCAGAAGTTAGTTTTCAAATTAATATGAGCGAGCGTGAATCTAAAATTTGTATTTATGCTTGCGCGCCGTCAATTCTTTGAATCGCTAAAATCCCCCTAACGTTGTTAGGGGGAATATTTTTATTAGTTATTATTCTACTGGGGGGCGGCTAGATAGCTTTTCTCTTACTTTTAGATATGCATTGTTTGGTAGTTTTCCGTCATTTCGCATAAATCGTATGCCTTGCTCCTTGCAATGCTCTATCCATTTGTCTGTGTCGTATTCGCTTGGAGCAGGCATGAGAATATGTCCGTTTTCCCACTCCTGATGCATTAGTTTAATTTCTTTGGCTAGTTCTCTTGATTTTTGTCCTGGTTCTTCTGAGAGGTTTTTGTACTCACCTAGAACAAAAGCGCCAAATTTCTGAGCGCGCGTCTTTGGATTTGGGTATTTTTCATAACGTTTTTCATAAAAATCCTCGTTAATATCTCCTATCCCTCTACCTAGCCAACTTGAAGGGTCATACCATACCGGTACGCTACGCATTTGTTTCTCGCTTGAGTCTCCTGGCTTTGTTTGGAAGCCCCCGTCCCAGAAATAACTACCATTAACACTGGCGGCTTCTGGTATTGCCATAGAAACGAGATATTTTGCAATTTCGAGGGTGGTGCCGCTACGCTCAACTTCATCGATGATAGTGATATTTTTACCTTCAAGATTTGTTGGAGTATTCATTATTTCTTCTGGGTCTTCGGTTTCGATACCGCCAGGAATGAAGAGGGCGCGAATTCTAGCTAGCTGTTCGTCGGTGATATTTTCCTTCTTTATATCTCGAATTGTTGCTAATGTGCTAGTCCCATCCGGCCTTTTAGCATACCCAGCCGAGTCGACTTTCGTATCTGTTCGCTTAAACCATTCCATGCGATCGATTGCGAGGTAAGAATGTTTTGGGCGTTCCTTTTCAGTGAAATCGCTCCAAAAAGTATTTACGAGCCAGCTGACAGGGCGTGCTGATTTGTCTAGATAAATGATATAGTCGGCTGCTGGGATTTTGGATTTTTCTCCTTCTCCGGTTAGGACGGCGATTGTGTCTGCGGTGCATTTTACAAATCTGCCCATAGTTTCATCTAATGGCTGTTTTTCCATTTTGTCGCCCCAGTTTGGTCCCATCTCGGCTTGTTGTGAGAAGATTGGGAATAATTCTGGGTTAACACGATAACGTTTTGAGGGGTCGTCAAGCAGCTCTTGTTCTGTGAAATATTTTGGATCTTCCGGGAATGATGGCGACAATGTATCCCATTTGCTTTCCGTCTGCTCGGCAGGCGATTCTTGGTTAGTCTCTTTGGACATTATTACCTCTAAAGTTAAGTGTTTGTTTTTGATACCCTATTAAGTTGAGCATAGCAAAAAACTTATGTTTTGTCAAGAGGCGACAAAAAGAGCAGGTGTTGCCCTGCTCTTTTTTAGTGTCGGCGGTTAGACGAGCTCGAATTCGGCTTTCATATCGTCGAGAAGCTTTTGCTTGGTCTCGAGTTGAGACTTGGTTTCGTCGACGAGTTCCTTCGGTGCCTTTGTTACGTAGTTTGGATTGCGGAGGCGCGCTTCGAGCGTGTTGATCTCCTGGCCGAGCTTGAGGATGCGATCCTCGAGGTTTTTCTTGTATTTGGCGTGGATGTCGGCTGGGATTTCGAGGTAGATGTTTGGGTGACCGGCGATTGCGAGATGGAGGCCTTTGGCATCTTCTGGCTTGATCTGTGGGACGCTTGGAGCCTTCGTGTAATGCTGAAGGAGGAGCTGGTTTTCGTACATTAGCGGGTCGTCATAGAAAGCGATTGGATAGCTGCCAGCGCCTGGGAGGCTCTGGAAGTGGCTTCTGACGTTCGTGACGATAAGTATAAGCTCATCGAACTTCTTGGCCCTTGTAGCGTCAAATTTGAGCTCTGTAGGCCATTTTTGCGTGATACACATACCTTCGGTCCAGCTAAGCGTCTGCCAAATCGTTTCGGTGACGAATGGGGCGAATGGATGGAGCATGATGAGAATTTGTTCGAAGGTGGTCTTGAGGAGGTTGGTGTCCTTCCAGAGTTTTTCACCTTCGATAAACCAGTCGGCGTATTTGTTCCAGATGAGGTCGTAGATAGCGTCACCGGCTTCGGCGAAGCGGTATTTGGCGAGGAGCTTCTGGATCTCTTTGTTGGTGCGGTTGATTTCGCGGCAAATCCAATCTTCGCCAAGGCTGTCGATGACGATATCTTTGCTCTTGGTTTCGTTTTTGTCGACCATATCTTGGATGAGGCGGGCGATGTTCCAGATTTTGTTGCAGAGGTTGCGGCTAGCGACAACTTTGCTACTACTGAAGGCTTGGTTGACGCCGGCACTGCGGCTGGCGATCAAACCGAGACGGAGAGCGTCGGAGCCGTATTTGGAGACGATTTCGATAGGGTTGATGACGTTGCCTTTGGACTTGGACATCTTTTGGCCTTTTTCGTCTAATACCATGCCGTGCATATAGACGTCTTTGAATGGGACATCGTCGGTGTTATAGAGGCCGAGCATAATCATACGGCCAACCCACTGGAATAGGAGGTCGGCGCCAGTTTCCATAACGCTGGTTGGGTAGTGTTGTTTGCGGTCGCTGGTGGTGATGTATGGCCACTGGCCAGAGCTAAACCAAGTATCGAAGGTATCTTCGTCGCGGCGATAGGTCTTGCCGTTCTTTTCGATTTCGGTCTCTTGGACACGCTTATCGAAAATCCAGTCGGTTGGGTCGTTGACGTTTACGAAGGCTGGGATTGGGATACCCCATGGAATCTGGCGTGAAATGTTCCAGTCTTTGAGGTTCTTGAGATAGTTGATGAGAACGCGCTTTTTGTTTTCTGGATGGAATTTAATCTTGTTCTCTTCGAGGGTTTTGATGGCGCGTTCAGCGAGAGGTTTGACGTCGACGAACCATTGTTCCTTGAGGAGCGGTTCGATGACGGTGTCGCACTTGTAGCAATGGCCAACAGAGTGGACGATTGGCTCTTCGCCTCTTAGTAGTCCCTGCTCTTCGAGGTCGGAGAGGACTTTTTGGCGGGCTTCCGCTGTAGTGAGGCCTTCGTAATTGGCGCCTGCATCGGCGGTCATTTTGCCGTCAAAGCCGATAACGGTGACCATCTCGAGGTTATGGCGTTGGCCGACCTCATAATCGTTCGGATCGTGGGCTGGGGTGATTTTGACGACGCCGGTGCCGTATTCTGGGTCGGCGTGTTCGTCGGCGATAATTTCGATTTCGCGGTCGGTGAGTGGTAACTTGACTTTCTCGCCGATTATGTTCTTGTAGCGATTATCATCTGGGTTGACTGCGACTGCAGTATCGCCCATAAGAGTTTCTGGGCGGGTTGTCGAGACGATTATTTCTTCGATGCCGTTTTTTGGTTTGACGAGTGGGTAGGCGATTTGCCAGAGTTTGCCCTTCTCGTCTTTGTGAGTGACTTCGATATCAGCGAAAGCGGTTTGGTGTTTGGTGCAGAAGTTTACGAGTTTTTTGCCACGATAGATGAGGCCTTGTTTCCAGAGTTTTTCAAAGGTGTTATAGACGGTGTCGACGACTTTTTGGTCAAGAGTAAACGTAAGGCTGTCCCAGTCGCAGGAGGCACCAAGGGCTCGGAGCTGGAGCTCCATGTTGCCACGCTGTTCGTGAACGAAGTCCCAGACTTGGCTATAGAGTTCGTCGCGGCCGAAATCGAAGCGAGTTTTGCCTTCGGCTTCGAGTTTGCGTTCGTAGACGACCCAAGTTTCGAATCCAGCGTGATCGGCACCGGGGATATACCAGGTGTTCTCTCCTTTTAGGCGATGGTAGCGTGTGAGAATATCTTCGAGGGCGATGGTTAAGCCGTGGCCGATATGAAGATTACCGTTGGCGTTTGGCGGTGGCATAACAATCGTATAGCTATCGGCAGTTTTGTCTTCTGTTGGTTTGAATGCGCCAGATTTTTCCCATAGGGCGTAGATTTCGGGTTCGTATTGATCTGGCTCGTAAGCTTTGCTAAATTTCATGGTTTTTATTATAGCATAGTTCTATCTGTTTGAAACAGGGGTAGTTTCGGTTTTGGTTTTCGGGGACATATTATGACATATTTTTAGGTGGTTGGTTTTAGTGATGTGGGGGATGATTGTAGTTGTTTTACTTCCCTGCTTTGATGCTAACAGAGGTGAAATTTTTGCAAAAAAATAAATTCACACGAAAAATTACATAAAATGCATGCAATCACTTTCACGTGAAAGTTGACAAAATAGGCAAAATGTATCTTAATGCGTCTCACCCGCCATACGTTCTGCGTCTTACCAACCAAACGATGTAACTCGCTTGATGCTTTTATTATAGCGGAAGCGGGATGCTAATGTCAATGGGCATTAATATAAGGATTAGTGGAATGGTGGATTTGGTGGGGCGTTGTTAAAATTTCTTTGTGGAAATGTTAAAATGTGGTTATGGCTTTTATAAGGAAATTTGAGACGGCGAGTGGGGCGACTGGCGTTCAGGTTTGCTGGAAGCAAAATGGGGAAGTGGTAAAAATCGTGCACGTCGGTTCGGCGAATTCGGAGGTGGCTCTCGAAAAATTGCTGAAAAAAGCGCAAAAAATTCTGGATGACGGGAAGCGACCACTGTTTGATTTAGCGGAATTTGATCGAAAAAAATAGTCCGCTGTCGCGGATTATTTTTTTGTGATTTTGCGTTTGAGTTTGTTGATTGGGCGGAGCAGGGAATAGATGCGGTATTTTTGGCGATTTATTGGGATATCGTAGGTGCCGGCGTAGTCGATTTGGCAGCCTCCAAAGGATTTTTTGAATTTTGTGAAACCGAACCAAGGGTCTTTTGGGCTTTCTGAGGTGGTGATGCCCCAAAAATCGAAAATTTTCTTGCCGGCGGCCTTGGCGTCGTGAATCATTTGAATTAAGAGTATTGCGCCGGCTTCTTTTTTGCGAAATTCGTAATCGGCGCCGGCGTAGGCGTAATAACAGGAGTCGTCGCCGGTATACATTATTGTTGCGGCGATTGGCGTGGTTTTGCCGTTTTCATCTGTAAAATAGGCAATATATAGTGTGGCAAAGTCGAATTTTAGCTGATTTTCGAGATATTTGCGGTCATTGGTCTGAAAATTGTCTTTTGCGGCGACGGTTTCGTAAAATTTGAAAAAAATGTCCATATCGCGCGGATTTTTGCTTGTGCGCAGTGTTATGCCTTTTTGGGCGTGGTTTTTCCAGGCGCGCATTTTATTTTTGCCGATACTTTGGGCGATTTCGTCCTCGGTTTGGGTCAAATCTAAGATCCAGGTGTGTTCTGGGTCGAAATGGTCGGATTTTTTGGCGCCGTGGCGCTTCATTTCGGCGGCGGAGAAGGGAATTGTGGGCTCAATTCTAATGAAAATGCATTTTTTGGTTTTTGCGAGATTTTTGAGCGCTGCGAGAGCGGTATTTAGGGATTTTTTGTCTTTTAAGGTTGGGCCGTAGGGGACAAAAAGGTAATTTCCGAGCGAAGTTTGCTTCAAAATGGCGGAAAATTCGTAATTTTTGCCTTTTTCGTGCAAAATTTCGAAGCCTTCGGCTTTTTGAAATTCCATCCAGGTGTCTGATTGTAGAAAGTGTGGCTTCATTTTATGCGTCTGGTGATATATTGTTAGTTTTGCACAGGTTTTTCCACAGTGGCTTTTTTGTCGTTTAATAGGTGGATGATTTTGTTCGTTTCAATCGCTGTAAGGTCGGTTGGAAGGCATAATATGCGTTTGCTGATATCTTCGGCAATTGGGACTTTTTTCGGGTCGTAGCGGTAGATTTTGAGTGAGTCTGGACCGGGATATAACAGAGGTAAATACCAACGTCGGATGAAATAGCCTTGGCTGGTTAGTAGATCATAAGCTTCGTTAGCCTTTTCTGGTTTTTCAAATAAAATTGGGTAAGCGAGGAGCGGTTCGCTATTTTTGGTGATTTTTGAAAAATGCTTTGATTTCAATTTGTTTTGATACTGCGCGACGTTTGAAGTGCGGCGGATGTAGTTTTGTTTGAGGTTTGAAAGCTGTGAAATTATACGTTCGTTGACATATTTATTTGTTGTGACTGGCTCGTCTTGTTGGCCTTGTTGTTCAAAAGGATAAATCGGAGGTTCGAGCAGGCCGGCTTTAATTGTGAAACTTCGGAAGTTACGGCGAAAATTGCCGTGGAGACGCTGGATGACGGCGTTATTGAGACGGTAATTGCGGATACGGAAGGCGAGAGATAAATTTGGCCTTTTGAGGTGGTTGAATTTGTCGATTATGCGTTCGTAGAGCGCGGGATTTGTCTCTTTGAGTTTCGGGTTAAGATAGATGGCGCCACCGAATTTGGTACCAGTGAGGACTTTTTCGACACCGAAAGAATGGACTGAGATGTCGGCGAGTATTTGGTCATCGGCGTCTCTAGCGAAGCGGGTGACGCAGTGAGCGGAATCCTCGATTAGAAGGAGATGGTGTTTATCGACAAACTTGCGGAGTTTGGCCTTGTCGCCAATGATACCGAGAGTGTTTTGCATAACGATAGCTTTGGTCTTGCCTTTTACGTAGTGATCGTCAGGCTTGCCGGTGCTGAGAAGGTTTTTGTCGATGTCGTGGTAAATAGGGGTGAGGCCAGATACGATAATTGGATTAATAGAAGTAATGCAGGTGTAGGGCGTGGTAATAACTTCGCCATTGCCGAGTTCGTCGCGGATGGCTTCAAAAACGATTGCCATTCCGAAGCGGGCCTTGAGACAGAGGTGCCAATCCTCGGCTTTTGTCTCACTTAGACTAGCGAGTTTTTGGCGGATTTTTGCACTGGACTCCTCGTAATTCATAAGTAAATTATAGCGCATCTCAGTGTTGTATAATGGAAGAATGAAATTAGTGGAGCTGACAGACGAAGAATTCGCGAAATTTGAGCGTAAGCAAGCTTGTGGTAACTTCTTCCAGAGCGCAGAGCGAGCGGAACTTCGTCGTAAAATGGGGTGGAATGTCTTTTTGTTAGGACTAAAAGATGATAAAACGCTAGTGTCGGCTTGTCTTTTGATGGAGCGGGGTGGCGAAGCGTTGGTGCAGCTTGGTCCTGTGATGGATTATTCGGTTATTCGGAATGTTAAAGCTTGGATAAAAGAGGTAGTTGAGTTCGCGAAGGCAAAGAATTTTATATCAATCGAAGTTTTTCCGCCAGCTTTGCTGTCGATTCGTGATGCAAAAGGTGAAGTAGTAAAGAGCTACGACGGAGCGAAGATTGAGAAGGCTTTTGTTGAGGCTGGATTTACGTATTATGGGCGGACGGTCGAGCTTGAAAATAAGGCGAATCGCTGGATGGCGGTGAAGAATTTGAAGGGTTTCAAAGATATGGCTGAGGTGCGTGCTTCGTACAAGAAAAACGTGCGAAATAAGTTGCGTAAGATTAGCCCGGAACTTGAGGTTTATGAATTGAAAGAGAAGTCGGAGATTCCGCTGCTCGCTGAGGCGGTAGATCAGAGTAACCACAAGAACGGAGTAGTGAGCCGTTATCTGTCGTATTACGAATGGATGTGGGATGCTTGGGGTGAGAATACGCGGTTTATCGTGGCGCGCCGTCGTGAAGATAAAGCGGTGGTGGCGGGACGAATTCTGATTTACCATCCGAACGAAGTTGTGAGTTTTATCTCTGGTACGACGCAACGCTATAAGAAGTTGAATGGGATGACTTTTTTGCAGGATTGGCTGCTTGAGGATTGTTTGAAACGTGGGGTAATGCGAGCGAATTTTTATGGTATAGACGGTGATTTTTCGGAAAACAACAAGCTACTAGAATTTAAGAGCGGATTTGGGGTGGATATCGAGGAATATGTTGGTGGTTTTCGTTTGATTTTGCAACCTGGGAAATATCGATTCGCTAAGGCAAAAAAGGCGAGTTTGAACGCGTTAAGAAGCGTGCGAAATATAGTGCGAGATGGCGTGAAAAAGATTCGCAAACGTCAAACACATATTGTGCATAAGGTAGATACTAGCGAATAATAGAGCGAGGGGAGATGTCGAGCGCGTAAGGATCGCTCGATTTTTCTCCGGCCTGGATGGAGAAGTAGGCGGCGGAGGCGACCATGGCGCCGTTGTCGGTGCTGTATTTGAACTCTGGGACGTAGACTTGGCATTCGTTGTCGAAGGCTTTGTGGAGCTCGGTTCTTAGGAGTTCGTTGGCGGAGACGCCACCGGCGAGGAGAATAGACTTGGTTTCTGGATGGAGCTCGCGAGCTTTTTGGAGTTTCTTGATAATAATATTGACGGCGGTTTGCTGGAAACTGGCGGCAAAGTCGGCGATTTGTTGGTCGGTAAGGTGGTTTTTGAGCTCGTGGGAAGGGGTGGTTATGGGGAGATTGAGCTCGTGCTGGACGGCGCGGAGGACAGCGGTCTTGATGCCACTAAATGAGAAATCGAGGCCGTCGACTTTTGGAATAGGGAGCTGGTATTTGTCTGGATTGCCGTTTAAGGCTATTTTCGCGATGTTTGGGCCGCCTGGATACGGTAAGCCGAGTATTTTAGCGACTTTGTCAAAACACTCGCCTATGGCGTCGTCACGCGTGCTACCGATGATTTCGAAATGGTCGTGGTGTTCCATATAGATAATTTGAGTGTGACCGCCACTGACGACGGCGGCAAGGAGTGGAAATTCTGGTTGATAACCACTGAGCCAGTTGGCGTAGATGTGGGATTTGAGGTGGTGGGTAGGGTAGAAAGGCTTGTTGTGAAGGACGGCGAGAGTGCGAGCGGCAAGGGTGCCGACGAGGAGGCTACCGACGAGGCCAGGAGTATGAGTGACGGCGATAGCGTCAATGTCATCGATGGTGAGGTTCGCATCGGCGAAGGCCTTCTTGAGAACAGGGTTGATAGCCTCGATATGGGAGCGAGCGGCAATTTCTGGGATGACACCACCGTATTCAGAGTGGATATCGATTTGAGACACGACAACATTGGACAGGACTGTTTGCCCGTCTTCGATAATAGCGGCGGCAGTTTCGTCGCAAGAAGATTCGATACCAAGGATTTTCATCTTAATTATTATAACTCAAAATATGCTCTTATCCTAAGCTTTACGGAGAGAACGTCGTCAAGCGCGCCCGTCGTTACGGGGCGCTTGCTCCTCACGCTCGGCCCGTGGCCTCCGCGAGCTCTCCGTAAAACTTAGGACGCAAGCATATTTTGAGATATACTACTCAAGATTCATTATCTAATTTGAGAGAACGTCGTCAAGCGCGCCCGTCGTTACGGGGCGCTTGCTCCTCACGCTCGGCCCGTGGCCTCCGCGAGCTCTCCGTAAAACTTAGGACACAAGCATATTTTGGAGCTACTATTCAAGATGGAAATCCTTGGTATGATTTATTGTGCTTGTGCTATAATTTAACATAAGGATAATGTTTATTTTTGAGAGGTCAAAGGAACATATATGTCAGAAGTGTTAAACCAGGGCGAAAACAGTGCCAACCAGTGGGAGGGTATGGCGCAAGCGGCGGCTGAAGATGCTGCTAGAGAGAATAATGTCAGCGAAGTGACTGACGATGATGTGGCTTATCAGAAAAAGCTAATAGAAATGCAAGAAACGCGTGATGATTCTTTTGATTACCTCTCGGAAGACGAAATAGTAAAACACGAAACAAACACGGGTATAAACGCAAAGGGCGAAGAATACAAGCGGATGCCTTGGAATACTTGGGACACCTATGCGCGCCGTGGCAAAGATGCCAATAACGAGCATTATTATCAAAAGCTTGATTGGGATAAGAGGATGACAGAGGCGGCGGCAAACACGCCGAGGCGAATTATTGTCGGTGCAGCTGGCGACGATCGTCAAAACGAGACGCGCGAACAATTTCAGCGTGATGTAATGAACAATGTTTTTAGCGACATTGCGAAGGAGCAGGCGGAAGATCCCAATCGTAAATTGAACGCTGTCGAGATGGAGCACTTGCAAAAGATGTATCCTCGTAATGACGGCGAAAATACTTCGGATTGGGCGGCGAGAATTGCTGCTGAAACTGGTTTGCGCTTTGGCGGATTTTTGCACTGGACTCCTGCGCAAGAAACGGCGCCTGAGGATGTTGCGGTAGGGGAGTCTGCTGAGGTGGCGGAAGAGTCTGTGCCTGAGGTTGCTACGGCTGAAGAGTCTGCGCCTGAGGTCGCTGCGGAAGATGAGAATGCGCGCCAGAGTTGGGATTCGCGTCTTGAGGAAGCAAAAAGCAAGTTTGAACAGATGGATGGCGAATCGGCAGACGAGTATGAGCGAAGAATGAAAACTGTTGTAGTTAGTAATCTTTCTACAGAGATGCATAATCATTCGGATCGTTCTTTGACGGATGTTGAATATACAGAAATCGCCGATATGTATCCGCGCAATGATGGTGAAAGTGTAAATGATTGGTATGGCCGCATCAAAGAAGATAGCGGTATCGATATGAGGCGATTGGCTTCTGGCCACTCTGCGCCTGAACAGCCGGAATTTGTGAAACGTGCCGTTGAGGAGCCTGGAACAGAGGTTGCCGTACGAGAGAACAAATCAGAGGTACCTCAGAGAAGGAATGATAAGATTCGCTTCCTGTGTAAGTCGGATGAATTGAAGGCTTGGCGTGAAATGCGCGGAATCACAATCGAGCAAATTGATTCAATGGGTGATGATGGGTTGGAATTGATGTATGCGGCATATGGTTCGCAATTGACGGATTTTGTGCGTGAAGAGCTCGGTATGACTAATGAACAAATTACGGCTCTGAATGGTCAAACTGATAAGATTAACGAATTGATTCGAAAATATAATGAGTTCTTGTCGCAAGGCAAGGAAGATGAGCCGGAGCCGGAGACGAAACCAGTTGAGGCTTTGCCTGATAATGAGGCTGAGGCTGAAAAGATTCGCAAAGAGATGGTGTATAGCTTCGGTGGTTCTGATTTGCGCTGGATTCTTGAGGATGAAGGGCTGAAGCCTGGCGATATTCGCAATCTTGACATTGAGGGCTTGAAGGGGCTTCAAGAGAAGGTTCGCCCAGCAATGATGCGTGGACTTGGTTCGGCACGCGTAATTGATTTGCTGGAGCGTGATGGCGTGAAAATTAGCGATTTGCGTAATGCAAGCTTCGACGAGATTCGTGAGATGCGTGAAAAGTATCGCGACGAGCTTATGCGCGGGTTTGCGACGCTCGATAATATTAGCTTTTTGGAAGAAAATGGCTATGCGTTTTCGATTCGCGATTTACACTATAAGTCACTCGAGGAGATGGTGAAGCTCTATGATTTAGTGCAAGATTCTGATGAGATTGATTTTGAGGAAACACCGAACGGCGTCGAAGACCAACGCGCGGCTTAATATAAAATACCCTTTCTTGTTCGGAAGGGTATTTTTTGTTGGGTTCTAGCGGTAGAACTTGAGGCTTGTGATTGGGTCTTTGTTGGCGGCTTTGATTGCTGGGTAGATGCCGAAGAAGACGCCAACGATGAGACTGACTGCGCCGGTTATGCCAAGGATTTGCCAGGAAATGTGTGGGGCGAACGGCGTAATGAGAGAGACGAGGAAGGCGAAGATATAGCCGAGAACGAAGCCCATAAGGCCGCCAATTACGCTAAGAATGATTGATTCAAAGAGGAATTGGAGAAGGATGTGCCAGGCGCTCGCGCCGACGGCTTTGCGAATGCCGATTTCGCGGGTGCGTTCGGAGACGGACACGAGCATAATGTTCATGATGCCGACGCCGCCTACGATGAGCGAGATGCTAGCGACGAGAGTGAGCATATAGGAAATGATCGAGAGGAGAGAGCCGGCTGGATGGAGGTTGTCGTCACCAGTGATAACCTGGAAGCTCTTGTCGCCTTTTTTGGCCTTCGATAGTTTTTCGTTGATTTCATTAACTGCGTCTGGGACAGCATCGGTGGTTTCGGTGCGGATATCAATCTGCTGAATCTGGATTGATGATTCGAAAGTGCTGGCATACTTAATGTTAATGAGAATGGAATTGTCGAAATCGACACCATTGAAGTTGATTGGCTCGTCAATTTTTTCGAGTACGCCGACGACCATAAATTGCTTGCCGTTGTAATTGAAGGTGCGGGTAGTTGCCTCGGTGGTGCCAAAGACTTGCTCAGCAATAGTGTAGCCGAGGACGGCGATGTTTTCGCGGAGGCTGTAATCGAGGAATTGGCCGCTCTTGAGCTGGAGACCGAGGATGTCCTTGAGGTTGTCGTTAGTGGCGACAACAGGGGTAGATTGGTAGGTTTTGTCGACAATCGTGATTGGCGCGTTGCTAATTGCGATTGGGGCGACAGATTTGACGCTCTTTACTTCTTTGATTGTTTCGACATCTTCGATAGTGAGGTTGGATTTGGAATATTGGCTAGTGTTAGCGAGCTCGTCGATGATGCTTTCGGTGACCTCTTTGCCATTGGAAGGGCGAACGAGGATAAGGTTGGCATTGTCTTTGCTGCTGCTGGTGCTGATAAGGTGGTTGATGCCGCCGGTGAGGGAGAGAATAAGGACGATGCTGCCGACGCCGATTGCGATACCGAGGGCAGAAAGGAAAGTGCGGGCGCGATTCTGACGGAGGTTGTCGACGGCGAGATGGAAATGGGTGTTAATAAGAAAACGCATTACTTGGCCTCCTTCTTGGTTGATTTAGTGGATTTTTTGCCCTTTGATTTACTCTGAGATTTCTTTGACTTTTTGGATTTATCGGATTTTTTCTTGAGGGCGTTTTCGACGACGGATTTTAGCACGGTGCCGGCTTTTTCTAGCGGCATTTTGCCTTTGCGTTCAGATTTTTCGTCTGCTTTGTCGTCTTTTTTGTCGTCGGCTTTGTCGTCGGCGGCGGTGACATTTTCGCCAGATACGACGACGTCGCTTTCGGATGAAATTTCCATCTGGATAGGGTCGCGAGTAGGGAGAACCTTGATTGTGACCTTTTCGTTTTTGCTGCCGCGTGGGAGTTCGGAATCATCGACGGTCTTGATATCGGTGTCAATTTCGCCATCGAGCATATTGATAACGCGGGTGGCATAGGTGGTCAAAGCAGGGTTGTGGGTGACCATAATGATAGTGTTGCCAAGGGAATGAATTTCTTTGAGCTCTTCCATAATGATGTGGCTGTTGCGGCTATCGAGGTTGCCGGTTGGCTCATCGGCGAGAATGATGCTCGGGCTTGCGATGAGGCTGCGGGCGATGGCGACGCGTTGCTGTTGGCCACCAGAGAGCTGGTACGGCATATAGTATTCGCGCTCGCGAAGGTGGAAATGCTCAAGAATGCTGTCGGCCATATGAAGACGGCGAGTTTTGTGGTAGCCAGAGTAAATAAGGGGAAGGGAGACGTTCTCAATGATGGATAGGGTTGGGACAAGGTTGAAATTTTGGAAGATAAAGCCGATTTCCTTGGCGCGGAAGCGAGCTTTTTTGCCGGCGGAGACGCGGGCGACATTTTTGCCGGCGAGGTAGTATTCGCCTGATGTTGCCTGGTCGAGGAGGCCGATAATGTTTAGTAGAGTGGTCTTGCCGCAGCCGGAAGGCCCCATGATCATGATAAATTCACCGCGTTTGACGGTTAGGTCGAAGTTGCGGAGAGCGTATGATTCTGCATCGCCGAAGCCGTAACGTTTGGATACGGATTTTAGCTCGATGATTGTATCTTTATCCTGAGTTGACATCTTACCCTTAAAAAATTAATTGTTGTTGCGAATTATCTATAATTATACGCTGTTTTTTATGCTTTGAGAATGAGAAAAAGGCCGGCAAATTGCCGGCCGAGGAGGCTAAAACTTTTCGCGGCTGTATTGCTTGGTGGCCTTGAAAGTAGTTTTATGCGTGTTGAGGAGCAGGTAACTACAGAAATGCGGGGTTACTTCGACGTAGGTAGTTTCGCGCGGTTTGCCGTTATTGGATGGTTCGATGATGGCGACGTAATCGCCTTCGTTCATGTAGTAGACGAGATTGGCGATTTTGTCGAAACGCCTTTCGGCGACAACTTCGACATCGGTTACTTCGTGGCGCATACATTCTAAGAATGAGTATTTGACCTTCCAGAGGTCATTGGCGCTGACTTCCTTTTCGTTTTTATGAAGAATAAATATTCTCATAAGCTTTCCTCCTGACAAATGAACGATAGACGGGCTACATAAATATCTATTATATCACAGATTGGCGCAAAAGTCAATATGGCTGGCGTTTTTGGGGTGAGTGTGGTAAGATTGAGGGAGCTGGAGAGGTGTCCGAGTGGTTGAAGGAGCACGCTTGGAAAGCGTGTAGGGTCGCAAGGCTCTCGCAGGTTCGAATCCTGTTCTCTCCGCCAGAACAAAATGGGGCTTTTGCCTCTATTTTTGTTCAGATTTTGGGTGGGTATTTATGGTAGAATAAAAACATAATTATTTCTGCGAAAAAATGAAACGTCTATTTATTGTTTATAATCCGCGTTCGTCGCATTATGCGCTGGTGAAGACTGATATTATTGATAAGCTGCGCGACCTGAAGGGCGTGATGGTGGGGAAGTTTGAGGTGGCGGCGACGGATGTCGACGATAATGCTCGGAGGCTGGCGAAGGTGCTGGCGTCGGGCGATTTGGTGATTGCGGCGGGGGGCGATGGAACGGCGACGATTGCGATTAATGGTATTATGTTGTCGCGGGCGCAAAATGTGAAACTTGGCGTGATTGGCTACGGGAATTTTAACGATGTGGCGCGGACGTTTGGTGATTTGAAGTTGAAAGATATTTTGAAGGGGTCGGTTAAGCGCGTTTATCCGCTAGAGTGCAAGATTAATGGCAAACATTGGCGATTTGGGATGTGTTACTTTACGCTGGGGATGTTTGCGGAGGCGTGTGCTTGTTTTGATGTGCCAAAAACGCGTAAGACTTTGCGCAAGGGTGGCCGCAAGACGATTTTTAGTCTGATGACTTTGGTGAAGTGGTGGCTCAAAAATCATCGGAGGAAGTTTTTGCCGGAGTCGTTCCAGCTCGCTGATTCGTCGGAAGAGTCGGTTGAGTGTAAGAAGGTGTCGGATTATATGGCAGTGAATGGTCGCACGGTGGCGAAAATTATGAAAGGTTCAGATTGGTGCTTGAGCGAGAGCGAGTTTTTGAGCGCGACGGGTCGGATGACGAAGTTTTGGAAGTTGTTCAAATTTATGACGCGTTCGGTGTTTAGACGAATTCCTGGTGCGACGAGCGATTACGATTGTCTCGTGTTCCCGGAGGCGACGAAGGTTATGATTCAGGCGGAGGGGGAATATAAACAGATGGAAGGCGTGCGAACGGTCGAGATTTCGAAAGTCGGGAAGCCGCTTTTGGTTGTGACGAAATGAATGAAGTAGTCGGACGAGCAGAGTACAAGATTGCGGATGCGGCGAAGGCGTTTGGGGTGGATTTTCGTGGTAAGGTTGTGCTTGATATTGGCTCGTCGACGGGCGGGTTTACGGAGTTTGCTTTGCGAAACGGTGCCGCGAAGGTGATTGCCGTCGAGAAGGGGACTGGTCAGATGAAGGCGCCACTTTGTTTTGATTCGCGCGTGGAATTGCATGAAAAGACGGACATTTTTGAGTTTGAGCTATCGGAGCCTGTCGATATGATTTTGGCGGATGTAAGTTTTGTGAGTTTGCGCAAGGTGCTTGCGTATGCCAAGGAGAATTTTGTGAGTGTTGGGACGGATTTGCTTGTGATGTTGAAGCCGCAGTTCGAGGCGAAGCCGTGGCAATTGAAAAACGGTGTTGTGAAAAATAGCAAGATGCGCCGGGAGATTATTGCGGATTTTGAGGCGTGGCTAAAGACGAATCGCTTCGTGATTGAGGGAAAGCGCGATAACGAGGTGGCGGGGCGGTTTGGCAATGTTGAGAGATTTTATTTGTTAAAATCGGTGAAATAAAAATCCCATCTTCTTAATGAAGACGGGATTTATTCTACGGCTTTGTTGAGGTATGTAATAAAGGTGTAGGGTAAGCCTTGAAAGTATAAGGTTGGTGTTTCGATGATTTTTTCCCAGTTTGGTAGTTTTGATAGATTCGGGAAGTAGGCGTCACTATAGAGCGTAACGGAGTCGACATAGGTTACGATGGCGTATTTGCAACTTGTATAAAGTTGGTTATAGATGCTAGCGCCGCCGATTACGAATGTGTCGTCGGTTTTTGGTATTTCCTCTATGCTGTGAGCGATTACTACTTTGTCGTTACGATAGAGTTGATTGCGGGTGAGGACGATTGTTTTTGAGCTGTCTAGGTCAACATCGCGATAAATGGTCTCGTATGATTTTCGACCACATATTACTGTGTGTTCGCGAATGTTTTGACGTCTGTACTCAATAATCGCCGGAACGTCGTAAAGGAGTGAATTGTTTTTGCCGATGGCCCAATTTCGATCAACAGTCACGATAAGAAACATTCATACCACCTCCTTTTTCTGGAATTGCCGTAGATAATAAGGGGCCTAAGTCGCAATGCGACTACTTTTTTAGTGTATTTTTTGACATCGTATTATGCAAGCATAAGAATTAATTTGGCATATAGGTAAGGATGCTGTATTCGTAGCCAGTGTTTGAGTCGGTTCCGGTGATGGCCTCGTATTGGTACTCGACGTTTGAGGCAGTATCTGGTTTGGCGTTGGTGCTGCCGAGGAGATAGCCGTCGTAGAAGTTGAAGTAGCCGCTGGCAAGCTTGACGCCGATACCGGTCGTCGAACCAACGCCTTCGACGTGTGGGTCAGTGGTGCTGACGTGGGCAGTAGCTTGACCGTAGTCTGGTGAGCTGTCTGGTTCGGCTTCGCCGAGTGTGACGGTGCCACCATTAACATATATGCCATATGCGTTTCCGCCGGTTGCTTTGAGGTTTCCAGAAAGAATAGTCGCGGTGCCACCATTGTTGTAGAAGGCGTAAGAGTTGTTTTTGCGATCCACCAAGATATCGCCGGACACATAATTGAAGGTACCGGTGTTATAGACGCCATACGTCGAAGGGTAAGAATTATAGTCATTAGTTGGAGCAGGAGAAGCGGTGATGTTGGTGTTTGTATAGGTCGCGTTACCGCTGTTATTGATTGTGCTGACATTTGCGCTGACGCTACTACTAATATAGTCACAGGTTATATTAGAGTCGGAGATATTGAGTGTGCTGGTATTTTTGATAACAGAAGTGTAATCACTACCAAGTGGGTTATTTAATATTAATGTTAGGTCGGAGTTGGTGATTGTGAGGGGCTTGCTTGAAGTGATAAGGTTGTCTGTTTGGTATTCGCGGTTTTGTTTTGTGATTGTTGACTGGTCGATGGCGGCAGTACCATAGCCAATAGTAATAGAGCCGTTGATAGTGCTATTCGTTATCGTCGTTGTCGAAGATGAACTATTATTTTGATATATGGCGTCTTTGTAGTCTGACGCGTAGATGGTTGAATTGCTAATCGTCAGCATTGTGCCACGCTCGTCGATGGTATTTGCTTCACTTGATGAGATTCTTTGGCTGCCAGAGATTGTGGCACTGCCGTTGTTGAGGAGGCTAGTTGAAGTGGCGAGGAGTTTTGTGTCGGTAATTGTTAAGCTGCCGCTGTTGCTGACGTTTTTGTATGAATCGATGGTGAGACCATCGAGGGTTAGATTGCCGCCTGTGGCGTTTTGGAAGAAGTAATCGTCGCCGTTATAGTCGAGATAGTGGTTGGAATTCTGAGAGTCGGTAATTGTTAGTGTCCCGCTGTTTGAGATATAGTTGTTTGCAATTAAATCATTGCCGTTCAAATCAATAGTAATATTGGCAGTTGATGGAATAGAGAGAGGGCGATAAATATAGTTTGTATCGATTAGCTCGATTGTGTCGCCAGGATTCGAGGCGGAAATGGCGGAGTAGATGGAGCCGAACTTGGTGGCTCCGATTTGAGCTACATCGCTAGCTGTAGTGAGGAAGTTTGTAGTGTAGGTCACTCCGTCGATTGTCTCGGTGCCGGTGCCGATTTTGGTAGTGTCTGGAATATCTTTGACGATGCGCCCATTATAAGGGGCGGTGCCACCTTTGAGGATGCCATCGTAGAAATAAACGTTGCCGCCATTTAGCGCGTAGCGACCGCCGATGATTGCTGGATTTGTTGAGCTAATTGTGCTGTCGTTGGTGCCAAGATATACATTACTATTACTATTAATCCCGTCGGCACCGCCAGTAATAGTTACGTTATCTCTTATACTTATGGAAGAGTTGTCGGCGTTGATGCCGGTAGTTCCGCCAGTGACAGTTCCGCCTGTAATTGTTGTACTGCTGTTATTTGACATACTTATACCTTTTGAGGTGCCGTTGTTTGAAGATGCGGTTATGTCGCCGCCAGTGATGTTTAAAACGCCGGAGCTAAATGAGATTGATATACCGTAGGCGTTGCCGTTTATAGAGCTGGCAATGATTGAGCCGCTATTAACTGTAATTGGCTCGCCCTGTGAGTAAATGCCTTCTGCCGTGTTAGTGTTAGTTCTTGCGATAATGGTGCCACCGTTAAGAGTTGTTCTGGATATAAAATCGGCGACACCAGTTGCGCTACCGCTTATGCTCTCTGATTCTATTGTTCCACCTGTTATATTTGTTTGGTTATAAATGAAGTAAACACCGTTTGCTGAGCCAGAGTTGGTGCTAGTATATATTTTGCCGGTGCCGCTTAGGTTTACATAGCTTGCGTTCTCGATAGTTTTGCAAGCGGCACTTCCTGTTGAAATACAAGATACTTCGCCGTCGGTAATGTTAATGGTATTGCCATAATAGATGGCGGAGGATTCATTGCTTCCTGATGGAATAGCCGTTACTTTGCCGCCATTTATATTTACCGTACCGGCGCTGCTACCGCTATGATTAATAGCGCGGGTGTTACCTTGGATAGTACCAGATGAAATAGTTAATGTTCCGGCATTTTGTATAGTAGCATTTGTGTTATTAATGATTATGCCATTATGATCCGTGCTGTCGTCACGGATTTCCATAGTACCGTTGTTTGTTATGGATTGAGTATAGTTTATCGTGTGCCCGTTGAGGTCAATAATAATGGTTTTTCCGCTTGGATTAGCTGGTAGAGCAGCAGAAGTGGTGAAATCTTTGATAACCGTAATAGTATCGCCACTCGCGGTTGCGTTGTAGGCTTTGGTAAGCGAATTGTATTGAGTGCCATTTGCTTCTAGATATGGATCATCTTCTAGGAGCCAGCTGTTTTCTACGCCATCAATTATCTCGGTATGGACTAAAGCGCCATCCGGTATAGCCACGATATTATCTGGTGACGGGTATGCTTTGGTGCCGCCCTTTAGGATACCGTCATAGAATGAAATGCTACCACCAGATACGGCATACTGACCGCCAGTAACCTCTGGCGCAGTAGTATAGATAGTTGCGTCGTTCGTGCCGATAATAGTATTCCGGCTACTGCTAATGCCATTAACGCCGCCTGAGACAACAGCACTATTGCTGACATAAATCGTAGCGTCGTTTCCGTTCGCTATGCCGTTAGTACCACCAGTTACCGTTCCGCCAGTCACGCTAGCGCTGCCATGATAGACATAGACGCCAGTCGACGAACTGCCAGAAGTCGCAGAAACGCTCCCGCCATTAATCGTCGTTGAATAGCTAGACGACGTATTTATGCCGTATGCAGAGCCACTAGTAGAGCTAGCACTGACAGTACCACTATCGATTACGATGGTGCCATGCTGAGAGGATAAACCGATAGTTTCCGACGTATCGGAATGCGCGATTACGGAGCCGCCATTTATCGACACATTGCCGAGATATAGATACATTGTATAAGCAGTACTACTAATACTCGATGCCTCGACTGTTCCGCCGGTGATATTTATATTATTGTAATTCCAGCTTATGGCCACCGCCCTGTTCGATGTGGTTTTTGCGGTAATTTTTCCGGTATTACTGACATTGATGTAATCTACGCTATCCACCGTATAGCAGCTAGCACTTCCGGTAGATTCGCAGATCACTTCGCCACCTGATACATTTACAGTCTTTCCTCGATAAATTGCTTTCATTTCGCTGCCGCTGGTTGGATTAATAAATACTTTGCCGCCGGCGATATTTGTAACACTGTTACTTCCGCCGTTAATGACACGCGAGTTACTTTGGAGTGTACCTGAAGTAAGATTAAGGGTCGCATTATTTACGATAACTGGGTTAGTATTATTAATAATTACACCGTCATGATTTGTGCTGTTATCTACTATATTCAGCGTGCCATTATTTGTGAGCGACTGGGTGTAGTTAACAGTGTGCCCGTTGAGATCGATAGTGATTTCTTTGCCGCTTGGGTTAGCTGGCAAGGAAGCAGAGGTAGAAAAATCGCGAATCACCGTAATAGTGCCGCCGCTCGCGGTTGCATTGTAGGCTTTGGTGAGCGAGTTGTATTGAACGCCATTTGCTTCCAGATACGGATCGTCTTCTACGAGCCAGCAGTTCTCCACTCCGTCGATAGTCTCGAGGTGTAGAATAGCACCGTCCGGCACAGCAGTAATAATATTGCCGTTATAAGCATTAGTGTTGCCCTTGAGAATGCCGTCAAAGAAACGCGCATTCGTGTTTGTGATGGCGTATTGCCCGCCCTGGACGATTGGAGAATCGGTATGGATTGTATCATCATTAGACCCAATGTATGTATTGCCGCCATTTACGCCGGCAGTTTTTCCGGTAACAATACCGCCATAGATACTTTGCGTAGTACCACTCATGCCGTAGGCGGTGCCACTTGTAGTGTCGGCCGTAATTGTGCCGCTATATACATTAGTGTAACCGTCTCTAGTTTCGACGCCATAGGCAGTTCCACTTTCAGATTCGGCGGTTATTGTTGCGTTGTAGATACTGATTGGGTATTCATCATAATAGGTATATACAGCTACTGCAGTACCAGATTCACTGTATGCCTCGATGGTTCCACCATTAATGTATGCCGGATAAACCATTGGTGATAATGCTACGGCTCGATTATTCTTGGTTACTGCGCGTACGGTGCCGCCATTCATAGTAATGCGACTGTAATGCACGACATCCAAGTAATAGTTATTAGTGTTGATGCCTTCTATTAAGCCCCCATTAATTACTACTGTGCTGTCGATTGTCTCGTAAGAATTGAGCGAATACACGCGTCCGTCGTTAATCGTGGCATTATCGGTATAAATAGCGTACGTCGATGATTTATTTGGGGTTATAAGACCAATCTCACCACCATTGACGATTACCTTGCCCTGACGAATAGCAGCTGACGTATACTGCGTTGAATTTGATACAACTACCTCGCCGCCCTCAACTGTCACGGTGGCATTCGAGTTATGATTATATACACCGTAGCGAGCACTAGTTACGTGCCCGTCCGATATGACGAGGTCAGTGCTGTAGTTATAAATAGCCTCAGATTCATTTGAGCTGATATACGAATCGCTATCCATATTGAGCGTGGTGCCGTTTACTGGAATAGTCAAGACGCGTCCATAGCTCGAAGAAAGTGTGGCGTTGTCGAGATTCAATGCCCCTCGGTTTTCGATAAGTGTGGTCGAGTTGGCTGCGGAAGCAGTAGTGTTGCAGAAGGTGAGGTTTGAGTTATTGATGATAGTCTGAGAGAATACGGCGGAACCCGGCTCTTCGGCACTAGCACAAATCTCTAACGTGCCATTATTAGTCATGGTTTCGCCGAAGTTTATAGTGTAGTTGACGAGGTCTAGTTCAATCTCATCGTTGCTATTGATGGTAATTGGGTAGCTCGCATCAAAGTCCCTCACAGCATAAATCTTGTAGCCAGTAATGGCAGAAGTATTGATGTTGTCCTGAAGGTTGTAGTAGTAGATATCTCCGTGGTGAGAGGTCTTAGAAACGGCACGGTTAGAACTTTTGAGTTCGACGTGCTGGTAGGAACGACCATCAGCTTCCATATGTTCAACGTTCGGGAAGAAGTAGATAGTGACTTCTTCATAATCTTCAGACATGGTGCGGTAGAATGGTGCACCGTCATAACCGCCAACTAGACCTAAGTCTCCTTCGAGATAGCCATCGTAGTAATAAAGCTTGTAGGTATTGTTGTCTTGATACAGACCAGCTGTAGTACCGATGAGGCGGACATTGTCGTTAATAACGTTAGCGACACCAGTAGTCTCATCGTAGTCATCAATACCTAGGGTGAGAATACCATTGTTAGTTACAGCTGCACCATTAGGGTTATTGATCTCGCCATTAATAATGGTGAGGTTACCGGCAGTAGTATTCGTGAGTGAGCCAGTAACAGTATGTCCATTAAGGTCTAGGGTTACAGTCTTGCTGTTCGTGACAGTCTCTTCTGTATCGACAAGAAGCGTAATAGTGTCGTTAGTTTGAGCGGCGTTCTCAGCAGCCATAATGGAGTTATATATCCTACCAGTACGTTCGATACGAGCGACGGCTCTATCCCAATGAGCAGCGATTTCGGTGTCCTCTGCGACAACGAAGCTGTTATTATTATCTATCACTGCGCTGCCGCTCGTGACGGACCAATAATTTACGTAATAGCCAGAAAGGGTTGCTTCGCCGATGGTGAAGGTTGAACCCTCACGTATGGAGTAGGTTGAAGGAGAAGCGGACTCGTCATAAACGCCGCCATTTGGATCAACAGTGACGTTATGGAAGATGGTGCTGAGCCAGTTAGCGGTGAGTTCGGTATCGGCGATTAGTAGGTAGCTCGAACTAGAGGCAGGGAGAGTAGAGGTGGTGGATTCGTCAGCTATTGTGACGATCTTCGTCCAATCTGCTAGCTCGTAAGTATTTGAAGCTGGAGCTATGCTAGTTAAAACGATATTAGTGCCGCAAGTAGTGGTTTCAGTGTAGGTCTCGACGGAACCATTAAAGGTGCCACCATTTGGATTGATTGTAATGGTGCAACGTTTGTCTGCAGGGAAGTCGTTTTCAGTATCCGTCATTTGGAAGGTAACATAGACGTGGTATTCTGCATCAGCATATTCTGATGGGATAGATTCGCCAGTTTTGCCATCTGCGCTATAGACGACACTACCGGCTAGGTTAGCATCGCAGTTCATGGTGACGGATTTGAGAAGAGAAGTAGTGGTTTCGTTTTCTCTAAGTGGAGTTTTGTAGTAATACCAGCCATCGGAGCGGAGTTCCCAATCGTTCTCGTTCTGGTAATTGATGATGGCATAGTTATGGGTGCCAGTTGCATCAGTCCAGGTGAGACTTAGGTCTGTAGTGTAATGATCATTAACGTCAGTTGTAGTATTTGCAATGCGCCAATACTCATTGATGCGCATACGAACATAACGTGGTGTACTGTTCTTATTAGTGGCAGTAGCAGTCTTATCTACTTCTTGGCATGGTTGCCAATCTGAAGGGGGAGTGAAATCTTCGGTGAAGTCTGCTTCATCGGAGGCAACGTGGAAGAGATTCGCGAATGGAACTGAATCGGAGAGAAAAGCAATCGTGCTGCCAATGGCAGCCAAAATACATACCGCAATAATTACGGGCAAGAATGACCGGATGCGTGTTTGTTTTGACCTCACCATATTAACAATATGTTTATGGTTATATTATATAGTATTTTTGCTATAATAACTATGAAAGAGTGAGGTTATTTGGATGATTTCAGTTTTTAATAGAAGAGCTGGATTTCGGAATTTCGGAAGCGTGGTTTTTGCGGTTTTGGCGGCGTTAGTTTTTACAACCTTCTTTATGACTGGTAATGTGATTCGTTCGAAGCGTCATAGCGATGCTGAGGCGATTATGAATGGTGAGTATGTTGAAGCAGGGAGCGAGATTAGTTATCGACTAGATTCGGGTAAAAATATTGTTGATAGATTACCGGAAGGTTTGGAATTTGCTCGTTTTGAGGGCGATGACGGATGTCTGGATAATTTAAACTATGATTTGGCGAGTCATAGCGTTCGGGGTCATATTGACTGTGAATCGGGCGCAAGCATTGTTATGAATGTTCCGGAAATAGAGGGCGGGAAGAGAATGGATTTTTATAATGTCGTCAGCTATGATGGCAACTATTCTAATAGAACTCATTATTATACAGGCGAAGAATCTGTGGCGCAGTATATGGTGATTTACCAGTATACTGGCGATGTTCCGAGTGGTGCGCCAGAATTGCCAGAGATGATGCTGTATTCAAATAATTCCGTAGTTGGTTTATTGCAGGATGCGGAGCTAGAAGGATACGAATTTAGCGGCTGGATTACGAGTGATGTCGAAGTGGTTGATAGCAAGTTTGCTATGCCGGCGCAGACGGTAGTATTTTCGGGACTTTTTACACCGAAGATAGAGTATTAGACTGATTTTTCGTGGTATCATAAATATATATGACAAAAGAGGTGACACAACTTAAACCGAGTGATTTTGTGCATTTGCACAACCATACGCATTACTCGCTTTTGGACGGTTTGACGAAAGTCGATGAGTTGGTAAACCTCGTAAAAGAAACCGGCATGGAAGCTGTGGCAGTGACTGACCACGGTACGATGTCGGGCTTGATTGAGCTTTATAAGACTGCGAATGATGCGGGGGTGAAGCCGATTTTGGGTCTCGAGGCTTATGTTGCGGCGCGCAAATTGGAAGACAGGGACCCGGCATACGATAAGGAGCGTTTCCATATCACTTTGTTAGCGCAAACGAATCAGGGTTTTGAGAATTTGTGCCGAATGATGACGATTGCGGAAATCGATGGCAAATATTACAAACCACGTATCGATCATCGCGTGATGGAAGAATATAACGAAGGCATTATTTGTTTGTCTGGCTGTGCTGGTTCTGAGATTTCGATGGCAATTCGTAATGACGATTTAGACCGAGCGCGAGAACTTATCAAGTGGTATGCGAAGACTTTTGAGGGGCGTTTTTATCTAGAGATGCAAGACCACGGGCATCCAGATTCGCCGACGCATTGGGATGTTCAGAATAAAATCAACGAGCAGTTGATGAAGTTTTCGAAAGAGTTTGATTTGCCACTCGTGGTAACTTGCGATGCGCACTATATCAAGCACGAGGATCAGGACGCGCACGAGGTGCTGCTTTGTATTGGAACCGGTGCGAGAATTACGGACGAAAAGCGTATGTCGCTCAAGGATTTCCAATTGCACGTGATTACGCCAGATGAGCTATTGCCACGTTGGCAGAAGACTTGCCCAGAAGCGATTCTAAATACGAAGAAAATTGCAGAGAGCTGTAACGTTACGATTGATTTGGGCAGGATTTTGATTCCAAAATTCCCGATTGAGACGGGCGAGACGGAAAAAGAGTATTTGGACAAGATGGTGTTTCGTGGGCTTGCGGAGCGTTATGGATATCTGAGCAAGGAAGAGGCGCAAAAGAAGTCGGTTGAAGAAATTCGGCCGCTGCTTTCGAAAGAAATACTAGATCGCATTGATTACGAATTGTCTGTCGTTGATAAGATGGGCTACAACGGCTACTTCCTTATCGTTCAGGACTTTATTAACTGGGGTAAAAACCAAGGGATTATTTATGGGCCTGGGCGTGGTTCGGCGGCAGGGTCGCTTCTAGCGTATGCGATTCATATTACTGATCTTGATCCGCTGAAGTATGATTTGCTCTTTGAGCGTTTCTTGAATCCGGATCGTATTTCTATGCCAGATATCGATACAGATATTCAGGATAACCGTCGTGACGAGGTGATTGAATATTGTACAGAGAAGTATGGCAAGGGGCGCGTGAGTAACATTGTGACCTTTGGTAAGATGATGGCGAAGAACGCGGTGCGTGATGTGGCGCGTGTCTTGGACGTGCCATATGCGGAGGCGGATAGGATTGCGAAGCTTGTGCCGGATCCGGTGATGGGGCATCATGTGAAATTGAAGGATGCGATTGTAAATGAACCGGATCTCAAGAGGGAATATGAAACAAACCCGACCGTAAAAGAGGTGATTGATCTTGCGATGCGCCTTGAGGGGACGATTCGTTCGCACGGCGTACACGCTTGCGGCGTCGTGATTGCGCCAGATGATCTCGTGAAGTTCATGCCGCTAGAAGTTTCAGCCAAGGGGCCGCTTGCGACACAGTACCCTGGCCCGCAGGTTGAGGAGCTCGGCCTTCTTAAGATGGACTTTTTGGGCCTATCGAACCTTTCGGTGATTCAGCAGACGCTTCGTATTATTAAGAAGGTGCACGGCAAAGTTATCGATATGAATAAGATTCCGCTTGATGACGATAATGTGTATGCATTGTTCCGCCGCGGTGATACAACGGGCGTATTCCAGTTTGAATCTGCAGGTATGAAGCGCTATTTGCGTGAGCTTCAGCCGACGGCGTTTGATGATCTTATTGCTATGAACGCGCTTTATCGTCCGGGCCCGATGCAGTTTATCGAAAGTTTCATCAAGCGCAAACACGGGGAAGAGCCGATTACTTATCTTCATCCTGGGCTCGAGAACTCGCTCAAGAGCACCTATGGTATTTTGATTTATCAGGAGCAGTTCATGCAGGCGTCGAAGGAATGGTGCGGCTTTACTGGCGGTCAGGCAGATACTTTGCGTAAGGCGGTTGGTAAGAAAAAAGTTGACCTTATGAAAAAAATGAAGCCGCTTTTCATTGAAGGTGCAGTAAAAGTCGGTGGGGCGACAGAGGAGATTGCGGAAACGTTCTGGAGTCAGTTGCTTGACTTCGCAAACTATTGTTTCAACAAGAGCCACGCAGCGTGCTATGCATTAGTTGCTTATTGGACGGCATATCTCAAAGCATACTATCCTGATGCCTTTATGGCGGCACTGATGACGGCAGATATGCGTTGGACAGATCGTCTTGCGATTGAGATGACCGAGTGTAAACGTATGGGAATTCCGGTGCTTGGGCCAGATATCAACGAGTCTTATGCGGATTTTGCAACGGTAGGGAAAGAGAAGAAGATTCGCTTTGGCCTTGCGGCAATTAAGGGTATGGGCAAGGCGCTTGCCGAGGAAGTAATTGAAGAGCGTGATAAGAATGGTCCGTTCAAGTCGGTTTGTGATTTTGCGAAGCGTGTGAATTCGACGAAGTTTAATAAGAAATCGTGGGAGTCGGCAATCAAGACTGGCGTGTTCGATCGGTTTGGTGACCGTTCGGACTTGCTGTTTAACCTTGATAAGATTCAGGCTTATGGCAACAAGATGCAAAAAGACGCGGCGTCTGGGCAGACAGATTTGTTTGGTGCGATGGGTGCGGCGGCAGAAGTGCCAGAGGTAGAAGTGGTGCCGGCGCCGACGAAATATACCGACAAAGAGCAGTTGATGTGGGAGCGCGATTTGATGGGGCTTTATATTTCTGCGCATCCACTCGATAAATATGATACGTATTTCCAAGAGCAGACGATGCCGACGAATGAAATTAAGCCTGCGCTTGATGGTGCTTCGGTGATTGTTGGCGGCCTTATTACAAATGTTCGCACGCTTATTACTAAGTCTGGCTCGAAGATGGCATTCGTGAAGATCGAGGATAAGGTTGGCGAGATTGAAGTAACAATATTCCCGCGGACTTTTGAGGAGGTTGGCGCGAAGTTAGTTGTTGATACAGTCGTTAAAGTATCAGGGAAGGTGAATGCGCGTGACAGGGATGGCGTGCTTACAGATGAAGCAAAGATTAACGCCGAAGAATTGACGGTCGTGACTGATGAAGAGCTTGAAAGTTATGAATCGACCGGAGCAACTTTGAAGACGCCGACGAAAGGTGTAGCGCCAGCGAAACCGCGCGGCAAGACGGCGGCTACTTCGGTTGGCGGTGGTCGCAGAGGTGGTGCGGAAAAACCGGCGACACATTTCAAAACTTCAGAGAGTGACGTGAATGCACAGCCGCTCAAGCCGAAAAAATTGTTTGTGAGGATAAATGATTCGTCCAATACGAAGTTGTTGATGGATTTCAAGAAGATGTGCGGGACTTATCCGGGTCTATCTGAGGTGATTTTGGTGATTGGACCAGACAAAAAAGCAATGCGCATGCCATTTAGAGTTGAGCTTGAGAGCGTGCTATTATCGGGGCTGAATGAATTGTTTGGCGAAGAGAATGTAATCGCGAAATAGAGATTATCCAGAAAAACCGTTGTAGAGATTTTCGTAAATACTTGGATGGCCGATTTTGTTGGCAGCTTTGACGACGTCGGTTACATCATCGGTGATGGTATAAATCTTGCGGTCAGCTGCTTTGATGAGGCGGTTCTTTTGGAGCTTTTGCTCAAAGAATTTGTCGAGCGGACGCCAGTGAGATTTGCCGATGAGGAACATTGGCATTTTTGGCATTTTGCCTTCTTGCATAAGGATGAGAATTTCGGTAAATTCATCAAGTGTGCCGAAGCCGCCAGGGAAGAAGACGTAGACTTTGCTGGCAATTGTGAGCATAACTTTGCGGGCGAAGAAGTAGCGGAATTCGATGGATTCAGTGACGTATGGATTAATGTGTTGCTCGTGTGGGAGCTCGATGTTGAGGCCGATGCTGCGGCCGCCAGCTTCGTAGGCACCCTTGTTTGCGGCTTGCATAATACCTGGGCCACCACCAGTAATAACGGCGTGGCCATTTTGGGCGAGAAGGAAGCCGAGTTTTTCGGATTCTTTGCACCACTTATCGTTTTCTTTGAGACGGGCGGAACCGAAGATGGTGACGCCTTGGGCAAAGGTGCGGATTTTAGCAAGACCCTGCTCTAGGTCTTTGGCGTAACGAAGTGAGCGTTCAACGTCGTCATTGTCTAGTTTTTGGTTGGCAATTTGGTCTAGCCAGTTGGTAACTACTTGGTCCATATTAGCGAATCTCCTCTATTGGCATATTATGCAATTTTGTATTATTCGTGATGATACCGTCTTTGCTGCCGATTTTTTGGACAACTGAGGTTGAATTCGCGCTAGCGAAGACAAGTGATTCTTTGAAAGATTTGCCATTTGCGAAGGCAGCTAGGAAGCCAGAACCAAAGGCGTCGCCGGCGCCGGTAGCGTCTAGGACTTTTTGATCTTCGTAGAGGCCAATGCGGTATGTTTCGGTGCTATCTGTGGCGATGGCGCCTTGAGTGCCGTCAGTAATAATGACGTTTGGAACGTAGTTTTTGAGTTTTGCGATAAGCTCGGTAAGGAGATAGCCGTCTACAATCTGTTGGGCTTCGGTTTTGTTGAGAATTAGGACGTCGACATCAGTTAGGAGGCCGAGAAGTTTGCGGGAATGCTGAAGCTCAAGATTGCCTGGATTAAACATAATTTTCACACCAAGTGATTTCGCTTTTGTGAAGAAGCGGTCGAGCATCTCCATATCGCCGCGAAGGGTAGTGACGTAGAGCCAATCTGGGAAAATAGTGTCGAGATCGTCTGGATTTAGCATATCGAAGTGCGCGCTGGCGCCACGGCAGGTTAGAATTGTGCGTTCGCCGGTTGGGGTGAGCAAGATGACGGAGTAGCCAGTTTGGGTATTATCGATATAAGTAATATAGCTAGAATCGATACCTTCATCGTCGAGGGAATTGATGATAGCTTGGCCGGCTGGGTCATTTGCGATGCAACCCATAAATATGGATTCGTGGCCGGAACGGGCAAAAGTAGTTGCGGCATTGGTCGCGCCACCGCCGGTGCTGAATTTGATTTTGTCGATGTCGATTTTGGTGCCGAGTTCGATTTGGTCAAAAAAGCCACGTTTATTGGTGCCGAAATCATCATGATCAATAAGATAGACGTCTTGAAGGGCGGCGCCGATACTAACGATGCGTGCCATTAAATTGGATCCTCCTTTTCAGTTTCGGCCATAAGGGCTGCGTAGGTTTCAGCTGGATTTGGACTTTTTGCGATAGTGCTACCGACGTTTATAACAGTGACGTCGCCGTGAACAATAGTGCGGATATTTTCGAGATTTACGCCGCCATCCCAGCCGATTTCGATGCCGCTATGAATTTCTTTGATAATGGGCACTTTTTCAAGAAGGAATGTGTCGGCTGTGCCGCCGTATTGTCCCATGTTGCCAGAGAAAATCATGGCATGGTCGGCAGCTTCCAAAATTGGCTTGATGGAAGGAGGATAAACGCTTTTGATGATAGCGACGCCGACTTTCATTCCGTTTTGTTTGATAGTGTCAAAGACGGGGAGAAGGTTTTCTTTTGCTTCGGCGTGGAAGATAACGAGATTAGGGTGAAGTTTGATGAGGTTTTCTAGGTGGGCGGATGGGTTGGCGGTCATCATATGAATATCGACTTGCCAGCCTTTTGGCCACCAGCAGGCGGTCTCATTGATGGTGACGTCTGGAGATAGAGTGCCATCTGAAATATCGATATGGACACGCTTAGCGAATGCATTGTATTTTTGGATTATCTCTTTGTACTCGGTTGGATTCTTGGTAAGAATTGTTGGAGTTACGATTGAAACAGCCATAGTTTATTCCTCATCTAATTTTTGGCAGCGCCTTTGATATTTTTCGCCTTGGAGCGGTTTGGTGTCTAGGAACGAATCGAGGATTTCGGAAAAATGCTCGTAGGAGTTGTCTGCGGAAATGCAGAGAACGTTGGCATTGTTGTGACCGCGGGTTTCGATGGCTTCGCTAGCGCTGTTACAGAGAGCGGCGCGAATGCCTTTAAAACGATTGGCCTGCATACACATACCTTGGCCGGAGCCGCAGAGAAGGATGCCGAATGCGTCGTCTTCTTTATCGGCGAGAACAGCTTTGGCGACTTGTTTGGCATAATCATTGAAATCATCCTCGGCGTCATAAGTGTTGGCACCAAAATCGGTGTATTGGATTTGCTGGCTTTCGAGCCAGTTGATGACGTCATTTTTTAGTTGGTAACCGCGATGGTCTGCGCCGAGGTAGATATGCATATTATTCGTTTCCCATTTTGCCAAAATCAATACTGAGCTCTACGAGGCGGTTGCTGTAGCCCCATTCGTTGTCATACCAGGCGACGACCTTGATAAGATTGCCGTCTACGACATCGGTGAGTTTGAGGTCGACGATGCAGGAGTGGCTGTTGCCGCGATAGTCAATAGAGACGAGCTCTTCGTCGGTGGCGTCAAGAATACCTTGGTAGTAATCTTCTTTGGCGGCGCGACGGAAGATGTCGTTGATTTCTTCGATGCTAGTTGGGCGCTTGCTGATAGCAGTGATGTCAGAAAGGGAAACAACTGGGGTCGGGACGCGAACGGAGAGACCATTGAACTTGCCCTTGAGACTTGGAATAGTGAGAGCGGCAGCTTTGCTGGCACCGGTAGTCGTAGGAACGATATTTTCGGCAGCGTTGCGAGCTTCGCGAATATCTTTGGCAGGAGCATCCTGGAGCTTTTGGCTGGCGGTGTAACTATGGACGGTAGTCATCATAGCTTTTTCGATGCCAAGGTTGTCCTCGAGGACTTTCATAACAGGTGCGATACAGTTAGTAGTACAAGATGCATTGGAGATAATTTGATCATCGGCAGTGATTTGATCATCGTTTACGCCAAGGACGATAGTTTTTGCACCTTCACCTTTGGCAGGGGCGGAGATGACGACTTTTTTGGCGCCAGCATCGATGTGAGCGCGAGCTTTGGCAGGATCAGTAAAGAGACCGGTTGATTCAATGACGACATCTATGCCCATATCTCTCCACGGGAGGCTAGCTGGGTCTTTTTCGGCGAGAACGCGAACTTTTTTGCCATTGACGATGATATTTTCGTCGTCATATTCGACGTTGCGACCGTAGATGCCATAGTTGGAGTCGTATTTTAAGAGGTGAGCGAGTGTTTTTGCGTCGGTAAGGTCATTGATGGCAACAATCTCGGCGTCGCTGCGTTCAAAAGCGATTTTGAAAGCGTTGCGGCCGATGCGCCCAAACCCATTAATTGCAATTTTGACCATTAGTTATTATCTCCTATATATTTCTTATGCTTATTATATCATAAGTGATGATGTATAATAAGGGAAACGAAAGGAGTTTTTAATGGCAGATTTTAACCAGATTTTGGATCCTGGTGATTACAAAGAAGGTTCAATTAACGTTGTAATTGAAATCCCAACTGGCAGTAACCATAAGATTGAGTGGGATCGCAAGCGCGCTTGCTTTATGCTTGATCGCATTGAGCCAATTGCATTTGCAAAGCCTTGCAACTATGGCTTCATTCCACAGACGCTAGATGAGGATGGCGATGAGCTCGATGTGCTCGTTATAACCGATCAGCCACTTACGACTGGTATCTATCTCAAGGCTCGCGTGCTTGGCGTGATGAAGTTTGAAGATGACGGCGAAGTTGACGATAAGATTATCGCTGTCGTTGAAGATGATCGCAACAATGGCGATGCTGTGAAGACGCTTGAAGATTTGCCAAAGCGCTGGTTCGAACAGGTTGAATTCCACTTCAATCACTACAAAGATTTGAAGAAACCTGGTACGACCCACGTCAAAGGATTCTTCGGTGCAGATGAAGCAGAGAAGGTTATCGAAGCTTCAATTGAGCGTTGGCAGAAATCTAACTAATTTGTAGTTAAAACGCGAAAAGTCAGGATTTGTTCCTGACTTTTTGTTTTTAAGGTTCGCTTTATAAAACAGGGGTAAATTGGTATCATAAGTAATGAGGACGCTTTATGAGAATATTGTATGTAGAAGATGAAAAATTTCTAGCAGATGCCGTTAAACACAATTTGGAAAAACAGGGTTTCGATGTGGATCACGCGGCGGATGGGGAAGATGGACTCGATAAGGCGGTGCGCGATATTTATGACTGTGTCGTGCTTGATATTATGTTGCCGAAATTGAGCGGTATCGAAATCTTGAAACGGATGAGAGAGAAGAAGGTTAATACGCCTGTAATTATGCTTTCGGCTTTGTCGGAAGTGGAAGATAAGATTCAGGGTTTGGATGCGGGGGCGGACGATTATTTGGCAAAGCCGTTTAAGACGGCAGAGTTGGTTGCGCGTATAAATGCATTATTGCGTCGCCCAGCGAATATTAAAGAGGAAATTTATGCGTTTGGTGATATAAAATTTGATGCAGTTCAGAAAACGCTGAACGGTGTTTCTCTGACAGCAAAAGAAGCTAGTATTATCCACGAATTAATAAAAGCGAATGGTAGATTGATTCAGAAAGAGTATTTGCTGAATAAGATTTGGGGCGAAGAAGCGTTTGGTGAAGATAATTATATTGAAGTGTATATGTCGAGGATTCGTAAAACGATGCGTGAGCTCGGGCTGAAAACGAAGATTAAGACCTCGCGGGGTCTAGGATATAAGCTTGTGGAAGGGTGATATGTTTAGAAGGCTACGAAACAAATTTATCTTAACGAATTTATTGACGACGACGGCGATAATTATCGTGGCATTTACCTCTGTTTTTATTGCGAACGCAATTAGCGCGAAGCGGCCGAGACCAATGCCGGCAAGGATGCCTGGCGAGAGCTCCGAGATGCGAGAAGTAATAGATAGAGAGATACAAAACGATCGCGATGAGAGGCTGGGGAGCCTTGCGTTAACTTTGGTGTTGACGGGAATTTCGATTGAATTGCTGGTGTTTTTGGTGAGCTATTTTATTGCTGAAAGTGCGATAAAGCCGGTGAAAGAGGCGTATGAGAAGCAGCGAATCTTTATTGCTAATGCATCTCATGAGCTAAAAACTCCGATTGCGGCGGTGCAGGCGAATTTTGAAGCGTTGGGTGCAACGGAACAGCCTTGGGTTAATAATATTGAAAATGAATTGAATCGAGCAAGTAATTTGGTGAGTGATTTACTGACGCTTGCGAGGACAGATGGGCGTACGGCGGAGGCGCCGAAAAAAGATACTGATATTGCGAAGGTTGTGCGAAATAGGACACAACTAATACAGGCGCGCTTAGGGGATAAGAAGTTGGAGTTGGAGTTGCCGGAAAAGGCAGTGATCAATCTAAATGCAGCAGATTTTACACAAGTGTTAGATATTTTGCTCGACAATGCTGTTAAATATTCGGAGAAAAAAGTTGTAGTGCGGCTTGATGGAAAGCGATTGATAGTCGAGAATGACGGGAAAACGATTGCGAAGGATAAAATAGATAAAATATTTGATCGTTTTTATCAGACAGATAAGACGGCGGAAGGATCGGGGCTTGGGCTTGCGATTGCGAAGGCGATTGCTGTTCAGAACAAGTGGAATATTCAGGTTGAATCTGATAAAAAATTGACTCGGTTTTCAGTTTCGTTTTAAGTATTGAAACGATAATTTAGTTAAGAATAAACAGAAAGGAACAGAATGTTTAAAAACATGCTGAAGAGGAGTTGGCTGTCGATTCATCGAAAGCTTGGGCGGACGATTGTTTTGACGCTAATCTTCTTTATGATGGCGAATTTGGTGCTCGCCGCAATAACTATTAAGACCGCCGTGGGGGCGCAGATGGATTATGCGAAGTCTACGCTTGGTGGCAAAGTGACGGTTCAGGCCGATATGGACTCGATTCGCGAGTCGCAGAAAAAGGAGATGGAGTCTGGAACGGATCGCAAAGAGATGTTTGGCAAGATGGAACGTCCGCAAGTTAGCGTGACGACGGCGAACTCGATTGCGGCGTATACGGACTATGTGAAAGATTATTCATATGAAGTGTCGGCGACGGCGAATTCGAATGAGTTGGAAGTAGTTGAAACTTCGAGCAAATTCCAGGGTATGGGTGGTCCTGGCGGGATGAGTTTTCCTGGTATGACGAAGACGAGTGATGCGGAGCTAGACGGTGATATCACGATTAGTGGTGTTAATGCTTATGCTTATATTTCTGGGGTGCAGAATGAGACTTTGAAGATAAAAGAGGGCGATTATTTCGATGAAGATACGAATGATAGCGCTTTGATTTCGTACGAATTTGCCGAGCTTAATGGCTTGAGTGTGGGCGACGAATTTAAGATTAAAAATATTTATTCAACAAGTTCCGTGAAGCTGAAGGTGATTGGCATTTATGATTCGAGTGAAGAGCGTGCGAATGCGAATACGGTATATATGAATACGGCGACGGCGGCAAAGTTTTTGAACGATGACGATTATAACGACGGGAACTACGATGTTTCGAATGTGAATTATTATATGGTCAATTCGGAAAAAGCTGATGAGTTCGTGGCGCTGATTAACGAGAAATTCCCTGAGCTAGCAGAGAATAAGATGAAGATTTCGGTCGATACGAGCGAATATGACGCGGTGGCAAGTTCGGTTGAGAGTGTGGGCAGTTTTGCGACGACGATTCTTGTGATTGTGATCGTGGCGGCTGTGATCATCGTTACGCTGATTGTGACTTTGAACGTGCGTGATCGCCGCTATGAAATGGGCGTGCTATTGTCGCTTGGTGCAAATAAGGTTAACGTTGTGGCGCAGATTGCGACAGAATTAATAATAGTCGGTACGCTTGGGTTCGCGTTGGCATCATTGTCTGGCACATTTTTGGCGAAGGCGATGGGGCAGGGTATTATTGATTCGCAGACGAAGTCTTCGCAGCAACAACAGGAGAAGAACTTTGGCCGGCCGACGAGTGGCAGCCGTTCGTCTAGTAGGAGTGGAAATATGCCAAGTATGTCGGATGGAATGCCGAGTATGCCAGGGCAGGATACGAATATGAAACAGTTTATGGCGAATGGCCGTAATCAGGAAATTAAGCTTGATATCAATGCAACGCCGATTGACTTCTTGCTACTATTCGTGACGGGGTATGTCGTGATTATCTTGGCGCTGATTTTACCATCGGTGAATATTATGCGCTATCAGCCGAAAGAAATCTTAGCGGGGAAGGAGTAGAGATGAAAAATAATGTTTTGAAAGTGGAAGGTTTGGAGTATTCGTACCAGAATGCGTCAGGGACGCAGAAGGTGCTCAAAGGAATCGATGCAGAGTTTGAGGCTGGCAAGATGTATGCGATTGTAGGGGAGAGCGGCTCGGGCAAGACGACGTTCTTGTCGCTCATCTCGGCGCTCGATAAGATTCAGGAAGGTGATATTCGTTATAACGGCAAGAGCGTGCGCAAGATTGGCGGTTCGGAGTTTCGCCTGAAATATGTAAATATTGTGTTCCAATCGTATAACTTGATTAAGTATATGACGGCGCGCGAGAATGTGCAGGTGGCGATTGATTTCGACAAGCGCAAAGTGTCGCCGGACAAGTACCTCGCGCAGGTTGGTTTGACTGAGGAGGAGGGTGGACGCTTAGTGAATAAGTTGTCTGGTGGCCAGCAACAGCGCGTCGCGATTGCGCGGGCGATTGCGTCGAATTCGCCGATTATTGTGGCGGATGAGCCGACCGGTAACCTCGATGAGGATACAGAAGAGAAGATTATCGAGATTTTCCGCGAGTTGGCGCACAAGGAAGATAAGATTGTGATTATCGTGACGCACTCGAAGCGCGTGGCGGAGCATGCGGATGAAGTATTGAGGCTGAGAAGGGGAGTGCTGAGCTAAACGCGCTATAACAAAACTATTTAAAAAGGGTCCTCTAGCTTTTAGCTAGAGGATTTTTGGGTTTCGGTAACCGAATGAGTAAGATAAAATCTCTGTTAACTAATTTCTTCGCTAGAGATAAAGGATGCTATAATAAAAATGCTACAACATTACAATCATAATAGAGTCTAACAGTTTTGCGGACTCTCCAAATAAAAGGCGGAAAGCGGCCCTGCTGCAGTCTTAGTTTTTCTTTTATTTGGAGAGACTCAGGATTGTTAAAGTTGTAGCGACTCGGTAGGGTCGCTTTTTGCTTTAGAGCAAAGCGATTCGAACATAGTCGCTATGCAAGAGGATACTAAAAGGTCAACTAAAAGGGAAGCACAAGCACGACAAACTCTCGAGAAGGGTATTAAATCTCGTGAGCGCGTTCGTGATGCAGGCGAAGTCTTCACGCAGCCGCGCGAAGTGAAAGCCATGTGCGATCTCTGTGAGCCTACGATTTCTGAGATTGACAAAAAAGTCCTCGAACCAAGTTGCGGTAATGGCAACTTCCTAGTTGAAATTCTCGAACGAAAATTACAAAAGACAAAGAAAAATAAATACAAAATCCTCATTGCGTTGAGCAATATTTACGGGGTAGATATTGCGCGAGATAACCTTGAGGAAGCACGTGATAGGATGAAAAATATCGTGCTGGATTATTTGGCTGGTGAAGAGACTCCTGCCGAATTTTTGATGGCTATGAATGCAATTCTGAAGGCGAATATCTGTTATGGGAATATGCTGACAGGCCGTAAAAAGATAGATTTGATTAATTGGATCCCTGATGGGAATGGTGGTTTTGAACTAGAAAAATGGAACTTTGCTGAGATTGAGAAAAGGCGCGAAGAGTCTCGAGTGGCAAAGATTGATGAATTAGAAAAGATTTCTAATGAACTACTACATCCTCCGCTAAAGCTTCCAGATAAGCCGAAGCCTAGACCGAAACAAAAAGTCGAAAAGCAAGCAAGTCTGTTTTAGGGAAAGGAAGAAATGAGCGAACAAGTAAATAATCTATTAAACAAAGGCTATAACCCAGATGTTTTGGAGTGCTTGGCGAACCTTTCAAACGATGAGGTGTTTACGCCTCCAAAAGTCGTAAATAATATGCTTGATATGTTCCCGGAGGAGATTTGGAGTAATCCGGATTTAACATTCCTAGATCCGGCCTGCAAAACGGGGGTATTCTTGCGCGAGATTGCGAAACGTCTAATTGTGGGGCTAGAAGAGAAAATCCCCGATTTACAGGAGCGCCTTGATCATATTTTTCATAAACAACTATATGGTATTGCGATTACGGAATTAACAGCGTTGGCGAGCAGAAGGAGTTTATATTGTAGTAAATATGCGGACGGGAAGTATTCGGTAAGTAAATTTAACAATCCGAATGGCAACATACGATTCGTGTCTATGAATCATGCGTGGGTGAATGGGAAATGTAAATATTGTGGGGCGAGCGCTGAGCAGTATCAGCGGGCGTCGGAGCTAGAAACGCATGCTTATGAATTTATACACACTAATAATCCGGAGGAGATATTTGGAATGAAATTTGACGTTATTATTGGAAATCCGCCATATCAGCTGAGTACTGGCGGCGCTCAAGCTCAGGCGACTCCTATATATAATAAGTTTGTTGATCAAGCGAGAAAACTTAGGCCTAAGTACCTATGTATGATTACTCCAAGTAGATGGTTTACGGGTGGTTTTGGCCTCGATTCATTCAGAAAAACAATGCTAGAAGACGATAGTCTTCGGATAATTCATGATTATCTAGATGCGTCGGTTTGTTTTCCGGGTGTCGAAATAAAAGGCGGTGTTTGTTACTTCCTATGGAAAAGAGACGATAAGGGCAAGTGTATGGTTAATACATATAGAGGCGAACTGCTTTCTTCTAGTATGGAGAGAGATTTGCTTGAAGATGGTCTAGACTTTTTTATCCGATATAATGAAGCAGTTCCGATATTCAAGAAGGTTAAGATATTCAATGAAAAGTCTTTGACGGAGATTATTAGCTCGCAGAGACCTTTTGGTCTTCCGACAAATTTTGATGGATTTATAAAAGATAAAGACGAAACGCACTCTATAAAGATATACGCTAACAAAAAAGTTGGATATGCGCCATTGTCGGTAATTACTAAGAATAGTGGTCTGATACCGAAATATAAGGTATTGACTCCAAAGGCAATCGGGTCTGGCGATAGTCGTACGGATTGGGTGAAGCCGATTTTGGCAGAGCCAGGGAGTGCTTGTACGGAAACATATATTATCCTTGGGGCATTTGACTCTAGGGAGGAGGCGGAAAACCTGATTTCATATACGCAGACAAAGTTTTTTCATTTTATGCTTACTTTAAAAAAGAATACACAGGACGCATTGTCGAAAGCATATGTCGCAGTTCCTTTACAAGATTTTTCAGAATCATGGGCTGACGATAAATTGTATAAAAAATATAACTTATCTCCGGATGAAGTATCATTTATTAATGACATTATTACTCCAGCGGAGGATAGATGATGTCTAACAAGATTATAGATTTAACTCGACCTGAGATTGAGCCTAAAATTTATGCATATGAACTCCCGGGAATTCATGACGGTTATTTAAAGATTGGATATACCGAGCGCGATGTTAGGCGGCGCGTTGATGAACAGACGCACACTGCTAGTGTTACGCCAAGAATCGTGTTTCAGCATTCTGCTGTCAGAGATGATGGTTCAGTGGTGTCAGATAAAGATATCCATCGAGTATTGCGCGACTGGGGAAAACATCAACTGAATGAGGGGACTGATAATAATGAATGGTATGAATGCACGTTAGATGATGTCGAAAGAATTCTCAATGCTTTGCTCAATGGTGGCTCTTTGAATCGTGTTAGGAACTTAGATTTTCGCCCTCGCCAAGAGCAGGAACGTGCCGTCGCGAAAACTAAGGCTTACTACGAGTCAATGAAGGAAAGCGATCCGGAATCGCGGCCGAAGTTTTTATGGAACGCAAAGATGCGTTTTGGCAAAACTTTCGCAAGTTATGAGCTTGCGAAGACCATGGATTTTAATCGTATCCTCATTTTGACGTTTAAGCCTGCCGTTGAGTCTGCCTGGCAAGAAGATCTTGAGACTCATTGCGATTTCGAAGGTTGGAATTTCGTGTCAGTAAAGAAGGCTGAATTACAAGGGCTCACTTTGAACCAGCTTTATGAGAAAACATATAAAGGCAAGCCAATAGTCGTGTTCGGTTCTTTCCAAGATTTACTTGGCACTACGCCTAATGGCGGTATTAAACCAAAACACGAATTTATTAATAGCGAAGCATGGGATTTAGTTATTTTCGATGAATATCATTTTGGTGCATGGCGCGATAATGCCAAAAAATTGTTCGCTGGCGCATCCGATAGCGTCGATGAAGAATCGGACGATGTCGTAGATTTTGATGCAGAGGCTTATCAGAAATATGAAGCAGGAAATGCATACAACGAGTCATTTCTTCAAATCGATACGCAGTATTATCTATTTCTTTCTGGCACGCCATTTCGTGCGATAAATAGTGGCGAGTTTATTGAAGAGCAGATTTTCAACTGGACTTATTCTGACGAGCAATACGAAAAAGAGCATTGGGATGAAAGCCATCATGGCGAGCCGAATCCCTATCTTTCTTTGCCGAAAATGTGCATGATGACCTATAAGTTGCCGGAGGCTATTCGCAGGGTTGCAGAGCAGGGTCAGTTCAATGAATTTGATTTGAATGTGTTTTTCTCAGCAAAAACTGAAACAGGTCGGGCGGAAGATGCGCAGTTTGTTTATAAAGACGAAGTTCAAAAATGGCTAGATTTGATTCGCGGTGGCTACGAAGAGGCTTATGTAGATAATCTCAGGCAGGGCAAGGATAAACCGCCGATGCCGTTTTCGCATGGTCCGTTACTTAGAACTCTTACGCATACATTTTGGTATTTGCCGAATGTGAATAGCTGTTTCGCGATGGCGAATTTACTGAAAGAGCCGCAAAACACTTTTTATCACGATTATAAAGTGAATGTTTGCGCCGGCCCTGGCGCTGGTGTTGGTTTAGCCGCATTGAAACCTGTTCAAGAATCGATGCATGAACCGCTGAAGTCTAAAACTATCACCTTGTCCTGTGGTAAATTAAATACCGGCGTGACAGTAAAACCGTGGTCGGGTGTGTTTATGTTGCGCAATTTGAAATCGCCGGAAACGTATTTTCAGACAGCCTTCCGCGTTCAGTCGCCGTGGGTGATGAAAGACGAAGAAGGGCGTGACGTGATTATGAAGGAAGTTTGTTATGTCTTTGACTTTGCGCTTGATAGGGCATTGAGGCAGATTTCTGAATATTCATGTAAGCTGAATGTTGAGGAGCAAAATCCAGAGAAGAAGGTCGGCGAGTTTATTCATTTCTTGCCGGTGTTGGCTTATGACGGTAGCTCGATGAAGGAGATATCGGCAAGCGAGATTCTCGATATGACGATGTCTGGTACGTCGGCGACTTTACTTGCGCGTCGTTGGGAATCTGCGCTACTTGTTAACGTCGATAACGATACGCTTCGCCGCATCATGAATGATCCACGTGCCTATGAAGCAATTATGAGCATTGAGGGCTTCCGTGCACTCGGCGACAATTCAATAGAAACTGTGATTAATAAATCTGAAGCCGTAAAGAAAGCAAAAGCCGAAAATGTTGAGCGAACTCCTTCCGAGAAGAAAGAGCTAAGTGAGGAAGAGAAGAAGACGAAGTCACTTCGTAAGCAAATTCAGGAAAAACTCATCAAGTTTGCTACGCGTATTCCGATCTTCATGTATCTTACCGATTATCGTGAGTTGACCTTGAAAGAAGTAATTACTAAGCAGGAGCCGGATTTATTCAAAAAGGTAACCGGCATTAACGTATCGGATTTTGAATTACTATGCGAGATAGGTGTGTTCAATGCATCGCTGATGAACGAAGCCGTCTATAACTTTAAAAGATATGAGGATGCAAGCCTAAGCTATACGGGTATTAATCTTCATACGAACGACGCTCAAGTTGGCGGTTTCGATGAGGTTATTACTCGCGAAGAGTTTTATGATCGACCGGAAACTAATATTACAGTAGAGAACGCTGTTCCGATCGAAGAAGCGGCTGAGGAGGACGAGGCGGAAAAACTTGAAATCACGAAGGGTACCATTGTGCATTCGGAGAAGTTCGGCCAAGGGCGAGTGGTGACGATGAAAGATGATGTTATCTGGGTTGCGTTCAAGGATGGGTACAAGACGTTCCGATTCCCGGATGACGTTGAGAATGGTTTTTTGCAGTTATAAGAGAAAGGATAAAAATGGCAAATAACAAGAGCGGCGTAATATATGTATTGACGAATCCGTCATTTCCGGAATATGTAAAGATTGGCTATGCGGATAATCTCGAGAAAAGGTTGACAGATTTAAACCGAAGCGAATGCTTACCTTTTGCCTTTCGCGCATACTGCGTCTATGAAGTTGATGGGCGATTAAAAGATAAAGACGTTCATGCGTTGATTGATAAAATTAATCCCGAGCTACGCGCGATAGAGACATTTGATGGGAAGCCTCGGGTGCGAGAATTTTATAACATTTCAGCCGAGGATGCTTATGAGATTCTCTATAGCATAGCCACAATAAGTGGGACTGTTGGTCGGCTGAAATATATTACTCCGGAAGGTCATGATATATTAGACGAAAAAATAGCATTGGATATACAGGAAAACGGAAGAGTTCAGTATACAGAAGAAGATCATATAATGCATAGTTCCGCTACGACAAAGCGTCTTTATATGGTGATTCGCGAGAAAATGCTCGCATTAGGTGATATAACGATTGAGCCAAAGAAAGAATATGTCGCGTTTAAGAAAAAGAATAATGTTTGCGATATCGAAATTCAGCGCAGCAAGCTGAAAATTACTGTCAATTTGCGCCATGGAGCTATTGATGATCCGGCAGGAATTGCAAGAGATATTTCGAATGTCGGCCATTGGGGAAATGGTGATTACGAGATACACTTAACGGATGAAAGTATGCTTCCTGAAACACTTGCAATTATTATGCAATCTTATCGTGCGTCGAGATAAAAGTAGCGATTACTGGCGATCTCCTGATTTATTATAATCACAACTCTCGGCGGCATTGTGCCGCATCATAATCTATCTTCAAATCTGCTATAATAAAGGCATAAGAAACTTAACGGAGGAAATCCCAGAATGGCATTTCTAAAAGCTTTCGGCGGTGCTATCAGTGGTGCATTTGCCAACCAGTGGTTGGAATATATGGCTCCACCAAAGACCATGACCGATCATACCCTAATTGCTCGCGCAGTTCCTGTGAAGGTTAACGGTAGCGAAAACAACGATGGCGAGGAGCAGGCTAACCTCATTTCTAACGGTTCTAAGTTCATGGTTCCAGAAGGTACCTGTCTTATCACTGTAGAGAACGGCGCTATCGTCAGCGTTGTTGCGGAACCAGGTGGCTACACCTACACGACTGAGAACATCCCAGAAGCTCGTTCGATGTTTGCTGGTGATGGCTTCTTTGCTTCTACCTTCGGTACTAGCTTCAAGCAGTTCAAGTTCGGTGGTCAGCCAGGTAATCAACAGCAGGCTTACTATGTAAACCTCAAGGATATTGCAGGTTTGCCATATGGCACTGCGAACCCAATTCGCTATAACGATAGCTATTATGGCGGTGTTAAACTTGCTGTCACAAGTAATGGTACATATACTATAAAGGTTGTTGATCCAATCTTAATGTTCAAAAATCTTATTCCAGCTGACATTACATCTGGCCAAGGTCGTTCACAGTTTGATCTTGGTGAAGGTGATGGCGGTGTAGAGGATAGCCTCTTCTCCGGCTTCGTCGGTTCGCTTGCTGTAGCACTTCAGAAGTTTTCTAGCGGTGGAAAATCGATTGAAGATATTCAAGGTGGTACGACTGAGTTTGCAAAAGACGTAAACGAAGCAGTTGAACAGAGTTATCAATGGGGTACGAAGTATGGTCTCGCAATCGTAAACGTTCAGCCACGTAGCGTCGACTGGGATCCATCTTCAGCTGCGATTGTCGAGAAGTTCACGACTGGTATGATGATGCAGGGCAGTATTGGCAATGCATATGCACAGACTCAGGTTGCCGAAGGCTTCAATGCTGCTGGTAACAATGCCGGAACAAATGGCATCATGGGTATGGGCTTTGGTATGGGCGCTACGGGCGCTGCAGGCATGAACGTCATGAACAATGGCGGCGGTGTCAATCCGATTGCTCAGCAAATTCAGCAACAACAAGCTGCCTCACAACAGCCAGTGGCTCCAGCTGCGCCAGAAGCACCGGCTGCTCCTGAAGCTCCAACAACACCTGAAACTCCAGCGGAGTAATCTAGGTGGTCGAATTATCGGCGAAAAATGGTCTCAATCGCTGCCCCAATTGTGGGGGCAGCGATATAGAGACTGATGCTGCAGCAGGAAAACTGAAGTGCAAATATTGCCAGACACTTTTTGATGCAGCGACCGACAACGCCGCCGGTGGGATGGAATCGCTCAAGGGCGATACGGTTAATCAGGGTGCCTCGGATATTATTCCGGGCGAGGACATCGTCCAGACTTTTAAATGTCCGGCTTGTGGCGCTGAGGTTGTGATAAATACCGATGAGGCGACCAGCGCGTCTTGTCACTGGTGCCGCCATATTTTCTCGGTTAATGAGAAAATTAGCAACGGTGCAGTGCCAGATTTAGTTTTACCGTTCAAGATTACAAAAGAAGAAGCGATCGAGAAAGTGCGCGAATCGGTGGATTTGAATTCGCCGTCTCTACTGACGGAATTTCGCCAGAATTTCAAACCAGAGGAAGTGCGTGGGGTCTATTTCCCATACATGATCATCGACTTGAATTCGCACTGGACTTCGTATGGGGAAGCGCAAAAATCGATTGGCGATACTTCGCATCCGCCATACCAATATGAAGAATACAATATCTCGCGTGAGTTTGACTTACTAGTTGACGATTTGACAGTTGAGTCATCGGCTGGTCGGTTGAACCAGGATACCTATGTAAATTCGAACAATATTATTAATGCAATTTTGCCGTTCGATACTGAGAACGCAGTAGCGTGGAATGCAAATTATTTGCGCGGCTTTGCATCGGAGCGACGTAGCGTTGACACGAATAGCTTAAAAGAGGTCGTGGCTTTGCAGGCGGGCGATATGGCGCGTCGCAAAATCAAGGCTGATTCGCCGCAATATGATCGTGGTATTCACTGGGAAAATGAACATCTCAAGGTAAATGGCTCGAAGTGGAAAGCGGCTTATTTACCAGTTTGGCTTTATAGCTACAAGCCAGAGAATGAATCAAGAATTTATTATATTGCGATTAATGCGCGTACGGGTGAAACAGTTGGCTGCGTGCCGACGCACGGGACATCAGGGCAGAATATTATGGCGCGTCATCATCACGAGGATGAGACTCGCTTTGAGATAAAGAATCTTGTCGCGAAAGATGATTTGTCTAAGACAGACAAATCGTACAAAAAAGAGATAGATTTTCGCAACGATACGCGCGTAATCGGTTCGTTGTCGCATGGCCGCGAAGAAATGCTTGGCGTCGAGCAGGCGCGTTTTAAGAACGGCGCTAACTATACACACGCGTCAAAGTCCTCGGGCTCAAGCTTTAGTACGATTTTGATTATTATAATATTTATTGTGTTTATTTTGCTTGCATTATTGTTGCCTGGTGGGAGCGGCGGTTCTGGCTCTGGTTCGAGTTCAAGTTGGGATTCTGGATCAAGCTGGGATAGCGGCAGTAGCTATGATTCTGGCGGCAGTTACGGCGGCGATTCGAGCAGTGGTTTTAGTTACGATTGGTGATAAGTGAGGTAAAAAATGACGACGACAATGAAAAATCAGGAAAAGAACGGTGCGAATCGTTGTCCGAATTGTGGCGCAACTGATGTTAGTCTGGATACGAAATCTGGAAAATTGAAGTGCAAATTTTGTCGTACGTTATTTAAGCCTGAAAAGTCGGCAAACGCGCGAGGCGGTGTCGATAAACTAAAGGGTAGAACTGTTGGCTCTGGCGCTGCGGACATTATTCCAAGCGAAAAGATTATTGTGACGCTCAAGTGTCCGGCTTGTGGCGCAGAGGTTGTGATAAATACTGATGAGGTTTTGAGTGCGCGCTGTCACTGGTGTCGCAATATCCTATCGATAAATGAGAAGATGCCGAATGGTGCGGTGCCGGATTTGGTTTTGCCGTTCAAAACAGAGAAATCGGTTGCCGAAGAGAATATTCGCGAATTCGTAAAAAAGCGTCGTTTCTTTGCGCATCCGACATTCAAGAAAGAATTTGCGCCAGAGAACGTGATGGGCGTGTATTTGCCATATATGGTTGTAGATGTGAATGCTCACGCGAAGATGAGCGGCGAGGCAGAACATCTTATTCGAAAATATTCGCGGGGGAGCGGGAATAGTCGACGCACGTATTATGATGCTGAAGCGTTCAAAGTTACGCGTAATTTTGATTTGCTCGTGGATGATCTTACGATAGAATCGTCAAGTAAGCGTTTGCAGCAAGATGTGCGTTCGAACACAAATAACGTGATTAATGCAATTATGCCATTTGACACGGAAAACTGTGTCGATTGGAATCCGAATTATTTACACGGGTTTGCGAGCGAACGACGTGATACGAATGTTGATGATTTGGCAAAGCAGCTAAAACTGCAGGTCGGCGATATTGCGCGTTACAAAGTTAAAGAGACGATGACTTATTACGATCGCGGCGCAAAGTGGGAGTCTGAGGAAATTGAGGCAAAAGGCTCGATGTGGAAGGCAGCTTATTTGCCGGTGTGGCTTTATAGCTATCTTGAAGATAACGGCAAGACGAAGATGCTCCATTATGTGGCGGTGAATGCGCGCACTGGCGAGACGATGGGTTCGGTTCCAATCAATAAAGCGCGATTGTTGCTGCTATCTGGTATTTTGGAATTTTTTGGCATAGTGCTCGGTTTGTATTGGATATTATTCTGGCTTGGCATTGATGTAGATGATGATAATCCGTTCTTGTTTGGTTTGGTTGGTTTGACGCCTGGCGTGATTTTCTATTGGGTGAAGTGTGCGAAATATCGTAATATGAATGCGCGCCATAAACACGAGAAGGAGACGGCTTCGGAGATAACGAATCTCGAGAAAACTGATGTTTCGATTGGGCGCAGAAATGGTTTGCGCAATTCACGAATTGCCGGTGAGAATGATTCGGTCGTGAAGGGTGTCGTTGCAAAATCTGGCGAACGTATGATGGGCGAGAAGATGGCGAACTTCATTGGCATCGGACGGATGGTTGGTTCGAAGATGGGTGAAACCGTGACGGGGCAACAGACTATCGCGAAAGCGCAAGCGAATTCGCAAGCGCTTCGTGCGATTGGGATAATATTTGCCACTTTGTTTATTGTGCCGTTTTTGATTTTTGTCGTGATGTTTATTGTAGTGATTGTGTTTGGGGCAGGGGATTTTTCGAAGAAAAATTCTGTCTCGGTACCGACGAGTACATTTACGACAATTCGGGATAATTTCAGAAATTATGCAGAAAGTCATAGCTACGTGTATTCAGATATTGCGAGCGAAGTCTATATATATAACAGAAATGTGAGTGAGAAATATTCGGTCTTTGAGTTGTCGCAGGTGCAAAATGGCGCAATGTTCTCGGTGACGAAATTGATGGAATTGTCGAAGAATGATTTGAGCAAATCGAGTTTTGCGACTGAGGCAGCGAAGGACTTGAACAATAAATTGTATGGCTGGGATTTCAAAGAGCGTAAGTCTGGCTTAGTGTCGGACGGCAATATAAAGATGGCGATTCGGATGTATACGAGAGACGACACAAAGAACAAAACATATACGATGTGCGATTTGCGCGAAGAGTTGTTATCGAGTACGAAACTGCTCGGCAATAATTATAAAGTTGAGCTGAATTGTGTCGAAATGGACAAAGCGACTAAGAAAGAGAATAAGATAGATAACTAACAGTGGTAAAATAGTTGTATGAAACTATATAATACACTATCGCGCAAAGTTGAAGAGTTTGTTCCGTCAAATCCTGATGAAGTTAAGATTTATACTTGTGGTCCGACGGTGTATTCTTATGCGCACATTGGAAACTACACGTCTTACACGTATTGGGATTTGTTGATTCGCGTTTTGCGTTTGAATGGCTATAAAGAAAAACGCGTGCTGAATATTACGGACGTGGGGCATTTGACGTCTGATTCTGATCTCGGCGAAGACAAGATGGAGAAGGGTGCGCGTCGCGAGGGGAAGACGGTTTGGGAAGTTGCCCAGATGTATATGGATGATTTTTTGGAAAAATTTCGTATGCTTGGCTTGATTGAGCCGTCGGAGATTTGTCGTGCGACGGACTATATTGATGCTGATAAAAAGTTAGTTGAGGCGCTAGATAAGGCAGGGTATCTGTATGATACGACTGATGGCTTGTATTTTGACACGTCGAAGTTCCCAAAGTATGCGGAATTTGCACGGCTAGATTTGGAAAATTTGCGGGCGGGGGCGCGAGTTGAATATTCTGACGAGAAGCGCAATGCGTCGGATTTTGCGGTATGGAAATGGATTCGCGAGGGCGAAGATCACGCGATGAAGTGGGAATTCCGTGGACGTATGGGCTATCCTGGTTGGCATCTTGAATGTTCGACGATTATCCACGAAAGATTAGGCGAACCAATTGACATTCATTGTGGTGGTGTTGATCATATTCCTGTACATCATACGAATGAAATTGCGCAAACTGAGGGCGCGTTTGGCGGTCAGATGTCGAAATTCTGGTTGCACAATAATTTTATTACGATTGATGGTGAGAAGATTTCGAAGTCGCTTGGCAATGTGTATTATTTCTCAGATTTAGCAGAGAAGGGCTTTTCGCCGATTGATTTTAAGATGTGGCTTTATCAGGGGCACTATCAGGCGGAGAGAGATTTTTCGTTTGAACAGTTGGCTGCGGCGCACGCGCGGTTGACGAATTATCGGAATTTTGCGGCGTTGCGCTGGCAGAATGGAGAAAAATCTGATTTCGTAGAAGCTCGTGCGGAAATTATGGAATGTTTGAATTCAAATTTGAACTCGGCGGGTGCATTCGCAGTGCTAGATGGGGTAGCGAAAAGTGGTTTGGCGCCAACGGATGATTTCTTGAAGTTTTTGGATGATGCGTTTGGGCTTGAAATTCGTGAGACGACGCCTGATATTTCTGATGAGTTGAAGGCAAAAATCGCTAAGCGCAGTGAAGCGAAAAACGAAAAAGATTTTGCGCTGGCCGATAAGTTGCGTGATGAAATACTTGAGCGCGGAATTGAGTTGCTTGACTCGACAGACGGCGTAAAGTGGCAGTATAAGTAATAAAAAATAGACCTCTTTCGAGGTCTATTTTTTGATTAGTGGCGTTTTGAATTTTTAAAAATGATTGCTAGGGCGCCAATTGTCGAGAGGCCGATAATGCCTGCAAAGGTATTTGCAAGATTAATTGTGTTCGACTTTTTTGTCATCGTCAAGGTTTAGGCTTTTGCCGTATTCTTCGATAAGGACTTTAATGCAGCCGGCGATAGGAATGGAAATGATAGCGCCTACGATGCCGAACATATAGACGCCGATAGTGACGGCGGCGAGAATAGTAAGAGCAGGGAGTTGAAGGCCTTTGCCTTGGACTTTTGGCGAAATGACGTTCGATTCGATTTGTAGATAGATGACTGTGTAGATGATGAAGATGAGGCCGGCAATCCAGACGTTGAAGGCGAGGAGTAATGCAACTAGCGCGCCGCCGATGAATGAACCGAACATTGGGATTAGACTAAACACACCGGTGATGAGGCCGAATGGAATAGCTAGACCGATGTCTAGATGGAAGATGAGACAGATAATTAGCGTGGCGATTGAGGTGCAGCAGGCATTGATTAGGGCGACAGTAAGCGCATTGGAAACGTATTTTGAAACGACGTCGGCCATACGGTTGATGACTTTTTGGGTGCGAGTGGCTTCTGGGTTGTTTTTGAAATTTCCCCAGAATTGGTTAAGGATTGATGGTCCTTCGGTAAGCATAAAGAGGGCAAGAACGAGAACGAGAATTGTGGCGGCAATGAAGCTGCCGAATGCGCCGACACCTGATGCGAAATTGGCGCCGAAATCATTAATGATTGAGGAAGAGAACTTCTGAATATTGCTGACGATTTGGCCTTGAAGGTCAGCGATGCCGATACTTTCGCCGAAATCATTAAGCCAAGAAAAGCTGTTCGAGACGCTTTTGATAGTATCTGGTAAAGTACGAGCAAAATTAATAGATTCATTGACGACGGTCGGGATGACAATTGCGAGGAAAGCGACAAGAAAACCGACGACGATGATATAGGAGATGGCAATTGGAATTTTCATACCTTTGCCAGGAATGAGCTTGGCGATTTTGTGGACTAGGGGATTAATCGCGAGGGCGAGGAAGAGTGCTGCGCCAATAATAAGCAAGCCGGTTGATGCCTTAATGATAAGAAAACCGGCGAGAATAAAGCCGAGTATAACTAGCCAGAAGCGAATAAAAGTTTTTGTATCAACAGTGACCTTGTAATTTTTGCTCATGCTTTAATTATACAACAGGTCTAGTGATAATACTTCGCCATGAAGTCGGCCATTAGTTGTTCGAACGTGTCATCGAGGATGCTTTGGCGAATTTGATCGCAAATACGAACGACGAAGCGTTCGTTGTGGATGCTGGCGAGGGTTTTGCCGGTAATTTCGTCGACTTTATAAAGGTGATGCAAATATGCAGCGTTGTAATTTTTACAACAATAGCAATCGCAATCAGGGTCGATTGGAGAAAATTGTGTGCGATATTTCGCATTTTTGATATTTATGCGGCCGTTCGGGGTGTAGAGCGCGCCGTTACGTGCTTGGCGGGTTGGGGCAACGCAGTCGAAAGTATCGCAGCCGTACATTGCGCCGATAAATAAGTCGCGCGGTTCGCCGCCCATTCCGAGGAGATGTTTTGGTTTGTCTTGCGGGAGAATTTCGTTTGTGAGTTTGATCATATTGGCAGTTTCTGGCGTTTCGGTCGTGTAGAGGGAGCCGATGCCGTAGCCGTCAACGGGTTGGTCTTTCATAAATTCGGCAGATTCGCGACGAAGATCTTCGAATAGCCCGCCTTGGACAACAGCGTAAAGGTACTGTTCGGGCTTATTGTTTTCTTTGGCAAGTTTTGCGAGACGTTGATGCTCGGCGATATTGCGCGGGAGCCAATCATGGGTTCGGCGCATAGCACGCTCGACGGCGGCTTTGTCGTCAGTATCGATGGCTTGATCGAAGGCCATATGGATATCAGCACCGATTTGCCATTGGGCTTGCATGGAAATTTCGGCGTTCATACGGATTTTGTCTCCGTTGATGTGGGATTTGAAAGTGACGCCGTCATGGTCAATCTTCGCATCCTTTAGCGAGAGCATTTGGAATCCGCCGGAATCAGTAAATGTCGGGCCGTGCCAACTGGAAAATTCGGCGAGGCCGCCGCCTTGTTCGATGAGTTCTGGACCGGGAGTTAGAATAAGGTGGTAAGTATTGGCGAGAATAGCTTGGCTGCCCAGCTCGCGCATCTGTTGGTGAGTAATAGCGCGAACGCTAGCGCGAGTGGCGGCGCCAACAAAAGCTGGCGTCTTAATATCGCCGTGTGGGGTATGGATGACGCCGGCGCGCATGAGGCCGACCTGTTTTTCGATGTCGAATTTTAACATACTTCTATTTTAGCAGAGAAGATAAGATATTGAACCATAAGCGAAATACTAGTATAATCATAAGCAATAATGGAGTTTGAGAGTAGTGTATTTCGAAGGGGGCGATTATTCTTGTGCTTTTTGTGTGTTTTTGCTGCGCTAGCTTTATGTCGTAATGTGTTTGCTGATTCGGCTTTGTTCGTTATTGAGAATGCTTCAATTGTAAATAAATCCGCTAATGTTGAAGGTGGCATAACAAATATTGATAGTAATAGTATTCATAATAATGCGGTTTTTTATGAAGCTGGTGGCAGTATTACTTATAAGGTTTTGATTCGAAATAAAAGTAAAATTGAGCGTACGATCGAAGGAGTTACTGCCGAAACGACGAGTAGAAACATTGCAGTAGAATATAACGACTATAATGGCGAGAAAGTTGCGGCTGACGGAACTTTTGAATTCTTGTTGAAGGTTGTCTATAAGGATGATTCTTCAAGCACTAATGACAAGAGTACGCGAGTTAAAATTGCATTCAAATTGGATGGGGGAGAGAATGCTAGTATCGTAATCATGAATCCGAGTACTTGGGATAATATTACGGTGTTTGGCGCGATTTTGGCAGTATCGATTATTACGTTGTTTGCGATTGTGATTTTGGGAATGAAGCGACTCGGTAATGATAAGAAAATTATAATTATTGCTGGACTTTTAATAATCGCTTGTGTGCCATTACCATTTGCAGCACAGGCAAAATCTGATGTGTTTGATTTTGTAATTATTAACGATGCGGTTTTGAACGACGAAGAAATAGTTGACGATGTTGAAGAGTTGGAAGAGATAGAAAATGTGGCTAATGTAAACCCTTATGAGGATGAGCCAAGCACGAGTAGTCCTGTGGTTGGTTTGAAACCGGCTAAGGTCGCGCCTAGTGAAGTAGTTCAGGTAATTGTCGATTCTGACGATGAAGAAGACCCTGCGATTACGGATACTGATGACCCTGTAATTGCTGGTTCTGACGAAGAAGATGAGGATGAGCCTACAATTGCAAGTGCGGACGACGAAGAGCCTGTGCTGGTGTCGATGGAGACCGTGTTTGAGCAAAGTGAACCGTGTGTATTTGACGGACCGAAAGATTCGATTAATGGGCATACAATTTCTGGATGCGAAAAATATACCGATGTTTCGTATATTGATACGGAAATTAAACTATTCAACAAAGACAATTTTGAAAAAGATTTCCTCGTATCATTTACGATTGATGAATTTGATTTGTCGAAAAATGGTTATCGTCCGACATTTATGAGCTCGACATTGGAAGTTGGGTCGCTGCTTTATCCTGGCTTCGTTGCAAGACGCGATAATACTACGAGCAACATTTTAATCGGTTCAAATACGGTCGAATGGAAAGACGAAGAGCATACTGGCCTAGTGAAGACCGATGCATTGAAACATTATTATCCAGCTATTGATGTGAAAAAAATTAGCTTCATGCGCAAAGGTGGCGTGATTTGCTATCAGATTAATGACGACCCGATAGTGCGTTTGCATGAACAACCAACTAACAATCAATACTATTTCGATACAACGGTTTCCTTTGGTGCTTCGTATGAGCAGTCAGGAAAAACATGGCGTCCAGAAAGATTCTTTGTCGGGACAATGTCGAACATGATTATTAAGCTTGGCACCGATGGAATTGGCGAGCTTGATTGTCAGTAAATTAACATCGAATCGCCGTAACTGAGCAACTTATAACCAGATTTGACAGCATGTTCGTAGGCTGGCTTGAGATTTTTCCAGTCAGCAAAGGCGGAGGTTAGCATGAGTACGGTGGATTTTGGCGCGTGGAAATTCGTAACGAGTGCATCAATGATTTCGAATTTAAAACCTGGATAGATAAAGATATTGTCTTCACCTTCGGTTTTTCCGGTTTTGGCCCAGAATTCTAGAGTGCGAGTGACGGTGGTACCGACAGCGATGACGCGGTGGCCGGCGGCTTTCGTTTGTTCGATTGCTTCTATTGTGTCATCAGGAATATGGAACCATTCGGAATGCATTTGGTGGTCTTCGACATTGTCGGAGCGAATCGGCAAGAAAGTGCCAAGACCGACATGTAGGGTAAGATACTTTATTTGAACGCCTTTTGCCTCGAGTTTTTTGAGTAATTCTTTGGTCATATTGAGGCTGGCGGTTGGTGCGGCGGCAGAACCGAGATCTTTTGCCCAGACAGTCTGATAGCGTTCGATGTCTTCTTTTTTGGCATCGCGGTGCATATATGGGGGGAGGGGGACGTTACCGTAATCTTGCGCGATTTCTTCGAGAGGGCGATTGGCTTTGGCAGTAGCAATGCCGTTACCAAGTATTTTTTCGATTGTGATGATGTCGGCGGTCTGTTTGTTGGTGGCGACATTTCTGACGATTAATTCTTCGCCTTCGTGGAGTTTGCCGCGATACATAACGTGGTCGATTTCGCCTTCGTGGCGTTCGAGTACGACGAGCTCGCGAGGGTGGCCGTCGGATTTGCGCTCGGTGAAGACGCGGCTACGCATTACTTTGGTGTCGTTTAAAATAATTAAGTCACCTGGCTCTAGGAAATCGGCGAGGTTTTTGTAATAACTGTCGGTTGTTTCGCCAGTTTTGCGATTGAGTGCGAGCAGGCGAGTAGTGCCGCGAACTTTTGGCGGGTGCTGAGCAATGACTTCCTCGGGAAGGTCGTAATTAAAATCTGAGACTAACATTAGCGCATATTATAACACATTTTGCTAGTTCGGCATGTAGGTGAGGATGCTGTATTCGTAGCCGGTATCTGGGTCGGTTTGGGTGACTGGTTCGTATTGGTACTCGACTTTTGTGACAGTGTCTGGGAGAGCCTGAGTGCTACCAGTAATACGACCATCGTAGAAGTTGAATGATGAAGCTGGGTTCTTGACGCCAATTCCAGATGAAGAGACACCGCCGATGGCTGTGATAGCTGGATCGGTTGTAGACACATGTGCAGTGGCCTTGCCGTAATCTGCGGAGTCGGACGGTTCAGCCTCGCCAAGAGTAAATTCGCCAGCGGAAATGTAGGTGCCGTAGGAAGTGCCAGTAGCAGTAGCAGTGACGGTACCGGTCTTCATCGTGTTCATGCCACCTGAGACATAGATACCGTAGGTTGTTGCGCCATTAACGGTGATAGCGTTGTCTTCGAGGGTGGAGGTGCCGGAAGTGATGATACCATAGGCGTTGGAATGGGTTGTACTGATTGTGTTGTTCGTAGCTATGAGCGTGCCGGAGTTGTTTATGGCGCGAGCCGAGTCACTACCCCCAGTAGTAAATGTAATGCTTATGCTTGAGTCTGAGATATTGAGTGTTCCGGAACTGGTTATTGCGTTTGCGGAGCTGACGCCGCTATAGGATTTGTTACTGCTTGCCGTAATGGTGCTATTGTTGGTAATCGTGAGGTTGCCGGAGTTGTTGATAGTTGGCGTGGCGGTACCGCCGCTCCACGTGCCGATTTGGTTGGTGGTTACTGTGGTGTGATCTAATGATAATGTTGCATTAGCGCTGTTCGTGACTGTTTCGAAGATTATAGTATGAGTTCGGCTGATGCTACTATCTTTTATTGACATAGTGCCAGCATTGTTAACTACGCGCCCGAGTGTTTGAATATTGTCGATAGTTGTGCTTGTTGCGCTATTTTGATAAATCGATGTGTTATATATTTGACTATCGTTCGTACTTGCAATGTAGTTGTTATTGATTGTTGAGTTTGTGATTTGGTTTGTGCCGCCGTTTATATATAGCGCGTAGGCATCACGCGAAGTGGTGGCGATGGTTGAATTGTCTATGGTTAGGTTGCCGGAGCAGGAAATTGCAGTGTTAGATGTGGTGATTGAGGCATCCGTGATAGTTAAATTACCTCCGCCGGTGATGGCGTTATATGCAGCGATGTCGACGTCGTCGATTGTGAGGGATGCGCCAGTGTTATTGCGAATGTAATATTCTGATTGTGGGTAAGATAGGGTAATTCTGTTGTTTGTGTCTGAGTTAGTTATAGTTAGGATGCCGTTATTTGTAATGTAGTCGCCGGTTGTGATGTTGTGACCGTCGAGGTCGATTATTATTTCTTTGTCGGCTGGAATTGTTAAGTATTCATAGAGATAAATATTGTCTAGGAGAACGATTGTGTCGCCGGCTTCTGCTGCGTTGATTGCTTTTGGTAGAGAAGTATATCTAGTGCTATTAATTCTAGCGACTTCCTGTTCGACATCTAGCCAGCGTTTTTCGTACTGGATGTTATCGATTGTCTCGTGTGTCATATGAATTGTAGTTTCTGGGGCGATGTTGCGGATATGCGTGTCGTTATCTATAGCTCTAATTCCGCCGCGTATTACGCCATCATAGAAATAGATATTTGGGCTCTGGACACCATAGCTACCGCCAGTAATGTCTGGGGAAGTAGTACTGACTGAATCGTCAT
>CAMZEB010000002.1 GCA_947305705.1 uncultured Candidatus Saccharibacteria bacterium
CGAGCAAAGAAACAAAAAATCTCCCTTCGGGAGTTTTTCTGTTTCTTTGTGGCTGGGCCGGTAGGATTCGAACCTACGAATGACGGGACCAAAACCCGTTGCCTTACCACTTGGCGACGGCCCAATCTACAAGATATTCTAGCACAAATCCTCTCTGATTACCACAATTGAAAAGCGCCGCCAATTCGCGCTACAATATCCTTATGTATACACCGCCAGAACAATACAAGCCGAAACCGTTCAACCCCAACAAAAAACCCGAGAAAGTCAAAGGTTTCACGGTGGCAAGTTTCTTCACACTTATGGCGACATTCGTGGCAAAATATCTGCTGGATTTTCTACTACTCCCAACTTTATTCCCGGCACTCTACCCATTCAGCGCCGGCGCAATCATCATCTGGATAGTGACCACAATTGTCATTTGCTTCCTCGCGATCAAATTCATCACTGGCTTCGGCTACTTCTATATTCCAGCCTGCCTAATTTACGCCATTTGCGTCGCCATTTGGCCAAATAATGTCTTCTATTTCGGCACCGTCATTCCAGCCATCGTCGGCGGGCTCATCGCCTACATCGCGAACCGCCTCATCGAGCGCGCGATACTCTGGATTTCCATCCTACTGTCTTTCGTAACGATGTAATTTTTGCTACAATAAATACTTATGGAAAGCGTTTTATTATCTACGCGTGGCCTGAAAAAAATCTATGGCAGACGCGACACTAAATTCGAAGCGCTAAAAGGTATCGACCTAGATATCGAGAGCGGTGAATCCGTAGCAATCGTAGGCAAATCCGGCTCTGGTAAATCTACTTTGATGCACCTACTAGCACTTCTAGATAAACCGACCGTTGGCAGCATCAAACTCAACGGCAAAAATACTAGCAAACTCAAAAGTCGCAGGCTAAACCGCCTTCGCAACCGCGAGTTCGGCTTCGTGTTTCAAAGCTTCTTTATGAACGCAAATGACACCGTTCTAAACAACGTCATTTTGCCGCTCAAAATCGCCGGCATCCGTCGCAGCGAACGCCGCCGCCGCGCAATGGAAGCGCTCAAAGTCGTCGAACTAGACGACAAAGCAAAGAACAAAGCGAACGATCTTTCTGGCGGTCAAAAACAGCGCGTCTGTATCGCCCGCGCCATCGTCAATAATCCAAAGGTTATCTTCGCCGACGAGCCGACCGGTAACCTCGATTCCGCAACCGGCGCAAAAATCGAAGATCTACTCTTTAGGCTAAATCGCGAAAAAGGCATCACGCTCATCATAGTCACTCACGACGAAGAGCTCGCCGCAAAATGTGGCCGCCAAATTCGCATCGCCGACGGCATCATCGTCACTGACGACACGACCAAAAAGAGCATCGCTAGCGGCAAAAAAGCAAAGAAAGTCACGGAGGTTAAAAAATAATGAAAGCACTCGATATTATACGTGACGCAAACGCCAACCTTTGGCGCAGCAAGCTTCGCAGTTTTCTAACAATTCTTGCGATTTTCGTTGGTAGTTTCACGATTATTCTAAACTCTGCCATCAACGCTGGCGTCAACGATTTTATGGACAAACAAATCGAAAATATGGGCGGCGAAGGCTATCTCGAAATGATGCCAACCGAAGCATACGAAAGCGCTATGAGTATGCTTGGCGGCAACGGTGTCCAAGAATATACAGACGACAAAGACAGCACCAACGCCTCGGCTTATATCAAAGATGATCAAATCGAAAAAGCCAAGAAAATCGACGGCATCAAAGTATTCAATGTCCTGCCAAACTCCAGCGCAGACTATATCACTAGCAGCAAAACTGACAAACGCTATCGCCTCAACCTTAATCTCGTCGTAGAAGGCATCAGCTTCGATATGTCTAACGGCGTATCGCCAAACACCGACAAAAACGCCGGCTATGAAATCGCCGTCAACGAAGACCTCGCGAAAGCCCTCGGCTACGAAAACGTCGCAGATATTGTCGGCCAAACCGTAAAAATTGCCGTTCCAAGCACCCTCAAATGCTACACGGCCGTTAAGCGCAGCGAATGCCAAACTATCCTCGAAGTAAAAGTTTCTGGCACTCAAGCCCCAGGCATTTTATCGATGGGCGGCAGCCGCGCAAACCTCACGCTCTGGAATCGCATCAACGCCATTAACTACGAAGGTATGCCAAAGGAAACAAACCGCAGCTACCAAGCAACCGCCGATGTCGACCCAGAACGCATTAACGAAATCAAAGCAAAACTCGAAGAAATCGGCCTAAAGGCAATGTCTGTCGAAGACGAAGTTGGTATGTTCCAAAGCTTCTTCGACGCAATACTAATCGTGTTTAATATCTTCGGCGGAATCGCGCTTATTGCCGCTTCCATCGGCATTATTAACACGCTCTTTATGTCCGTCCAGGAACGCACCCGCGAAATCGGTCTCGACAAAGCTCTCGGTATGAGCGACGCCAAAGTCTTCCTTAGCTTCACAGCAGAAGCCGTTATGCTCGGTTTCTGGGGCTCCGTCTTTGGCATTATCGTTTCAATGATCGTCGGCAACGCCGCAAATATCATTGCAACCGAAACCTTCCTCAAAGATTTCCCAACCTTCAAATTAACAATCTTCGAGCCGCTCACCATGATTAGTATCGCACTCGTAATTATGTTCATTGCCTTCCTCGCCGGCACGCTTCCAGCTCGCAGGGCATCGAAGAAAAACCCAATCGACGCATTGCGCTACGAATAATCAAAAGCCATTCAAAAACCTCCAGCCCAGCTGGAGGTTTTTTCTTGTTAAGGCAACGGTATAAGTCTAAAAGTGCCAGAAATAAATAGCAATAATAAAATAGCAAGGATTAAAAACATCATTGCAAAACAAACATTGCTAACGCGTTTTATCGTCAAATCAGACGACTTCGGGCACAAGTAGACGGGGATAACAACGACGAGCCAGAACACAAACAAACAAAGGGAATAAATCATAGCATTCGCCAATGCAATACCGACTACCTCAAGGATTTCTAAAAGGGCTCCAATGTAGTTTGAAAACATAAAATCCCCTCCTTTTATATTTTCTGCACGAACAATTGGCTACAACTATATTATATCACAGAACACACAAATAGTCAATTCGCTCATGCAATCTTCTGCTTCTTGCGTGATATGTATGCAGCAAGCGCTACAAATGCAAAGCTAAAGCAAATCACAATCGCGATATTCAAAATAATCGGCCAGAGTGTATTCCAATCAAAACTCTCAATCGCCATTATCTTGTTATTTGCATCAATGTAATAGTAGCTCGGCAAAATATGCGCAAACGCCAGCACGGAATCTGGCAAATATTCCGCCGGCACAAAACCGCCGCACAAGAAGCTCGAACCGAGCGCTACAACATTCATTACGCCACTAATTGCGCTCTGGCTATGCACGAGCTTACTCAAAACGTAAGCAATCGTTGTCGCACAAATCGTGAATACTAGCGAGTTTATTGTATATAGCAAACCGTACGCGCTCCAAAGCACATCCGAACCAATCGTGACGAATCCCAAGATTATATAGAGCAGCCAAACACCGAACGCATAAATGCAGCAATTCTTCAACAGGACACGATCCATCTGTTTTAGTTCAGTGCGACTAATGAGATTTCGTTTACGAATCTCCACGCGGTTAAACGCCGACATTATCAGACAAATAATTGTAATCACACAGGCCAAAATCGAATAGTTCGCAAAGCTAAAATAACGCGTCGGCTTGCTATATTTCGACGTATCAACCGACGACTTGATATCTATCGTTACATTCTTTTCGAGAGTCTTATCAATCATCGCCGCAAGATCAGCTTCGCTCAAATTCGTCGCCGCATAAGCCTGCGCAATCGTCAAATAACGCTTCACGACAACCTTCGCAAGCTCTGCACTATATCCAGCCGAGGCTCGCATTCGTATCTCAGGATTCCGCCCGAGCGCAATATCTTGGTGATAGTTTTCCGGAATATCAAGCGCCAAAGCAACATCCTCATAGAATAGCGCATCTTTCAATCTATCATCGTCGGCATAATCTGTTTTTATGTCCGTATTCTTTTCGAGATACGTCATAAAACCATCCGTCACACCTTTTCGCTCATCGTGATTAAATACCACAATCGATGGTTTCTTCGCCTCATACTGTGTAGTCGTGGTACTCGTATTCATATTTATCGAGCCAAACAATAGCAAGATAATCGTGTAGAGAATAATCGTCCCAATATTTTTAATCGCAATTTTCCAAAACGCCTTAGACACTATCATAACGATTCCTCCTTAGGCTTCGAACCGACAATGCAAAGAAAATCGCAGCAATCACGAGCAGACTCACGATATTCACAACATAACGCGAAATATCATCATAGTAATACAACGAATAGAAACCATCTGTAATTAGGCCAACAGGACTAATTTTATTTACAAATGGCAAAGCCTCATCGAAATAGTTTTTCATCCCACCAAACATTCCTGCAAACAAACAACCGACCATCGTCACGACCAGCACGATGACTTGTTTCGCGCCGCTCTTCGCTTTCAAGAATACCGACAAAAACATTCCCATCATCGTCGATGTCAAACTACCAACCACTGCGACTAGCAACATTAAAGCAATGTTGCTGCCGTATTCAATTCCTAGCACGAAACGCGTGAATAGAATGAGCAGCGTAACAGAGACAAATAGCAACAAATAACCCGCTAGCAAATTACTGCCAACAATCACACTCTTGCGAGTTGGCGCAATCGAAACTCTCTTACCGCGATTCGTAATATTCGGCAGAGAACGATCCATCATTTCAGAACTAATCATCGCACCCTGCATACACGCCATCGCGACAAGCGTAAAGAACTCAATCGAAACGATATTCATAACGCGCGATTCGTCCTTCACATTCGGCTCCGCTTCCGAAACAATCTTCATCGCTTTCGCAGCAATTTCGGGTATATTAATTTCCTGTCCGCCAGAGCGCTGAATATCCGTTGCAACTATATCTTCCACCATCACAACACTCTGAGATATCTGCTCCGACACCGTCGCAAGCACCGTCTGATTCGTCCCATTAGTTTTTACGGCAACGTGAATCTGACCATCAGCAATATAAACATAGCCTTCAATTTCCTCATTTTCTAGCATTTTGTCCGCATCTTCACGACTGGCATATTTTATATTAAAGATTTTTTCATCACCCTCACTAAGCGCACTATATGCACTTTTTATACCAATCGCATTTTGATACGATTCATCATTTACGATTGCAATATCAAAAGCTTCAAACACATCATAATCGTGCAACCGTGCGAATGCCAGATTGAAAAGCAGCGCCAAAATAAAAGGGAAGGCCAGCGTCCAAAAAATCAACTCGCGATTCTTAATGAGCGTCTTGAAGGCAAATTTGAAATTATGCCAAAACATTAATCGCGCAACTCCTTGCCGGTGAGTTCAAGAAATACGTCATTCAATGTCGGTCGCTCGGCAAAAATTCGGCTATAACTAATTCTGTTTGCTTTGAGATATTCAATCATCTCGGCCAAATTATTTTTGCCTTTGCCATACACGACTTTTAGCACGCCATTTTCATAGCTAACTTCGGCGACATTCTTGATTTTCTCAAAACCGCCCAATTGTTTCGGAGATAATTCCGCTACCTCCACGGTCACTTTTTCTTCAATTTTTGCCAATGCTTTTAGCTCGTCATTTGTGCCACTTGCAATGATTTTGCCGTGGTCAAGAATAATCACTCTATCACACAAAATCTCAACTTCTTCCATATAGTGCGTAGTGTAAATGATCGTCGCACCATCATCACGAAGTTTCTTAATACCTTCCAAAATATTGTTGCGGCTCTGCGGATCAACTGCCACCGTCGGCTCATCGAGGAAAATTAATTTCGGCTTGTGCGCAATCCCACAGGCAATATTTAAACGACGTAATAAGCCGCCCGACAACTGCTTCGGATATTGATTGCGATTTTCCTCAAGCCCAACAAGCTTCAAAGCATCTTCAACATACTGCGCGCGCGTTGTTTTGTCTTCGATATACAAGCCACAAAAATACTCAATATTGCCATAGACCGTTAGTTCGTCAAAGACCGCCACTTCCTGAAACACGACGCCAATCTTTGCTTTCGTCTCATAGGCATCTGGCGCCATTTCTTCGCCAAAAATTTTTATCTTGCCTTCGTCAAACTTCAGCAACGCCAAAATGCAGTTCATTGTTGTTGTCTTGCCCGAACCGTTTGGCCCCAGCAAACCAAGAATCTCGCCCTCTTTTACCTCAAAGCTCAAGTCATCAACCGCTTTGTTCGATTTATAACTTTTGGTTAAGTGTTTAACTTCAATTACGTTTTTCATTTCAATCCTTTATTCAACTATGAATGGGTCCGTATATGCGCCAGTACCTTTAGTATAGCGCGTGCCCGGTTTCAATGATATTACTGGGTTATAACCATATGACGATTTCGGGTAGTTTTCATATGCCACGTTGCCAGAAATATCAACAGGATATCCGTTACCGCCACTAAAACCAAAAAGAGCAGGCGTCATCGTCCATAACCTCGAACCGCTCGCATTATAATATGAAGAGCCATAATAACTACCAGTGCGTAACGACCCCGTCAATGTCGCTTCATCCAAGGTGATTAACCCAACACTGTAATCTAATGCACCATTTCCAATCGAAGATTCATTTTTCGTAAACGAATCATTTTTATAAGCGCACTCAAGTGATGGCTTAACATATACTCCACTATATGCATAGCTGCTATCATTTTGAGAATAGGAATAGTATTTGTAGTCATCATTGGAATTATAGTTATTAATAGGACGATCCGTTAAAGCCCATGGATCTCTATCAATACAAAATACAGTGTCTTCCAATTTATCCTCATAATCAATTAAATTATTTTCAAACCATTCTTCAACCATTTGTTTCGCAAGCGAGCTATTTTCATTCCTTAATAACGAAGCATCCAACAAGGCGCGAGGAGTCTCATAACCAGTAATCTCGTAGTACGTAAATCTTCTTTGGTTCATTGTAAGTAAAGACACGACACCAACCCTACTACAATCACCTATACAATAATACCGATACCCATCGGACAAGACCCTCTCTTTGATATCTTTATATTGACCCGTAATCGTATCATCGAAAGTATATATACCATTGCTTAAATGAGGCCCTTTATGAAAAGCAATATATTCATTTTCGGACGATAAATCGACAGTTTGCGCCGAATTTAATGCAGGGTCATCATCACCATACATATATAGCGCCGACGATGCGTGATAGGAAACATTATTAAAATAACCGCTCACAGCGCTAGTAGCATTTTCAGGGCATTGTCTATTATCGCCAGTGCCAGTAGGCACACCTGTATAAATCAGTTTCACGCCACCCGTGTCAGTAGTTCTAAGAACTCTCCAACAATAATCGGCAAAAATCACGCTATTATCATTTTGTGTAGACCCACGATAATAATAAACTGGATAATTACTACCGATTGATTGGGCGTAGGTAAACACGCCGTCACCAGAACCATTAGTGACACTAGGTAAATACGACAATTTCATATTGCTCAAGATGCCTTTCGTACGGCTAGCTACTTCGTTATATAACACTTTCCAGCTATCAGTGGCATTCGCTTGAACCGTCTCAACCGAAACATTCAAATGATAAGTCGCATCACTATAAATACCATCAGAAGTTGCAGGTGAATTATCGCTCGTATCCAAATTCGCATCGCAATTCAAAGTCACGCCGGTCAAAAGAGAAGAGGTCGTCGCGTTTGATGCAAGATTCGTATCGTAATAATAATAGCCGCCATCCCTCGTCCAGCCAGAGTTATCTGTAAAATTAATTATTGCCATCGTATTTCCAGAAGCGTCCGATACTAATGGGAGATGAGTCACGCCATCCGCCGCCAACCAATCTTCCTCTAGTCTAATTCGGACAGCAACATCAGCATCTGACTTATTTTTTACAGTAATTAATTTCTCAACAGTGTCACAAGTCTTCCACCCAGAAGGAGACGAAAAAGTTTCCGTTGCTGCTGTTTCGTAATTAGCAATTACAAAAGTATTGCTCAAAACCGAGCTATCGTGACTGGCTGCTAGCGTTACTCCAAAAAGAACACCAACAAGGAGCAGCCCAACCATTGCTACGAGCGAACCTCTTTTTTTCATAGACCTCCTAAATGCTTATCTTTAATATAACATATTTAAGTTAGCAAAAGAAAGTTGCAAAAATACATTTATAACAGATATAATCAGATGAGATGCAAGCAAAAATCGATAAGTTAGTTCCAGGCGGTCAAGGCATCGCGACACTCGAAGACGGCAAAAAGGCCTTTATTTGGAATGCCTTGCCAGGCGAAACCGTCGATTTCGATATCACCAAAAGCAAACATTCCTATTGCGAGGGTATCGCGACAAAAATCTCGAATCCAAACCCACACCGCATTGCACCAAAAGACGAATGTTATCTTGCAACCAGCCCGTGGCAAATTATGGATTATCCTTACGAACTCGAGCAAAAACGCGCACTAGTCAAAGAGTGTTTTGCACAAAATCACATCGCAATCGAACCAGAAATCACTCAGACTGATGGCAAAGATTTCTTTTACCGCAACAAAATGGAATACGCACTCTATTGGGATAATGCCGACGGGCAAATTTATCCTGCCTTTCACCAACGCGGTACTCACCGCAAGACGCCAATCGGGCAGAGTAGCATCGAACGACCAGAAATTTGGCGCAAAGCTACCGAAATTTTTGCCAAGCTAAATGCCGAGCACGCCGAAGCGCGCAAATACCAATCGCTGCTCATCCGCTGCGATCAAGTCGGCAATACGAGCGGCGACTTATTCGTAAATGGTCAGCCCCACCCAGTAATGCCAAATCTCACCGATACTCTTAACGGCCAAACTTATAGCTATTCGCCAAATGGCTTTTTCCAAATCAATCTGCCAGTCTACGAAATGGTTCTAAAGGAAATTCAAAACCACGTCACAACCGACAAAGTTCTCGACCTTTACTCTGGCGTTGGCAGCATCGGCCTCTCCGTCGCGCGTGACAAAGACCTCACACTCGTTGAAGTAAATGGCGCAGCCTATGAAGAAATGCAAAAAAACGCCGCCGGCACCAGCGCAAAATGCATCCTCGCCAAATCTGAAGACGTCACAGAATACATCGCACCAGACCAAACCGTAATCCTCGACCCGCCACGCGCTGGCTGCGACCAAAAACTAATCGAACAGCTTTGCGCCACGAAACCACAATCGATTGTCTATTTGTCTTGCAATCCAATCACGCAGGCACGCGACATTGCTCTCCTAGCAAAAGAATACAAAATCGCCAAACTCACCCCCTACAACTTCTTTCCACGCACCCCACACATCGAATCGCTCGCTATTCTTGTGTTAAAATAGTGCTTATGAATATCACGATTCTCGGCGCTGGCGTCTTTGGCAAAGCTCTCGGCAAAATTTTAACCGACAATGGCCACGCCGTCGATTACTACGACCCAGCCGTCTATCCTGATGTTGACCTCAAAATGGCTACCTACAAAGCCAACACTATCGTCATCGCAATTCCGTCAATTTTTCTCCCAGATTTTATCGCGACTTACCCAGAAGAGCTCAAAACTATCCCGACTATTCTGACGAGCAAGGGGCTTATGAACGCCGATTTATTCCAAGATTTTCGCCAATTTTCCGTCCTGTCAGGCCCTGCATTCGCCAGCGAAATTATGGAAGGCAAACCCGCAACTATGACCGCTTCTAGCCCATACCCATTCGGACTATTCAAGAATGACCAAATCACCGTCGAACTTTGCGAAGACGCACTCGGTATCATCCTATGCGGCACACTCAAAAACATCTACGCAATCGGCGCCGGCTATCATAGTGACTCTATGAACAACATCGCAACATACATCGAACGCGCCCACAATGAAATCGCAAGCTATCTTGAAAGACACGGTGCGGACCCGCATACATCTAACCTCGCCTGCGGTCTCGGCGATCTCATTTTAACCTGCACCAACGACACTTCACGCAATTTTACGTTCGGCAAACGCCTCAAAGCGGGCGAATATGTTGGCGATATTCTTAATGACCTCAAAACCGTCGAGGGCTACAGCGCCGCCCAAATTGTCGACAGTGAAGGCTACCCGCTAATTCAAGAAGTTCAATCCATCATCGCTAATACTTGACTTTTTCGCCATTTTTTGATATAATATAATCATATATTAACCTTTTCGTGGAGTAGGGAAGTGAAGAAGTTATTTTTTGCGACTATCATCGCAGTTTTTATGACATTAGTACCGCAAAATGTCAATGCCGCGAACGCAACCGAATGCGTTATCACGGTAAATAGCGGCGAAACAAAAACCATCAATTATGACACCGAAGGTTGCCGCGTTGAGAACCGTGGCACCCTCAATATCGTTAATGGCGCAAAAATCGCCAAATACACTCAGAATTCTTACGCCTCAATCGATAACTATGGCGTTCTTAATATTTCTGGCGGTTACATTTATGCCGACTACGGCTACACTATCTTTAACAAGGCCGGCAGCGTCAACGTCTCTGGCGGCACCATCCACTCCATCCTCCACCAAGCCATCTGGGCAAGCACCGGCACAAATACAAAAATCACCGGCGGCACCCTCAAGGGCGCCATTGGCGGCGAAGAGGTTATCTACACCAAAGGTAACTTAAGTATCTGCGGCGGAACATTTAACAGCTCTCGCCGTTCAAACCTCGGCTATGACGCAGAGGTCGCAAATTGTCCAATCGCGGCAAAGCCAGTCGAGACCACGCAAGTCGCAAAGCCAGCCGAGACCAAGCCTATCGCTAGCACGCAAACCGTTTCCCAGACTAAAACTGTCCAGGCCGCACCAAAGACTACCGTTCAAACGCCAAAAGCCGAAGAAACCATCGCCATAAGCGAGCCAGAAGTCGAACAGACCAAAACAGTCGAAACTAAAAACGTCGAACCCGAGTCCGACGAACCAGCAGCCGGAGAAAGCCTCCCGGAGGCCGGCGCAACCGAAACACACCTCAACACCGGCGCCTTAATCACCGCCTTCGCCACCGCTTTCCTCAGCGGTATCATCGCAGCCTACGTCGTATCTCGCTCACGCCACTAACCCAACAAGGCCCGCCGTCAAAAGCGGGTCTTTTTGTTGCTATAATTAGAGTATGGAATTCGAAAAAGCGTATAACAATCTTAACGAACAACAGCGCCAAGCCGTAGATTATATCGACGGGCCACTACTCGTCATTGCTGGCCCAGGCACCGGCAAAACCCAACTTCTTTCCGTCCGCGTCGCAAACATTCTCAAACAAACCGACGTCAGCCCAGACAACATTTTGTGCCTAACTTTCACCGACGCTGCTGCCGACAATATGCGCCACCGCCTCTCGGATTTTATCGGCCCTGAGGCTTATAAGGTTCAAATTCACACCTATCACTCGTTTGGCTCTTATCTTCTTCAAGAACACCGTCCAGAGCTCACGAGCAGCATCGACGAGCTCGAGCGCTTCACGCTTATTCGCAAAATTCAAAGCACTCTCAAAATCACCGCCCCGCTGCGTGGCGATTTCTGGACAAAAGACATTATTAGCGCGATTAGCAATCTAAAAGCCGCCGCACTCGACGCCGACGACATCGACAAAATCATCTATCGTAACCAAGAAGACAACGGTAAAATCCTCAGCGCCATTGATGGCGACCTTCAGCAAATCGGCAAAAAATACCCAGCAAATATTCCGCACTATCAAGGCATACTCGAAGCACTCAAAGATTTCGTCGAGCAAGCGCCCGAATATATCACTGATCGCGTTGAGCCGCTCGCTCATATTTACTACCGTTCGCTTGCTGAAATCCTCCTAAAAAACGACGGCGAAACTAGTATCGCCACCGACTTGCGCAAATGGCGCGATAAATTCTTCAAAAAAGACCAAAACGATAACTATATTTTTAGTGATAGCATCGCAAACGCCAAGCTCGCCGACCTCTCATATATAATGCGTGAATATAGCCGTGAGCTCACCGAAAAAGGACTATATGACTACGACGATATGATCCTTATGGCAATCAATTTACTCAAGAACGACGACGAAAAACGCTACAATGCCCAAGAACGCTTCCAATACATCCTTCTCGACGAATACCAAGATACGAACGACGCCCAAAGCCAACTCGTCGAACAACTCACAAATAACCCAAGTAACGAAGGCCGCCCAAATATTATGGCCGTCGGCGATGACGACCAGGCAATTTACGGCTTCCAGGGCGCAAACAGCTCAAACTTCTTCGATTTTGACGCCAAATACCATCCGAAGCATATTCTTCTTAGCAAGAACTACCGCAGCAGCGCCGAAATTCTCGAACTCGCCCATAACGTCATAGAGCAGGGCGAAGACCGCTTCTGTAAAGCTTCCAACGTCAATATCGACAAGCGCATTACCGCCGAAAACCCGCCAGCCCAAACCGCCATCGATTACCGCGAATTCAAAAGCTATCAGGCTGAATATTCGCATGTTGCAAAACAAATTCGCGCGCTCCTCGACCAAGGCGTCCCAGGCGGCAAAATTTCCGTCATCGCCCCTCGCCACAAACATCTCGTCTCCATTCTCCCCTATCTACACGCGCTAGACATTCGCATTTCCTACGAACGCCGCGAAAACATTCTCGAAAGTCCAAAAATCGCCACACTCGTCGAATTCTGCAAATTCCTCCTCGCCCTCAGCGAGCAAAAACTCGATCGCGCCGATCAATACTGCTTCCATTTATTCTCACTTGATTGTTGGGGAATAACAGCGGCCGATATGCTCGCCCTCATTAGCGATTCGCACAAAAACCGCAGCACTGTTATTCAGACTATGATTAGCAACGAACAGCCTGAACATATCAAGGCTGCCGCCACTTGGTGTCTCGAACTTGCCACCAAAGTAAAAACTTATTCCGCAGAATATATCATTACGCAAATTGTCGCCAAAGCCTTCTCCGACACCGACGATTACGATTTTTATAGCAATCTCAATACGCTTCGCGACGGCCTACTCAAACAGACCGCCGTCAAACTCTCGCTCGCCGATTTTGTCGCAAAACTCGAAGCTTACCAAAACGCCGAAATCCAAATCCTTGACCGCTCGCCATACCACGAATCCGATGACGCCGTCGTCGTTCAAACCGTCCACTCCAGCAAAGGCCTCGAATATGACTACGTATTTCTCATTGCCGCCGACAACTATAACTGGGCTGACGCAAAGGGCAACACCGACCGCCTAACTCTCCCGCGCAACCTCGAATATGTCCGTCATACTGGCGATTCTTCCGACGAAAAATTACGCGTTTTCTTCGTTGCTATCACCCGTGCTCGCGCCGAACTCCATATGAGTTTCAGCTGTTCCGATTTCTCTGGCAAAAACGTCGATCGCCTCAAATTCCTCGACACTTACGAAGAGAACGGCCACGCTTATTGCCGCACAATGCCAGAACAATTCCACGAAATCATCCCAAGCACTACAGCCGAAATCGAACCAAAAGACATTTCGCCATCACTCTGGCTCGACCAATATATTCCAGACGATGAGGTACGCAAAAATCTCTACCGTCCAAAAGTCGAGCATTTCCGCCTCTCGCCAACTATGCTCAACGCTTTCCTTGACGTCGAGTATGCCGGCCCGCTCAGCTTCTTCCAGTCGTATATCATCGGCGTTCCAACTGAAAGCAATTTCTTTATGGACTACGGTAATTTTGTTCACGAAATAATGGACGAGATCAACAAAGAGAGTATTAGCAACGAAGAAGCCTACGAACGCTTCCTAAAGCTCGTCGATTCTGCCGATATGACCGAAGACGAGAAGCGTGACCTCCGCGACCGCGGCGAAGCAGAAATTATGAAATTCCTCGAAGCGCGCGGCGACCAACTCCGCAATACACACGCTGATTCGGAACGCAGCTTCTTTAGTGAAAATATTCTGCTCGAAGACATTCCGCTCGGCGGTAAAATCGACCGCATCGAAATCGACGACAATGCCAAAACTATCACTGTTGCCGACTTCAAGACCGCCAAGCCAAAAGCCAAATGGAACGACAAAGACAGCACGCTCAAGTATAAGCTTCAGCTCTATTTCTATAAATTCCTCATCGAAGGTAGCCGCGACTACGCGAATTACAAGGTCACTACCGGCCGCATCGATTTTGTCGCCCCTGATGACAATGGCGACATTAGCTCGCTTGAACTCGAATTCAACGACGAAGAGGCCGCTCGTATCAAAAAGCTTATCAAGATTGTTTACGCCCATATTAAAGCCTTAGATTTTCCAGATACCAGCGAGTTTAACGACTCAATACTTAACTTCATCAATTACCTTATCTCGGAATAATCTAAAAACTATTGACTTTCTAGACTTGTTATTATATAATCATACCAATAAGGCAGAGCAGAGCGCTCCGCCTAGATCTTTTCAAGGAGGTATAATACCATGGGTGAACCAATCGATATGATATGCCCAAATTGTTTCAGACGAAGGATTTGCAGAGATGGCCTTTGTGATGATTGCAGGAATCATCTGCGAATAACGACAGGCTATACTGGCCCTAGCAGCTCTCAATCCAAGTGTTACACTTGTGGCGGATCTGGCAAAATTGTCCATATGTTCGGCCCAGACACCCCGTGTCCGAGCTGCGGCGGAACTGGCTGCCAGTGATTGTCCTACCTACCCCCTCTATGCATTATGTATTTTGAAATAATGCGCCCAGGCTGCCAAAATGGCAGCCTGTTTTTTATGCTATAATGTTTTTATCGAGCTATGCTTCGGCCCCTGGCTCTGATTCATAAATTTCCGACGCCAATATTGCGTCAACCTCTATCAACTAATATTTGCAAAGGATTTTTATGAATCAATCTTCTTATCAAACCCCACTCCACGAACCAATCGACGTCGACGCGACTTTTTCGCGTAGTATTCTCGGACATTGTCGCCCAATCTGCTTCCGCACTAGCTCTGGCAGGGAAGTCCTGATTAGCGAAGTTGGCCTCGTCCACCCGCGTTACGACGGACTCAAAACCGTTTTCGCTTTCGACGTTACGGATGGTTCTAGCGATTATCGCATTACACTCGATAGCGAATCACTCAATTGGTATCTCGAGTTTGAAGGAGACCAATATGCTTGAACGCCGCCCACCTAACGATATTCTTTATATTGATCTCAACTCCTGCTTTGCCACCATCGAGCAACAGAGCAGACCTATGCTCCGCGGTCGTCCCGTCGCTATTACCAACCGCCTCGTGCCAAATTCTTGTATTATCGCCGCTAGCTACGAGGCAAAAGCTTTCGGCGTCAAAGTCGGTATGCGCAGCCGCGAAGCCTCCGCCATCTGCCCAGGGCTCATCTACGCTGAGACTGAGCCAGACAAATTTATTTTCGTACACGAAAAACTCAAACGCATCATGAACGATTATTCCGCCTCCGTCGTTATGAAGTCTATCGACGAGGGCGTCATCGATCTCGCGCAAGCCCCGAGTCATATCTACGCGCGCGACCGTTTCGAGCTCGGCCGCGAGATTAAGCAACGCCTACGAGACGAAATCGGTTGCCATATGCGCTGCAATGTCGGCATCGCCAGTAATCGCTTTCTTGCTAAACTCGCCGGAGAACTCCACAAGCCCGACGGCCTCGACGAAATCACTGCCGACAATCAGCGCGCGATTTTCGCCACACTCAAACTCACCGATTTACCCGGCATCAATGTCCGCATGGAAGCCCGCCTCAATGCGGTCGGCATTTTTACGCCTTTGCAATTTTTAGACGCCGACGAAGACACTCTCGTAAAACTCGTCTGCAAAAGCATCGACGGACACAAATGGTACCGCCGTTTACGCGGCATCGAAGTCGATAGCTCCACTAGCGACATCAAGACCGTTGGCCGCCAATTCGTACTCGACGGCCGCAACCTTTCGCGCGAAGAAACCGAAGCACGCTTCGTTCATCTTGCCGAAGATGTCGGCTACCGCCTCCGCAGCAAACAGCTCTATGCGCGCGGCATCTATGTCTGGACCTTTGATTTCACTCGCGGCTACAACCACACTCAGCTCATCACCAAAGAGGCCTTTAATAGCGATTGCGACATCGCGCGCCTCGCTCGCCAGCTTTACACTAAACTGCCAGCACCGGTGCGTATAATTGGCATCACACTCTACAAACTCCAACCTACTGCTGACGCACAACTTTGCCTCGAGCAAGACAAAAAAGACCACATCGACGCCATCTGCGCCGCCGAAGACAAAATCAACCTCCGTTTCGGCGCGCGCAAAATCCATTGTGCCGACAGCCTCGGCACCGACCAAGTCAAATGCAAAATTCCGTTCGGCTCCACACGCTACCTCGACCATTCCATCAATTAAAAAGAGCCGCCCGAGAGGGCAGCTCTTACAGAGAAATTAATCAGGCGTTCTGGTCGTATCCTGGCCCTGATATGCTCCGTTGTACGGAGTCGACGTTTCAGTGTCCAGATACTCAAAGATGATCTGGCTGACGATATCGCCGGGGAAGATCTTGATAGGTACCGGCGCTTCGTTCTTGAGCTCAAGCGTAAGCGTACCCTCAAATCCAGCCTGGATGTTCGTCGCCGTCTGAGTGACCAGACCGCGCCGACCAATCGATGAACGTGAATCAATCGTTGCGCAAATGTTTCTCGGAAGCTTGATGTATTCCATCGTAGTCGCCAGACAAAACTGCCCAGGCTGAATAAAATACGCTCCATCCCGATCGCAAGTCAGCTGCTCGTAATCAGGCTTAGAATGTAAATCAATAAAGCCAGTACTAGAGCGCTTCAGCTCAAAGAACTGATGACCAACGCGCACGTCGAGGTTATTCGGCCCAACATTCGAAAGAACATACTCGAGATAAGGCATCGCCTTACCTTTCTCTTTTGAGAAAACCGTCGTCTTTTCGTCGCGAACCAAACCATTTTCCAGGATTAATTTCCTTATTGTATCTCCAGATAACTTCATTTTTTCCACCTCCTTATCTAGAGAAGCTATCAAATAACAAGCGGGGCTCTTCGCCTCGCTCAACATATTTATATTATAGCACACTTCACTTAAAAAGTCAATATTAGAGTATAATAGAGTTATGAAAGATAATCTCACAATCATCGACGGCAAAAGTGTTTTTTATCGCGGCTATTACGCAATGGGGCATCTTTCGCTTCCAGATGGCACTCCGACTGGTGGCGTCTATGGTTTTGCCGCAATGCTAATTGAGATTATCGAGAAACTTCAACCGGAATATATCGCCGTCGCTTGGGATAAACCCAAGACGAATATTCGCCGCCGCCGCGAGATTTATGCCGATTACAAAGCCAACCGCAAACCAGCACCAGACGATTTTTACGCCCAGATTCCGTTTTTGATGGAATTACTCCAGGCCTTCCATATACCACTATACGAATTTGACGATTACGAGGCTGACGATATTATCGGCACCCTTGCTCGCAGTGCCGCCAGCCAAGGCTTGCGCGTCGAGATTATTTCTGGCGACCTCGATATGCTCCAAATTGTCGACCAAGACATTCATATGTATCAGCTCAAACGCGGCTTTAGTGATGTTCAGAAATTCGACATCGCCGCCGTCGAAGCAAAATACGGCCTCAAGAAAAATCAATTCCTCGATCTCAAGAGCATCAAAGGCGATTCATCAGACAACATACCAGGCGTGCCAGGCATCGGCGAGAAGGGAGCCGTAAAACTCCTCCAAGATTACGGCACCCTAGAAAACCTCTACGACCATATCGACGAAATTCCAGGCGCCAACAGTCAAAAGCTACGAGACGGCAAAGAGCTTGCCTTCATTAGTAAAAAACTCGGTCAAATCCAGTTTGACGCACCGGTAGTTTTTGACGCCAAAAACACCAAGCTATCCGACTTTAACCCAGACGAAGTTATCGCTGTGCTCAAAAAATATCAATTCAACTCTCTCGTGCCAAAGTTCAAAAAACTCTTTCCAGCAGCCGGTGCCGCACCAGTCAAAACCCCAGCCCCGACTAAACCTGTTGTAGAAAACACAACATCTTACAAGCTCCCAGCGCCACTCGATATCGAAGTCGAAATTCCAGACAATCTCTACATCAGCCGCAACGTTAAATCCGATATGCACGACAACCTTGCACTCGCGCAAGAAATCCTTGCTGGTCGCCCATTCTGGGATCTTGGCCAGGTCGATTTCTTGCTCGACCCGCTCGCTCGCAAAACCGAACAGCTCGAGCTCATCAGCGCGACCGACGTCAAAGACGATTACGTCAAACAACGCCAACAGCTTGCCGCCATTCCTTCGCTCGAAAAAATCGCTACCGATTTCGACCTCCCGCTCATTCCGGTCCTTTACAAGATGGAAACTGCCGGCATCAAAATCGACAAGAGCCGCTTCGATGCGCTTCGCACCGAATTTACATCCGAAATCGAACAACTCGAACAAGAAATCTACAAACTTGCCGGCCAATCATTTAACATTAATTCGCCTATTCAGCTCTCCGAAATTCTCTACGAAAAGCTCCAGCTCTCAGCAAAGGGCATCAAAAAAACCACCCGCGGTTATTCTACTGGCGCCAAAGAGCTAGATAAACTCCACGGACTCCACCCAATTATCGAAAAACTCGAACGCTACCGCGAAGTTAGTAAACTACTCAGCACCTATATCACACCTTTCCCAACTCTTGCAGACAGCGACAACCGCATCCACACAACTTTCACGCAGGACGTCACAGCAACTGGCCGCCTATCGAGCGTCAATCCAAATCTCCAGAATATCCCAGTTCGCAGCGAAGACGGCAAACGCATCCGCGAATGTTTTGTTGCTGATGAGGGCAAAACTTTCGTTACTGCCGACTACGCTCAATTCGAGCTTCGCCTTGCCGCCGCCCTCGCAGGCGACCAAAACCTTATGGATGACTTTAATTCCGGCCTAGATATCCATACTAAGACCGCCAGCGACGCTTTCCACGTCCCGCTTGACCAAGTGACAAAAAATCAGCGCCGCGCCGCTAAAGTCATCAACTTCGGCGTCCTCTATGGTATGAGTCCAAAAGGTCTTTCCGATGCTGCCGAAATGAGCTTCCAAGAAGCCAAACAATTTATTGACCGTTATTTTGAACTCCGCGCACCAATCCGCAAATATCTCGACAACACCCTCAAGCAGGGTAGACAAAAAGGTTACGTCGAAACCTACTTCGGCCGCCGCCGTCCAACTCCTGACCTTTCGGCGCCTAATTTTCTCGTCCGCACTGCCGCCGAACGCGCCGCCGGCAATATGCCAATTCAAGGCACCGAAGCTGACCTAATGAAAAAGGCTATGCTCGCCGTCAGCCAAGCTTTGCCAGATAACGCAAATCTCATTCTTCAAATTCATGACTCGCTCATCGTCGAATGTCCAGAACAAGACGCCCAACAAATCGCCACACTCCTCAAAGAAAAAATGGAGCAAGTCGCACCAGAACTTCCAGTCAAACTCGCTGTCGATGTAAAAATCGGCAATGACTGGGGCAAGCTATAATTATGCTATAATAAACAAAAAGCATAACCGTTTAGCCTATGCCAACTATCAACGTCAAAGAAGATACGCCTGCAAAAAGCGTCCAGATTATCGGCAACGTCACCAAGGACGTTTATTTGCGTATGGATAATCGCACGAACTCCTTTGAAACCGATCAGAACAACATCAAATGGCTCGACATTTCATTTGACGGCAGTCATCATCGCTATTTTTCTCGTGTCAGCATTTACGGCGGCGCGAGTATTAGCCTAGAAGTTTTGAGCCGCTTCGGCATCGATGCTAACATTTCCGGCACGCCAGCCGTATTCCTCGACGGTCAATTCATCGCCAAAGACACCCACACGACCTATCGCTACATCCTTTGCCAAGACGACAACACAAGTCATCTCGAACCGAGCGAACCTAACTATACATCCTGGAAAGCCCCAGCAAAAGCACCAGACTGGCTATATTTGGACAGTTCTGCCTATATTTCGCCATCTCTGTCTTCCGAAATACTCGCTTATCTAGAGACTAACAGCAACACAAATTTCGCCTTCGCTATCAGCTCACATAGCAACCCAAGCGCCAGCCATATCGCAGCACTCCTCAAACGTGCCGATATCATCGTTTCCGCTAAGAAGCTCCCGGAAGAGCGCGAATACATCCGCGTAACCAAAAATGAAATCCAATACCTAGACCAACGCGTTTCCTGGGCCATCGACAAACACGACCTCTTCACTCATCTTTCCGCCTTCTCAACAATCGCCGCCTCGCTCGTTGGCGCACTCATCCTCGACAAAGACGCTCCCGAAGCACTACTTATCGCCCGCGCAAATATTCAAAAATCTAAGCTCGGCAGTACTTCAAATCTCGCAACACTCGAACGAACTATCGCCGACGATTACTACCGCACAGAAAAAATAAACAAGGAAGCAAGCAAAATGTCCGAAATAGAAGAAAACGCCAAAAAACTCGTTGCCGCAGGCAAAGGCATCCTCGCCGCCGACGAATCTGGCGGTAGCATCCACAAAAAATTCGAATCAATGAATATCCCAGACGACGAACAGCATCGCCGCGACTATCGCAATATTTTCTTCACAACGCCAGAACTCGAAAAATACGTTAACGGCGTTATCTTATTCGACGAAACCGCCCGCCAAACCGCCGATAACGGTCAAACCTTCGTCCAATTTCTCCAAGACCGCGGGATTATCCCTGGCATAAAAGTCGATCAAGGCCTCGTCAATTTCGATAATTCCGACGAAAAATACACCCAAGGCCTCGACGGTCTAGCCGACCGCCTCAAAGAATATTACGCGATGGGCGCTCGTTTCGCAAAATGGCGCGCCGCCTTTGAACTAACCGACCACAGCCCAAGCGATATGGCGATACAAAAGAACTGCGAAATACTCGCCAGTTATGCCAAAGAGTGCCAGGCTGCCAACATCGTGCCAATCGTCGAACCAGAACTCGTCTATGACGGCGACTATACCATCGAGCAAAACGCCGCCTGCACAGGCAAAATTCTCAAATGTCTCTTCCAAGAATTAGCCAAACAACAAGTTAATCTCGCTGGCTGCATTTTAAAAGTTAATATGATTCTCGCCGGCAAACGCCAAGCCACCCAATCAACTCCAGACGAAGTTGGCGCCGCTACCGCAAAGGTCCTCCGCGAAAACGTCCCAGCAGAACTCGCCGGTGTCGTATTTTTATCCGGCGGCCAAAGCGTCGTCCAGGCCACCGATAATCTCCAAGCCGTCACCAATAACGGCCCATTCCCTTGGCCAGTTACTTTCTCCTACGCTCGCGCTCTGCAAGATCCTGCGCTCCAAGCCTGGCAAGGCGACAACGCCAATGCCGATGCCGCCCGCAGCGCCTTCCACGAACGCCTCGTCGCAAACGCTAACGCTCTAATCCGCCATGCCAACTAAACCGTCAAAAAATGCCAGTAAAAAACACGGCAAGGCTTTCCTTAACGAAGCTGTCGCGAAATCTGGCTACTACCGTAAACCTATCACCAAAAAACGCGCCATCACCGCCGGTGTCGTTGCAATCCTCCTATTCGGCAGCGTCGGCATCCACGATTTTATTATGCAAAACCGCAAACGCGGCCTCATTCATATGTTCATCGGCACTATTGCGTTCGGGATGTTTTTTGTACCGCTCTGCTACGGCATTTCCGTTGTCTATCGCTGCAGGGATACCGGCGAATGCATCGACATATCAAGCTACGACGACACCCTAAACACCATCCTCGTTGCCGGCATTTTTTTCTTTCTCGCGAGCACCATCTGGGGCATCGTCGAAGGCATCATTATTTTAACCCACCTCGGGCGCTTCGTAGACAAAACAACAGATAAGAAATAATCCTTACCCTTGACAAAAAGTCATTTTTGGCGTATAATTATAATATAACTTTGTTCCATAAACAAACTAGCACATTAGAGAGAGGAGGGGGCTATATGTCTCTTATTTTTAACTTAATAGGGAATACGTTAATGGTTGCTAATACAGATAACAGCAGCCAGGATCTGCAAAATTTAACGATTTTGCAGAGTGTAACAAAGCAATACGCCTCAAATGACAATAGAAGAGAAGCGCTCGATAGCAATGCGCTAAATATCTATTTCATTCAGGGTCCCGACGGAGTTAAATACGAATGTATCGAGGAAAATTACGGCACTATCCAACATAAACTCTTCGAATTTCTCCACGGTAGAGGCACTGTCCCGTATATGATTATGTATAAACACGGAGTAGAACTAATCGTATGCGAACTGTCTATCCCAAAAGAAGAGAAACAGCACCCGTTTTGGCGTGTCATTAGGACACACAACTACAACATCAGAGAAATCGATTATCTCATCGAAACAATGAGAAAAGCGAAGGTCTATATCTTCGGATTCGATTTCAAATAAAAAAATCCCGCCTTGTTTAAAAGGCGGGTTTTTCTTATCTTATTACTCAGCTTTCGCTTCTTCAGCAGCTGGCTCAGCAGCGGCGGCAGCTTCTTCAGCAGCCTTAGCTTCGTCAGCGGCCTTGTCAGCTTCGGCTTTTGCTTCACGTTCTGCGGCCTCTGCAGCTGGATCATAAACGTTAGCAATTGGAAGCTCCATATCGATTTCCTTATCGGCAAATTCGACGCCCTTTGGAAGGACAATATCAGCAACCGTCAAGCCATCTTCGACGCCAGCAAGCTTGCTTGCATCAACTTCGATTAACTCTGGGAGATCAGCTGGCTTCGCCTTAACATCAATCTCTTCAAGAACGATAGAGAGGACAAGGTGAGCTTTCGATGCATCGGACGTTTCAAAGTCAACAATCTTGATTGGGGCAGTCGCCTCAACAACTTCGTTTGCCTTGATTGCCTGGAACTCAATATTGCGAATAACGCGCTTTACTGGGTCGATATCGACGTTCTTTACGAGAACCATCTGTGCTTTGCCATCAATCGTAAGATCGATAGGTGAGTGATAACCAGCAGCACGGACAGCCTTCTCGGTCTCGTTGTAGCTAGACTGGGTTAGAATTGGTTCATTTTTACCAAAAACAACCGACGGAATCAAACCTTGATCGCGTAGGTTCTTTACTTTTTTACCTGACACTTCGCGTTTTGCGAGTGCTAATTTTGCTTCGCTCATTAAAATTATTCCTATTTTTAAAAATCTACTCTATATTCTAAGATAAGCTCAAGAGAAAATCAAGCATAAACGTGATAAAATAGCTATATGGAAACATCTTTTGTTGTTGCCCAATCTTTGGCTGTCGTCGGCTGGTTTTTCCTGATTTACAGTTATTACAAAGAAGACATCCAAAAGCTCCTCCGTATGCAAATCATTGCATGCTCATTCGAAACCGCCAGCTACATCGCCCTCGGCGCATTCGGCGGCTTTTTTGCCTGCCTACTCGACCTTGTCAAAGTCATCCTTTACTATAAAACCGACAAAGATAAGCTCATCTTCCTCTCCACTCTGCCGTTTTATATTATTTTTGCCATCATTTCCGTCCAAGACGAAGGCTGGATCGCTTTATTGCCGGCCATCGGCGGCGTAATTGACGGCTACGTCCTCACGCGCAACAAAACCACCGCCACTATCGGCTGCATTATATCTAGCACGCTTTGGATCATCTACGATTTAGTCGTACTCGCCTACGTCGCCGCCGCCGCCGATACTATCTTGGTCTTCTCGAACTTCTTCGTGCTTTTCCTCGGTTACAGCCACATCTTACATATCAACCGCCTCCACGTCATCAAGTGCCGCTACCTCACCCACAGTATCAGCGCGAACATTATCAGCCTTGACCGTAGCAATTACGACACGCAATACCTCTGGAGCATTGAGCAGCAGCGCAATATTTTCAAACTTAACCCTGACTCAATTCTTTTAATTCGCGATAAAAAGCACACTATTGGCTACATCAACTACATCACCATTACAAAAGAAGCCTACGACCGCATCAAGCGTGCGCACATTTTCTACCATAATTTCGAGCCAGAAGACATCACCGTTCTTCGCCGCCGTCACAAAAACTATCTCATCATCGAGAGTATTTCAATCAACAAATCTTATGAATCGGACAAGATTATCGACCTTATTAGCAAGCATTTCCGCAGTATGCTTCGCCTCAAGCACAACCAAGGCTACAATGTCCACGGCATCATTTCTGTCGGCATTTCCGACTTCGAAAAAGAGTTTCTCAAAGCCAAAGGCTTCCTTCATATCAAAGATTATCGCGACGGCGAGTCACTCTACGAATTCGACGACATCGCCGTAGCAAAATACATCAAAGATTAGAGAATCTCTTTCAAATACTTGCCAGTCGCGCTCTTTTCGTTGCGCGCAACATCTTCTGGCGTGCCGGTCGCAATTACTTTGCCGCCACCTTGGCCACCTTCTGGACCCATATCAATAATCCAGTCTGCCGACTTAATGACGTCAAGATTATGTTCAATCACAATCATCGAATTACCACCATCCACCAAACGTTGTAAAATCGACAACAAACGTTTAACGTCATCAGTATGCAAACCAGTCGTTGGCTCATCAAGAATATAAAGAGTCTTGCCCGTCGAACGACGTCCAAGCTCCGTCGCGAGCTTAATGCGCTGAGCCTCCCCACCAGAGAATGTCGTGGCCGGCTGACCAAGTTTAATATAGCCGAGACCAACTTCTTGCAAAGTCTTCAATTTTCCAGCAATTAGCGGCATCGCATCAAAGAATTCAACCGCCTCATCAACCGTCATTTCAAGCACGTCTGAAATCGTCTTACCTTTGAACTTCACTTCAAGCGCTTCGCGGTTATATCGTTTGCCGTGGCACATATCGCACGTCACGAACACGTCTGGCAAGAAATGCATTTCAATCTTCAAAACACCGTCGCCCTGACATTTCTCACAACGACCGCCTTTAACGTTAAAAGAGAAGCGCCCAGCCTTGTAACCACGCACCTGCGCTTCCGGCTGTTCGGCAAATAGTTCACGAATATTATTAAAAATTCCTGTATAAGTCGCTGGATTCGAACGCGGCGTGCGCCCAATTGGCGACTGATCAATCACGATAATCTTATTTAGATTCTCAATCCCGTCGATTCGCTCGTGCGCACCGGCAACTGTTTGTGCGTGGTTTAAGCGTGCCGACAACTCATTCGCAAGAATTTCATTCACGAGCGTCGATTTGCCAGAACCCGACACACCAGAAACAACCGTCATTACGCCAAGTGGGAACTTCACATCGATATTTTTCAGATTATTTTCGCGCGCGCCAATCACCTCAAGACAACGGTTTGTAACTTTACGGCGCTTCTTTGGCGTTGCAATTTTATCTTTGCCAGAAATATAGCGACCCGTAATCGAATCCGGATTCTTCGCTACCTCAGCTGGCGTGCCCGCCGCAATCACTCGACCGCCATTCACGCCCGCGCCAGGGCCGATATCAACGAGATAATCTGCCTGCATAATCGTATCGTGGTCGTGCTCAACCACAATCACGGTATTTTTTAGGTCACGCAAATGCTTCAAAGTCGCAATCAAACGATCATTATCACGCTGATGCAGGCCAATCGAAGGCTCGTCAAGCACATAAAGCACGCCTTGCAAACCAGAGCCAATTTGCGTCGCGAGACGAATACGCTGCGCCTCACCACCCGACAATGTCGCCGCCGAGCGTCCAAGCTCAAGATAGTTCAAACCAACATCCTTCATGAAGCCAACACGCGCCTTGATTTCCTTCAAAATCGGGCCAGCTATCATCTGCTCATTCTCAGTCAAACCTAAATCCGAGTTCAAAACTTCAAGCGCCTGATCGACATCCATCGCGCACATATCCATAATATTCAAATCATGAATCGTAATCGCGAGCACAACTGGTTTCAAACGTGCACCATGACAAGTCTGACAAACACGTTCGCGCATAAAACGCTCGATATCTTTGCGTACGAAATCCGACTCCGTCTCTTTATAACGGCGTTCCAGATTCGGTATTACACCCTCAAATACGGCATCATATTCATAGCCATTACTGAGCCTAATGTGATATTTTTCGTCGCCCGTGCCATAGAGAATCTTCTGAATTTGCTCATCCGTAAACTCGCGAATCGGTTGGCGCACAGAAAAACCGTGACGCTCACCAACCGCAGTTAAACGTTTTAGCCACCACGCATCTTGATTGATGCGATTATATGGACGAATACCCCCCTCGGCAATCGTGAGGTTCGGATTCATAACCAAATCCGGATCAATCTCCATACGCGTGCCTAGACCAGTACAAGTCGGACAAGCGCCCTGTGGCGCATTAAAAGAGAACAAGCGCGGTTCTAGTTCAGGAATAAGCTCATCTGGATGATCAGGGCAGGCATAGCGTTGCGAATAAGTCACAATTTCCGCATCGCCAGTATTGATGTTATTTTGCCCAATCGCCACAGACTGATCGCGGATGCAGAGCACTTTCATAATGCCATCACCAAGATCAAGCGCCTGCTCAACCGAGCTCGCCACGCGGCTTTCCATATCTGGCGCCATCACAAAACGGTCGACGATAATCTCGATATCGTGGCGCAAGTTCTTATCAAGTTCCGGCCACTCGTCAAGCGCATAAATAATTCCATCGACGCGCGCACGCGCGAAGCCTTTCGCTAAGTATTGCTCGCCAATATGCGAAAAAGAACCTTTTTTCTGCGTTACGATTGGCGCCAAAACCATCAGTTTGCTCGCCGTCGGCCACTGCATAACTTTATCAACAATGTCCTGCGTCGTGCGACGTGCAACTTCCTTGTGACAAATAGGGCAGTGCGGCACACCAATGCGTGCAAATAGCAAACGCAAGTAGTCATAAATCTCCGTGACCGTCGCAACCGTCGAACGTGGGTTACGCGAAGTCGATTTCTGATCAATCGAAATCGCCGGCGAAAGACCGGTAATCATATCAACATCCGGCTTATCCATCACGCCGAGGAACATACGCGCGTAGCTTGAAAGCGACTCAACATAGCGACGCTGGCCTTCAGCGTAGATCGTATCAAAAGCTAAGCTCGATTTGCCCGAACCGGAAAGACCTGTAATCACAACTAATTTATCGCGCGGAATATCGATATCAATATTCTTGAGATTATTCGCGCGTGCGCCACGAATTCTAATCGCGTCACCTTCAAAATCCGAACTTTTCATCCCGGATATTCTAGCATTTTTATCTTTAAAAGTCAATCCAGTAGACTATAATATGCTAAAATATAAGCATGAACACTGAGGAACAACCAATATCTGGCGGGCGCTACATCCGTGACCATTACTCCGAATTCATCTACGAATCCTACGAAATCAACAGCGACGCAAACGGTTTGCACGTAAAATACGTCTATCGTCTCGGTCAGCACGTCTTTGAGCCGACCGTAGATATCCCAATTTCAGATATGCGCTACAAATGGGCCAAACCAGAAGTCCTCAACAATCTCTTCTTCAACTTCGGCATCGCGAACGCTATCAATTATTACAAACTCAGCCTCGCGCCAAAGTTCACAATCAAATGCGGCGAGCTCGATGCCGCGCAAAAAGAATTCTTCAAAAAACTGTTCTATAACGGCCTCGGCGAACTTATGTATCGCAACGATATGCTCATGCCATACGATGAGTTTATGACAATCGACGCGCCAGAGCCAGCAGAGCAAAAGAAACTCTTTTTCGATAACGATTTTCACGGCAATCTTATCACTGTCGGCGGCGGCAAAGATTCCGTCGTCACGCTCGAAGCACTCGCTAGTATGCATAATGATAATCTCTGTATGCAGTTTAACCGCGATCTATATCCAGAAAACCGCGCCGCCCTCGATTGTATCCGTCTCGCCGGCTATAGCCTCAGCCAGATCTGCGACTTCAACCTTACCATCGACAAAAAACTCCTCGAACTAAATGAACAGGGCTTCTATAATGGCCACGTACCATTTTCTGGCATGCTTGCCTTCGCTTGTACAATCATCGCTTACCTCAACAATCTCGAATATATCGTCGTTAGTAATGAAGCCTCCGCAAACGAAGGCAACATCGCCAACACAACCATCAACCATCAGTATTCCAAGAGCTACGAATTTGAACACGATTTCGAAACCTACCTCCAAACTTACCTTTGCGACAAGATTCATTACTTTAGTCTCTTGCGCTGCATGAACGAATTTCAAATCGTCCAAAAATTCGTCAAGTTCCCAAGCTATCTTAATATTTTTCGCAGCTGTAATGTCGGCACCAAAACCAATAGCTGGTGCGGTCATTGCGCTAAATGTCTCTATGTTTACATTATGCTTTACCCATTTATTGACAAAGAAAAACTCATTGGCATCTTCGGCCGCGACCTTCTAGACGATATGACGCTTGGCCAAGTGTTTTACAGTCTCATTAACCCTGACATCACGAAGCCATTCGAATGCGTTGGCACTCGCGACGAAATCAACTACGCCTTGCGCCTCGCTATCAGTACTTACGGCGCGGCACCGCTTCCGCAGCTGCTCGAATGGTATCGCCAAAACGTAAACTACACGCCAAGCGACGTTGCAAACTATTTCAATCCAGAGCACAATATTCCAGAACAATATCTAAAGGCATTACTCGCACTATGAAAGAACAAATCGTCAATTATCTACGCGGCAAAAAAATCCTAATCCTCGGCTTCGGCCGCGAAGGCAAAAGTTCGCTGAATTTTATCCGTCAAAATTTGCCCGAGGCAACCGTCGCCATCGCCGATCAAAACCCCATCGATGACCCAGATGTTGTAAATATTACAACAATAACCGGCGAGAATTATCTCCAAGCCTGCGCCGACTATGACCTAATTCTCAAAGCACCTGGCGTCGTTATCAAAAACGACCTCGACGACGCAACCAAAGCAAAAATCACCAGCCAAACCGACCTATTTATGCGCGTCTATCATCAGCACGTCATCGGCGTTACTGGCACAAAAGGGAAAAGCACAACAAGCTCGCTAATCCACCACGTTCTAAAATGCGCCGGATACGATTCGCAACTCGTCGGCAATATCGGCAAACCATCTTTTGATGTAATCGATTCCATCAACGAAAACACTATCATCGTGTACGAATTGTCCGCCCACCAACTCGAATACATCAAAGCAAGCCCATACATCGCCGTATTATTAAATATTTACGAAGAGCATTTTGATCACTATGCTACACCAGAAGATTACTATAATGCCAAGAAAAATATCTTCCGCTACCAAACCCAAAACGACCTATTAATATATGGCGACATTTTCCAACACGCCACGCCAGAAGAAATCGCCGCCGTCCCGTCTGCCAAAATCGACATCACCAAAAAAGAAATCATCCCAAACGACCAAATTCGCACTCAACTCATTGGCGCGCATAACCGCCTAAACATCCAGGTCGCCGCCGCCATCGCATATGTTTTCCGCATCGATGGGGAAGTATTCAAAGCCGCCATCGCATCCTTCCAGCCACTACCGCACCGCCTCGAATTCGTCGGCACTTTCCGCGGCATCAAATTTTATAACGATTCCATCGCTACTGCACAAGAAGCCGTCATTAATGCCGTCAAGGCACTCGGCGATGTCGATACTCTTATTCTTGGCGGTATGGACCGCGGGCTCGATTACCACCCACTTGTCGATTTCCTCCGTCACAGCAATGTCCGTAATGTTATTCTACTCCCAGCTACCGCCGAACGTTTCCGCCAAATCTTCGCCGAAGACCGCTATTTGCAAGGCCTATTCCCAGTCAAAGATATGCGTGAAGCAGTCGAGCAGGCCTATAAACTCACAACTCCAAGCAAAAGTTGCCTTCTTTCTCCAGCCGCCGCCAGCTACGGTTTTTATAAAAACTTTGAAGAACGCGGCGACGATTACAAAAATCTCGTTAATATGCTAAAATAAACATAACTATAAAAATAAGGAGAATAGTACAAAATGTTCTTATCAAATTTATTGACAAGTGTCGCTAAGGCAACAATCACTATCGGTAACAACACGTCAACTGTCAGCGACAGCGATTTCCTTGCAGTCTTTTGGGCAATTATGGGTGCAATCTTTATCCCATTAATTGCACTTGTAGTCTTGCAAATTGTTGCAATGTGGAAGATTTTCACAAAGTGCGGCGTCGAAGGCTGGAAGTCAATCATCCCTATCTATAATTACGTAGTTATGCTCCAGATCGTTGGTATCAACCCACTCTGGATCCTCGCTATGTTCATCCCATTCGTAGGTAGCATCGCAGGTCTTATCCTCACTATCGCCGCAAGCATTCGTCTCGCAAGAGGCTTTGGCAAGTCTGACGGCTTCGCAGTCGGCTTAATCCTTCTTAGCTTCATCTTCGAGCTAATCCTTGCCTTCGACAAGAGCACTTGGAATGCAAGCAAAATCAACTTCGATTCCTTCAGCTTCCTAAACAGCAAGGAACGCCCAGCTGGTGCAACCAAGTCCGGTGCAAAATCCGCTCCAAAGTCCGAAGATCCATGGGTAAACGGCAAATAAGTAATTAATTACTTCGAAAAAATATCCATATATCCAATATGGATATTTTTTATTCCTATACGAGAGACTTACGGAGGCTGCTGCCGAGTACGAGACGGCGGCCACCCGTAAAGACGGGCCGAGATGACGTCGTATCTGAAAGATAAAAGAAAAATATACTATAATAGACATATGGATTTTAAACTCCACAGCAAATACCAGCCGACCGGCGACCAGCCTCAAGCAATTGAGCAACTTTTTCACGGTCTTACACGTGGCGAACGCGAACAAACATTACTTGGCGTAACCGGCTCTGGCAAGACCTTTACGATGGCGAATCTCATCGAAAAATACAATCGACCAACCCTCGTCCTCGCACACAACAAAACTCTTGCTGCTCAGCTCTATGCCGAATTCCGCGATTTTTTCCCAGAAAACGAAGTTCACTATTTCGTCAGCTATTTCGACTACTATCAGCCTGAAGCTTACATCGCTAGCACTGACACTTATATTGAAAAAGATAGCGCCATCAATGAGGAAATTGACCGCTTGCGTCACGGCGCGACAGAGGCGCTCCTCACGCGCAAAGATACTCTCATCGTGGCCTCCGTCTCTTGTATCTACGGCATCGGCTCACCAGAAAATTACCGCGCCATGGCCGTACGCGTTGCCAAAGGCGAAATGCGTGACATGTCTCAATTTATCCGCACTCTGACCGAGATTCAATACAATCGCAACGACATCGCTTTTGAACGTGGCACCTTCCGCGTCCGCGGCGATACAATCGACGTTTTCCCAGCCTCCGGCGACCGCGCATACCGCATCGAATTCGGCTTCGATCAAGTCGAAAGCATCAAAATCATCGACCCGCTCACAGCCGAAATTTTTGCCGAACCAGAAGAAATCGGTATTTTCCCAAACAGCCACTATGCGACTCCGAAAGAATCGCTAGACATGGCCATCAAAAAAATCCGCGCCGAATACGAAGACCGTCTTAAATTCTTTAATAATGAACATAAATATCTCGAAGCGCAGCGCCTTAGTCAGCGCATAAAATATGACCTCGAAATGCTCGAAAGCACCGGCTTCGTGAAGGGAATCGAAAATTATTCGCGCCACATTGACGGCCGTGCCCAGGGGCAACCGCCAGCCACTTTGCTCGATTATTTCCCAGACGATTTCCTCTGTCTCGTCGATGAGTCGCATATGACAATCCCGCAAATTCGTGGTATGTACAATGGCGACCGCGCACGCAAAGAAACGCTCGTCGAATACGGTTTCCGTTTGCCAAGTGCCCTCGACAACCGCCCGCTCACTTTCGCTGAATTTGATCGCCATATTAACAAGATCATTTACGTTTCCGCAACGCCAGGCGAATACGAACTTTCACATAGTCCAAAACCAGCCGAGCAAATAATCCGCCCAACCGGTCTACTCGACCCAGAAATCGAAGTTCGCACGAGCGACAACCAAATCAACGACCTCATCGAAGAAATCGATCAGCGCATTACCAAAGGTCAACGCGTGCTTGTTACGACTCTCACAAAACGTATGGCCGAAGATTTGTCCGAACATCTCAAAGAGCTCAAAATTAAAACCGCTTATATTCACAGTGACGTTGATACACTCGAGCGCAGCGATATTCTTCGCGATCTTCGCAACGGCACTTACGACGTGCTCGTCGGCATCAATCTCCTCCGCGAAGGCCTCGATTTGCCGGAAGTCTCACTCGTCGCCATCCTCGATGCCGACAAAGAGGGCTTTTTGCGTAGTGAGTCCGCCCTCATTCAGACTATCGGCCGTGCTGCCCGTCACGTCGAAGGCAAGGTTATTATGTATGCCGACAATATGACTGGCAGTATGCAACGCGCCATCGAAGAAACTTACCGTCGCCGCGAGATTCAGCAAAAATACAACAAGGATCACAACATCACACCGCAGGGCATCAGCAAAGAAATTAGTATCGGCCTGCGCGCTATCATTCCGGAAAAAGAGAAGAGCAACAAGCTCGACCTGCGCAAAATCCCACGCGAAGAACTGCCGCAAATCGTCAAGGAGCTCACATCGCAAATGCAACTCGCCGCGGCTAACCTCGACTTCGAACACGCCGCCGAACTCCGCGACCAAATTGAAGATATAAAACTTTCATTGCAACATAAAAGCTAATGCTTGGCTAGTAGTCAAAAACATTGTATAATGTAGCTAGTATTTTTTGTCAAATCGACAAAAATGCATAGTCTCAGTGCAGCATATTAGCTGCAAGTACATTGAAAGGATGGTGTAAATGATGAAGAAAAAAGCATTGCTTGTCACTATCGTCGTGCTCGTTGCTGCACTTGGCCTTATAGCATTATGCATTTGCCTCGGCAAACGCCACAAGCCAGACGATGACGAATCCACTAGTGCGAACACCAGTGAAGTCGCATCGACGACAGCAACCGACCCAGACGAAACCAGCACGGAACAACAGACGACCGACAAACCCACGTCGACGTCCGATGATCCGACCACAGAGCCAGGGACGACCGAAAACCCGACTACAGAACCAGGGACCACTGAGGACCCCACTACGGAGCCGGGAACTACCGAGCCCAAGACGACTGAGGATCCGACCACGGAACCAGCAACTACGGAAGACCCCACTGAGCCCAGCTCAGACGAGCCTACCGAGCCAGAGATGCCCACTTCAACCGAAGGACAGCCCACCGAACCGCCTACGGTTCCTCCGACTCAGCCCACAGTTCCGCCGACTGTACCTCCTACAGTACCGCCAACTCTGCCGCCAACCCCGCCAACCGAACCGCCCACACAGCCTCCGACTGTGCCTCCTACGGTACCTCCCACGATTCCGCCAACCGAACCGTCCACACAGCCTCCGACTGTGCCTCCTACGGTACCTCCCACGATTCCGCCGACCGAGCCACCGACGCAACCTCCGACTGAGCCTCCTACGGTTCCGCCGACTGAGCCGCCGACGCAACCTCCAAAGATAGATCTAGTCACTGCCGCAAATGACATGCTGGATGAAATACTAGAATGTGGGAAAAAATACGGTTGGACAATAGAAGAAGTTAAGGTTATAAGAAATACAGACACACAATATGGTATATATATCTCAGCCTATATCGAACAAGGTTCGGATGGAGAAGAACACAGAAAAAACAATGCAATCAAAGCAGAGAATATAAATGGAACCCTAAGTATCAACACGTATCAATATGGACTCGGCGGATACGATGATAAGTACGATTATGACGCATTCGACTTGATTTCAAATCCATTAAAATTCTATGCTAAATATGGAGTCGAAAAATAACAAATACCATCCAAATGCGCCGTTTATTCAAAAACGGCGCATTTTTTGTTAGAATATAAACATGAGCGTAAATATCTCAGACGGAATAAACAATTCAGAGCATATAGAGAGAAAAAACCAGATTTCCGACTCAGACAGCAATAATACACCTATTGATGATGGAATTAATTTTGATATATACGCAAATGAGGATGAAAATATAAAAAGAAATAACTATAAGTTTCATTCTTCTAAAATCGCCTCCAAGACAAACCGCCCGTTCAATAACGAAGACGAGGAAAGCAAGAAGAAACTAAAAGACATTAGAAAAGCATTCAAAAAGCAAACTCCAGATAAACAAGCTAAATATAACACTAAAAATGAACTTAAGATACAAAGAAAAAATAGAATTTCCGAGATATTCGCTAGAATCAAAAGAAATATCTGGCAGGGAAAGAGAAAAGTTATAACTCTTTTTATTCTTATTATTGTAATACCATCGATTATTATTATTCCACATATAATAGAAAATATCATAAATGCTGAAGCCGAAAAACGTTTCGCCACCGAAGTTGCCGAAGGTGAGCAAAAAGCATTAGAAACACTCAATACTGTCAATAAAAAAATGTTCATCGACCCAAATAATTACGACTTATGCGAAAAAATATACATTGATTCTATAGATAATGCTCAATCTAATACTGAAAAGATGTTTCTCTCCGCATATTACGCTTTGTTTTTGACCGATTTATCTAGCGACTATGAAAAAGCAATTTCAATTCTAGATAATACAGATATTAAAAATACAGGGATTAACGCAAAAACGACCTACTATAATGCTTATATAAAAATATACGACTCGGAACATATGGATAATAGCGATAAATATCAGCATTATATTAAACTAAAGGAAGAATTATGACTATAAAAAAAATAATACTTCCCTCCATATTAATAGCCTGTTTCATTGCGCTAGTTTTTTCATCAATTGCTAATGCGAGCGGCTGGATGGGTGAAGGCGAAGCTAACATGGGTAACGACAGTGATTATAATCCTAGTGGTGGAGGCGGAGGCGGAAGCGGTTGCACTGAAAAGGATGGCGCATTATGTAGCGGTTGGTCTTGGATATATTACAAATTTGTCGGAACACCCACCGACAAAAATAATCTCAAAAATCTCAATTTCCAATTTACTCCAGAAATTAACAAAGGAAACCCGCGCCTCAATAGCGACTGGAGCTATGCTGTTGGTGTTTATCAGATCGGCGACAGTACGGAAAATTGCGCCGATTATGGCGGTTTTTGGCACCGAGGAGAAAACTATACAACTAACGTAGAACTACCAAAACATCCAGGATACTATCTTTGGTCGTCGGAATATACAGCATCTAAGGAATATGGAAGAATGAGCGATCTATCATTCTTAATATTTCCTGGAATTACAAATTATGGTACACACGCAAATATCAACGATGCATGGAGAGCTTCGCATAACTACTTAATTAACGCAAACAGCACAAACGGAAGATATGCCTACTCGATCGGCGCAAAACATCTCGGTCACTACAAAACAGCAGTCGGAGCGAAAGCTAATTTAGCCAATCAAAAAACTGTAAATAACACTAGTCTCATTAATACAAGCGCAACAGGAAACGACGAGAAAGCTCATACTTTATACTATAGAATGCCTAGTAGTAGTTTTGTTGGGCAATGGCCTGGCCCACACGATGATTACGGCTGGCGCCAAGCATACAGAGCGACTATGTCATTGCCTGAAAGCGCCGGCACTAATTCAGACGAAGACGTATTTAAATATTTCAGCGATACCTACAAGCGCATTACGGGAAATGATTACGATGATCCCGATGACACCGAACGAATACCAGATAAATATTATGGCTTCTGCTCAAGCGACCCCAATGAAACAAAAAAACAAGCTAATTTCGAAGGCGAAACGACAATATATACCGACAATAATTATACTGGCTCAAATAATAAGTATAATAAAAGCAGCTATAATATAAAAATAAACCATAAGATAACACGAGTAAGCGGCGAGGAATTCCAGGCCGCAAATAATTATGAGACGCATCCTACTATGGGAGTAGGGAAAGAAAGTAGCGGAAATACCCAAAAGCCTAAAGCTACCATAACGACTAGTGACTCTGTCAAATCCGGCACTATTAACCCTGGGCAAACAGTTAGTTTTTGTAGTTATTTAACATTTGACAACATTGTATATTCAAACGGCACCGCAGAGCATAATGGAAAAACCAATCAACAATGTGTAACCATCACTCGACCACCAATCTTATACAGCGGCTCTATCACTGCCAACGTCAAAGCAAAAAACAATGGCGGAAGCTTCGAAAATATGTCAGTATCCGCAACAAATAACACCATCACCCTAACCGATAGCTATAATGGCGAATACGAAATAAAATTCACAGGCAACATTAAACGCACTGGAGACGAGGCGGGCCAAACATATGCGACAAGCTATTGGGCCAAAGCCGACGATAATTATACAGAAAAAGAGGGAAACAGTAGCCTCACGTGGTCGGAAGAAAAAACGAATGCTCTCGAAAATGGTAAAAGTCAGAATGTATTTACGGTTAAGTACACAGGAAGCCTGAACTACGGCGAATCAGTTAAGAAATGCACTAATTTAGAATACATAAACAAACAAGCATCTGGCGGCCAAAGAACTAAGGCAACCAATTCCGAATATTGCATCACTATCATCAGGCCAAAGCAGAAATGCGCCATCGATGGCAAAACCGAGTTTGGCGCAAACGACGGCGAAAACATCGGCCGCGTCGGTGCAATCATTAACCCAAGCAGTAGCAACACGAGTTATCTATGGACCCCAGTAATCAATAGCGCCGAGAAAGTCTATACAGAAAGCGGAACAAGCAATTATTCAGCATTCTTCACGCAGAATAATAACAAAAATTACTGGGCAAAACCAGGCGACAATATTCGTTTTAGCTTCGAAGCTTGCGCAGGTGCATTCTATGTTATCGAAAATAATAGCTCTATAAGTGGCGGCACCCACTATGCAGCAAGTGGTAGCCTCATTCGCAACTATGCAGCTGCAGGGCAAACAGAAGTATTCTATAAACGCAACGCAAACGGTACCGACAACGACAATACGAACGCCACCGAGGATAAATCCAACGGCTTCCTATTTATTCCAGACAATTCAAATTCGTTATGGGCCACAACCGTTGCTGGTATTGCGAAATACCGTGAGGGCGACAGTATGAAAAATCAATCCTACAAAAACCCAGTCGCAACCACGGACCTAACAGGCATCAAAAATAACACGTCGATCCCTTATGCGACATGGACTACTGGATATAATGGCAACAATAAGCCAAAAAGCGGTTTTCTCAGTAACGAAAGCAACAATATCGTAGCACAAATGTACGGCACTGACGCCGCCGCCACGCCATCACCTTCTTCATCCCACAAAATTTGCGGCACAAACGCAAAAAAATGCAGCCTCGGATACCAAGAGGTAGGAAGTAGAATCACTCAGACGCTCAGTTGGAACTATATGAAGATCACCAACGGGGAGAGCAATGTCGGAAAAAACAACTATAAGACCCATAGTGCCACAGCCGCCGTCATGATTCCATACAATTATTTCCTTAAACCATACGTCAATAACGGCGCCGAAACCAGCACCAATGTTATATATCTCGGCGAAAACAGGGTGATGACCCCAGGAGTCCTCGTTATGCCAAGAGAGAACGCTTGGGTGGGGAATAACGGCACAACTTACGCCACCATCACAAAGCCTACGACCGTAGAAGTACGCGCATATAATTTAAGAACCAACGAAACGCTCTACAGCGGAACATTCAATAATGTCCGCTTCAATAAAGACGGCAAATTAGGCATAGGCGATACTTCGCAGCTAATTGATGGGGATAGTTCTTTTAAGCCAGAAGGTGTAACTATCTACGCCGAAGATAACGGCAGAAATTACGTCGGCGATAAAATCTGTACGAGCATCACAATATGGCCAATCGATAGCCACAATACATTTAATGATAGCAAGGTCTATGGCGCATATCAGTCGAATAAAAACATTACAAACATGACAGCTATGCCAGCTCTAACTGATGCGTACGCTACCACCGGTGCCTATAAAGCTACCGCCACCTCATGCTCCACGATCGCCAAGCGCCCAACCATCAGCGTCGAATCCTCCAACGCCTACAGTGCCACAAAAATCACAACCGGCAAATACAACAAGGCCTTCAGTGATGGCAAGAAATACACCTTTGGTTCTTGGTCTGAATACGGTGTCTTCGCATCCGTAAATACAAAAGACACCTTCGTTTCCGGCGCCGCTATCGGATACCGAACAAATAATCCATATGGCAACAATAGCCTCAATAGCCCTCGCGAAAATAATTCGGTTAATGTCGCAACCAGCACCAACAGCAATATTTGTACATTTATGACACAAACCTTCATCAACTCCGTAGATAATAAATGCACGCCAGGCACGAACACTATCGGCAAGAGCTCCGCCGAGGAATTTGTCAATGACATCATTGATCGCTACGGCCGCAAAAACTATGGCGTCGCCGCCGGCAATAGTCTCAACAGCAATATGAACACAGAAGAATACCGCATAGAAAGCGGCAACAGCAACAGCCCAGTCGTCATTCGCGCCGATGGTAGCACTACTTTGTCTGGCATTCCAGCCATCAACGCTACCGAGGACAATCCTAATCCGAACCGCACCATCGTCTATAACATCAATGGCAACCTAAACATCACCGGCAACATTAACGACCAGAGAGGCGCCAACAAGACGAGCCTAAACGACATCACTGGCGTTGTCATTATTGCAAACCAGGTCAATATTGATGCCGCAGTAAACTACATTAACGCAACGATTATCGCAAAAACATCCATAAATACCTGTTATTCAGACCAAGGGACAGTTATTAGTATCGGCACAAGCAAGGAAGACCGAGGCACCCTCAATTCGGCAAGATGTTCCCAAACCCTCCAATTCGACGGCCCAGTCTTTGCCAAAAAAGTCATCTTGAACCGCACTGCCGGCGCTAATTACGGCAACGATTCCATCAAGCGCGCCGAAATCTTCAACCTCAATATGGCCACTTACCTCTGGAGTTACTACCAAATGACAAATTACAGCCAAGCCATCACTACCTACTCCCGCGAGCTACCGAGCCGCTACTAAGCATAAGTTCTATTGACTTTTTAACCTATTTGTGCTATAATAGCAGTATTGGCTTATGCCAAAATACTTTTCCAAGGGGAGGGGCAAATGGACGAACCTTCAAAAGAACTCACAAAAGAAGAATTCGAGCGCTACTCTGTAATGTGCGGACTAGCAATCGACGAGGTGATGACTAGTATCAACAGTCTAAACGAAGAGGAGAAATACCTCAGAGGTAGGACCTTGTACGACGAGGCAAAAAACAGAGTAAAGACTTTCGAGTCGACGGCCACGAAGCTCGAGCAAAAAGGGCTTCCAAAGTCTATCGAAGCAGTTGAAAGTGGAATTCACGATGTCGCCGGAGTCCGTATCATCACGTTCACGATAAGTGATGTATATAATCTTTATGAAATCCTCAGAAAACACCCTAAATTTGAGGAATATAAAGAGCCAAAAGACTACATCAAAGAGCCGAAAGAGAATGGCTACAGTAGCTTTCATATGTTTATCAAAGTGCGCATCTCGTTCGACGGAATGATTCGTTCTATTCCGGTCGAAATTCAGATTCGTACTTTGGTCATGGACGTATGGGCAAAAATTCATCACAGACTCGTGTACCAGAACACTAAGAAAGCGCCAAATGTGTCTAGCGAAACCGAAAAGACACAGGAGTTTCTGAAGCGCGCAAAAGGCTTGCGCGACTTCGACATCAAGATCAACGGTTGGGTACCGAAGAACACTAGCCGCCTCACTTGAGGCGGCTTTTTCAATTGTCTAAACATAAAAATTATTGTATAATATAATTACCCTGTGCAGCAATCGTGCTGCAAGCTCATTGAAAGGATGGTGTGAAAAAAATGAAGAAAAAATCATTTCCTGCTGCCGTCATTATCATCGCTGTACTAAGCGCCGCCATAATATGTCTTGCATCCTGCGAGCACGAAAAAGCGGACAATGACGAATCCGTCAGCGCTAGTACAAACGAAGAAACGACAATCAGCAATCGAAAATCTAGTGCCGGCCCCGAAACAGCCGAGAGCTCGACGACCAAGGATTCGACAACCGAGGATTCGACATCCAAGGACCCGACGTCCAAAGATTCGACAACCGAAAGCTCCACGGCCAAAAAAACAACGCCAGCACCAGAGACTACCGAGGAGCCCTCGACGGAGCCTACAACTCCCGAGCCTACTGAGCCTAGCTCAGACGACCCGACCGAGCCAGAACAACCGACTTCGACCGAAGGCCAGCCCACGCAGCCGACCGAGCCAACTCCGACTCAACCCACGGCTCCGCCTACAACTGAGCCGCCGAAGCCCACTCAACCTACGGTCCCGCCGACCCAGCCGACCGAGCCGACAATTCCGCCGACCCAGCCGACCGAGCCTACGGTTCCACCCACGCAGCCTACAACCGAGCCGACTACTGAGCCTCCGAAGCCCACGCAGCCTACAACTGAACCGACCACTGAGCCACCGAAGCCCACGCAGCCCACGACCGAGCCGACTACTGAACCGACTCAGCCTACCACAGAGCCGCCGAAGCCGACCGAGCCGACCATAGATTTAGCGACAAGCGCAAATGCCGAGTACGAAATACTCAGGAAGAGCGCAAAGGTCAATGGCTTCAAGACTCAAGACGTAGTCACGATTAGGGATACCGGCACGCAGTACGGACTTCACTTTGTGGCCGACAATCTCCATGGCTTAAACGATGGACATTACACAATTGAGCTCGTAGTAAAAGCTGAACTAGTTGACGGCAAAACAGTCGTCACAATTTGCCAGCAAGATCCAAACTGTAACGATCCTCACGATTACGACCAATATACCGTACCAATTGGCCGTTTCGACGTTGCAGATTTCTTCGAATCGTACGGCTCGTACGCTTTCTAACAACACACCCCCACAGCGTCGCTTCAACAGCGGCGCTTTTTCTAGCCAGAAAATATGTTATAATAACAGATATGAAAACCGTTACTCGTTTTGCGCCGTCGCCAACCGGCTATATTCACATTGGCAACTTACGTTCCGCTATCTACCCATACCTCGTTGCGAAGCAAGAGCAGGGCACCTTCATTTTACGCATCGAAGATACCGATCGCGCGCGTTACGTAGAAGGCGCAACCGAGCTCATCGAAGACACGATGAAATGGATCGGCCTCGATTGGGACGAAGGCCCAGAAAAAGGCGGCGAAAACGGCCCATATTTCCAAACTCAGCGCCGAGAAATCTACGTTAAATGGGCAAAGAAACTCATCGCTGCCGGCCGCGCTTACGCCGACCCAACTTCTAGTGAGCAAATTGCAAAATACCGCGAAGAAGCCAGCAAAAACAAGCAGGCCTTCCTTTACCGCAATTACCGCCCAGACAACACTCCAGAATGGGAACCAGGTATGCCACTTCGTTTCAAAGCCAACCCAAAAACCCGCACCTACCACGACGAAGTTTTTGGCGATATGACGATGCTTCCAGAAACTCAAGACGATATTATTCTCATCAAAGCCGACGGTCTTCCGACCTATAATTTCGCCCACATCGTCGATGATGCCACGATGGGCGTCACCCATATCTTCCGCGGCCAAGAGTACCTGCCAAGTATGGGCAACTATCTCGCAATCTATGAAGCCTTGGGCCTCAATACACCAAAGTTTGTCCACTTGCCACATATTCTCGCACCGAGCGGCAACAAAAAACTCGGCAAACGCGATGGCGCCAAATCCGCCGTCGATTACCGCGCCGACGGTATCTTGCCAGAAGCTATGCTAAACTTCCTCGCCTGCCTCGGCTGGAACGACGGCACCGAAGACGAAATTTACAGCAAACAAGATTTAATCGAAAAGTTCAGCATCGACCGCATCCAGCACGCCGGCGCCCGCTATGACGAGCAGAAACTTATCTGGCTCAACGGCCAATGGATTCGCCGCCTCTTTGCCGAAGACGCGAAGGCGCTCTACAGCCGCACGAAAGATTTTTGGCCAGCAGAAGCCGACAGCTCCGATAACGACTATAAGTTCAAAATTTTCAGCATCATTTACGACCGCCTCAAGACACTCGGCGACCTCAAAACGATGACGAATTATTTCTTCGCCGACCCAGCTGTAGATATGACGATGATCGAGTCTAACAAGGCTCTCAAAAAGCTCTCTGAACACGAAATCCAAGACATTCTCCGCCAAACCATCGACAAACTTCGCGATGTCGAAGATTGGACTGCAGAAAATCTCCAAAACGCCCTCAATGAACTTCTCGAATCTACCGGCCGCAAACCGGCCGAACTCTTCGGCCTTATCCGCCTCAGCGTCAGCTTCGCACCATTTAGCCCAGCCCTCCACGACACGCTTAGCGTCCTCGGCCGCGACCGCAGCCTCGCCCGCCTCAACGCCGTCATCACCGCCTACTCGCGCGATTAATCAGCCGCTGCCACCCCCCACACGCCTCCCAACACCCAACAAAGTGAACTTTGTTGGGTTGCGCAAAAGGGAAATGCGCGAGACGCAAAAATGATATAATATAACCATGAACGGCAAGCAACTCTACTACGGTAATATCAAAGCTCGCAGAAACAAAAAATCCAACAATAAGCTAGCCGACCTTTATCAAGAAAGCGAAGCAGCAGACAATTCTCTCGAAAGCCCAGTCATAGAAGAAAAACGACCACGCAAAAAAGGTCATAAGGGCATTTTTATCCTCATTTTCCTCCTGCTCGCAATCGCCGGCGGCTGCGTATGGTTCTTCTTGAGCGCCGAATCAAAAACGAACGAGCTAGACGCGCTCGCTAATAACGACGTCGCCCCAGACGAAATCTACTATTCGCCACTCACCGGCATCGAGACAAACAACAAAGCCGTCCTCACACAAGCCGCCACCTGTATTATGATCGAAAACAGCCCAGACGCCCGCCCACAATCCGGCCTCAACGAAGCCGGCGTCATCTACGAAGCAATCGCTGAAGGCGGCATCACACGTTTCCTCGCAATCTTCCAGGAAGCCAAGCCGAACTACATCGGTCCAGTCCGCAGCGTTCGTATGACCTTCGCTGAACTTGCCAAGCCTTATCAATGCTCCATCGCTCACGTCGGTGGCAGCGACAACGCCCTTAGCCTAATTCGCAACAACCCAGAATTTCGCGACATCGATCAATTCTTCAACTCTAACTACTACTGGCGCATCCGCAGTCGCTACGCCCCACACAACGTCTACACGCGCTTCAGTATGCTCGACGAACTAAACAACAAAAAAGGCTACACCTCTAGTAGTTTCAATGGCTTTGCCCGTACCAAACCAGACACAGCACCGGCCGTCCCAGATCAAAAAGCCAATAAAATCACCATTAATATGAGCAGCAACCTTTACAGCCCGGTTTACAATTATGACGCCAACACCAACAAATATCTCCGTTCCTATGTCCAAGGCGGCGTCCATTACAGTATGTACGAAGATGGCACAAAAGTTCAGAACTCGCCAGACGTCGTCATTGCTATGAAAGTCAATTCCATCACTCGCAGCGGCACGCCGTATGCCGACTACGTCACGACCGGCTCTGGCGATGCAACCATTTTCCAAAACGGCGGCGTCATCGCAGCGCACTGGAGCAGGGAAAACGTCAATTCCGAGCTCAAATTTACCGACGCGAACGGCGAAGAAATCAAGCTCAACCGCGGCCAAACCTGGATTTCTCTTTACCCAAGCAACAAATCAGTATCTTGGGAATAGTGTTACAATAGAGATATGTACACGAATAATCAAATTCTCGTTGGTAAGACCAGTGAGAAAAAAGAATTATCCATTCTTCTAGATAAAGCAAATCGCCACGGCCTTATCACTGGCGCATCTGGCTCAGGCAAGACTATCACGCTCAAAGTTATGGCCGAAAGTTTTTCCGACGCCGGCGTCCCAGTTTTTCTCGCCGATGTCAAAGGCGACCTTGCTGGCACCGCATTTCCGGGCACAATTAACGAAAAAATCCAAAGCCGCCTCGATTCGCTCGAACTCTCTGGTTTTGAGGCTAAATCTTATCCTGTTTGCTTCTGGGACCTTTATGGCAAAAACGGCCTCCATCTTCGCGCAACTGTCAAAAGCGTTGGCGCTGACATCTTCTCGATCATCCTCGGCCTCAGCGAAGCTCAAGAGGGAATCCTCGCTATTGCATTCGCTATCGCCGAAGACGAAGACCTGCAGCTCGATACCATCGCCGATCTTCGCGCCGTCCTACAATTTATCGCCGACAATCGCGCGGATTACAACACAAAATACGGCCAAATCACCCCGCAAAGCGTCGGCGCAATTCAGCGCAGCCTCCTCCAACTCCAAAACCAAGGTGCCGACAAATTCTTCGGCCGCCCAATGCTCGATATTGACGATTTCTATAAAACCACCAATGGCCGTGGCGTGATTAATATTCTCGACTCCGTCAAACTTTTCCAAAGTCCAGACCTCTACGCCTCGTTCCTGCTCTGGATTTTGAGCGAACTCTTCAATAAATCCCCAGAGGTCGGCGACCAAGATAAACCTCGGCTTGTCTTCTTCTTCGACGAGGCGCATCTCCTCTTTAATAATATGCCAAGTTACCGCCTCAAGCGCATTACTCAAATCGTCAAACTGATTCGCTCTCGCGGTATCGGCCTCTACTTTATTTCTCAAGCTCCGACCGATATTCCAGGCGAAATTCTTGCCCAGCTCGGCAACCGCGTCCAGCACACCCTCCGCGCTTACACGCCAGCAGAGAAGAAGACCGTCAAAGCCGCCGCAGATGCTTTCCGCACAAACAAAGAATTCAACACCGAGCAAGCCATTCTCGAGTTAGGTACCGGCGAAGCTCTAATTTCCTTCCAAAACGAAAAAGGCGCCCCAGAAATCGTCGAGAAAGCCACCATTTTGCCACCACAAAGCCGTATGGGAACAATTACGAAGGATGAACGCAATTCTATCATTGCCGCTAGCCCACTCGCTGCAAATTACGTCGCAGAGCCGCCAAAACGCAGCGAATATGCCCCACCAGCACCAGCCAAAGCCGAAACCAAAAAAATCGACCCAAGCCAAGCGCAAGCTGAAGCGCTCGCTCGCTATTCCTCAAAATATAACACTGGTGGCAAACCAGCCGAACAGCCAACAAAAGTTGAGAAACCAGCCACCAAACAGACCAAAACCACAAAACGCGGCAAATCTGTTGTCGAAAAATCCGGCGAACGTTTCTTCACAAACCTTGCAGGTTCGCTCGGCCGCAACATTGGCAACTTCTTCAAAAAACTCGGCAAATAACCCCTCGCCGGTTGCAACAGATAGCTTTTTGTGCTAAAATTAGCCAAAGCATACAGAGAGGTATGTCTTTTTTGTGTATCACACTCTAGTTCTTTTACAAAGGAGGGAAACTTAAATGGGTTACTCTTTTATAGTTCTCGGCGGTCCGCCAGGTATTATCCCTGCGGCAAATCGCTACGGCGTCCATCTGGACATTACACCATGATGAAAAGGAGGAAAAATCATGTTAGTGTATCTCGCAGTAATTGCAATCACTCTCTTGGCACTCTTGTATGTTATGTATAACTACGCAAAACTCAAGAAAATGCCCGAAGGAACGGAGAGCATGGTTGAGCTTGGCGAGATAATCCGTGACGGCGCTCGTACTTTTATGCTCGCCGAGTACAAGATTATCGTGCCAGTTATCGCAGTGATTGCAATCATCTTTTCGTGCTTCATTGAAGCGACATCCGGTCTAACCTTTATCTTTGGTGCTACTATGAGTAGCCTTGCGTGCGTTATCGGTATGCGCAGCGCAACTTATGCGAATGTGCGTACTGCCAACACTGCAAGAGAAACCAAGAATATTGGCAAAACCACCCAGACCGCCCTTCGCGGCGGCAGCATTTCCGGTCTGAGCGTTCCTGCATTTGGTTTGTTCGGAATCGTTGTTATTATCCTTGTTACTGGCGGAATCAAAATTGGCGCCACCGGCAAAGGATTAATCGTTTCTTTCACCTGCAACCCGACCATTATGCGCTTTACAACCTATTCGTTAGGCTGTAGCCTTGTCGCAATGTTCAATCGTATTGCAGGCGGTAACTACACCAAGGCAGCCGATATTTCCGCCGACATCGTTGGCAAAAATATCTTCGATATGCCTGAAGATGACTCCAGAATGCCCAACACTATCTGCGATTTTATCGGAGATAACGTAAACGACATCGCCGGTAACTGCAGCGACCTTTTGGAAAGCTTTGTTGCTACAATCGTAGCCTGCCTTCTGATTTCCGCTTCATTATCTAACGGCGGCGCAAGTGACGCATTCTTTAAATCGGCAAGCATTTTCCCGATTATCATCGCTGGCGCAGGCCTTCTTGGCAGCATCATCGGAATCGCTTATGCATTGCTCCACAAAGCAAGCGACCATCCGTCAAGGGAACTCGACGTTGCGACATATATTTCTGCCGGCATCGTCATCATCGCAAGCTTCATCGCATCCTACGTCGTATTCGGCAATATCGAGTTAATCGACAAATTCAAACTCGGCTGGATTTCGCCCTGGATCGCTAGCGCACTCGGCATGTTCAGTGGCGTATTAATCGGCAAGATCACCGAGTATTACACCGGCACTGATTTCAAACCGGTTAAATCCTTAGCACAAATGGCAAAAGAAAGTGCCGCGTTCGTCGTTACAAAAGGCGACGCCATCGGTTCACGTTCTTGCCTGCTTCCAATCGGGCTCATCGTAACATCGCTCATCATTTCCGGCTCTCTCTGCGGTATCTACGGTATCGCACTGGCAGCACTCGGTATGCTGAGCTTCGTCGGCACGACTGTTTCAATCGACGCATTCGGCCCCATTGCAGACAATGCTGGCGGCATTGCAGAAAGTTGCAAACTCGAGCACGATATCCGTAAAATTACCGATAAGCTCGATGCCGTAGGTAACACCACTGCCGCAATCGGCAAAGGTTTCGCTATCGGCTCCGCTGCATTCGCAACTGTCAGCTTGATTGTTGCCTACGTTGAAAGTTATTCAACGGGCGGCGTAGCAACACTGAATGCTGCAAGTTTTATGATTATCGCCGGCCTCATCTTTGGCGGCGCAATCATCGAATACTTCTCGGCACTGCTGACTGACAACACTATCGACTCTGCATATCTTTTAGCAGAGGAAGGCAAACGCCAGCTGCTAGCTGACAACAAAGCTGTTCTCAAGGGCACAAAACGCCCCGATTACGAAAGATGTATCTCGATGGCCGCGAATGAAGCCTTGCGCAAAATGCTCATTCCGTCGCTGCTCGCACTCTTCGTGCCGGCAATTGGCGGTATCCTGTTTGGCGCAGAATTCGTCGGCGGAATCCTGCTCGGCGCTACAATCGTTGCCATCCCGAAGGCTATCTTTATGGGCAACTCCGGCGGTGCTTTCGATAATGGCAAGAAAGCCATCGAATCCGGCCTCGTCGAAGGAGCAGAGAAAGGCTCCGAAGCCCACAAAGCAGCCGTTGTCGGCGATACTATCGGCGACACCAGAAAAGACGTCGTTGGCGTTGCGCTCGACATCGCTATCAAGCTGATGTCCACCGTCGCAAACACGCTTGCACCCGTCTTTGCATCGTTCCACATTATCGGCTAACCCATTTACTTTTTTCTCCCTAAAATCCCTCGGTCGCATTTCGGGCCGGGGGATTTTTTATGCAAATCTTTAGCTTATTTTTAAGCTTCAGCATTTATAATTAAACAAAACACAAGGAGTATATATGCAAAATCAAGGACAACAACCAGGCGGCATGCCACCAAACGGCAATCCAGGCGGAGTACCAGGTGGGCAGAGTTCAAATAATATTTCCCATAGTGGCGCTACCGAGCTAACTAGCGACGCGACTTTGTCGGATCAAAGTTATTCTAGCACCAGTTCAGCCCAGAACGCTCTTTTAGTTTCTGGTGCTACCGTCTCTATTTCTAACCCTACAATTACCAAGACTGGCGACGATAACGGTGATAGTTCTGATTTCTATGGCACCAACGCCGCAGTGTTTGCATATAGTAATGCTACCTTGAATATTACAGGCGGTACAATAACCACCAATGGCTCACACACTAACGCCGTTTTTGCTTATGACTCCGGTACAATAAACATTTCCGACACAAAAATCACCACTAGCTCCAATAATTCTGGCGGCGTTATGGTTACTGGTGGTGGCACACTTAATGCGACTAATCTAACCGTAGAAACTTCTGGTAATTCCTCCGCGCCAATCCGTAGCGATCGTGGCGGCGGCACACTTACGGTTGAGGGCGGTAGTTATACTTCTAGTGGCACTGGCAGCCCTGCAATCTATTCTACTGCCAATATTATCGTCAAAAATGCCAATCTTACCGCAACTGCGTCCGAGGGCGTTGTAATTGAGGGTTTAAATAGCGTTACGCTCGAATCTACCACTGTTACTGATACGAATAATACCTTGAATGGTAATTCAGAAACCTACAAAAATATCTTCATTTACCAATCGATGAGTGGCGATGCTGAAACCGGTACTGGTACTTTTACGGCCAAAAATAGCACATTTATTACAAACAAAGGCGACCACTTCTTTGTAACTAATACAACCGCAGTCATAAATCTCACTGGCAATAAATTAACAAATAACGACTCAACCGGAGCGTTCTTGCGCGCACAGAGCGGCAAATGGGGCAACTCTGGCTCGAACGGCGGCAATGTAACTTTGAATGCGACTTCACAAGAGATTATTGGCGATATCGTTATCGATAGTATTTCTTCATTAAACATGAGTCTAACCGAAAGCTACTACAAAGGCGCCATTAAGAACGACGGAAACATAAAACTAACATTAGACACAGAGTCCATCATCGTTTTGACCGGTAATTCATACATTACTTCACTAGAAAACGCTACTTCCGATAATTCAAACATTTACGCTAATGGCTATAAACTTTACGTCAATGGGACAGAGGTCTCCATCAATCAAAGCACTGCGCCAGAGTCGACCATTGGTGATACTACGGGCGAGGTGCAGGATGTTTCTAATAACAATACAGATACGAGCATAAACATCCCGATCCTAATTTCCTGTATCGTTGGCGGAGTCTTAATTATTGGCGCAATAGTGGCGAAAATCATAAAGAAGAAGCACGACCGTAAACCAAAAACACCTGAGATTGTTTCTAGCGAAAGCAATCAAAACTCAGGCCCAATCAACCCATCGCAGGGACTATGATAGCTCAATGAATAAAAAACAGCCCTACGGGGCGTTTTTTATAGAATAATTTTGGTGATCTCGGAGGGAGTCGAACCCTCGATTTTCTGGATGAGAACCAGACGTCCTGGACCACTAGACGACGAGACCACTGAAGAATATTCTAACAAATTATCAGAGCAATTGCAAATAATAGCAATTTATTTTCTAAAAATAGCTAATCATCGTTTTTCGCGCGGTGCTTCGAGCGTTCTTCCGAAAAGCCCTCCGGATAGCGCGCCTTGAGCTTCGCAATATTACGTTCAAAAACCTCAGACAGATCACAATCGAGCGCATAGGCCGTAATCGCTAGATACCACGCTACATCGCCAAGCTCCTTTATCATGTGGTCGCGATCGAGCTCGTGGCCATGCATCATATGCTTTTTGAGCGCATCAATAACCTCACCAGATTCGCCGCAAAGCCCCATTGCGCCATTCAGTAAGACTTGTTTCTTATCTAAATCACCATTAAGCGTCCTTAATGCTAACTCCTGATATTTGTTCGCATCCATAAAAACCTCCATTACATCTATTATACAAGACTTTGTCGTAAAGGCAGACCTCTTGGCGGGACTTGCGGAGGCTACGGCCGAGCACGAAGCAGCGCTCGCCCGTAACGACGGGCCGAGCAACTACTGTGCCCGCCGAGAGGTTTGCATTTACGGCAAAAACATAGTATAATATATGAAACCACAACTGGGAGACAAAGCAAGCATGAACACAATCAAGCGATATTGGCGAATCATTTTTCCAATCTTCTTCATCATCGTAATCTGGATATTCTCGTCGAATAACGGCGATGCTTCCGCCTCTCAATCTACATTCTTTGCCAACATCTTTGGCCTTCCAAACGAACTCATCCGCAAATTCGCTCATTTCATTCTCTTTGGCGCCCTCGGTTACAGCTGCACTAGCTTTATCAAAGGCCTCCATCCGCTCACTTTCCCGAAATACACTCAGGTCTTTTACCCAGTTATCATTACCGTCGTCTACGGTGCGCTTGACGAAGTCCATCAGCTCACTGTCATGGGTCGCAACGGTAGCATCTCCGACGTCTTCATCGACGCCCTTGCTGGCCTCGCTGGCGTCCTAGCCTATATCGCATTCTTCTGTTTCTATCGTATATACAAATCAAAACGTCAGACAGCCAACGCCGCTATCGAACTTCAACAAGAAGTCATCGAAGAAGCTCTTCAAGAAAAATAGCGTCCGGATCACTCCAAAACGCATTATACCCTTATTATATCACACTTTACATTTTTTGTCAATTCTGCTAGAATTAAGCTATGAAATTACCGGTAGTAGCAATCATTGGCCAGACCAATGCTGGCAAGTCTAGTCTATTTAATCGCCTCGTTCGCAAATCGACGGCGATTGTTGCGCGCGAAGCCGGTACTACCCGCGATAACGTCGTTAGCAAAGTAAACAACCAATATGTCCTCGTCGATACCGCCGGTCTCAAGGACCCAGACGACGAATTCGAGGCTCACATCCAAGATCAAATCGAAGATGCCGTCGCTAACGCCGACCTTATCTTGCTCGCGCTCGATAGCAGCAAATACCCGGATCACAACGACAAAATGATAGCCAAAAAAGCTTTCAAATCCGGTAAGCCAATCCTTTTCTTGCTCAATAAATCCGACCTTGGCGAAGCCCTTCCGAATGAGGAATTTCTCACGCTCGGCGCCAAAAATCCAATCCGCGTCTCCGCAACGACAGGCATGGGCCTCAACGAACTCCGCGATAAAATCCTTGCTGAACTCAAAGGTCTCGGTTTCGACACTCGCGAAAGAGCAGAGCAGCCAGACAATCGCATTAAGATTGCTCTTATTGGTCGCCCAAACGTTGGCAAGTCCAGCCTCTTTAACTCTCTTGCTCAGAAACAGCAAGCCGTCGTCGCCAACCTCGCCGGTACCACCCGCGATGTCAATCGCACCGAAATTCGCTACAAAGGTCAGACTATCGAATTACTAGACACCGCTGGTCTCCGCAAGCCAGGCAAACGCGAAGTTGGCATTGAGAAATTTTCCGCCCTTCGTAGCCTTTCCGCCATCGAAGAAGCTGACATTTGCTGCATGCTCGTCGACAGCACCGAGCCTCACTCCAAGCTCGACCAGAGCCTCGCAGGCCAAATCGTCGACGCAGGCAAGGGCATCATTCTCGTCGTTACCAAGACCGACCTCGAGCACAAAGATAGCGACGAAATTCTCGACAACCTCGAATATGATTTCAACTTCATTCCATATGCGCCAGTCGTTATGACTAGCTCCGTTACTGGCAAAAATGTCACCAAGATCTTCGAACTCGCTGCCCAAATCGACCGTGCTCGCCACGCCGAGCTCAAGACCTCCGACCTCAATAAGCTTCTTACCGATGCCGTCAACTCTCATCCACCTGCCGGCCTCAAGAATACTCATCCAAAACTTCGCTATATGGTCCAGACCGACACCTGCCCACCTTGGTTCGTCATCTACGGCAGCAACCTCAGCCTCCTTCACTGGAGCTACAAACGTTATCTTGAGCGCCGCCTCCGCGAGAGCTTCGACTTTGGCGGCACCCCAATTTTCTTCTCCTTCCGCAACCGCGACTAATTACACCATCTTTACAAAATTTGTCAAATATGCTATAACTAAAAGAAGCAAGTGGGCGTCTTAATAGGATGCCTATTTTGTTCAGTACATTAACAGGGAAACACATATCCGAAAGGGGGAAATACGAATGGCAAGACCCAAAAGTATACCAACAAACAATGGCATGCAGCAAGCAGCCAAGGAGGCAGTCACTAAGGCTAGAGCAGCACAGAAGCGTTCCACTCAAGATTACGCTAACGCACAGAAAAGAGCTCAGGCCGAAAAAGCCGCCGCTCTGGCACAGCTAGAAAAAGGCTACCATTACGCAATCGTTCCAGCGCTCGACGCGCTGATCGGCGAACCAAAACTCATCAATCCAGACCCGGACACAAAGAAGAAAGCAGGCGAGATGCTGATTCCAAATCAGTATGTCGACCGCCTTGCGGAATTTCTCGATGAGGGCATCACTAGCCGCGGCGAAGCGGCTTATATCCTCTTAGGATATATCACTAATATGCTTGAGGAGATCCACAACAATCACCTCGAGTATTACACCTGCAAAAACGGTATGAAGATTCGGTTCATCTCGACCGATGACCAAACTTTCTACAAAGATGACAGCAGGAAGAGTACCAAGGCAAGTGCGCTCGCAACCGCATCGTATTACAACAAGTTCCACCCTGGCGCTGTTGCAATTCTCTCCGGAGACCCCGCGATGCTTGCAAAAGCGCTCCAGCGTAATATCGACATCGCTAGAATCAATCCCGAGATCTACACTGGCCGCCGCAAACTCTTACTACCAGAAAGAGCATACGATAAATGGTTCGGCAAAGGTTATCTGACCGTGGATGATTTCGCTAGATACTTCCCGGACGAAAAACCGCTCCTCTGTAACGAATTCGTCGAATTTATCTTCGACGAGAAGACTATTGCTTGCTATCAGACGACAGGCAATTACAGAGAACTTGCGAATCGCATCGGACGCTTCGAAGAAGAGTGCGGCGAAAACGGCGTGAAAACCGGCGAATGGGCTCTCCATCAGCTTCGTCATATTGCCAAGCCAAAAGAAAACTTCAAGGGCATCCCGATCGAACCGCTCAACGCCGGCCAGGCTATGCTTTATGAAGCGTTGCTTGCCCCCGACATCGATATTGTCATCTGTGCAGCTACATTCGGTACCGGCAAGACTTATCTTTCCGTTAATGCCGGACTCAATGCCGTCAGAGATCCAAAATCGCAGTTCGACAGAGTATTCATTTGTCCGCGTGACCCCCATTGGGGCGAGCAAATCGGCTTCCTGCCTGGCGACGAACACCAAAAAACCCTCGCCAACGCAATGCCGATCGTCGACAATATTCGCTCTGGCCTCAAGCAAAAAGGCGACAAGTGCAAAAATGGCGAGAAAAAGAGCAACGCTCAAATCAACGATGAGGTTAACAAAATCATCGAAGATTGGTGCGAGCTCACCTCTATGGTACATATGGGTGGTCGTAGCCTTGCCGATTCGTGGATTATCTACGATGAAGCGCAAGATTTCGAATGGAGCCAGATGTTGCAGCTCGTAGAGCGTATCGGCGACCATTCAAAGATGGTCATCATCGGCGATCCGGAACAGGTACACAACAAGCATCTCAGCAAAAATAGCTGTGGCTTGAGCCGCGCTATGTCGAAGTTTGCCGGAGGCAAATGTATCGCCATCGTAACTTTGACAAAAGATGAAATTGAACGTTCCAGAGCCGCTCGCGAAATCGCGCGCCTCTTGAACCGCCAATACTAATTCGGTGTTTCCCGAGCCGCCTCGAAAGAGGCGGCTTTTTCTTGGTATAATAATGCTATGAGATTAATTATTGGTTTCGGGAATCCAGGCAATCAATACAACTTCACGCGCCATAATTTCGGCTTTCTAGCCCTCGATTTTTATGCGAAGCTAAATAACCTAACTTGGGCCGAAAAACCGCGCTGGCGCGCTCTCGTGGCCGAAAACAAGGCAAATGACGCGCTACTCATCAAGCCACAGACTTTCTACAACGATCAAGGTAGCTGCATCCGCACAATTAGCGACTTCTATAAGGTTAAGCCTAAGGATATTTTGATCATTTGCGACGATTTCAATCTGACGTTCGGCCAAATCCGTTTTCGCGAACGGGGCAGCGCTGGCGGCAATAACGGGTTAAAATCCACCATCCAGCATCTCGGCACTGATGATTTTCCACGCCTCCGCCTTGGCACCGGCAACGACGAACTTCGTAACCGCATCGGCGATGTCGATTTCGTTCTCAGCAAGTTTACCGAGGAAGAGCACGCCAATTTGCCTGAAACTCTTCGCAAAATTGCCGATTTTGTGTCAAAATACTAAAAAATTGCCTATTTTATAACACTTTTTTGCAAAATAACAATAAGCGGAATCACCTCTTAAAAATAAACATAACCAGAGGTAGAAAACAGCCGAAATTCTATTGATTTTACAAAAAAGTGTGCAAAAACTATTGACTATTCTGCAAATAAGTGCTAAAATGATTACAGTTTTAGCCGAAAGGCTAAGTACTGCACCTAAATAATCTATAACTTTGTTAAAACTTAGTTTTAACAATTGTTGCGTGCTATAGAAACCCATTCGGCCTTCAAATTTCTCCTATATAGTTTGAAGTGAAAAGTATTACCTCCACTTAGAATGCAAGTTTCTATGGCTAGCAACCCCTTTAAACCGGCGGACCCCATTTGTGTGAGGTGGGTCGCGCTTCCGTCTTCCGGTACCATAAGAGGTGTGTTTAAAGGGTTAAATAGCCGCAGGTGATGCCCACCCTTACCTGCGGCTTTTTGATGATAAAATGTGTGATAATATATAACAATATGGGCAAGAATTTAGTAATAGTAGAGTCTCCAGCCAAAGCGCACACTATCGAGAAATACCTCGGCAGTGATTTTACCGTGCTCGCATCGGTTGGGCATATTCGCAAAGATACGAAAGTCGACAAGAATACTTTTGATGTCACTTATGAGGTTGACCCAGGCCACAAGAGTATTATTGCCGATTTAAAGAAAGCCGCCAAAGAAGCCGATAAAATCTGGCTCGCAACGGATGAGGACCGCGAGGGAGAAGCTATTTCTTGGCACCTTTGCGAAGTTCTTGGTCTTCCAAAAGACACCGCTCGTATCACTTTTCACGAGATTACAAAACCTGCTCTCGACGCCGCAATCAAAGCGCCACGCACCGTCGATATGGATATGGTTGCCAGCCAGCAGGCCCGCCAAACTCTTGATATGCTCGTCGGTTTTGATCTTTCTGGCATCGTTCGCAAAAAAGTCCCAGGCGCCGTTTCTGCTGGCCGCGTCCAGAGCCCAGCCCTCCGCCTCATCGTCGAGCGCGAACAGGCTATTGAGAAGTTTGCTAGCAAATATACCTACAAAGTCTCTGGCGATTTCGGCTTCCCAGCAACCCTCGACCACGATTTCGACAACGAAGACGAGGCAAAAGCCTTCCTCGAAAAGCTAATCGGTGCCGAATATACCGCCTCCGCCGTAGAGACCGCCCCTGGCGAACGCAAACCGCAGCCTCCTTTTACTACTGCATCTATGCAGATTGAAGCCAACTCCAAACTCGGCTTTAGTGCAAAGACCACAATGCAAGCCGCCCAAGCACTCTACCAAGCCGGTCATATTACTTACCATCGTACCGACAGCCTAAACCTCAGCAAGCAGGCCATCGCCAGCATTTCCGGCTACGTCGAGCAAAACTTCGGCAAAAACTACGTCAAAGTCCGCAATTTCAAAACCAAGGATGCTAGCGCCCAAGAGGCCCACGAGGCAATTCGCCCAACTCATATCGAGGTCGAAACCGCTGGCAAAAACGACTACGAAAAACGTCTCTACGCATTAATTCGCACCCGCGCCCTCGCCACCCAAATGGCAGACGCCAAGCTCGAAAAGACCACCATTACAATCTCCACTCCAACCGAGTATTCATTCGAAGGAAAGGGTGAGGTTATCATTTTCGATGGCTTCCTCAAGGTTTACGGCCGCTTCAAAGAGAGCGAACTGCCAAAAGTATCCGTCGGTGACAAATTAACCGCCGCAAGCATCATTGCGAAACAAAATTATGCCAAACCACCTGCCCGTTACACCGAGGGTTCGCTTGTTAAAAAACTTGAAGAACTCGGCATCGGCCGCCCATCAACCTACGCGACTATTATGACCGCCATCCAGGCCCGCGGCTACGTCGAAAAAGGCGAAAGCGAAGGCGAAGAGCGCCAAATCACCCAGTTCAAACTCGAAAACGGCCAAATTTCAGAAGAAAAAGTCACTGAAAAATACGGCGCCAACAAAGGCAAACTTCTACCGACTCCAATCGGTGAGCTAATCGCCGGCTTCCTTGTTGACCATTTCCAAAACATCGTAGATTACAAATTTACCGCAAATATCGAAAAAGATCTCGACCTTGTCGCCGAAGCGAAACTCGACCGCGTCAAAATGCTCCGCGATTTCTACGGCCCATTCAACGACGAAGTACTCGCAAGCGAAGGCATCGAACGCTACAATAACGCCCGCCTTCTCGGTCACGACCCTGAAACTGGCAAAGCAATCTATGCCAAGGTTGGCAAAAACGGCGGCTTCATCCAGCTAGGCGAGAACGAAAAAGAAACCGGCGAGAAGCCACGCTTCGCACCACTGCCGAAGCGCAAATCCGTCAAAACCGTCACTCTAGAGCAAGCTCTGAAACAGCTCGCCCTTCCTCAGCTCCCACGCACCCTCGGCAAAGCCGCCGATGGTGCCGAGATTATTGCCGCCTCTGGTCCATTTGGCCCATATCTCAAAGCCGGCAAGTACAATATCCCACTCAAAGATTTCGATCCATACACTATTACGCTCGAAGATGCCGAGCCACTATATGAGGCAAAACGCGATTCATATATCGCCGACTGGGGTGAAATTCAGATTATTAATGGCGCCTACGGTCCGTACGTAAAGGGGCCTGGCCGCCGCAACTTCGTCCGTATTCCGAAAGACGTCGATCCAAAAACCATCACAAAAGAGCAGGCCGAAGAATATCTCGCCAACAAGCCAAAGAAAACCACCCGTCGCCCAGCGAAGCGCACCCGCAAAACAGCGAAAAAATAGCCCTACCTATTGACTTTTTAAAGCGTTTGTGCTATAATAGAACTGTTGTTCACGCAACGCGCCTACTTGTATAAGTAGAGCTCTTTTCCAAAAGGAGGTGCTCGTATGAACGCCAATATTATCAACGGTCCTAGCAAATTGGACCTGATTGCAAGCTTGCTTTTCTGCTGCAATCTTAAGTCCCAAAGACACCCGGTTACCTTCACTGTCAAGCAGGGCGATGCCGAGCCTATCAGAAAGTTTGACGTGGTGGTCAATATAACCTCTATGCAAATAGAGGACGGGTCCGGCGAAAGCTGGAATCTCGAGGGTCTGCTAAATAATGGCGAACGAATTAGTTTCTACTATCGCACAGACTCCCGAAAGGGTCACATCGATAAGATGTGACCATACCTGCAACCTACCTACCTCCACATGCCCCGACAATTTGTCGGGGCATTTTTTAAGCAAAAGCACAATTATCACATAACAATTCGCTTGCGTTTAAAAGTTTAATAAAATTATTTTCAAATATCGTAAAAATTCTGATATAATAAACAGTAAGTGAAGATAATTTGCTTGTTGACAACACAAATACTTGGTGTTATAATTTAAAAAGACAAGATATGAAAGCTAATTATTTTGGCGTCATATTATAATATCAAACGGACGGAAAGGTAAGAAAAAACGGCAGTATCATGAATAATGCGGACATTATTGCCAAGGCAATTTCAAATAGTCTAGACATCATCGAGCAGGAGCGTGAAAGGGAAATCATCTCCCGCAGGTTTGGACTCAACGAACACAAAGAGACACTTGAACAAATTGGGGAAATGTTATCTATTACACGCGAACGTGTTCGCCAGCTTGAAAAAGCAATTCTTATCCGTCTTCGCATCGCCGCTGAAGAAGACAAAATCAGCAATCTCGCAGCAGCCGAAAAACTTATTATCCGCAATCTTACCGAAATGGGCCGCGTCGCCCGCGTCAATGATCTCGCCAAAAAAGTCCTTGGCAAAGAACCAACCGCCACTCAAAAAGCCGAATTTAGCTTCCTAGGCGAAATTTCACCAGCTCTCAGCATCCTCGCCGAAAACGACAAATACCACGCCTCTATCGGCATCGCCGAATACGGCTCCGAGAAGGAAATCCGCACCAAAACCGACGAAATCGTCAACATTATCAAGGCCAACAAAGCTCCAATGACTATCGACGAGCTCGACGAGAAGCTCAACTACGAGCACCCAAGCCACATCGAGGCAATCGCTCGCGTCAGCAAACTCCTCTCGACTCTTAACAACCAATGGGGTCTCGCAAAGTGGCCAACTGTCAACCCAAAGAATATTCGCGACAAAATCTTTGTCGTTCTCGAAGAACACAAAGAGCCAATGCACTTCAATGACATCGCCAAAGCAATCAGCTCTTCCGATTTTAAGCGCAAAGATGTTACTGTCCAGGCTATTCACAATGAGCTTATCAAAGATTCTCGCTTCGTTCTCATCGGTCGCGGCATTTACGCCCTAGACAAGTGGGGCTTCAGCAAGGGAACCGTCGCTGACATTATCAGCAAGATTCTCAAGAAAGCTGGCGATGAAGGTCTCAGCCGCAAAGAAATCGTCAAGCAAGTTCTCAAAGAGCGCAAAGTCAAAGAGACTACTGTTCTACTTAATCTCCAAAACAAAAATCTCTACACTCGCGTCGGTAAAGATCACTACAAACTTGCCGCCTAAAAATCGCCCCGCAAGGGGCTCTTTTTTATGGTAAACTAAGATTAAATAAAGCTTAAGCATATAAGGAGAATAGAACTTATGCAAAAAAGTGGTAAAAAGACTGGTCTTATCGCCGGCATCATCGGTGGCGTCGTTGCGCTTATCGCAATCATCGTCGTCGTCCTCATTATCGTCCTCAATGGCGGCAACAAACTCGTCGGCACCTGGAAACTCGTCGGTATGAAATATGGTAGCGAAACCGCCGACGCAAAGATGCTAGAAGAAATGGGCACCAGCGCAACAATCGAATTTAAGAGCGATGGCACCGGTACCGTAAAGACAACCGATACTTCTATGCATTGCGAATACGAAGACGGCGAAAGCAACTGTACTTCAACCCCAGAAACCAGTGAGCATAAAATTACCTACGACAAAGATAAAAAGACCCTCAAGACGGATGACGGTGAAGGTACTTACGAAATCAAAGACGACGGCAAGCTCTATCTCACAAACGACGGCGTCACCCAAATCTACGAGAAAAAATAATTAAAATCTCAACAAAAAATCCCCCGAAAGGGGGATTTTTTATTTCTGGTCGTAGACTTTCTCGAGTGCTTTTACGGTATTCTGAATATCGTATTCCTGAACCTTTTCGTTTTTTATCGCCTCGCCACGCTTCTCGGCAGCGACAATATACGGCGTCCAGCTATCATTAAGCGACAAAAATTCCGCCGAATCAAGCAACTTTGTCTCCGCAGGAACTTTATCGCTAAAAAGACACTTCATTCCGCAAGCCTGTGCCTCGATACCAACCGTTGGCACCCCCTCAAACAGGGAAGGCATCACGAACACATCCGCCATCGAGTAAAAACGCTCGACCTTATCCTGCATCGGTAGTAGCATTACCGAATCGCCAAGCCGTTCGCTCGCAATTTGATCTTCCAAATTCTTTTTGAGCGACCCCTCGCCAATAATCACTAGGCGCGCATTTTTATCTTTGCGCACATAATACGAGAAAATATCAATCAAATGCTCCTGATTTTTCTGTTCCTCAAATCGGCCAACATTCAAAAGCACCATCGCATCTGATGCAATGCCATATTTTTCGCGCATCGCATGACGAATATTTGAATTATAACGAAACTTCTGCAAATCAATGCCGTTGTGTATGACTGTAAATTCTTCTTTCTCGCCATACAAATACTCGCCAGCCGCCTGCCCGCACGCCAAACGCGTTGTAACATTTTTGTTAAGCTTCCTGCGCAAGCAAGCCGCCACGAAGCGCATCTTACGAGAGTTAATCTTCGAATTATTCGTATTGTGTGAATGCGAAATCCTCTGCGCCACGCCCGCCTTCTTCGCAGCCGTTATCGGAAGCGCCGACATAAAGTCAATATGGCTATGAATAGCGTCATATTTCCCCTCAGCCAACACGCGCGCCACATCTTTCATAAATTTCTTTGGATGGCGGAAGCGGTTATCTTCGATTTTCGTTATTTCTACGCCAAGTTCCTTGAGTTCATCTTCGTAATAATACTTCTTGCCGTCGCGTGGCTCCAAAAAAGTCAAAATCCCAAAGCTATACTTTTTGCGGTCAATATTCCGCAAAGTGTTCATAATAAACGATTCTGTATCGCCAAAATCCATATCTTCAACAATATGTAGAATCTTTCGCATAGTCATTAAATGAGATTATAGCGCAATCCAGCCGAAATTTTAAACATTAAAGAGTAGACTACTCGCTTTTTCTAGATGTTTATGCTAAAATATCTCTATGGAGTACATTATTCATTTTCTTGCTACGCCGATTGTCTGGATTACTATTGTTGTTGTTCTTGTTATCCTTACCTATCGCAATTACAAAAAGATTAACCGCCTCAAAGTCATCAATGTAGACTCTGTTCTTTTGATGCTCGAGATTCCGAAAGATAATGACAAAAAAGAGCTCAGCGCTGAGCAGCTTTTTGCCTCTCTACACGGCATCCTACGTGACGCAAACGCTCTCAAACATTCCGGCGGCGTCCAAGAGCATCTCTCTTTCGAGATCGCATCAACCGGCAACCAGATCCGCTTCTTCGTTTGGGTGCCAAAAATCTACCAGTCATTCGTCGAAGGGCAGATTTACTCTCAATATCCTAGTGTCCAAATTTATCGTATGAAAGAAGATTACGCTGACCGCCGCGACAAATATCCAGTCAGCTACAGCTCCGAAATCTCCCTTATTTACGATGATTCTTTGCCAATAAAGACCTTCGAATCTTTCGAAGTTGACCCACTCGCCGGTATCACTGGTACGCTCGCGAAGCTTAATCCGAACGGTGGCGAAGAGCTTTGGATTCAAATCCTTACTCGCCCAATCGCCGACGATTGGCACACTAAGACCGACAAATGGGTTCAAAAAATCAAAGCTGGCAAATCTTTCAGTCTCGGCAGCATTGATTTTGCTTGGTTCGCGCAAATTTTCGCTGCACTCTGGCGCCCACCAGAGGGAGGCACGAAGTCCGAAGTAAAAGTCGAGCTCTCTGAGCGTGCTAAAACTCAGGTTGCCAAAGCCGAAGAAAAAGCCACCAAACTTGGCTACGAAGTCAAAATTCGCCTCGCTTATGTCGGCGAAAACGAAGTTAATGCCCAGCTTAATATGCAGGCTCTCGTCGGTACTTTTAAGCAGTTCAACTCAACTAACCTAAACGGCTTCAAGATGACCGGCGCCACTTTTGATAAAAGCGCGCTCGATGCTTACAAAAAACGCCAATTCAGCGATCACGGCTTTATTCTTAATATTTCCGAGCTTGCTAGCGTTTATCATTTGCCACACACGAACGTCGAGACACCTAACATCGTCTGGGCCTCTAGCAAGACCGCAGAGCCACCTGCCAAGCTTCCAATGCTTACTGGTAATCCAAGCTACGACGAAAACATCTCCGCCTTCGGCCTCACCGATTTCCGCGGCATCAAGCACCAATTTGGTATGTATCGCCGCGACCGCTCTCGCCACGTCTATATCATCGGTCAAACTGGTTCAGGTAAGTCTGGTCTCTTAACTCTCTTTGCATTAAGCGATATCTATCACAACCAAGGCTATTGTATTATCGACCCGCACGGCGACCTTGCGATGGATAACCTCAAGTTTATCCCAGAAAACCGCATCAAAGACGTCGTTTATTTCAACCCAGCTGATACGCAATATCCGATGGCATTTAACCCGTTGGAAGTTTATGACCCAGCCCGCAAACCAAATATCTCTTCCGAGGTTATTGGCGTTCTAAAGCGCATGTTCGGCGAATCTTGGGGTCCTCGTCTTGAGCATATTCTCCGTTACACCCTGCTCGCACTTCTCGATCGCCCGAACACGACTATGCTCGACATTTCGCGTATGCTTACAGATAAAGAATTCCGTAAAGAAACTCTTACCTACTGCCAAGACGTCACCGTTCTCCAATTCTGGAAACAAGAGTTCGGTTCTTGGGGCGACAAGCAGGTCACTGAGTCTGTAGCGCCAATTCTTAACAAGGTCGGTGCCTTCACCGCTAACCCAATCATCCGCAATATTATCGGCCAGCCAAAGTCTAGTTTCGATATTCGCAAGATTATGGACGAAGGCAAAATTCTCGTCGTCAACCTCTCCAAAGGTCTCATCGGCGAAGATAACGCCGCTATTCTCGGTGCCTTCCTCGTAACAAAGGTTCAGCTTGCCGCAATGAGCCGTTCAGATATTCCGAATATCGACGACCGCCGTCCTTTCTATCTCTATGTTGATGAGTTCCAGAACTTCGCAACCGATTCCTTCGCCGTCATTCTTTCCGAGGCGCGCAAATACGGCCTCAATCTCACTGTTGCTAACCAGTACACTAGCCAGATGACCGACACTGTTCGCGATGCTGTCTTTGGCAACGTCGGTACTACGATTAGCTTCCGCGTCTCCGCCGACGATGCCCCTATCTTATCAAAGCAATTCGAACCAGTTTTCGAGGCTCAAGACCTTCTCAATCTCAACAACCGTCACTTCGTTCTCTCGATGATTATTAATGGCGAAAAGACTCCAGCCTTCTCTGCAACAACCCTTAGCATTCCAAAGCCGCCAAACGATCTCACCCCGCAAATCGTCCGCAACTCTCGTATGACTTATGCACGCTCGCGCGCCGAAGTCGAAAAAGAGATCAAAGAGGCTATCGAGGCAGCAGAGAAGTGGAAGAAAAACCTCTCCGATTCCGGTCGCGAAGCCGGCGAACGTGGCGCTGAAAAACCAGCCTACACTGTTGCTAAGCACGAAAAACCAGTCTTTGAATTCACTCCACAGGCCGAATTCCGCAAGCAAAAGATCTCCCCTTCTCAGGCACAAGGCGAGAAGACCGGCCCAGGCCTCAAGGATTTAGGTGCCCTCATCGCCGCTCAACAAAGTAGCCCAAACATTCAATCATTGACTACCGAAGAAAAAACCGCCCCAGAGGCCCCTAAATCGACGCGTGGTGACGATGACGAAGAAGGACGACAAATTATCACTAGCGACAAAAAAGGCCAAGCCAAAGTCCAAACTATCAAGAAAAAAGGCCGCAAGATCAGCTATCACAAACACGGCAACGAACACGGTAATCACCCAGTTCAGAACTAAAAAAATAACCCCTTAGCTAAGGGGTTATTTTTAATAGGGAAGAGCAGATTATTTTTTCTTCTCTGTTAGCTTCTCTGCTTCTGCTATTGCGCCCTTGCCGTTATAGATATTGAAGGCAATTGCACCGGCAATCATTGGCAAATAATACGTTATAGCGCGCCAGACGAGCACAAATACGTTTAATGCCGGCCCTGTCACAAAATTGCCAAAGAAGCCCATAAAGCCCGCTTCCATGCCGCCTGAAGCGCCAGGAATCGGCACATAGCAACCCATCACATATACGAATGAGCTCGCCGTAAAGACATTTATAACGTCTAGGTTGTCCGCACAGCCAATCGCAAACGCAATAAAAATCGGCAGTAAATAGTAAGTCAGAAGCGCCAAGCACTGATAGCACACCCCTTTTGCGAACACTTTCTTATTCCTTAGCAGCTCGCGCCCATTCTCGTAATAGTTCTTACAAGCCGCCTCCCACTTCTCGATACGCGCCTTTTTGTTCCGCACGAGGCCAAACTTCGCTAGCGCATTAATAACGCCACGCGCCACGATACGGTTAAAGTTCTTCGAAAAGCTCACAAACAACAATACGAGCAATATTACCAAGTTAATCACAAAGCCAGTAATCATCATACTCTGCAAGACTGGAACATATTGGAAGAAATGGAAAATCTGATCGAATATCACGCTTATGACCGCTGTCATCATCAAGGCAATCTGGAACATCATATAAGCCTGCACCTCTATATTCGCCCCTGTTGAGACCGGCACGCCCTTCTTTTTGAGCTCATATATCTGCATCGGCTGACCGCCGCTGGATAGTGGCGTAATGCCGCAGAAGAACTTATTGATAAGCCCTAAATACAGCGCAAAACGAAATGTAACGTCTTTTTTGTAGATTCGAATAATTCCATAAGTCGAAAGGGTATCAAAGAGCATATAAACACAGAAAGCCGCAAGCGACACGATTATCCAGCCGATATTTGATGCAAACAGTGTCCCGACGACTTCATTGAAATTGTCTTTAAGCGACCACCACAAAAATACCACTGTAATTACGAGGATTATCAAGACATTTAGCCACTTTTTCTTCATAAAGCTAATATCTATTATAGCAAAAATTTTCACGGCCGTGATAAAACAAAAACCGAACAGGGAAGTCACAGGGAAGCGATTCCCTAATTCCACCCCTGTTACGGTCAATCCCTACCCCTGTTAGATACCATATTTTTATCTGTCGCTCCCCTGTTTCACCCCTGTTAATCCCCTTCACCACCCCTGTTAGTAGTAGTAAATAACAGAGGTAGCAAACCAACATAGCCGTTAGAAGCGCCTAAGACACGTATTAGACCAAAAGACGATAGAATACACGACTTTATAAGCAGAAGCGCAATAGAGCGCAAAATAAAGGGCATATACGACAAAAATCCGGCCGGACGGCAGAAACTAAGCATAAACGAGACGAGTGTATATTCGTCTTTTGCCTTAATATCCAATGTCGCACAATGCATATTTTACGACTATACATATAATGGACCCGGACATATATACAATCGTCGGGCACACAATAACCATTTCTAATAACAGATACGAAATGCACTTTTAAAGCCTGTTCATCTCCTTACGGCGCCGATCGCCAAACCCTCATAATTTATCATAAAAATAGGCACTCCCCCGGGAAAATTAATTCGGGGGAGGACCCAGAAGCGCTCAGAACAGCTCAGAATTTGCATTTCATATGGTCATAATATGCGCGCCACCCCTGTAAAACCACATATTATAACATATTTTTCCACAGCCTCGCCAAATTCTAGCCCCGTGAAATGTCGACTTTTCCACAACATTTCACGCGCGCCCAATTTTTTTTCGTCACTCCCCTGCCCATTTGACTTTTTTATAAAAAGTTTTGCAATATGCATTTTTGCTCCCCTCCCCTCAAAAATATCCCCTTTCGTTTTTAGAACAAAAACCGAACATTAGGGGAGTGAAACAGAATAACTATCACTTAAAGTAAGCCTTGCCTTCAATCCGCAAATCTACATATTCTGGCGTAATGCCTTTTTCGTCCAGATAACGAATCATCCTCTCGGCGTCCTCAATCTGAACCGTGCTTCCTCTCTCTGTTGTCATCTTATAATATTCTCCCCTCCCCTCGAAGAATACTAAAATTTCACGCGCCTTCTGGAATGGCAATACAACGTGATCGAGCTTCATACTATATTCCTTTGCATCGGCTTCCAAACGCGCCACAAAGACCTTCACGCGCTCCGAAACGTTATTTCCAGCGTTTTCATCGACAATCGCTACTGTCGGCTCTGTAGGATAAGCCGCCGCAACTTCCGCCTCACGCTCAGCCACGCGCGCCGAAATAAAATTCACCAAAAAATACCCGACCGCCGCAATCAAAACCAACACACTAAGTACAATCACGGCATTTTTGCGCTGCTGTTTTTTGCGCGCCGCAATGTGTTCAAGATTCCGCTGACGAGCATTATTTGTCGCACCCGCAATCGTGCGCCCAACCCGATATTCGCGCTCGGTTTTCTGCGCAGATGAGGCAGTTTCAGATCGACTAGAACGCCCAGCCTCTTTCTCAGAAGCCTTCTTTTCCGGTCGATAATTCTGGTCACCACCCCACTTATTCATCGTTATTTATCCTGTAAAATTTCCAAACCAGGCAAAGATTTACCCGACAATAACTCTAAGCAAGCACCGCCGCCAGTCGAAATCAAATTAAAGGTTAGTTCGCCATTTTTCTTCAAAACTTCTTCAACGAAACCTGTCGTATCGCCGCCACCAATAATAGTCATATCGCTACTTTCGCCCATCGCCTGCGCAACCGCGAGCGAACCACGCTTAAAGCGTTCGTCCTCGACCATACCAAGCGTACCGTTCCAGACAATTGTATGAGATTTCTTTATCATCTCAACAATCTTCTTCGTGCTAATTGGGCCAATATCTAATTTTGCGCCGTTACCATCCTCAGCAAAATCTTCCGCCACATACACATTTGGGCTAGCGTTTTTATAGCCATCGGACGCAATCTTACCACCGACTACAATCTGGTCAGCAATCGTAATAAACTTATCAATCAACGGCTGTTTATCGGAAACTTTTGCACCACCAATAATCACTAGGAGTGGACGCTCTGGATTCGACATCGCTTTTTCTAGGCTGGACACCTCTTTTTCGAGCAAGAATCCCGCCACCGATGGGAGAATGCGCGCAATTGCATCCGTTGAAGCGTGCGCACGGTGAATAACTGCAAAACCATCCTGAACGAAAATATCGGCGCCAGTCGCTTCAACAATCTTCTTTGCAAATTCTTCCGAATCCGCCTCTTCGTCTGGCACGAAACGCAGGTTCTCGAGCAACAATACGCCACCATCCGGCAACGCATCAACCGCCGCCTTTGCATCTGGGCCATAAATCATATCCGAGAAACGCACTACTTTGTCTGGCAATAATTCACCCAAACGTTGCGCACACGGCGCTAGCGACATATCTGGCACGTAAGCACCATCTGGACGGCCAAGGTGAGAAATTAGAATAACCTTGCGTGCACCCATATCTAACGCATAGCGAATCGTAGAGAGGCTCGCCGAAATACGCATATCCTCTTGGATCTCGCCATCTTTTATTGGCACATTATAATCTACGCGGATTAAAACAATCTTTCCATTCAAATCTACATCTTGGATTGTTTTCTTTCTAAAATCTCCCATCGTTCCTCTCCCCTCTTATACCTTGCGAATCTGAATGCTGTTCGTGCCGCCCTCTTCATCACGAAGACCAGATACTAACACGACCTTGAGGTTATCTTTCCCTTCTGGAAGTTTGAGATAACCATCAGCTTTCAAATCTTGGACTGCATCAAATGCGTAATTTTCATCATATTCACGCACGAAAGCGGAATTCGCATAAGTGAGCGCTAATTGCCCTGCTACGCGCTTGTTGCTCGTCACTGACACAATTGGCATATTCGGTCGCTGTGCTGCAATCGCGAGTGCCGTTGCGCCAGTCTTCGTTGCTACCGCGATGATATCTGCGCCAATCTTTTCTGCTAAATCAACTGCTGCGTGCGAAATCGCATTGTAATTCTTATAATTGCCCGTCGCAAGCGTCTCAAGCGGCATAATCCGCGTATTATTCTGAGTATAAAGAATCACTTTCTTCATCTCACGAATCGTCTCAATTGGATACTTGCCGTTCGCTGTCTCATCAGAAAGCATCACTGCATCGGCACCGAGAATAACCGCGGTTGCCACATCGGAAACTTCCGCACGAGTTGGTTCTGGGTTCTCGACCATACTTGCCATCATCTGGGTTGCAACAATGCAAATCTTGGAATATTGGCGACAAAATGCAATCAATTTGCGTTGAACAATTGGCACTACCTCAGCACCAGCCTCGGTCGCCATATCGCCACGCGCAATCATAATACCGTCGGTCGCCTTTACGATCGCTTCGAGTGCCTCATCGCTCTCAACAGCCTTCTTCGTCTCTATCTTTGCAATAATCTTTGCTGTCGAACCGTGCGAGGCAAGAATCTGACGCATTTTTTCGATATCCGACGCAGACTGCACGAAGCTCATCGCAACGTAATCAAAATCGCGGCTCGCGCCAAACTCAATATCTGCTAAATCTTTGTCCGTAAAGATGTCGCCGCCCAAATCCGTCTCAGGCAAATTCACGCCCTTACGACTCATAACATAGCCATCATTCTCAACTTCGCACTTGATTGCCGTCTTTGACACAATTTCTTTTACGACCGTGCGAATCTTGCCATCGAACAAGAAAATCGGCTCACCAACCTTCGCGCATTTCGCCAAGTTGTACTGGACTGGCATATTTTTGCTGCCATCGTGCTCTTTGATTGCGTAATCAAGCACAATCTCGTCGCCTTTTTTCAAATCGAGATGATTACCTTTTAGCTCACCAAGGCGAATTTTTGGCCCCTGCAAATCCTGAACAATCGCAACCGATTTGCCACGCTCGGCAGCATACTTACGAATAATGCGAATCTGCTCATCGCGCTCATCATAATTACCATGTGAGAAGTTTAGACGAAAGCCATTGACGCCTGCATAAACCATCTCTTTGAGCTTCTCTTCCTCAAATACAGATGGACCAACCGTCGCTAAGATTTTAGTTCTTTTAAATAGTGTACTCATATCATATATTTTACCATAAACGCTACAAAAACTCCCCCGCATTGCGAGGGAGCTTTAATTCGAAATGGTGATCACGGTGGGAATCGAACCCACGATTGCCAGGATGAAAACCTGGAGTCCTAACCACTAGACGACGTGACCAGTGCTATTATTTTAACTTATTTTCGGCCATTTTTCAAGCATATTTCGCCAATTCTCAAATCTAGCCATAAACACTACTAACAGAGATTTTATCGTGCCTATGCTTCACTTCGTAGCACGCTCGTCTAAAATACGACTCAGACTATTTGCGTTAGCATCGCTAAGCGAGTAGTAGCTCTTCAGTTCTCCGTGATGCATACTCAAAAAACAAGGTCTAACTTTTCTTTATTTGTCTAGTAAATTATAACTTATAAATATTCTTTTCTTTTTCGTCACGGAGAATTATCTAGAATCTATTTCTTCTCGGCGACGGCCAAGATGATATTAGCAAGGTTTTCTGCGGCGTTATCTTTGACGAAACTGCGCAGGTTCTTCGCGAGCTCAGCGCGCAATTCTTCGTCTTTGATTAACTTACGAATCGCTTCGAGCAGTTTGTCTGGATTCTTGCGCATCTCACTATCTTCTACTACAAGCACCGCTTTTGCCTTCTCGTATGCACGCGCATTTTTCACCTGATGATAGCCAGGAAGTTTCTCGTTCGGAACCATAATTACCGCCTTCGCCATACTTGAAAGTTCCGTCATCGTTGAAGCGCCAGCCCGGCTCACAACCGCATCAGCAGCGCCAAATAGCTTGTACATTTCGCTCGAGAATTTTACCATTCGAAAATTCGTCTTTAACACTCCGTCTTCCCAGACTTCGTATTCTTTGAGGTCAAGCATTTCTGGGTATCTTTCGCGCCCAGCGACAAGCATCACGCTCGTAATCTTTAGGAGTGAAGGCAAAATATCGCGAATCGTCAAATTAATATTCTCTGCCCCGAGACTACCGCCAGTCACAACGAGTAGTGGCTTCTCTGGGTCGAAACCTAATTCCTTCTTCAGGGCTTTTTGACGCGCCGCAGTTACAGGACGAAATTCGTCGCTCGTCGGAATACCAGTCCATTCTGCCTTTTCAGCAGGATAGCTGTAATACTCTAGCGGCATACCAGTTGCAATCTTTGTCGCACGCTTCGACAATAGACGATTCGTTAAACCTGGCGCCGCATCACTATCGTGAATGACGTATGGCACTCTCAGCAATTTCGCCGCTGCCCCGACCGGCAAACAGACGTATCCGCCCTTAAAGAAAATGATATCCGGGCGATTCTTAATCAAACGAAATAGTGATTGGAAAAAGCCAAAAATATTTTTGAAGATATCACGAATATTCTTCAGCACGATATCAAAGTGCTGCAAATACATCACAAAAGTGAAATTCGTATAGCGGCGGAATTTGCCAGCAACAACCTTACGAATACGCAAATCCATACCATTCTCGACGGTAATTTTGCGAGCATTCTTATAATACTTCTTGTCAGTCCAAAACTCTATCTTCGCGCGCGGGCGGCTCTTCCAAATCTCACGAACGACTGCTACTACCGGAGTAACGTGTCCGCCGCTGCCCCCACCCACTACTAGAATCTTCATTACTTTCTTTCCTTTTTGTCCAACCAGATATTTGTAGCACAACACCGACTGCAAAAGCGGCGAATAACATACTCGTACCGCCATAGCTCAAAAACGGCAACGTAATGCCCTTCATCGGTATAATGCCTAGCATTCCCCCTACGTTTATTATAACATGGCTCAAGATCCAAGCAAAAACGCTCACCGTAAACAAACTCTTCTCCGTATCTTCCGTCTGGCGGCTCACATTAATAATCCTCGTAAGCATAATTGCAAATACAATCAATACCGCCATTGTCCCAATAAAGCCCCAAGTCTCGCCAATAATCGAGAAAATCGAGTCCGTCAAAGATTCTGGTAGATAGCCCGACGCCTGAATGCTGTTACCGAGCCCTAGCCCAAATAAGCCACCAGTGCCAAACGATATAATTGAACTTTCTAGGTGATAAGAATCGCCTTCCCCTTCCCAGCCCATAATACGCGCCATACGGTGCGGTGCAACGGCAATCAATACGCCAACTGCAAGCAATAATACGAACCCGGCAATCACTAGGTTTTTCCAAGAAACTCCGCCAACCAGCGCCATACTAGCCAGCATCATCGAAATCACAACCGTACTACCAAGGTCCTTTTGGAAGCCGCCCACAAATAATGCTGTCATCGCAAAAATCGACGCATATGGCACCCAAAACTCCTTACTATCAAGCTGTTTCGTTTCTTTGCGAGATTTAATTAAATATGCCCCGTATAGCGCCGCGCTAATCTTAAGTAGCTCTACTGGCGCAAAACCAACACTCACCACCGGTACATAAAACGCACGACAAGCACCGAGATCACAAGTCACAATCCCCGCCCCCATCCTACCGAGAATAGTCACCATCAAGCACAATACAATCGAGAGCCAAAATAGTTTTTTCGCAATCTTCGCTAGTAACTGATATGGCAACTTATAGCCGATTATCATAAATAAAATCGAGGCACCAATCACTACTGCGTGATGCGTAAAGAAATAACTATCGCTAAAGTTTTTGCCGTGCGCAGCATTATTTGCCACCGCAACCCGTCCGCCAATCGCATAGACGATCACAAGGCTTATGAGCATCAAAATAATCACCATCAGAGCAATTATTCTGTCTGCTTTGTGCTTGCGCATTAGCCGATTATGCCCCCACCCATAGCCAAGAAGATACCGAGCATCGCCGCGACACCACCAATAATCCAGAACCGCATCACAACCTTACTTTCTTCCCAACCCTTCGCCTGCAAATGATGATGAATTGGTGCAGAAATAAATATCTTGCGATGGAAGAATTTCTTCGAGCAAATCTGAATCAATGAACTGCCTGCCTCAATCACGAACAAACAACCAATAATCGGCAGCAAGAAGAATGCGTTCGTGTTCATTGCTACCACACCTAGACCAGCGCCGAGCGCGAACGACCCAGTATCGCCCATCATAAAGCGTGCTGGATAAACATTAAACCAAATATAAGAAAGTAGCGCGCCAATTACGACAAAGCAGAAACCTGCCAAATACCATTGCTCCTGCAACAGCGCAATTACACCATATGCGCCGTAAGCAAGCATCGCCAAACCACCCGCCAAGCCATCCATACCATCAGTAATATTAACCGCATTACCAGTTGCTACCACTGCGAACGCAAAGAGCGCAATCATCGCTGGAATCCCGATATTAAATACGCCAACGAACGGAATCTCTATGCTCGTCCAACCAAGCTTACAAGCAAAGAACCAGCCCAAGAACACACCAAGCGCCGTAATCATCGCAAACTTCACTGGCGCACGCAAACCGGCCGCCGCATTCTTGCCAAATAGATTGATCGCATCATCAACAAAACCAATCAAACCGCCACCGACAAACGCCGCAAGCGCAAGCCAAGTCTGACCACGATTCAAACAGTTGCAAACAACGACAACCGTCGGCACCACAATGAGCATAATTACGCCAGCCATCGTTGGGAAATGACGCTTGATTTTATCTGCGTGCAACTTATTCATCACAGTCAATTTCTTGCCAGAAACATCAACCGTCTTTTGCCTCTTCCACAGTTTGTGCTTATATGCAAAAGTCGTGTAAATCGGCGTCAAGAACATAGATAATAGGAAAGCGCCTAGAGCCAACACTAGCTCGTATCCCATATTTGAATTGATATCTTTTAACAGCATATTTACCTTTCTATTTTGGCTGTATCCTTAAATATTGAAGCATAAAGTTACTAATCTCCGTAAAGACTGGAATCGCATCCAGACTGCCCCAAAGTAGGGTCTCCCCATCTAATCTTACCATAATTACATAGCTCGGTAACGCACTATCATCATTTGCGCCGCCAAAACCAAGCGCACTCGCATTCGTTTTTCCTGACCAATATTGCCCCGTTTTTGGATTAATCGTTTCGGCCGTACCGGTCTTCACGCCGACGCGGTAACCAGGCAAATCATTTTGCCCGCCGTTCTCACTACGAACCTCTTGTAGCATCTTGCGCATCTCAACACTCGTCCCATTGCTAATCGTTTTACGAACCGGTAATTTCGCTTCGGCCGGGACCAATTTCTTGTTCTCATATGTCCCCGCCACGACCGTCGGCGTATAGTAATCGCCGCCATTAATTAGCGATGAAAAGCCCGCCGCAACCTGTAGCATCGTCAAATTCATACCCTGCCCAAAGGTCATATTCGCATAACGCACTGCATTGCCTTCGCCAGACGGATCGTCTGGGCTAACAATAATACCATTCGCCTCATATAGTTCAACGCCAGTCTTTTTACCAAAGCCGAAGCTGTCGTAGAGATAGCTATAGAGCGTCTTGCGCGCATCGTAAGTAATATTCGCACCATCGCCCATCTTACGCAAAACTTCAATACTTCCCGTATTTAATGAATAATCCAATGCTTTACGAAAAGTAATCACGCCATTGCGCGTCGCAGTGCCATACGCGTTATTCATTACGCGATTATCGACCTTTGTCGAACCGGTATTTAAGTAAGTTTCATCCGGGTTTAATTTGCCCTCATTTATCGCCACCGCATAAGTAAATGGCTTACAAACCGAGGCTGGCTCGTATGGCGTTTCTGTAACGCGGTTAACGTAGATATTTGCATCTTTCTCCGTCCAATATTCTCCAGGGTTATAAGTTGGGTAATTTGCCATCGCCCAAACTTTTCCCGTCGTTGGCTCCATCACGAGCGCACTCGCCGAGCCAATTCCGCCTTTATGATTATCGACCGCCTTCTTGATAATACTTTCAACCTTGCGCTGAATGTTCTCGTCAATCGTCAAGACAATCGACTCGCCATCCTTCGCCTTTATCTCAATATTGTCGTCACCAACCGAAAGCGGTATTTCATTCACATCTGTCACCGTCTTGAGCATACCGTTCTCGCCCGTCAAACGGCTGTTAAATGCGCCCTCAACGCCAGAGCCCACACCCTCTGCGTTCGTAAAACCTAGCAGTTGCGCTGCAAGCGTGCCGTTCGGGTAAACCCGACGCGACGTTTCCTTGCGCCCTACCCCGCGCAAATTTGCCTCTTTTATCTTCACAACCGTATCATAATCAACATTCTTTGCGATTTCGTAATACATATTGTCTTTGTTTGCCCAAACCTTATCCCAAGACACATTAATCGCATCGCCCAATATCTCAACCAACTTCGCCTGCGTTTCTTCTTTGCTAAGCACACCATTCGAGCCTGCATTTTTGATAATGAAATATGGATCCACAAAAATCGTCCACGTTCGCTCGTTCATAATTGCTGGCGAAACGTTATTTTTGCCATCCATAAAATACACTTCGCCACGCTTTGCAAGTAATTCATATTGCTTAATGCGCATCACATTCGCTTCGGCAACGTGCTTATCGTGTTCAACTATCTGCACCGTGAATAAAGTCGCCCCAAAAACCACCACCATTCCAGCTACAATCAGTTTCAGCCAAAAATACCGCCAATCGCGACTTGTCATACATCTATTTTATCGCACTTACGCTTTTGTAGCCACAAAAATACACCCTTGTTACAGGGCGTATTTTAACAAAACACAAACGAAGATTAATTATTCGCTAACAAAGTCCGCATTACTATTAGCATCAACCATCGTTGAAGCGACCTTATTGGCCCCTTCATCGGCTGCAGCCGCGGTAATTTTCGCATTTTCTACCGCGAGCGCATCACGTTGCGCCTGGAGGTTTGAAATCTCACTATTTGCCGAAGCAATACCTAGATCATATTGGACCACCTTCGCACTCTGCGTCAGCGCAAGCAAGCCGATAAGGCACACTACCGCAGCGAGAATGAGAATGTGACTAATCGGACCCAGCTGTCTTTTCGCATCGTGACGCACCGCATTTCGGTTACGCATCCAAGTAGCTGAACTAGAAGTCGAGTTTAGTCTTCGAGTTGCATAATATGCTGACATTAAAATTAATATCCTGTTTTTTAGCTTTTTATTTTAGAGCTTTGGCGGTAAGTTGGGCGCCAAGAGATAAACGCCCAACTTCCTAACCAAAGAAGGTCAAAAATTTTTTTTACACACTCCGAATAACTTCACCTATTCGGTACCCCCGGTCAAAAGGGGCATGTAATAGATTAAGTCTTCAAGCAAGCTTTAGGCCCCAAAGCCTAAAGCTTAGCGGAAATTGATTTTTACTTGCTGAGTTCTAGAGCGACCAGCAACTATGATCTTTGCCATATTTCTCCTTTTTGTTTTTATTTTTTACGATAGCGCCCTCTTCGCAAAAGCAGGGCTGCTATCAAGTTATAACTTCTCAGCCACCCTTAATTTTGCGCTTCGTGCGCGTGGATTATTAACTATTTCAGTATCGTCCGCAACTATTGGTTTTTTCGTCATAATCGTCAGTGTCGACTCAAGTCCTTTGCTGCTCTCGTCCTTCATAAAATCTTTTACGAGTCGATCTTCTAGGCTGTGAAAAGAGATAATCGCTAATCTGCCACCAGGATTCAATAATTTCGGCAATAACGGCAATGTTCGCTCGATAATACCGAGCTCATCATTTACAACAATTCGAATTGCCTGGAATATTTTTGTAGCAGGGTGGACGTGAGAATAAGGCGACTTAGACCGAATCAAATCGGCAAGCTCAGTCGTTGTATTAATTGGGCGATGAAGACAAATTTCACGCGCCAACATTTTCGCACGGCCACTACGCTCTTCAGCATAGCGCTCAAAAATATCCGCAAGTTTTCCTTCGCTCCATTTATTAACAATCGTCCAAGCGTCCAAATCCTGCTCACCATTCATTCGCATATCTAGGCGAGCTTCCTTCGCAAAGGAAAAACCTCTTTCCGCAATATCTAGCTGCGGTGAAGAAACACCAAAGTCCGCCAGTATCATATCGAATTTATTTTCACTCTCCACAAGTTGTAGCGCCGTACTATAAAAATCATTATGAATTAATTTCGGCTTCACCTCTTGGTACTTCGCCTCTAGGAAATCAATCGCATTCTGATCACGGTCGTTAAGGACCGCCCCTTTATAATTCCGCGTTACTTCCAAAATTTTATCTGCGTGCCCACCATATCCTGCCGTTAAATCCAAATAAGTTTCGCCTTCTTTGGGGGACAACATACGTACAACATCTAATAATAAAACTGGAATATGAACTTCGCTCATTCCTTCATTATACTTCGTTCGAGCCCGCTAATCGAGAAATTTCAGGTTTTTGTGTTTTTTGTTGTTTATTTTGTTCCTTAACACATTTAAGATTCCATAACTGCTGGTAGCGTATAGCTATCATATTGTTACGGAGTTGAGAGACTTAATTTGTGTGAGGTGGAGTTATTTGTTTGGGAGGTGTGTATTTGTGTTGAATGATCATACGGTTTCTGTTTCGCGTATCCTAAACGCGCCCAAAACTCCTCGATTACCGGGTTCGAACATTGTAAATGTGCTGCAAAAACAAGCTACTTACGCTTCGTTAAAGTAACTACTTGAAATTCTTGCGATTGATCTTGTAGGTAATTGATTTGTTGCATCTTATATTGTCAATCGTTATTGCTTATTTTTGTTTTTTCGTGGTGTTTGTTTTTGTTTCCACTTGTCCTTAGTTTATATAACATTTTGCAGAATTGCAAGACCATTTTTAGCCCATTTATTCACAATTTGGTGCAAAAGTTCAAAATTTAACAGAGGTAAAACCGAACAAATATTTATTTCAATTATGCTTTTTGCACACTTGCACTTTTATCAATATATTTCAAAACTACCGAACATCTTCACCATTGACAAACCACAAAAAAATGTTGTCATAATAACAACACACCGCTTGACTTCGCTCAACTTCCCTGCTCTAATAAAAAATCCAGCACTGTTACGTGCTGGATTCCATAGTAGTCTTACAAAATACAATAGATGTCTTTTCCGAACGGCGGACTAAGAATAACCATTAATTCGCCATCTTCCGGCACGGCATCTTTGTCAAAATCGCCTCTAGGAATCGCCATTCTCGACCGATTCTTTAGGTTATCGTCACGAAAGACATCAGACACAAAGGCGACATTACCGTTGAAACCCTCCATAATTACATACTGCGTCGCACACTGATACTCTCTACAAAGCGAGAAAAAGCAGCTCAACGATACTCCAAGCGCTGCCGCAGTTATCATAATCGCTAAATCCATCACGTCACCCCATATTAGAGCTATCGTAACGAGCGCAACTGCCGCTAAAACCGACGCGAATACCGTTATAACCATTCTAACCACTTTACAGATAGAAAAACTCTTTCTGCAGACATCTTCACTCGGAAATTCATCACCTTCTCCGGTGTGACGCCGCACATAGCGTGTCATCGCCGAAACAGATAAAGAATAGCCAAACCACTCCAATACCATCATTGTCAGTGCTTTCGCCGAGAAAAAACCAAGTAGCAGCGCAATTATAACCGACATAATCAGTAATTTGCCTTCAGGCATTCTACCCACCCCCTATTTTTGATTAACTACTTCTGAAAATGGACAAACAAGACGCCTCCCTCCCGCAAAAGCGCCATTTTTATTGTTCTGGCAAAAAATTATACACTTTTATCTGTTATTTTGCAAGCATAAGCGTTTTTGTACAAAAATATTATTCAAACTTTTTGAGGTCATCCTATTACCTACTTCTCGGATACAACGTCGTCTCGGCCCGTCGTCACGGGCGAGCCGCGTCTGATACTCGGCCGTAGCCTCCGTAACATCCTCACAGCAGGCAATAAGACAACCTCAAAAACCTAGATTATATTGTTTAGGAACGTAACGGAGGCGGCTAGCCGAGTTCGAGACGGCCGCTACCCGTAAAGACGGGCTAGCGGAACGTCGTTTCCTAAACAGTATGATCTAGGTTTTTATTAATTATGATTCCGTGCGCGTTTTCGCATAATCGGATTCAATTCCTTCTTGCGAAGGCGGAGAGACTTTGGCGTGACCTCTAGGAGTTCGTCTTCCATCAAGAAGTCCAAGCACTGCTCTAGCGAGAGCTGCGTATATGGCGTCAGCTGAATCGCACCATCAGATGCGTGTGTACGCATATTCGTTAGCTGCTTTTCGCGGCAAACATTGATATCGAGTTCATCCTTCTTGCTAAGGCCAACAATCATACCCTGATAGACATCGACCTGTGGCGGAATATAGAGAATACCGCGCGCCTGAGCGGCGTCTAGCGCATAAGCCGTGCTCTGGCCTGCCTCAGAAGCAACCAATGCCCCGTTGCGCTCCTGATGGTAGTGCGAAGTGACCGGCTGATAACCCTTCGGCAGAGTATTCATAATCGCCGTGCCCTTCGTGCCAGTAAGAAGATTATTGCGCAAACCAATCAAAGCTGCCGTTGTAATAGTATAGACAAAACGCGTGCTTCCAGAAGTCGTCATTTCCTGAGATACTAGCTCCGCCTTGCGTACGCCAAGCTCCTGCGAAACGGCGCCAACATATTCTGGCGATACTTCAATCGTCAATTCCTCAACCGGCTCCATTTCTTTACCGTCTACTGTCTTGTAGACTACCTCCGGACGGCCTACTTCAAGCTCATAACCCTCGCGACGCATCGTCTCAATCAAGACTGACAAATGCAACTCGCCACGACCAGACACCTTATAACCAAGGCCCTGTGGCTCCAAGCGAAGCGCAATGTTCGTTTCCAATTCCTTTTGCAAGCGGTCGCCAATCTGGCGCGAAGTTGTAAACTCACCCTCGCGACCCTTTAGTGGCGAAGTATTTGGCCCGATATAGATAGATAGCGTCGGCGCCTCAAGCTCAATCGTCGGAAGCGCCTCAGGATTATCGCCAGTCGCAATTGTATCGCCAATCGAAGCTGCACCAAGGCCAGCAAGCGCAACAATATCGCCCGCAATCGCCTCGTTCGTCTCCTCGCGACTTAGCCCACGATAAGTATAGAGACTATCGATCTTACCGCGCACCATTTCGCCATTAGTCTTAATGACCGTCACAGCCTCATTTTTCTTGAGTTTGCCTCGGAAAATCTTGCCAATCGCATACTTACCAAGATAGCTATCTGCTGCAAGCGCTGCCACGAGTAGCTGCGCGCCCTTGGAATCATCAACATCAACCTGCGGTTCTGGGATTTCATTAATAATCGCATCGAAAATCACGTGGAGGTCATTATCTAGCTCTGGCGTCTTGCCAGCCTTGCCGTCACGCGCAATCGCGTAATAAATCGGATATTTCAACTGATCTTCGTTTGTCGCAAGTTCTAGGAATAAATCTGCAATCTCATCCTCAACTTCGCCGAGGCGAGCCGCTGGCTTATCAATCTTGTTAATGATAACAATAGGAGTCAAATTCAATTCCAAAGCCTTTTGTAGCACAAACTTCGTCTGTGGCATTGGCCCTTCCTGCGCATCAACAATCAAAAGTACGCCGTCCGCCATATTGAGCGTGCGCTCAACCTCGCCAGAGAAGTCGGCGTGGCCTGGCGTATCGATAATATTAATCTTGTACCCGTTATGATAAACCGCCGTCTGCTTGGCAGTAATCGTAATACCGCGCTCATGCTCCTGATCGCCAGAGTCCATAATAAGAGTCTGACCCATCTCAGCCTGATTTTCACGAAAAGTATTGCTCTGTTTCAAGAGAGCGTCTACTAATGTTGTTTTGCCGTGGTCAACGTGCGCAATAATTGCCACGTTGCGAATTTTACTCTTATTATTCATATTGTTTACCCTTATAAAAGAATTACGGACGAGCAAAAACTCGCCCAAATTCCATACCATCGTTAATTATAACAGATTATCTCAAATAAATAAAGCATTGGCATAAAAAAATCAACCACGACGGGTTGTTTTTTTGAGTGGTGGGCGGTATAGGATTCGAACCTATGACCTTATCTACGTCAAAGATACGCTCTAGCCAACTGAGCTAACCGCCCACAGACTTTATTATTCTATCACGTATTTCCAAGAACTACAAGCGGAAGCCTTATTAAATTGACAAAATTAGCCATCTGTGATATAATTATAATATAACTCACTGACAACAGCGTTCTTTTAAAGGAGGTCAACAAATGGGCTTTTTAGTTATGCACGAGAAGTTCAATACCTACAAAATCGATTTGGATTATGCCGAAATAGCAATCGGCATCAAAGACGGCTTATTAGAGCTGGAAACCCCAGGCACGATCGATATTGCCACATTCAAAAAGGAGTTTCTCGACAGCAATCTCCGCAAAGGTGACATCCGCTTTGGCGTCGAGATTACACCGATGTACATCTTCCCCACTGGCAATATCGATAATTATGAAGGAAGATTTATCAAGATCACAAGCCGCGTCTCGAGCTGCACCTATGAGGGCAATCTTAGCGAAAACGCCTTCATTAGCGTCTGGAAAGATTGCTTCATAATGTTCGTCGAAAAGCTTATGAGCTATCTTGGTCAAAAAGAAGCACAAATCCGCTTCTACCACCGCAAGGATGTCACCAAGAACGACTACGACATCGATTTTGTCAGAATCGAAAAAGAGTATTCGTTCTGATTCCCTCCAGAGTAGCACCCCAGCATTATCGGGGTGCTTTTTATATCCTTCTTGCAATCTAGCAACAAAAGCGCTATAATAAACGAGTATTTTAATACACGGGTCCGTAGCTCAGCCGGTTAGAGCACCTGCCTTTTAAGCAGGGTGTCGTGAGT
>CAMZEB010000003.1 GCA_947305705.1 uncultured Candidatus Saccharibacteria bacterium
CAGCCACAAAGAAACAGAAAAACTCCCGAAGGGAGATTTTTTGTTTCTTTGCTCGCCTTTTGGCGAGGTAGGATTCGAGCCCAGGTTCGCCCAATGCCCGGTTGCGAAGCAACGACGGCGCATTGTTTATATCCTACCGGCCCAGCCAAATCATAAGCACAATAAAAGCCCTCTAGGGCTCTTATTTTTTAGTACTTGCCACTAGGCCTTCTTCCATCTCTTGAGTGTTGGAAATACTTTAGTACAATATTCTTTCATTTGTTCATTAGTCATGCCAGCCTGTTCGCCAAACTTTGAGCACATCTCAATATATTCTTCCATTGAAACTTTATCAACGAACTCGCCGTCCTTATAGCACCATTTGCAATAATTTTTATTGACGCTACCATCTTTTTCAGTGGCATACATGTCTTCTGAAGTCAGTGGCATTGCACAGCTTTGACAAATTTTTTGTACCATAAATAAACCCTTTGTTTACTACTTAAATTATATCATTTTGAGCCAACTATTTTTCTGGATTAAAATCCTCTAGTCGATTACGGATGTCTTCCTTGTAGATGGTTAAAACCTGCTTAATTTGCCTCAGCCACATAGGACGAATAGACTCTGACAGAGTCTTATTTTTTATCTGACAGGCCGATTATTGTGTTATTGACTATCTCTGCTAGTTTTTCTTTATCATCTACATCTTCAACTAAATACATCGACTTTGCGCCGTCGTATGGTATGGATTCTGGCATTTTGAATTGCGCGTTTTCTGGGACGATTTTCACGAGCAAACGGTCGTCATAGATGCCACCAAACAGTACTTCGTCCGAGTAAAGTAGATATTCGCCTATCATTGGGCGACACGTAATTTTTGGCACCTCGGATAGTTGCTCCAAGATATAGTCGCGGTATTCTCTCGTGCTTGCCATCTAGGTCTCCTTTTATATTTCCATTATAGCAACTGATGTTGTATAATGATTACTTATTACCGTCGGTTTTCTTTTTTGGAAAGGAGCTGTTTTTATGAGGTTGTTCTTTAGAACTTTCACTGGTTACGAAGCCAAAAAATCGGGATTTATGTACACAGGCAAGCGTGATGAGGAATCGCCAGAGTGGCCTGGAACAGAAATCATCTATTCTCGCGAGGTTAACTTCAATCGTCATTGCCTAAAGTGCGGAGATCGCTATCAGGAAAAAGCGCTTTATAAGACTGAAAGATGGAAAGATTTATTCTTTAAATCAGCAGAGTTCGCGCGCGATTATCCGGAAATCGGGATGGTGACTTTTTGGGATAGCGAGATTGATGAGACGAGTATTCTGACCGAGAAGGCGAATTTTAATGCTTACCAAGGTATTGATGGCGTGAAGTCGTTTTACGTTTTATTCAATGCGAGACCATCGGAAACGTTTTATAATGAGGGAACGGTTTTGATCGGTTACGATAGGTATTCTCTGGCCTATGAGCCTGGCTCGATAATTGTTTGGAATTTTGACAAGTATTTACCGCTTGATTGTGGCGATTATACAATTTGGGGAGTACGTCAAAATACTGGTAAACATACGAGTCGTACTGATGATGTACTTGTCGGGGTGAAAAAAGAGAAATTGCTTTTCGCAATCAGTGACTGATAATCTAGGTTTTTAAGCTATAATGGATATATGGACGATAAGGATGAAGAGAGCTTAAAAATTCTAGATGAAGAGCTAGCAGATTCCGAATCTGATAGCGAAGAATTACTCGCCTGCGGCAATTAGTGCAGGCGAGTATTTTATTGCTGATCGATTACTTTTGCATTGACGGTTTTTGCGGATCTGTTGACCATGATACCGCCGGTCGTATCTACGAAAGCGAAGATAATTAGCATTACGCCGAGAGCCTGAATCATAAGGTCTGGGATGATGATTTTACCGAAGACGCAGAGAGCACCACAGGCGATGCCGATAAGAGAAAGAATGAGAGAATTCTTGTAGTTTGGGTTGTATTTTTTGCTAACGAGGGCATCTTGTAGGCGAAAAATGCTCTCGATGAGTAGAAAGACACCGATGACGACGGAAATGATTTCTTTGATAAAATCGCGTTGAAAAATCAGGAAGCCGCCAGCAATTGCGAGAGCGATTGCGACGATGAGTTTTGTGCTATCGGAAAGGCCGCGGTTTTCGACACGATACCAAGCGATGAAATTATAGAGTGCGTAAATGATGAAGAGTGAGCCTAGGCAGATAGAAATAAGGCTAGTGACTTTGTCGGCCCAAATTATTAAGCAGATGCCTAACGCTAGAAAGATGATATTTAGACCAATTGGCATAGAAAAATTGCGGACTTTTTTCGCTTCTTTGACTTCGATTTTTCGCACTTCGTTAGTGGACATATTCTTCCCTTCTTACTTATCTTTATTTTACATCATTCTTGTAGATTTGGCTTAAAAAATACTAGCGTTTTGAGTTGGTCTAGGTTGAGAGTATAATATAGACAATGACTAGAACGAAGCTCAGAGATCGTAAAATGCCGGATTATACGCGCGGCGAAGAGATTTTTAATATGATCTCGCATATTGTTGGCGCGGCGTTTGCAGTGCCGATTATGGTGCTATGTATTATTCGTGGTGCGGCCGAATATGGTGCGGCTGGTGTTTTGACTGGCTTAGTTTTTAGTATATCGATGCTAGTTCTTTATACGATGTCGGCAATTTATCACGGGCTGAAGCCGCATCGCTTTGCAAAAAGAGTGATGCAGGTTATTGACCACTGCTCGATATTTCTTTTGATTGCGGGTACTTATACGCCGGTTACTCTGATTGCTTTGATGAAGGTTGAACCTGTGACGGCGTGGGTGATGTTTAGTGTTTTGTGGGCAATGTCGATTCTTGGCATTATTTTGAATTCGATAGATTTGAAGAAGTTTGCGACTTTTTCGATGGCGTGCTACCTAGGCCTTGGTTGGTGCATTATTCTGTGCTTGCCTAGCTTGATGTCGGTTCTTCCAGCAATTGGGACGGTTTTGCTGTTTATGGGCGGTATTATGTATACGATTGGCGCGATGTTCTTTGGCTTGGAAAAAGAGTTCAAATATATGCATTCGGTTTTTCATTTATTAGTGCTTGGCGGCAGCATCTGCCACGGTATAATGATTCTTCTTTGTATCTTATAGTGAGTGTGTTATTATAGATAGTATCTTTTGGTGCCTTATGGCGTCGAGCACCTTAAAATCCTATTCCTAATATCCTATGTAAGGGGGTAAATTGCATGGTAGATAATGCGTTGATTAAACAGATGCTGAAGAAGGCGGATGCTCATCCGTTCTATTTCGGCGGAGATAATCATTCTTATTTTTGGCGTGTTGCGGAGATTAGCGGAGAAATCTATGCCGAGCGCACCCATGTTGATGGAGAGTCGAACGAGACGCAGGCGTCGTATTCGTACTGCTTAGCGTTCGACAAGAACAACCGAGAAGGTATTTATTGCGACATCGTAATTGATTTCGTGATGTACTATCGTGATTTTTGGTACTATCACATTGAGAATACGGCATTTAGCGATGTGGCGAGTTGCTACGATGAAGGTCTTTTGGAAATCTTGGACGTGTTTAATAAGAGCTATGCGGAGTTTATATCCGATGTGCTTTATTGGTTCTCTATCTCGTTGGAAGTTGAGATAGATGAGAAGTTGGAGACATATAAGTTCAAAGATCCGAGCAGGCTGAGTAGTAATGCGCGTTTAGCGAAAAAAGTAATAGACCGTTTTTCGGAAGGTGTTCCGATCGTAGTTGAGGTTGGTGACACCACTTTTCTTTGGGAAGCTATAAATATGCGTAACGAGATATGGTTCAAGCGTGAAGTTCAGCGCGATCACGGTGAGTATATCTATATCACCGATGAGTGGGGTCGTGTTCCGCTTGATGACTCAGATGCTCTAGAGTCGTTTCGTGATGCAGTTCGGAGTTGTTTCTATATAGATGGCTGGAAGATTATTGAGACCGAGAATAATCTTGGCGATTTCTTGAAAGTGGCCGGGGTAAATCTTGACGAAATAACTGCTTAGTTTTTTGGAAATACTCGACGCAATAAGGACTGGGATTTGCCCGGTTACCTCTAGCAATTTCAGAGGGACCGGGCTTTTTATTGCATTTTTGACGATTTTGTGCTAATATAGTTCTGGAAGAAAGCGCCCCCCCGCTTTCTTCCTTTATGATTTTTAAATATGGGGCGTTAGCTCAGCTGATTAGAGCGCCTGCTTTGCAAGCAGGAGGTCAAGAGTTTGAATCTCTTACGCTCCACCATATTATTCGTCGCCGCGTGAGGCGATTTTTTGTGCTCGTGTTAAAATATGAATATGAATTATTTTGCTAGTTCAGTAATGGGTTCGGAAAATTCTCATCGAATTGGCGAGAGCTTAGTGGTTGCTCTTGTAACATTTGTCTTAATAATTGCCGCAATCATAATATTGCATCTTATCGCGAAGTCTACATTAGAAAAAGAAAAGAAGAGTATTATTGAGTCTGAGCCTGAATTATTTAAAAAGATTAAAAGCAATAGTTCGAAGGCGATAATGTCGCTAGATGATTATAAGAGCCTGATAGCCACTCTTGGATTTAATCGAAGAATAGAATGCTCGAGCGTGGTTGTTTCTAATTCGAGAAATGACCCTGTTAAATATGTAATCAAATACTCTAGTGTCGACTATTCTGTTGATAGTTTGGAGCGACTAGATTATTTAAAAAGTATAATTAGTTTATATGAGTCGCTTGTTCCGATGTGGGAAAATGTAGGCCGAAATTATAGAAAAAAACTTCCTCTATTTCTGCATCCTTTTATTAGTCGAGAAATGGTGACCGAAATATTATGTGATAATTATAGAAGATTACGTCGTTTTTATTTCCCTTATTTGATTTTTTCTTATACTAGCCCAGCTGGTCGCTCGCAACGTGAATATAGAGTTTCTTTTTCTTCTAGTCTAATTGGCAGTATTCTTTGCGATGTTAGTGCCGCAATTAATAAGAAGGGACACGCGAAGAGGCAGAGAGGGGCTATGACGGCTGATTTGCGTGAGGCAATTAAACAGAGAGATAATTATACCTGCCAAATGTGCGGTAATAGCGTTTTAAAAGAACCGAACCTTTTGCTTGAAGTTGATCATATTATTCCGGTTTCAGAAGGTGGCGAATCATCTGCTGATAATTTGCAAACGCTTTGTTGGCGTTGTAATCGTATTAAGGGCAAGAAAACTATTTCAGATAAATAATATAGTCTTTGCTTTGTTGTAGTTTTAGTCCGTGTGAATTGGCGTAGTCTATTATTGCTTCGTGTTGCGATGGGTCGGCTTCGAGTAATAGTGGGCAGCTTGGTGGGGTTTGGTTGATTAGTCTATATATTAATTCGAGGCCGTCTTGCTCGGCATAGAGGGCGGTAGCTGGTTCGTAGTCTAGTGCCTTATGATCTAGCCAGTCCCAATTTTTATCGACATATGGGAGGTTTGCGATAATGAGGGTGTTCGGTTCTGGTTGGTAATCTTTGAGTAGATTTGATTTGTAGAAATCGACCTTTGCGTTATGATGGGCGGCATTTTTTTGAGCAATGCGAAGCGCATCATCCGAGATATCTATGGCGGAAATTTGAGAGTTCGGTAGTTCTAGCGCAAGTGTGATGGCGATGCAACCTGAACCAGTGCCGACGTCGAGAATTGATTTTGGTTTTAGCTCTTTTGAGATGTCGATTATTGTTTCGGTTTCGGGGCGCGGAATTAGCACTTCTGGCGTGACGAAGAATTTGCGTCCGTAAAATTCGCGATAGCCAAGAATGTAGGCGAGAGGCTCTTTGTCGGCGCGACGGCTGCGCTTTTCGTTAATTATAGATGTGTCTGATAATATATCTTCTGAATGTGCCACAAGATAGCTACGGTCTGACACTTTTAGGTAGTCAGCAAGAATAAGCTCGGCGTCGAGTCGATCGATGATTTGTTGTGATTGTTCGAGCCATTCTGAAATTGTCATAATACGATTATAGCACTTGACCATCGTGAAATTTGTGCCATAATTATAATCAGTAGTTTTTCGGTTAACACATAAAAAAGGAGGCGGGTTTTTATGGCGACTGTAAGCTATAGCACTTTTTTGCGCAAGTTGCATAATGCATTTCATGCAGTATGCCCAATGATTAGTAAGTTCAATATTATGATTATTCCTCAATGCGAAGAGGCGGAAAGGTGGTTGAGGGATGATTCCGAAGATGAACGTATGGTTTGTTTGGCAAAATTTGATGATAATTTTGCAGAGATGAATTGGGTAAAAAAGGATTACCCGGTGTTCGGAAATAATGTCTCTTACCAGATTGTATGTTTCAAGCGGAGTATTGTGGAACCTTCCGTATTCCCCTGCTGGGCGAAGATTTATATTTCACTGTTCTATGCGAGCCAGGATGATATGATCAGAATTCGGCTGGCGTCTTATAGTGTTATAAATGAATTTGTTAAATCGCTCGAAAACAAAGAATACAATTATATTATTGGCGACTTCTAATCAAATAGCCCCGTTTTTAGGCGGGGCTTTTTGTTTTACTTCCAGTTTTTACGCGGTTTGCTGAATAACTTTTTGAAGTTAATTTTTGGCGTGAATTCTATCGCATTTTTGCAGAAAATGTAAGTTGCGATTTTCGCGACGAGCAGACCTGAGACAATAATGTCGATGAGGCCGATAAAGTATTCCCAAGTTGGAAGTTTGCCCATAATGGCGCGAATTAGGAGCGCGATAGGAGCGCTTGGCGGGAAATAACTTAGTATATACGTGAGGGCGTTACTGTCGTTTGAAATGAGTGCGCTAATGAAGAATATTGGCAAAATTACCGATATTACGATGAAACCGGAATAGGAGTTTGCGTCTTTTGCGGTTGGCGAAATAACGCCAACTACGATACATAGCGCGGTGAAAAGGAAATATGAGGCAATCAGCAGAATCATATACTGCGCAATGCTAATTGGATCGAATGTGAGTTTGAGCCAATCTGGGAAGATGTTGCCGTTTTGAGCGATTTTGTAGAGGACGAGCATCGGTATTACGAGCACGATGAGCTGAATAATCCCGACAATCATCATTGAAATGATCTTGCCAATTATGAGCTCGGATGGCTTTATGCTAGTGAGAATTAATTCGCTGATGCGATTCTCTTTTTCTTCGACCATCGCGGCGGTTAGGCGGCTGCCAAGCACGACGATTAAAATATAGAAACAAACGAGTGCTAAGCCTGGTGCGATTATCTGTTTGATTTTTTCGTTTTCGTCAATAACGTGGTCATCGGCGGCATCATAAGTCGTTGTGTCGTAGCTTACCATATTCGATACGACTGCAAAATCTATGGCGTCGATATTTGCGGCGGCAGTAGTCGCAAGCAGCGTACGAATCGGAGCAGAATAATCGTCGATTAAGCTCGATTCGGTCGGTTTGACGTAGATTTCAACCTTTTTTGTTTCTGCGAAATCTTTGCTGATGTAGTAAAAAACGTCCAGTTTTTTGTCTTTAACGGCGGATATGCCGTCGTTTTTGCTGTCGATTTGTTCGAGCGTTTGTTCTTTTTCGTCTGCGTTCTTGAATGTTTTGATTTTTAGATATTCGGCTTCATCATAAACGCCGAGTTTGAGATTTGTCGTGTCGGTTCCTGCACCGATGGCTTCTTCGGCATTGTAGCCAGCAAGTGAAGCGAGACAAATATAAATCGCAAAACCGACTGGGATTAAAATTGCGGCAATCCAAAAACTAGGTTTTTTGAGACTGCGCATCACTTCGAAACGAATGACTTCTGTAGTTTTACTCATTTGCGCTCTCCTCTCCATAAATGTCTACGAAAATTTGGTCGAGAGATTTATTATTGAATTCTTTGCGGACTTTTTCGACTGAACCGTAAGCGCGCGCGACGCCGTCTTTGAGCAAGAGTATGTCGTCGCAGAGTCTTTCGACTTCGTCCATATAGTGGGTAATCATAATAATCGTGCAGCCTTTTTTGTGCTGTTCCTCGATGATTTCCATCAGGAGGCGACGGTTAACTGGATCGAAGCCTTTTGTCGGCTCGTCGAGGATTAGTAACTCCGGGTCGTTCATAACGGTGATGCCGAGCTGAACTTTTTGCTGCATACCCTGCGAAAGTTTGTTGATTTTCGTGTTGGCGAAATCTTGTAAATCGACGCGCTTGAGGTAGTCCATAATCCAAGTTTTTGAGTCTTGGAGATTTTTGAGGCGTGCGAAATAAGTCATCACGTCAAAGACGGATTCTTTTTTGTATAGGCCGCGCTCTTCTGGGAGATAGCCGATGCGGACTTCGTTGCCTGGAGTGAAGGGTTTGCCGTTTATAAGTAATTTGCCTTTGTCGGCTTTGTACAAGCTGAGCAAGGCGCGAATAGTTGTTGTTTTGCCGGAGCCATTACTGCCAAGGAGGCCGAAGATTTCGCCTCGTTTTACGTCGAAACTAAGATCTTTGATGACGGTTTTTTCGGCAAATGAAATCCCGAAGTGTTTGACTTCGATGATTTTGTTAGATTTTGATTCTGCCATATTTTTATTATAGCAAAATTGCGCTAACAGAGATTTTATTATGCTTATGCTTCACTTTTTTATGGCCGAAATAAATAATGAAACGCATGAAAAAAATATTAATATTTTTCAGTATTGCATTTGTTGCGGCATTTGGAATTTCGTCGAAATGTTATGCGGATTTTTTCGTTGTTGACGGACAAATATGGCAGTGTTTTGACTTGGAAATTATTTATTTACGTGGTTCAGGACAGACGGTTTACGATTCGGCGGAATATTATGCGCTGAAGAAAGCGGCAAGCAAAATTACTGACGAATATCGGTTATCTGCGTATGTGAAGGATTTGCGTTACCCTGCCGTGGAAGTTTCTTCGGTTGGCCATTTGATTGGGGCGTATATTTCTGCCGGGAAAGCATTTGAGTTTGGTGATAGCGTGAAGTCTGGTGTAAATATGCTTCGGAATAGACTTATAGATCGCCACGCCGAGTGCCCGGAAATGCACTTTGCTTTGGTTGGCTATTCGCAAGGCGCAATGGCTGCTTCGCAATCTGCTGATGCAATAGATCCGAAGTTTATGGAGTTTATAATGTTGCTCGGTGATCCGAACGCATATTTGCCGGAGGGTGAAGGTTGGTTTCCGTCTGCGTGTTTTGGTGGTGAGTTATCTTCGTGGCGAACATTTGTGCCGAATTGCCGCACGTACGAAGGCGTTTTTGGCGGGAGAAAACCGTACGAGATTGGCAGTTTGAGTGGGAAATACTCGCTTTGGTGTAATCGTAATGATTATATTTGTGGTAGTTCGCGCAATCCTTTTAATAATTCTGGTCATACAATCTACGCTTCTTCTGGTGAAATTAGTTGGGGCATTAGCTATTTGGCGAAGTTATATTTGCGAAAGAAAGTTGCGGAGGAGTCGATTCCTGAGTTTGAGCCATTACGTTCGATTAAAACTGTTGCTGCGCCTGAGTTTGATAATCGCGAGATTGTGGATGATGGAATTGGCGCTGATTTCGCCGCGCCAAAAAATGTGGCCGCGTGGAGAGATGGCGAGGAGTTGAAGATTCGGATAGACGAAAAGGCTGATGGTGCTGAGTATCTGCTAGTTCGACTGAATGGTGTAGATTTGGCGTATATTGATGCCGAGTCTGGCACTTGGACGATAAATGATATTGCGAGTTTTGATGATTTGAAACTGGATTTATTATGGATGAATGGTGATGGAGAATTGGGTGAGAAATATACTACGTTATCAGATTCTCTGCCGGATTCTGAGCCGCCGCCATATTCTGAATCTCCGACAGTTGAAGTGATTGAGGAGACTGCTGCTAATGAATTTGTTAATGCTGAAGGAGAGCCGCCGAAGGAAAATAATGTAAAAGGCAATGATGACATTGTTTCGGAGCTGCCTAGTTCCGCTGAAGATTATAGCGATGACGATGCCCCTACGATTCGTGATGAGGTGAAGGATAGCAATCCAGAATATGCTCGAGTCGCGGTTGGTTTAATCGTTGCTTGTGGGCTGCTAGTAGCCTTTGCGTTTCGGCACAGAAAAATTATTTAGCTAAGCCAGATAGTGTCGTGGACCAGTTTAAGCGTTGGCCGATTGATGCCTGGTCGCCGTCGTCGGCTAGGCGAGTAATGCGGTTGCCGGCACTCGTCGTGGCGTGATAGCTATATGACCATTTGGTGGTTGGTTTAGTGAGTCCGGATTCCAAGATTAAGTCAAAGCAGGATGATTTGTCTTGGAGGCAGGACTCGGCTAGGCTATTCCATTTTTCGAGGTCTTCGACTTTTTCTGTCGTAATCGTGACATTGCCTTCGATGGCGGCACTGCGTGGGACTTCTGCGTTAAAAGTCTGGTCGAACATAAAATTGCCGACGGAATACACTATAAGTTTGCCGTTATAGGCTTCACTGTCTTGGACGGTGTGTGGGTGGTCGGCAATGACTGATTCAACGCCATAATCTATTAGGCGGCGATATAGATTTTGCCTGAGTGTATCGTGCGATTTTTGATATTCTACGCCCATATGCGGCATAGCGATTGTCGGGATAACCGATGCGTATGTTTTGATGTTTTGCTGATAATCTTCGCCCGGCACGCCGTAGACGCCGTGAGCGCTACAAAAACCGAATGGGAATTTTAGCTCTTTTGTTTCGTTGTTATCGAGGGTGGCGATGACTGGGAGGATTACTACGCCACAGTTATTGATGTCTGCCTCATCGTTTGCGTATTCGGTATCTTTTGGATCATTGGCGGTACGTTTTGGCGTGCCAAAATATTGGATGCCATTTTGCTCGAGATATTTGCGAGTAGTACGTAATCCCTCGAGGCCTTGGTTTCCGGCGTGGTTATTCCCAAGAAGAAAAGCCGTGAAATATTTTGCAGCTTCTGGAAGATAATCTGGGTCGCAGTTGAATTTAAAGATTTTGTCTTCTTCGTTATAGTTATGCCCTGCGTCGGTCACTGGACATTCGAGCCCGCCAATCCAGGCCTGATAGGCATCGCGATTGAGTGTATCGAGTTGAGAAAATGGATAATTTACGCCTAATTCTGAAGCACGTGCGCTTTTGTTGGTATTTCTGCCCCAGAATGTTGTGCCTACGAATAGATATTTTGCGTCCATTTTTACGATTTTTGGATCTGGTGGCGTTTCAATATATTCTGGCTGATTGTCGCTGTCTTTGTTTGACGAGGATGTGTACGCGAAAAAGGCAAAAGTGCCGGCTGCGATTACGGCGGTGCCGATAATTGCGAAAATAATAGGCTTCTTCATAACTAAATTATAGCACTCTATTGTGGGCGACTAGTAGCAACGGAATGGGCGTTATTCTCAATACGGTCGTCGAGTTTTTGGAGTTTAATTTTATCTGTTTTTGACTGTCTTTCGAGCGCGGTTTGAATTAGGAAGTCGGTGATTTTTGGATTCTTTGGAAGAATTGGGCCGTGGAGGTAGGTGCCGATACAATTTTTGTATCTTACGCCTTCTGCGTGATCTTTGCCGTTATTGCCAAAACCTTTTTGGACGGTTCCGAACGCTTCTAACCCTTCGCCTAGTTGAGTTAATCCGGAATGGTTTTCGTAGCCGACAACTTCGCCGAATTTTGGTGCGTCAATGACGATATTGCCAATGAGGCGGCTATTGCCTGCGACGGTATGGAGATTAAGAATACCAGTGCCCTCGATTCTCTGGCCATCGCCTGTTTCGAAATAGTTGCCGAATAGTTGATATAGGCCACAAATTACGAGTGTTGGCGTGCCGGCTTCGACGAACTCTTTGAGTTTTGGACCGATTTTGCGGAGATCGTCTTCGATGCGGTTTTGGTTTGAATCTTGCCCGCCGCCACCAAAAATAATGTCGATGTCGTTCGGAATAATATCGCCTGGCTCGTGCTCTATTACTTCGGCTTTGATACCGCGCCATTCGCAACGCTTTACGATGGCGAGAACGTTTCCGTGGTCGCCGTAGAGATTCATCTCTTTTGGATATAGGTGCAGGATTTTTAGTTTCATACTAGGCTTTTCCCCGAGATAATTTTACGTATTTCGAGCATTGCGGTGTAGGTAGCAAAAATGCGTTTCGGTTTTTCACTGTTGGAAGTAAATGTCTTGAGGGCTTGTTTTAAGTCTTCGATGCAGGCTTCAGTTTTGATGTCGTCATATTTTAGGCGGAGCGCCATATCGGTAGCGCGTGTTCCAGATGCAACTTTGACGGTTGGAAGCTTTTTGAAATCAACATTCCAGAGCCACGAGACGTCGCGGCCATCGGCGATAGCGTCATTGATTGCAATCATATAGTCGTGCTTATTGTCTACGAAAGAAGTGAGGCTGAGCTGGAAAGCGCTTGGGTTTTTGACGAGCAATAATTCAACTTCGGCGCCGTTGATCGTGAAGACTTCGCCTCGACCGAAGGCAGATTCGATTTTGGCGAGAGAGTCAATAAGAGCTTTGTTATCGGATTTTGGCAGAATTGTTTTTACGATGGCGAGTGCGCCAGCGGCATTATAGGCGTTGTATATGCCTTTGACTTTTAGTGGAGTGGTGAATTTTTCTTTTTCTATGATATAGGTTGCTTCGCTGGATAATGTTTCGAGTTTTACGAGTGCTGGTTTTGTGGAAGCTTTGACTTTATCGTGCGATAGCAGGTTGTCGTCGGATGGGAATTGTTTGAGTAGCTCGTTAGAAAGGCCGAAGTAGGCGACGTTTTTGGCGGTAATTTTGCCGATACGTGGGTCTTCGCGGTTTAATACGACTGTTTTCTTTGTTGCGGCGGCGACTTTTTGGAGATAAGCGGCGGTATGGTCGATTTCGCCAAAACGATCGAGCTGGTCGCGTTGGACGTTCAGGAGTAGCGCGTAATCTATCGGTGCGACTTCGCTGAATTTGACAGCGTGTGCCTCGTCTAGTTCGAGGACGGCAATATCATAATTAAACTTTCCAGTTATGCGGATATTTTTTAGAATTGCGGAAATGACGCCGCGGACGAAATTGCTGCCAGTCTTGTTTGTAAAAACACGGAGGCCTTGGCTTTCGAGGAGTTCGGTGACTATTTTTGTGGTGGTGGTCTTGCCGTTTGTGCCGGAAATTACCACAACGCCGTAAGGCAGTTTGCCAAGCACTTCTTTGATGAAGTTTGGATTAGTGCGTTCGACGACGAGGCCTGGAAGGGCTGAGCCGCCGTTCCCGCGGAGGCGTGAGACTTTTTGAACTGTTTTGCCTAGTATGATACTTACTTTTTTCATGCTTATGATTGGCTTTTCTCTGAAAATTATACCATAAAAGAAAAATAGCCTCACGTTTGTGGGCTATCTTTCGAGAAAGTACAAGGCGCTCTAGCCTTCGAACAGAGTCCAAGCTAAGGACGCTGTGTCGAATTCGAGCTGGCAGCTGAGCTTTCCGGCGACACATTGGAAGATGTGTTTTGCGGAATTGCCGATGAATTTGATGCTGGCACCGATTGTCTCGGTGATTTCAACTTCACCTTCACCTGCTTTGCGGAAGTATAGCGGTTGGCATGGAATGCGACTGTAATTGAACAGCGCCATGACCTCTACTTTCTCGCCTTTCCCTGCTTGGTTGTTAATATTTTTCATAAATTACTCCTTAAAATTGATTAGATTTATTGGAGTCATTTATGTGAGCCATGGATTTCGGCTCGGTGCCGCCCGTACAATGACAAGATACAAGCGACGATGCATCACGATGACAGTGACCGAAGTTTGTTATCGTGATTTCATTATAGCGCGGATAATTATGCTTATGCTAGTCTTGAAATTTGCGATTTTTAAAGGGGTGATATCGTGGAAAAGTGTGGTTTTGGGCGTGGATTAGTTGTGTTTATTTTTCGTTTGAAATCCCCAAGAAACGGAAATGCTACGCTTGGTAGCGTAGCATCTGCGTGTGGTTAACCTTATGTATATAAGTATAGCACACTTTTGACGAATAGTCAATAGTATTATAGTTTTAATAACTGTAGACGTATTTGTCTCTATTACTCCTCACCTTGCTTTTTATGCTTATGTATATTGCTGCATGAAAAAGGTCCGAACGTCTTGTTCGAGCCTAAATAGTTCACGATCTTAGGACGATCTTCGATAAATCCGCATTCCACGGTATTTATCTGAGGCATGAACTCGCCTTTTAGCTCAGTTCCGGCACTAACGTGGCCCCTATTGGTGCATTCGGCTCCTAAGCCGTCTACCCATACCCGATATTCGCATACTCCCCTTTCGCTTTCGCTTGAGGTTTAATCATAGAGCAAAGGCGCTGCGAAACGCTATCCTTTGCTAGTTCCCTCTATTTGACTATCGGTGAGGCCAGCCTTCTTGATGATTGTTTGCTCTTCATTCATAATGCTTATATTTTACCATTTTATTGGTGTTTTATTCCATTGCACTAGCTGCTCGTTGCATTTTATGAAATGATTGTTGCCGAAGAACCCGTTATAGGCGGAAAGTGGTGATGGGTGGGCGGATTCGAGGACGAGGTGTTTTGATTTATCGATGAGTGCGGCTTTGTTGCGGGCGTCGCGACCCCATAATAAGAAGACGAGATGGTCGCAGTGCTCGTTTAGGTATTTGATAATATGCTCGGTGAATGTTTCCCAGCCTTTGCCGCGGTGGCTGCCGGCGAGGTGCGCTTCGACGGTTAGAACATTGTTGAGTAGAAGGACGCCTTGCTCTGCCCAACGGGTGAGATTGCCAGATTCTGGAATCGGCGCGCCGGTTTCGGCGTGGATTTCTTTGAAAATATTTTGCAATGATGGCGGTTGCTGGATGCCGTCGCGAACGGAAAAAGCGAGGCCGTGCGCTTGGCCTGGGCCGTGGTACGGATCTTGCCCGATGATGACGACTTTTATATTGCTAAGGTCGGTTGTAAAAGCGGAAAATACCTGTTGCTTAGGAGGATAAATAGTCTTAGATTCGTAGGCAGTATGCAAAAATTTGGACAGCTCCTTGAAATAAGGCTCGTTAAATTCAGTTTGCAATACTGGTTTCCAAGAATCGTGCATTAGAGGTTCCAGAATGCTTTTAGGCGTTCGAATACTTCATCTGGCGTGCCGGTTGTATCAAAAGTCGGCACGTTGTATTCTTTGGCGACTTTTAGGTAGGCGTCGTTTAGTTTCTTTTGGAAGGCGCCATCTTTGGATTTGAAGAATTCTTCACTGCGTTTACCCTGCGAAATGAGGCGCTTGGCGCGTTCTTCGTCGGAGAGGGTCAGAATAACGATTTTGTCTGGGTTAAAATAACGGTCTGGCATGATGTCGTGGTGAAGTTTTGCGATGACTTGGCGGCTAACGCCAGTGCCATAGCCTTCATAAATAATCGTTGAGAGCCAGTTGCGCGTAATGATGACAATATCGTCATTTTTGAGTGCGGGTTCGGCGAGTTTTTTCCACTGTTCGTAGCGATTGACGAGGTATAGTAGAACGCGCGTGCGCGGATCTATATTGCTATCGTGCGAGCCGTAGTTCAATTGGGCGATTTGCTGAATGAATGTGTCTTCGGAGTTAGTGCCAGATTCGGAATAGTGGACAACGTTTTTGCCCTGAGCTTTGAAAAATTCGACGAGTTTTGCGGCCTGGGTGTCTTTGCCGGTTGCGTCTTGACCTTCGATGACGATGAACATTTATGAATTCTCCTTTAATTTATAATAACAGTGATTGCAGAGTGCGCGGTATTTTATATCGGATTTTCCGTCATCGATTAATATATCTGGGCCGTCGGTAACGAGTTTGCCGTTTAGGAATCGGCAATTGAGGGTGGCTTTGCGGCCACAGTCGCAGATTGTTTTGATTTCTTCGATTTTGTGGGCGAGTTGAAGTAGACGGGTGGCGCCTTCGAAGCCGCCATCTTTGCGGCGAAAATTGAGCCGAAGACCGTAGCAGATGACTGGAATATCTAGTTTGACGGTAACCTCCATTAGCTGGTCGACTTGTTTTGCGGTGAGGAATTGTGCTTCATCGACCAAGATACAATCGACGTCGCGATAATCTTTAGCGATTCTGTTATAGATGTTTTCGCGGCGTGTGAATGTAAAGTCGGTTTCGCGCTCTGGGCCGATGCGAGTGAGGAGTTTGTCACCATTTTTCGTATCAGTACGCGGCTTGATGACGCAGACGGTTTGTCCGCGTTCATTATAATTGAAGGCGACCTGTAATAGCTGCATAGTTTTGCCGCAGCCCATCGCGCCATAACGAAAATATAGTTGTGCCACATTCCTCCTTTTTACTTAGTTTAACATTCTTCGTACGCTTATGCTAAAATAAAGTTATGAGTATATTTAGCCGTTTTAAGGGTGGAGAGAAAAAAGCGAGCGGTAATGTTGAGCCGCAAAATAATGATTGGGATAGCTTGAAGGACGTCGAGTTTCGCAATAGCACTGAAGCGCCCGAGAATAAATCTAGTGAGATGACCATTGAGGCGAATCCGCGTCAGCAACGAAAGATTTTGGCGGCTTATGCTGGTACCGGAGAGGATTTTGGCGCGATTATTCGTGAGTCGGATGTAAAGATGTCGGATGATGTGCAGGCAGCGATTATTGATAAGGTTGCGCAGGGCAATTCTTATTTGCCAAAGCGAGAGTTCCTCTCTCAGATTGCGACTCCTGCGCATTATGACGGCGGTGCGCAGAATGTCATTAGTTCTTTTGATGATTCGCGTGAATTTAAGATCTTGTCGGCTGTGAGTGGCAGAGGCAGCGGCGTTGATGGCGTGGAATCTTTTCTTGCGACTTATCCTCTTCCGATGGATTTTGAGGAAGAGAGCGGTAAGTTTTTGGAACGTATTAAGCGGGCTAACGGCCAAGAAAAATACGATGTTTATAAGAATACGATGGAATCGTTTAAACACAAAATATATGGTAAACGATATGAATATTATTCGCAGATGAAGTTGCTCGATAATAAGATCGATGAGCGTCGAGCGCAGCTAAGGCAAGAGTCGATGGAAGTTGCCGTTGACGAGCCTAAGCGTCGAAAATTATTAGTTGGGTTAGTGGCGGAATTTAACGATATTGAGGAGTTGATGTCTGAAGATGATGTCGACGTGCCAGAAAAACTTTGTGATGATATTCTAGACCATCTTGCGTCTAGTAAAACCAATCTTCGCGATCGCGAGAGATTATTGCTAACATATGCAGATGGCCCGACTGATTATGCTGATGGCGCAAGAAAAGTAGTATCCTCTCTTTCGTCCCATCGCGAATACAGAATTCTTACCGAAATTACCGGTACGCCAGATGGTAGAGTGGATGAGAAGAGTGTCGAGAAGTTTATTTCTATGTTCCCTACACCAATCGATTTTGAGGGCGCTAGCGGCCGTTTCTTGAATGATATTGAAAAGATAAATGGAGTTAGGAAGCGTGAGCAATACGAAGATGCGATGCTGTCATTTGAGCGAAAGATTTATGGCAATAAATATGGTTACTATGAACAGCTGAAGATTATCGAAAATGATATTAGTGCTAGAATTGACGGTAAAAATCGTCAGTTGGGGCGTGCCGCAGAAAAGAGCGCCGAAATTGAGGCGAGCCACGAATGGGCACCTGGTGACCATAGCAGTATTCAGGTATCTCGCCAACAAACTATTGATGGGCTTGTTTCGCTTGAAGCGCTTGACCAAGGTCTTACGGCGGATGACTATTGTGAAGATACGGTTTTCGTAAAAGAAGATTCGCAGTTGTATGGCGTTTTTGATGGCGCTGGCGGTTCGGCGGATGGCCGTGCTGCATCTCAGACGGCGGCTAAAGTTGTGCGTGAGATGAGCGGACAGTTTGAGTTGGCTAGTGGTTCTAGTTTGGCATCAGTACTTAATAATGCGGACGAGCAGGTATCCGCTACGTGTGCCTCTAGCTATACGACGGGCGTACTAGCGAGAGTATCAAAGAGAAATGGTTATGATATCCTCTCGTATGCTTCGGTTGGCGATTCGAGAATCTATATTGTTGATAAAAAAGGTAAAGCCCGTATGGTAACTGATGACGAAGGCGAGGGGCGCTATTTGGCAAACGCGATTGGCCATAAACGCTACGAAGACGAGCCTTGCTGCCAGCAATTTGGCGATGTTTATCTCAATCCTGGCGACCGTGTTGTGCTCTGTTCGGATGGTATTACGGGTGATTATGGTGATGATTTGATGAGCGAAGAGGAACTCGGCAAGATTGTCTATAATTCGAAAGATGCAAATGATGCTGCTAGGAATCTAACTTGCGCTGCGAGAAAACACGATGACAGAAGCGTGATCGTATTCGCGCCAGATTTTAACCGTTAATTTATTCTAGCGGTGTTGTTTCGCCGGTTTGGAGGTTTTTGGCGCTTAGTTTGCCGGTAGTTGCTTCGTCGCTGCCGATGACGACGGCATATTTTGCGATTTTTGCAGCACGGTTGAATTTATTGCCAAGCTTTCGCTCGTCGAAATCGATATCGACGGTATAGCCATTTTGGCGAAGTTTGTTTGCGGTATTGATTGTAAATGCGTACTCGTCGCTGCTGAGTGGAATTAAAACATAGTCGATTGGTTGGACAGTGGTTTTATCGAGGAGTCCTTTTTCGTTAAGGATAAAGAATAGCCTGGTTAGCCCGATTGAGCCGCCGACGCCTGGGAATTTTTGTTCGGTAAAGTTGCTTGCTAGGTTGTCGTAGCGCCCGCCGCTTGAAATACTGCCAATATCGCGGTGATCTTTGAGGAAGGTTTCGAAGACAGTGCCAGTGTAATAATCGAGGCCACGGATAATCATAAAGTCGATTTCTATGTCGCTCATATCTGGCTTGGCGTTCAGGATATTGAAGACAGCTTTTAGCTCATCGAGGCCTTCGCGAACCGTAGTGAGGTATGGGAGAATTTCGGTCAACTTTGCTTCAACTTCGACGTAATCGCCTTTTATGAACATAAAAGTCATAATTTTGTCGACTTGTTCGTCTGAGAGGCTGAGTTCGGTTAGAGCATTTCGTGATACTTCGACTGGGACTTTTTCGGCGTGGTCGATGATGCTGCTGATTTCGGCGGATTTGCTTTCGGCACCAATTGCGCTCAAGAAACCGGAAAGAACTTTGCGGTTGCTGATGCGAATTTTCATCTCTGGGAGATTGAAGGTTTTTAATGCATCGTGGATACAGGCGATAACTTTTGCATCGTAGGCGATTGGTAGTTTGTCGCGACCGATGATGTCGCAGTCGCATTGATAGAATTCGCGGAAACGGCCACGCTGTGCGCGTTCGCCGCGGAAATTGCGGTTGATTTGCGTGACTTGGAATGGGAACACGAGGTCATTGCTATGCTCTGCTACGTAGCGGGCGAGCGGGACGGTGTGGTCGAAGCGCAGCGCTTGGTCGGCAGAATCTGACGCCTCGGCAGTTTTGGAGACCATATAAATCTGCTTTTCGGTGTCGCCGCCTGCTTTTGCTAGCAGGACCTCGGCGCGCTCGATGATTGGTGTCTCGATATTCAAGAAGCCATAATGATGGTATACGTCGCTGATGTTATGTTTGAGACGGTCAAATATTGCCTGATCGTTAGGCAGTAGTTCTTGCATGCCAGATAGTGGCGACGTATTAATTTTCTTCATATTTCCATTTTAGCACAATATGTGATAAGATTATGGAGTGTGGCTCTGTAGCTCAGTTGGTAGAGCAGAGGCCTGAAGAGCCTTGTGTCGACGGTTCAAGTCCGCCCGGAGCCACCAAGCTAGATTTGTTAGGCCACTTGTTGAGATAAGTGAGCCTTTTTTAGTGGTTATCGGTGGAAGAATAAGATTAAAATTCCGATTATTATCACAACTAGGACAATCATTGGGAAATAGTAAAAGAAAAATCGTCTGATTCTTTCTCTTGCTGTTCTTTTGATTTTCTTGCCCTTTTTTCTCGCTTCGCGTTCTTCCGCGATCTTTTTGTGCTGATAATTGCGCTCTTCGTCGAGGGCTTTTCCGACGGAATAACATATGAAACCAGCAAGTGCTACTCCGAAAATTAATCCTAGGAAGCTCCCGATTTCGTCGTTTATAGATGCCATCATAGTGAATATTTTATTCATTAGTTTCGGATTCCGCTTTTGGTTATTTTTATTATAACATTTTAAGGTTTGAATCAGAATTATACTATAAAATAAGATTATATTATTAACATAAGGGGAATATATGAAGGAAAAAATTATTTGGTTTATTATTGGGCTACTTTGCGGAGCGATTATTTCGACGGGTTCGATTTTCTTTTATACTTTGGCGGCAAACTCTAATACTAATAACAGCCAGCAAAATATGCAGCAGGGGCCTGGCGGCAATCAGCCTGGTAATATGAACGGCGGAACGCCTCCAGAAATGCCATCAAATAATGCGCAACAGAATTAGTGGGGTTTTATGAAAACAAAGTTAATAATAATGTGTGCGGCCCTGATTAGTTTGCTAGGCTTTGGTTTGAGAGCGAATGCGGCCGATACTACCTCAGTGAATTTGAGCAATTTGAGCCTAAAGGAATACAGTAGTTTAGACACTTTTCTTTCGGATTACCAAGCTGGGAATTTGCCAGATATTTATACGACAAATTTCTTGTTTGATGGTGTGTCCGCAGTAAAAACGCCTGATTTGGATGATTTTGTTGAGGCAGGTTCGAATGACGCGAGTGTTAAGACGCTTTCGATAAAAGTCATTAACATCAAAGCAGCTGGAAACTATGAATTTACGGGCGAGATTTCTGGCGCGATGATTGCGGTCAATACAAATAATGTTAGTGGCGACATTAATCTAATTTTGAAAAATGCAAAGATTGATACCGATTCGAAGAAGGCGCCTGCGATATTCGTATATAACAAAGATAAGAACTATACCGACTGCAAGGTTACGATTAAAACCGTTGCGGGTACGAAGAATTATCTTGAGGGCGGAAAGTTGAAGAAAGTGAGCCTTCTTGGTTCGGACGAGCTATCGAAATATAGTAGCTATTATTCTGGCGATGCTTTGACAAATTATAACAGCTACTCAAACTATTACGGTATCTATACTAGTGCGCAGATTAAAAACATCCTGTTTGCCAGCGTGAAGGCTGATAGTGAAGATTTGCAAGATGGCGATCCTTACTATTTCTATAAAGCAAGTGGCGCAGTGAGTTCGGATATCGATTTATACTTCAATGGCGAAGGTTTTTTGAGCATTACGAGCAAAAATAAAGAAGGTGTCGAGACGAAAGGTAATTTGACCTTTGATGGCGGCACTGGCGACTATGAGATTTACGCGCAAGATGACTGTCTAAATACAACTACAGCTAGTGTGAGCGGCTCGACTGTAAGGAATGATCTGACGATTAATGTCGCTTCCCTACTCGCGAAAGTATCTGAAGACGGAGATGAGGGTGATGCGATTGATTCTAATGGTAAGCTTACAATTAATGGCGGCAAGATTATTGCGATTGCGCACCCGACTTCGCCTGATGCTGGGCTCGATTCTGGCGACGGCACTTACATTAATGGTGGAACGGTTTTTGCGACCGGTAATATGACCGACGAAATATCCAACGATTCGAAGCAGACGTTTCTATATGCTAGTTTGAATAGCCAAATTTCGGCTGATGCGACGATTGTGATAAAGGATGAATCTGGCAATAGTGTCTACGAATATAAGACGGACCGCGCAGTAAAAAATATACTTTATAGTAGCGCAAATATGAGTGGTTCATACAAGATTTACGCCGATGGGACAGAGGTGTCTTATTCTGCGGTCTCTGGCGGGATGATGGGCGCTGCGGGCGAAAAAGCTAATATTAGCACAGTGCTATTTATTGCTTGGATGTCTGAGATTGCGGCTCTAGTACTGTTTGTCGGTGCAGTATTAACTGTAAAACATTTCAAAAATAGCAAAGCGCCGCACTAGGGCGACGCTTGTGTAGATAGCAGCAGCCAGACGAATACGAGTTGCACAGTGAAAGAATCTGCGCGATCGTAATATCCGCCGTGGCCACCGACGAGGGGCATTTCTATGATGCCTAAATGTGGAATTTTTGCGAAATCTTCTCCCGAATCTTTGATGCCGAGGAAACGCTTTGTGGCGGAGCCGATAAGGTCACCGCTAGCGGCTAAAAATCCTGAGAGGATGGCAAAAGTGATTAGTCTAGCATCGGATATTTCGGTAATTTTTAGTATCTTTGCGCTCAAATATACCAGCGGTATTGCGAGTATAACCGCACCAATAAAGCCAGCGTAGCTTTTATTGGGCGACACGTTGCGCAGGAACGATACTTTGTTGTTTTTGCCGAAGATTTTGCCGACTATATATCCACACGTATCCGAGATAAAACACGCTATTATTCCTAGGGCGATCAGCTTCTTGTTGTCTATAAAGAAACAGGCAAACATCGCAGCGATGCAAAAGAAGCAGGAAAATGCGTAGCAAGGCGCTAAGGTGTAATTTCCCTTTCTGAAGCCGATCCTTGAGTAGTTGCAACTAAGGTTGAGTTCGGAGTAGGCTACGCCTATCCATAAGAACAAGACAACTGGAAAGAGATCGCCGTTTAGTAGGAAATAGCTCGGAATAAACAGTAATGCCACATAAAGAACTCCAATTATTCTCTGCCTCATATAATCACCTCCTTTATAGATTGGGGCAAGAACTCGGATGCTTGAATTATAACACGTTTGTAACAGATATAAGAAAAGCGCACTCGAATTGAGTGCGCTAAGTGGTTTTGTGTCTCTTCAGGCGATTTTTGATTTTTGCTAGTGTTCGCCAGAAGAAGTTGCGGCGTTCTGGTTCGTAATACTCGATTATCGGGACGACTTTGCCGTCTATTTTTTTGTAGACGATGTAGCTGTTGTTATTGCCCGTAGTAGTATATCCAGAGCCGTTTGGCCCATATGTAGGCATATGGTTATATACGGGATAATGACCGTGCATGCCATAGTGGCCATACATTGGCCCATACATAGGGCCTGGGCCGAATCCGTACATTCCCATACGTCCTGGGCCGAAGCCTCCGTGCGGTCCCATTGGCCCGCCCATCGGGCCACCCATTGGGCCAGGGCCGCCGAAGCCGCCTCCAAAACCTGGACCTCCCGGTCCCATAGGTCCCATTCCTGGCATAATTTCACCCCCTTTTCGCTGAAATTCAGGAATCATTATTATTATATCACACTTTGCCGAAATAGTCAATGAACGCTTATGCTATTCATCTTATGAAGACGTGATAAAATAGAACAAAGGGAGTATTAGCGTTTATGATGGATGACAAGATTTTTGAAATTATTGCCGATGAAGAACGTCGCCAGGCTGAAGGCCTAGAACTTATTCCGAGCGAGAACTATGTTTCTCCTCAAGTTCTCCGTGCGATGGGCTCGATTTTGACGAACAAATACTCTGAAGGCTATCCGAATTTTGATGGGCTTGATGGAAATGATACTAAAGCGCTAAAAGAGACGACGAATGACGATTTCCGCTATTATGGCGGGCAGGAGAATATTGATAAGATTGAGCGTCTCGCGATTTCGCGCGCGCGCAGGCTGTTCCACGCTGATCACGCGAACGTCCAGCCGCATTCTGGCGCGCAGGCGAACAATGCCGTTTATAATGCTTGGCTCAAGCCTGGCGACACAGTGCTTGGTATGGACCTTGCTCACGGCGGGCATTTGACGCACGGTGCGCCGGTTACGCAGAGTGCAAAGATTTATAATTTTATCGGTTATGGCACGAACCCAGAGACTGGCGATTTGGATTATGACGAGATTGAACGACTCGCAAAAGAACATAAGCCGAAGATTTTACTAGTTGGTTATTCTGCGTTTATGAAGATTCCTGATTTTGACCGAATTGCGGCAATTGGCGCGCAGATTCCTGGATGTTTGTTGATGGCAGATATGGCGCACGTAGCGGGGTTGATAGCTGGTGGTGTGCATCCGAACCCGCTCGATCACGGCTTCCACGTAATGACTACGACTACGCACAAGACTTTGCGTGGGCCACGTGGTGGTTTGATTCTAAGTAAAGGTATTGTCAGTAATCCGCTAAAAAAGGTTGGCCATTCGCTCGAGAATATCCCGACGCTGATTGACCGTTCCGTCTTCCCTGGTACGCAAGGTGGGCCGCTGATGCACGTTATTGCAGCGAAAGCGGTATGTTTCCATGAGGCTTTGCAGCCAGAATTCAAACGCTATGCGAAGCAGGTCGTAAAGAATGCTCAGACGCTCGCAGATGAGCTAAAGGAATGCGGTTTTAAACTGATTGGCGACGGCACGGACAACCATTTGATTCTTATTAATACGGTTGAGACTTGTGGTGTTGATGGCAAGACTTTTGAAAAACTATGTGATCGTTGTGGTTTGACGCTAAATGCTAATGCGATCCCGAACGATACGCGTAAACGTTTCTCGCCTTCCGGTGTGCGTCTCGGTACGCCAGCGGTAACAACGCGCGGTATGGGCGAGAATGAAATGAAGATGATTGCAACCTGTTTAAACGCGATTGCGGATTTTTGTCCTGCCCGTAACAATGGCAAGTGGCAAGATATGGAGATTATGGGTAAAGTGATTGTTGAGCTTCGCGAGGCGGTGCGCTATCTTGGTCGCAAGTTCCCTACTCCGACTGGAAAGAAATAAAAAATAGCCCCGGTTTTGTTCTGGGGCTATTTTTTATAGTTTTGTGCGGTTATTCAGTGCTGAGGTGAGGGTGATTTGGTCGGCGTATTCTAGCGACACCCCGAGTGGGAGGCCACGCGCGAGGCGTGTTATCTGTAATTCTGGGTATTTTTCGTGTAGGAGTTTTTCTAGTAACACTGCCGTCGACTCACCTTCGACGGATGGGTTGGTCGCGATTATGATTTCTTTGGCATCGTCTTTTGCGATGCGCTCAATTAGCTCTTTGATATGAAGTTGCTCTGCGGTAATGCCGTCCATTGGCGAAATTGCGCCGCCTAGTACGTGGTAAGTGCCAGTGTAGGCCTTGGTGTGCTCGATGGCATAGATATCTAGAGGCTCTTCGACGACTAGGATGACGGATTTGTCGCGGGTTGGATCGCTATAAAGTGGCGAGACTTCCTCGCTTGCGTCCATAATAGCGAAAGTAATTGGGCAGTTTTTGACGTTGTTGTGGAGATTCAGAAGGGATTCTGCGATGTTCTTTGAGATATTAGAATCATTTTTGAGCAAAAAGTAGGCGTAGCGTTCTGCGGTTCGCGAACCTACGCCTGGCAAGCGTCCGAGCGCATCAATTACGTCATTAAGGGCGCTAGGAAGCATATTACATTCCGAGGCTGCCGAGTGAGCCCATAAGTGGCTTCATCTTGTCGGTAGCAATTTCTTGTGCTTTGGCAAAGCCGTCGCGCATACAGTTTTCAATCCAGCGCTCTAGCTCGTGGATGTCGTCTAGGTCGATTTTTTCTGGGTCGATTGAGACTTTTTTGACTTTTAGCTCGCCGGTAATCTGAATAACGACTGCACCGTCACCAGCTTCAACTTCTACGATTTCATTCTTGAGTTCTTTTTGTGCTTTGCGAAGTTCGTTAAGCATCTTCATTTGGTCCATAGTGGCACCCATATTATTCTCCCTTTTCTTCTTTTTCGGTAATAGAGTATATATATAGTCTATCAGAATTTCTACTCTTTGGCGAAGTAATTATCTGTTTGAGGCTGTAATTCTCGTTATTTTGCGGCGTGAAGGTTGCGTATGTCGCTGTTCCTTCGGTACTGTCGATAATCTGGTAGTTTTCATATTTTGCTAATAGGCGGTAGAAGTCGTAATTTTTTGTGTCTTCGGTTACGAGGATCGGGGTTTCCTTTTTGACATATTTTTGGATTGTCATTAGATCGTCGCTGAAGTTTTCTGCGACGCGTGGAGCGTAGTGATAGCCGTTAACAAAGTGTGCAAGTCCAGAGCCGATTATCGTGAGGATAACGGCGACAATTGGCACAATGCTAAAGAGGTGGGCGTATGGGTTTTCTGGGAAGAGTGAGTACCATTTTTCAATGATAGATTCGAGGCCGGCTGCACTGAGTACGGCTATTGGGATGATGATCGAGATTGCGACATCTCCGTTTAGACCAGAGATGATAATTGCATAGATTATTAAGAGGCTAACGACAGTGTTGCGCGATGTAAACATTTTGCCGATTGACGCGAGTGCGCCAATGACGATGAGGGCGACGGTGGCTAAGCCGAAGAGTGGTGCAAGGAAAATGCTGTCATAGACGAGGCTGAAACTAAAGAACGGCGCGAATGCGGTTGAGATATTTGTCACAAAGTTTGCGATGCTGAACTTCGGCATAAAGAGAAGGTTTTGGATGTTATTTGGATTCGAAATGCAGCCTATTACGAGCGGAGTAATTGTGAGTGCTGATACGCAAAAACAGAGTGCAAGCTGCCAAAAACTGAGCTGCTTAAGTCCGAAGCGCAGATGTGGATGTATAAGGCCTGCAACCGCAATTGCGAAGGCGACGTATAGCAAATGCGGTGTATATGCGGACAAGGCAATGCTGAGGAAGAAGGCGATGACGAGGATTGGGCTGACGTGGTCGTTGCCGACAATTTTTGAGCCGAGCCATAGGATTAGCGCGAGCCAAAAGACGTACATAATGAGTGGCGTCCCGTTCCCTGCTAAGAATAGAAAGGCGGTTGATAAAGTTGTGAGAATTGAAGAAGTGACGGCGACGTCGTTTTTGAACCAACGGTTGAGTAGGAGAATGATGAAGAGGCCAGCAAATACGGCGATAATAATCGATGGGAGTTTGATTGAGATGAGGTTGAGCCCAAAGATATGTAGGCTGATTTTTTGTAAAGCGTAGTATGGGAGATTGATGATGTCGCCCTCTTGCATAAAGCTGCGGTTTAGTTCGCTAGAGGTGACTGCAGAATCCATCTCGCCTTGGGTGAGGCCGCCTGGTGCGATATGCGGCAGAAAAGTTAGTAATGCAAAAAATGCAAATGCTAATAAAATATAGCCGATAATGAAGCGGTATTGGTACAAAAAGAATTGTGTAGTGCGTTTTTTCACTACTATTAGTATATCATAGCTTGGCTATGTAAACTACTCATGCTTATTGTCGAGTGACATAAAGCGGACACGTTCTTTATCGAAGTAAAGCTCAATGCTGCCGGTTGCGCCTCGACGGTGCTTGGCGAGGATGAGGTCGGTAATGTTCTGACGCTCGGTTTCTGGATTATAGTAATCTTCGCGGTAAATAAACATAACGATATCTGCGTCCTGCTCGATAGAGCCTGATTCGCGGAGGTCAGATAGCATCGGGATGTTTGAACCTTGTCGTGTTTCGACACTACGGCTGAGCTGTGAGAGTGCGATAACTGGGACGTTAAGTTCGCGGGCGATCATCTTAAGGCCGCGGGAGATTTCGGAAACTTCTTGGACGCGGTTATCGCTCGCTCGTTTGCCAGAGCCAGACATAAGCTGGAGGTAATCGACGATTATCATACCGAGGTCTTCGTCGTGGGCGACACGGCGGGCTTTTGTACGCATTTCCATAATAGAGAGGCCTGGTTTGTCGTCGATGTAGATTTTTTCTTCGGCAAGTTCGGCCATCGCCTCGGAGATTTTATTAAAATCTTCGGAATCGAATCCGCCTGTCTCTAGCTTGAACGAGCTCACTCCTGAAGCGTCGGCGAGCATACGGTTGATTAGCTGCTCTTTGCCCATCTCTAGAGAGAAGATTAGGACGGCTTTTTTGTTGATGGCGGCGACATTACGGGCAAAATTTAATGCAAGAGCGGTTTTGCCCATTGCAGGACGGGCGGCAAGGATAATCAAGTCAGATTTATGGAAGCCAGCGGTCTTTTTATCTAGGTCTGGGAAGCCGGTTTTGTAGCCTGCGATTGAACCTTTGTTTTCGTATAGCTGCTCTAGGCGGTCAAATGTGTCGGTCAGTAAGTCGCCAATAAATAGTGCGTCCGATTTGACGTTTTGGTCGGTGACGTTGAAGAGGTATTTTTCGGATTCGCTTAGGACTTCGTTTGTTTCGGCATCTTCTTTGTAGGCCTCTTCGTTGATTTTGGCGGCGGCATCAATGAGACGACGGCGAACAGCGGCGTCTTTTACTAGTTCTGCATATGCGGTCGCGTGGGCGGCGGTTGGAACGTAGCCGGAAAGCTCAGAGAGGTAGGCGGAGCCGCCTGCTTTTTGGGTGAGATTTTTAGACTTAAGCTCAGATTTGACCGTTAAGAGATCAACTGGGCGATGATGTTCGTAGAGTCGCCACATCGCGCCATAGATATGCTGGTTGCGCTCGTCATAGAAATCTTGAGGAGTTACGATTTCAGTCACATCTGGGAGTGATTCTTCGGAAATCAAAATTGCGCCTAGCAGGGATTTTTCGGCGTCTAGGTTTTGCGGGGTTATGCGTTCGGCTGTTTTTTCGTTACTCATTGATTTGAATCTCCTCTCCTCCGCCCATTATTGCGGCGATACTTGCTACTTCTGGATCATTTGCCAAGGTGTCGCCTGTTATTTCGATTACGATATTTTGTGGGATTACCTCTGTTATGAATTTGCGTCGTTTGTCGATATTCTTAGCTTTAACATAATTGCCGGTGTATATCTTAAGGGTGTTGTTTGAGAGGGTGTATTTTGAGGATACGATGTCGCTTGTGAGGAGGGGGGATTTTTGAGCGATGTTCTGGACGATGGCTTGCCAGATTTCTTCAGCGTTTGCGTCGTTTGGGACTATTGGTGTTGGTTTTGGCTGTGGCTTCACTGGTTCAATCACTTTCGGTTCATCTTGAATAGGTTGCGTCGTTGGTGCTGCGGCGGTCTGGACTATAGGTTTTGGCACTGGTTGCCTAGGTATGGCTAGCTGTTCGTTCTGGCAAAGTGCGATTAGCAATTTTGCAGCTGGAAATGCGGCACGGTTAACTTCTGTCAATTTGTCTAGTAATGGTAGAAAACATTGTTCTGGGTTTGAGATTATTGAGTCAATCAATTCGCCTGCGGTTGTTTCTGGTTTTATGCCGGAATCGCTCAACTCGGTGAGTAATTGGCGGATTTTTGTGAGGTCATTCGCCTTGTAGGACTGAAGTATTTCTTCGGTGATAGCTTGCTGTGGCAGGCCGAGTGCTTTTGTTAGGAGCTCGCCGGTGATTTTCTGGTCGCTAAGTGTTGAGACTTGGTCTAGTAGCGACAAAGTGTCGCGGAATGACCCTCCGCCACGTTTCACGACGATTTTTAGTGCTTCATCATCGATGTCGATTTTTTCTTTTGCGCAAATATTCTTGAGATGAGTAAACATCGTGCTTGGATCGGCAAGCTTGAATGTAAAGACCTGGCTGCGGCTCGTAATCGTGATTGGCACTTTGTAGGCGTCGGTTGTTGCCATAATGAAAATGACGTGTTCTGGCGGCTCCTCGAGCGTTTTGAGTAAGGCATTAAACGCAGACTTACTCAGCATATGGACTTCGTCAATGATATAGACTTTGTATTTGCCTTTGGTTGGTGCGATAATTGCGCGTTCTCTGAGGTCGCGAATATTATCTACGCCAGTGTTGCTGGCGGCGTCAATTTCGATAATATCTAGATAATCGTCTTCGAGTTCATATTTAAAGCCGTTGATTTCGTGGGCAAGAATGCGTGCGACGGATGTTTTGCCAGTGCCGCGTGGGCCAATAAAAATATAGGCGTGAGAAAGCTTTCCATTTGCGATGGAATTTTTGAGAACAGTAGTAATTTGCTCTTGACCGATGACCTCGTCAAGAGTTTTTGGGCGATACCTCCTGTATAAAGCCTTCATAGTTCTATTATATCGCAAACAAAAAAGCGCCAATAGAGATTGGCGCTTTTATTTGTTGTAATTATTTCTTTGCTTTGACGCGAGTAACTTTGGCTGGTGTTGGGTTTAGCAAGCGATAAGTGCAAGCCGCAGCAGCTGCGCCGGCAAGTGGTGCAACGATAAATACCCAGACTTGGTTGAGTGCTTCACCGCCGAGTAAGACAGCAGGTGCGAGTGAGCGTGCTGGGTTGACAGATGTTCCGGTTAGTTTGATGCCGATAATATGAACGAAGACGAGTGCTAATGCGATGATGACGCCAGCGATGCGGGAATTTTCAGCTTTGGCAGTGACGCCTAGAATGGTATAGACAAAGACAAAAGTTAGGATTATTTCGACGAGGATTGCGCCGCAGAGCGAAATGCCTGTGGCACTAAGGTCGCCGTAACCGTTCGCGCCGAGATTGTTAGTGCCAAGATTTGTGCAGCTTAGAATCGCGTAAAGGAGTCCAGAGCCTGCGAATGCGCCGGCGATTTGCGATGCGACGTAGCAGAAGAATTCCTTAATATTTAGTTTGCCGCTGATGAGCATTGCGAGCGATACGGCTGGGTTGATGTGGCAACCCGAGGCGCTTGCGATTGCGTAGGCGCCGACGATAATCGAGATGCCGAATGCAATCGATGTGATTAAAATATCGCCTGTGGTCACGGCGACACCGCAGCCGAATAGCACGAGGACGCCCGTCCCGAGAAACTCGGCGATGTATTTTTTGATATTCTCCATAGATTTCCCTTTCGGTTATTATTAATTTCATTTTAGCATAAGCTATTTAATATAGACATCAAAAAACCGGCTTTTGGCCGGTTCTATGTTATAGACTTGCTTCGACTGCTGCCCAAGTGGCGTCGGCGTTGTCGGCCGGAATAATTACAGTGACCTGATCACCTACTTTGATGCGGAAGTAAGTGACGGATGCGTAGAGAATCTTGTACTCTTTGCCGTTGACCTCGACAAAATACTGGTCATCGTGGCTAGTGAGCGTGCCAATAACGGTTTTGCGCTCGACTGGGCCGATCTGCTTGTACATAAACTTGCCATTGTCGCCAATGGTGAGCTTCAAGATATCGCCCTCAACGAGCTTAGATTTCGACGCGTAGTTGGCTGGAACTGGGTAGTTCTTGCCGTCTGGGCCGATCATAATTTGGCCATCGAAAACACCCTCGATGACTTTGCCCTCTGGGCTCTCGGTAATTGTGCTGGCTGGTGCGGTGATGACATCGCCGTCGCCAAGCATTGAAGTTAATAATTCTTTCGCAGCAGAAAGATTAGTCTCTGCTTCGGTCAAAAGGCTTCGTAGTCTTTTTATTTGTTTTTCTGGTAATTCAGACATACCTCGCATCCTGTCTGTTTAATATTATTAATTATATGATATATCTTCGTGCGTTTCGAGTCAATGCAATATTTTTGATTTTTTCCACACGAATAACAGATTCGGCTGCAAAATCGTTGTATTTTTTACCATTGACATTTTATATACATTTCAATTTCAACAAAAAACAGCCCATTCGGGCTGAATTTTGCAACATTTTCTGGCTATATGTTTGATAGAACTTAAGCGAGTTCGACAGTTGCGCCGGCTTCTTCGAGAGCTTTCTTGAGAGCTTCTGCTTCGTCCTTTGCAACTTTCTCTTTGACAACACCACCAGCGTCGACGATAGCTTTAGCTTCGCCAAGACCAAGACCGGTAGCTTCCTTAACTGCCTTGATGACAGCGATTTTCTGTGCACCTGCATCCTTGAGAACGACGTTATATTCGCTCTTTTCGTCAGCAGCAGCGGCACCACCTTCAGCTGGAGCTGCAGCAACAGCGACAGCGGCAGCAGCTGGCTCAATGCCATATTCGTCCTTAAGGACGTTCTTTAGCTCGTTAACTTCGAGGACGGTGAGCTTAACCAATTCCTCTGCGATTTTCTTAACATCAGCAGCCATGATTGACTCCTTTTCAAATTAATAGTTGATAGTCCCCCTAAATAGATTGCAAACTTAGGCGTTTGCCTTGTCGGCAATGCCATCGAGCAAGGCGTGCAAATTGCCAGAAAGGCCATTTGTAACGTCGTTGACTGGGCTGAGGAGCATATCCACAACCTGGCCAATGAGTTGCTCTTTGCTTGGAAGCTTGGAAAGATCCTGGACTTCCTGTTCGCTGAGGGTTTTGCCGTCGCCAGCAAAGGCACCCTTGAGCTCGAGCGCTTCGTGTTCCTTCGCAAATTTTGCGAGGACCTGAGCTGGAGCAACTTCATCTTCGCTAGAGATAGCGTAGAGAAGCTGACCTTCGAGCGCTGAAGTGTCGGTGTCTTTGTAGACAGCGATTTCGCCCATAGCGACACGAACAAGGCGGTTCTTGACAACCTTGATCTGTACGCCACTTTCGCGTGCCAAAGCGCGGAGTTCTTGCATCTCAGCGACTGTGAGGCCCTGATATTTTGCAAAAACGGTCATCTTGGCATCGGAAAGAATCTCGTTTAAGTCGGCAACCAATTGTTGTTTCTTATCTTTGCTAATTGCCATAGATAGAAATCTCCTTTTGGTATTAAGTTGGTAGCCAGAATGTTAATATCTACCCTCTCAGGCAGAAAACGTCACCAATATACAAGAATTATTTCCTCGGTGGCATAATTAAGCTTTCGCCGCCACTGTCTTTGGTAACTTCCGATATTATAGCAAAAATGTTAAAATAATGCAATGATTAAGATAATTGCGGGCGGGAAAAAGTCGAATGGGTGGCTTGCCGAGGCTTGCGCTGAATATGAGAAGCGCTTGCGGAAACCTTTTGCTGTGGAGTGGGATTTTACAGACGAAGATCGGCTAACCGAAAAGGTTCTTCGGCTTAGGGCTGATGTATTTGTTGTGTTACTAGACGAGCACGGCGAGATTTTGGATTCGCCGAAGTTGTCGCGAACGATTTCTGAGCCGCTAAATAGCGGGCGGGATGTAGTGTTTGTGCTTGGTGGAGCATTTGGGCATTTTTCTGATGAGCTTGTGAAACGAGCTAATCTAGTATGGAGTTTGTCGCGATTGGTGTTCCCGCATCAAATTTGCCGTCTAATTTTGACGGAACAGATATATCGGGCGCAGGAAATTGCGCTGGGGCACCCCTATCATCACGCTTAAGGTATTGACTATTCGTCGATTCTGTGCTATAATAGAAGGAAAGTTTCCTGAACTTGCACTAATCATAGAGGAGGTGGGAGAGTATGATTAGATTAATTCTTGGATCTGGCGATTTTATTACTGCTCGTGTTGGCGGCAAGATCGTGCGTCTCGATTCTTATGAAAAATCTGATTCGATGATAAGCACTTTGTTCCGATATGAGATGATGAAGAAAGCCGGTGTTCCTGACAGTAGTAACCCGCACGCAGAAGATATGAAGCTTGCGTTTGCGCCATTCGGCGGCGTGTATGTTATGTCGATTTTTACGGCAGATACGCTTGCAAAGACTGGTCGCAAAATGGACGATGTTTGCGTGTATGACTATCAGGACATTATTGCGGTAATTCGTCGCTACAATAATAGAGGATCCAAATTGTAAAACTAGGCGCCCTCGTATGGGGGCGCTGTTTTTATTCTTCAAAAGACCAGTCTAGTGGCTCTGGCTCTGTCTCGGTCAAACCGTAGTAGTAATCTGTATATTCGAGACGTTTTTTGACATATTCGCGGAAACGGTTGAGGTTTTGCGGCTCATCGTCTGGGATATAACTGCCATTTGGCCACGCAGCTTTTTCGCGTATATATGCGCCAGATTTATATATATCGGATTCGTATTTATTAATAAGATTTTGAATGTTGTTATTTGACCAATAGCTTTGGCGAAGAGCTTCGTAACGCTCTTTTGTTTGTTTTTCTATATTATTGTTATTTATTATGTCTAAGATGAAGTTCGCTTGTGAAAATACTTTTGTCGGCTTGAAATAATAAATTATTTCATCTTTAATACCGGATTTTCCCCATGTCCCATCGAAATCCCATGGGATATAGGAAACAATATAGCTATTAGTGCTTTTTCTAAATATTAAATACGTGTTTTTGTAGTTCATATTTATCTCTGTTGCAGCGAAATCATGGTTATTGATAAGGATATTAAATAGACTAACGTCTATAATTGAATCAATATTTGAATGCTGTTTAATATATTCCGTGTCTTTTTTGACGAGAGATTTATTGTGGTATTCGCATAAGGTATCCCAGGCGTTATCGACGTTCTCGATTTTATCCGTTTTTAGTTCATAAACATTTTCTGTCTCGTCGCAGGTATTTAATGTCGAATTTTTCTTGAAAATGAAATCAGAGTATGTGCCGTCGGAGTTTTTGCCAATGCCTAACGCCTTTTCGTCTATCGTGGTAGAAAGTGAGTAGATTCCGGCGAATTTGCCATTTTCGATTACTTCTACGAATTTCGCTTCTACGCCTGTTTGAATGTCGTGGTCTGAGGTAGCTTCATACCAGAGTTCTTCGCTGAGTTGGTTACGTATTTTTTCGCCGTCGTTATATGGGGCGTATAGAATCCAGTCATCATCTTCGCGCATACCAAGGAGTGATTGTGATGAATTTCGATTATGCTCGCCGATTGATTTTTCGCGCAAATTGAGGCGATATGATCGCTTGTCGAGGTTTTTAGATGTTGCTCCTCTATAATGAATGCTCCCCTCAGTCTGAATAATGCGTTTCAGGGCGTTTTTTCGGTTGTCGAAAAGCTCAAAAGACATATCAACGTCGGTCTCGGCGAGGATTTCTTGTTCGTGGCTTATAGTAATTAGCGGAAGCTTCGTAATCGCGAGCTCGTAGTAGGCATACTCTTTGTCAGTGTAGGCAATAAAATTGACAGTTTTGCCAGAGGCAATTAGGCTGTCATTGATTGTTGTTTCGCCGTAAAATGCGAGCTTGACTGCGCGGTCATTGGTCTCTATGTTTGGGGTGTACGCCTTGTCTTCGCCTCCGACGATTGAATAATACCAAGTTTTGTTTGCCTGCGCATAATAGACCTTGTGGCCGTTGAATTTAAGGCTTGTGAGGAGCTGTTCTTTGGTTTCTTCGCGTTTACTCGTTATCTCTTTTAGCTGTTCCGACGTAACGACGGCGTCCTTATAATTAGAGTGTGGCGTCAAAACTGAGGCGGCTGTTATAAACAGGCCGAGGCTCATAATTCCGATAATTATTGCTACATAGTTTCGGTTCATTTTTTGCTCCGCTAAACAATATCGTCGGCGTCGTATTCGATGACGGAAAACTGTTTGATGGCTTCTGTTTCTTTTAGCTGCTCGGTCAATTCGGCTGGGTTATTGATTGAACATTCTATCGCATAATCGTAGCCCTTGTTTGTGACGTTGCGGCTTTTGATGCGATGTGTTTTGCAATGACGGCTAAGGATTTTTGTGATGGTTTCTTCTTCGTTTTTGTCACTATGAATAATTAAGATAAATGGCTTTTTGCCGAAGGTTACATTCTCCATTACGACTAGCACAATTGTGACGATTAGCGTCGTAAAAAGCGCAACTGGATAAAGTTGGCAGCCGCAGACGATGCCGGTATGGACGGACCAGAGGAGATAAATCATATCGACTGGATCTTTGACGGCGGTGCGGAAGCGGATAATTGCAAGTGCGCCGATGGTGCCGAGTGTGATGACTACGTTTGATTGTAGACAAAGAATAATAGTCGAAATGAAAAACGGTAATAGCGCGATTGCGATATTGAACGACTTGTTATAAAAGCTGCGGTGCGATACGAAACGATAAATTAGAAATTCGTAAATTGCGAAGAATAATACTACGAACAATACCGTAATTATGGTTCCGGTTTCGATTATCGACGCGTTGAATGCGTTGCCGATGTTTTGGAATATATCTCCTAAATTCATACTAACTCCTCAAGTTTTTTCCTTCCTAAATAATATTTGCTAAATGATGTTTGCTTGAATCCGTGCGAGTTGACGATGTCTCTGATGTAGCTTGGTAGTATTTGATTAAATTTTACTTCGAGGACTTGTTTGTTGCCTTCTTGAATTGGAATTTTTTGGTAGTCGCCCGTGATGAATCGATCGAAATCTTTGCTTGCTGAGATATTTTTATCTAAGGTGATGCGAATGTTTGCGATTTGATCTACGTAGGCGATACGTTCGTAATAGATGATAGCTTTTGGCTGAAAGTTGCGAGTCATAATTGCGTAGCAGAATTTTCTAAGAAGGTTATATTTCGTTTTCCAGAGGATTTCTTCGGGTTGTCGGTCGAGGATAAAGGCGAGTTCTTTTTTTGTTAATGGGCAAGATTCTTTGTGAGTGCGTCCGAATTTTTTGTGTTTTAGCTCGAGGTGGAGGCTCTTTTTTGGCCCGCTATAATAACGAATTCTCCACTTGTATCGACGTTCTGCACCCATCGCGTTGTCGTTTGCGCAGGTGTTTTTGTAGTCGTCAAAATAAATGCTATGTATACCGTACGTATCTTCGGATAAGGCGTAATCGTCGACTGAAAGGAGGTTTTTGACGCGCGCAGAAAGTAGGGCTAGCTCGCCCTCGGTGCAACAGTATTTCCATTCATTGCGATATTCTCGCATATTCCTCCACCTTTTATTCTTACCATTGTAACATTTTATTCGATGTGTCGGCAGTTTTTGAACTGGAAAACTACACCGATTGCGAAGGCGATTCCTAGAATTAGAATGAAGTATGGGTAATGTTCTAGCGAAAATTGTAAGACGGAATATTTTGCGATAAGTTTTGCGCCAGAAAGGGCGGTCGTTATGATGCCGAGTGGCTTTATCATAGCCGTTGCGATACAACCAACGACGACGCCTGCAGCGATAGCTAAGCCAATGAAAAGCGGATCAGTTAGCTGAAGCATTTCGATGATTGTCGTTGACACGCCGAATGTTGCGACCGCAAATATACAAAGCTTCTCGATGCTAAATCCTAGCATACCGAATAAGACGCCTGTGGCAATCGGAATGATTTGGCGCCAGATTTCATCGATATTTATATCGGTGATTATGTATTGCGCTAATAGATAGCCGATTAAGAACCAAATGATGACAAATGCGACTTTTTTGATGCGATAGCCGAATAGGCACAGAAAAACCCCGGCGATTATTGCTATGATTGCTTCGTATTGTTTTATAACTTCTATATCCATAAGCTTATTGTATGATAATTATTCCTGCGACGCAAAGGACGACTGCTATGATATGCGCTATGACGACGTGGCGGTAGAGTTTTTCCCTGCCGAAGTTTGGCCAGATTATCGAGAAGATTATTCCTAATGTGAATGTGAGCACGAGCTGGGTGGCGTTTGTGATTGCACTTGCGATTGCTGCTACGCCCAAAACTAACCCGTAGCGGTAAACAAAATCCGCGAAGGCGCATAGCGACTGGTTGAGAATAACGGTGCTAATATATTTGCCAGGTGTTTTCTTGAGGACGTATTTGTGGCGTTTGCGATATTTCGGGATTAGGCCGATTAGACAATCTGTGAAGCCTCTGCCGAACAAATATAATACGAATACGATTTTGAAATCGATATTTGCACTTGAGCGGACGGCAATTTCGGCGGATACGGTTGCAATGAATACATATAATACCAGCAACAAAGCGGCGTGCAGCGCGATGCTGCGACTTTTGCGGCGGTGCCGCGAGAAGATTACGATGATTGGTGCTAAAAGGATAATGAAGAAGCCTATGATCTGTTTTGGCGTGATTATGTCGCCAAAGATGATGCTGTCCGCTAGTAAAAACATAACAGGCTGGAGCTGGTAAAAAATAGTTGCGCCGGTTGCTTCTTCTTTTTCTAGCGCAGCGTAGTAGGCGATTGTTCCGATGGAGCTAAGGAGGCCCGATAAAAGCAGAAAGCCGGTCAGCGGCAAGCTCGGCAATTGTATCTTGAAAATAATGCCTACAATAATGGCGATCGTCATATAGACCGGGCCGTTTAGAACTTTAATTCCCTGCGGCGTTTTGCCACGAAATATGACGTCAGTTTGGTAGTTATCGATGAAGGCACTGATGCTCCAAGTTAGAGCCGCGATTATACATAAAATTAGCCAAAGCATTAGCATTATTATACACGATTTATGATACAATTAGGTTATGCTAATGTGGGCATCTATATGAGTTTGTTTGGCAATTTATTCCGCAAGCCAAAGACTGATGCTGTTTTTGATGTCGTTTCGCCAAATAAACGTTTAGTGCTTTCGTTTTTGCTCGATCGTGGAGAGATTTCGTATTTCGTAAGTAAGGATGACAAGATTATTCTTCGCAAATCGAAGCTTGGTATTGCGTTGAAGGACGCGCAGCCTTTGACTGATCATTTTGCCGTTGTGCGTACTTATTCGCGCTCAGTTGATGAAAGTTGGACTGCGTATTGGGGTGAGCAGCACGAGATTCGCAATAATTATAATGAACTTGCGGTTTATCTTGAAGAGATCGTCCGTCCGAAGCGTATTATGACGATTCGCTTTAGAGTGTTTGATGACGGCGTGGCTTTTCGGTATGAGATTCCGGCTCAGCCAGAGATGGAAAATATGATTGTCGAGGATGAGTTGACGGAGTTTTCGGTTGATACGAATTCTAAGTCTTGGAGTATTCCTGCTTACCAGCCAGATCGTTATGAATATAACTATATTGAGCGTCCTGTTTTCTCTTTGACCGAATCGGTACATACGCCACTGACGATACAGACGACTTCTGGACATTTTATTTCGATTCACGAAGCTGCGTTATATAACTATGGCTCGATGACAATCAAGCTCAGTAATTCATCTCTAAAATCTGATATTACGCCTCTCTCTGACGGTATGCGCGCATATGTGGAGCTTCCATTTTCGACGCCTTGGAGAACGATTCAGGTTGCGCACGATGCTTTGGATTTGACTACATCGCGTATGATTTTGAATTTGAACGAGCCGCCAAAAGGTGACTTTTCTTGGGTCCAGCCAACGAAGTTTCTTGGTATCTGGTGGGCAATGTTTGTTGGCGAATGGACTTGGGCCCCTGGCGAGCGTCATGGTGCAACTACGGAACACGCATTCCAATATATTGATTATTGTCGTAGGCTTGGTATTACTGCCCTCTTGATAGAAGGTTGGAATGATGGTTGGGAAGGCGATTGGCTCGAAAATGGTATAAATAATAAATTTATGGTAGCGACGCAGGATTTTGATTTAGATGCGATTACGAATTATGCGCACCAAAATGGCGTTGAATTAGTTGGACACCACGAAACGGTTGGTTTTATTGATAATTATGAAGACCAGCTAGAGGATGCTTATAAGTTCTTAACGCAACACGGCATTCGTTATGTAAAATCTGGCTATGCTGGCTCAAAGATGACGATTAACGGGCGTCGTGAATTTCATCATTCGCAGCTTGGCGTCTTGCATTATCAGAGGGCTCTAGAACTTGCGGCGAAGTATCACATTATGCTTGACGTGCACGAACCAATCAAAGGCACTGGCATCGAGCGTACGTGGCCGAATTTGATGACACGCGAAGGTGCTCGTGGTCAGGAATATGAAGGTGGTGCTCTGGAACCGTCTCACGCTTGTTTCTTGCCATATACGCGTCTTCTTTCGGGCGGTATGGATTACACGCCAGGAATATTTGATATTGCTAATTTCTCGAAGCGTCTTGCCTCGACTTTGACCCGCCAGCTTGCGTACTATGTTACTATTTATTCTTCGATGCAGATGGCGGCTGATCGACCTCAGTTCTATGCTGATACCTATCCAGATTTGTTCCAATTTATTCGTGATGTTCCTTCTCGTTTCGAGCAGACAATTCCTTTGCTTGGCGAGATCGGCAAGAGCTATGTTGTTGCTCGTCAGGGTTGGGAGTCGAATGATTGGTTTATCGGCGGCGTTACGAACGAAGAGGGGCGTCGAGTTCAGCTTTATCTAGATTTTCTTGACAATGGTGCGAATTACGTCGCAACGATTTATCGTGATTCGGATGATGCGCACTACCGCGACCATCAGTTGGGCTATGTAATCGAAGAAAAAGTCCTTCGCCGTGGTGACAAGCTTGAAGTGTATATGGCACCTGGCGGCGGTTTTGCAGTAAAGCTTCAAAAGCAACAATAATTAATCTAGTTTGAGTGTGATTATCGTGTCGTAGCCGAAGCGGGCGCGGACTTCGTAGCCTTGCTCGCGGAGCGATTCTACTTCTGTTGGCGTAAGGGTATTCTTGGCGGAATATCGAATACTGTAACGATTGCCCGTTTGACTTAGAGTGATTTTGTCTCCTTCTGAGCAGGATTTTAGGGCGCGTTTGATTTCTTTTGAATAAAAAGCCTCTAGTTTTTCGACGTCTGTAATTCTCGTAGTTAAATCATTGATGTCGAGGTTGACGCTAATTTTGCGACGTTCGCATTTTGCGATGAGTTCTTGGTAGATAGGCGAAATAATATCGATCAGCTTTGTCATAAGCATATTATACACCAGGCGAGAATTGTTTGAGTTGCTCGCGGTGTCGTTTGTAGAGCGGGTCGTGCGATGCGACTTCGCGCCAAAATTCGTTTGAATGATCCATATGATTGATGTGTGCTAATTCGTGGATGATAACATAATCGCGAAGTGGTTCTGGTACTTTCATCAGTCCAATATTTAGTGAGATAGTGCCAGACGAAGAGCGGCTGCCCCAGCGAGTATTTGCGTGCGATAGACGTATTCCGGAGTAATGATAGCCGTATTTTGTTGCCCAGAATTCTAGACGATAAGGTAAGTATTCGCGGGCTTTCTTGGCTAGGATTTTTTTCTGCGCATCTCTTGCGCGTTGAGTTGAGGGGTCTTTGACTGGGAGTTTCTGGGATATTTCTTTTCGCATAGAGTTTAAGAATCGTTTGGCAAGAAAATCAGAAGTGCCCGTCGGGACCGTAATCGTGAGTTTGCCTGACGTGGCGACGGAAAATTTTGCACGGCTCGACCAAGCGCTACGACGCACAACGACTTCGCCAAAATCTTTGTCATTGAAACTCGACATTAAGTTATTTTATCTGATACGTTTGCTTTTTGCAATTTTGAGGAGGCTTGAGTTGGCAATTAGGACTTGGCTTGGGTAATAGAAAACCCAGACGAGGAATGATGTGACTGGTATTAGTGCGAGTGGCAGGACGCCGTCGAGTGCCATAAAACGTAGCGCAACGCAGAGATCGCAGCAAAAGAAGGCGATAAAACCATAGCAGGCGCAGCGAGTTTGATAGTGAGTTTTGTTTTTGCGGTAGTTGCTTATAGACATCCAAATATTACAAATAAGCTCGATACCATAAACCGTTGCAATGGCGTAGATTGGTTTCATTCCGTAAACGATATTGATTGCGAAAAATAGGCTCAGAATGAGTGTATATACGCCCAAGGTGCTGTTAGGCAGCTTCGTAAGTCTTGTTAAGTGTAGAAATTGCGCAATACAAAAGATATATACGCCAGCAATCGCATAGGGCGTCCAAACGAGAATTGTGTCTGCGAGAAATGTAAATAATAGTGCTAACTGAAGATTGTAATCTTTGCTATATTTTTGGTTCGCATAGACGATACATAGAAAAATGCCGATGTATTTGAGTAGGGCTGAGCCCAAGAAGTTCGGCAAAATAATATCAAGAATCAAAAACGTGACATAAATTGCAATCCAGATGATTAGCCAGCGGATATCGGCATAGGAAAGGCGCCGGTAATCCTTCCACCAGGTTGGCGTACGCATATGTTTATTTTACTATTTTTTGAGGGTTTTGGACAAGTAGTGCGCTGATTTCGGAATCTGTGTAGTATCTTTTGAGCTTGTTCTGGGCTTTTTTGATTTCAGAATAACCGCGTGGGCGATGGATGTCGGTGCCGAAGCAGAATACCGCTTTTTCTTTGATGAGCTTTTTCGCGGCTTTTTTAGCTTTGGCACCATACTGCCCGATAATACTTCCGAGATTGCACTGAAGTAAGATGTCGTTTGTTTGTAGGCTTAGTGCTTTATTGATGTCTTTTTGGAAACTATGGTAGCGTTCTGGATGCGCTAGGATTACCTTCCAGCCTTTTTGCTTGAGTTCGAGCAGGATATCTTCGTATTGTTCGAATTCGCCACTCATAGGCAACTCAACGAGCAGGTATTTCGTCTGATTGAGTGAGGTTATTTTCTTGGCGCTAAGGAGCTTTGCGATTTTTAGGTCGATATATATTTCGTTGCCGAGATGTAGATTGATTTTAACGCCCTCTTTTGCGGCTGCTTTTTTGAGTTCTTGGAAAATCTTTTTGTTTGCGGCGAAAGAGCTGGTTTGCTTCGTCTCTGGTATGTAATGTGGGGTACAGATTAGATCTGTAATGCCCTGCGATTCTAGGCCACGCAAAATCTCGAGGCTCATCGCCATATTTTTTGAGCCGTCATCTATTCCCGGTAAGACGTGGGAATGGATGTCGATCATTATTTTTTATCCCCGTAATAACTGTAGTATTTTGCAATTTTTCTGTTAACGCCGTTTAGGACTACGCCAGCGATGTGCGCGTTGACTTTTTCAAGGCTTTCGCGCGTGCTGTCGAGCGTGTTCTTTGGCGTGCAGCCGTCTTTTACGACGACTAGGGTTTCATCGACTAGTGTCGACATAATTACAGAGTCGGTTACGCCGTTGCATGGTGCGCCATCGAATATAACGATGTCATACTTGTCTTTTAGTGCAGACACTAGGTCTTTGCACTTTTTAGATGAAAGAAGTTCACTTGGGTTTGGCGGATAGACGCCACGAGTAATAATGCTGAGGTTTTTGATGTCAGTCTTGCTGATATATTTTTTCAAGTTTGTAATGCTATCGGTTAGGAGCGTCGAGAAACCGTTGAGGTTTGGTATACCGAATATCTTATGGAGACGGCCTTTGCGTAAATCACAGTCGACAAGAAGGACTTTTTTGTTTGCTTGGGCGAAGCTTACGGCGAGGTTAGAAGCAGTGAAACTCTTACCTTCGGATGCGTTCGAACTCGTAATGAGGATAGTCTTGAAACCATCATCAACGGAGCTAAATTGTAGATTCGTACGAAGAGCTTTTATGCTTTCGCTGACAATGGATTTTGGATAGCGGTCGACCAGTAATTCGTCTTTTTCGCTGCGGGTTTTGATGTCGGATTTGATGATTTTACCAGCGATTGGGAGCTTGATGCGTTTTTCGACGTCTTCGCCGTATTTTACAGTATCGTCAAAGTAATAAATAATAAATGCAATTGCCGTTACGCCGAAAATTGCGATAAGTGCAGCAATTAGACCGTCGCGAATCGTCGTATCGTTGCTGACTTTGTCGGGTACGCGTGCGGTATCGATCGTATTGACGTTGTTAAGTTTGTAGATATTTACGATTTCTTTTTTGAAGATGTTAGCGATTTCGTTTGCGATTTGGGCGGCAACTTCTGGATTCCCGTCTTCTACGCTGATGCGTAGGATTTCCGTGTCGTCTACGGCTGTGACAGAGACGTGTTTGCTAAGTTTTTCGGCAGTCGTATTTAGGCCGAGGTTCTCGATAGCTTGGTTGAGAATCAGTTTACTCTTTACAATCTCAGAGTAGGTCGAAACAAGCTTTTGGCTAATATTGATATCATTCAATGTAGTAGATGCTGCGTTTTCGGAATTTCTTTGTGCTAGCACGACTGTCGTGCTAGTCTTGTACATTGGAACTTTTATACAGAGGTTATAAAAAACACTTGCGCCACTTGCAAGAATTGCCGCTACGATTATCGGAATGATGAATTTCTTGAGGTAGCCCAGGAAATCCTTGATGTCTATTTCTTCCATTAAAAATCGCTCCCTTTAGAACATTTTATTGAAATATTACTATTATTATAGCACATTTGACTGAATAATGCAACTATTCTTTACCGGCTGTATCTTGTTTGAGATATTCGCTGATTTTTGCTTTTGCAGCATCTATAGTGCTTTGAGATGGCAACATAACATATAGCTTGCGTGAACCCATTGAATAGGTTGGAAGCATAGCGCCTGTGCCATCGAGAGAGATTGATTCGACTGACCATTTTTTGAGCTCTGCGAGCTGGTAGCGCATAAAATCGGTGATTTCTTCGTAGGTTAGATTAGTTTCAAAGCTGCCTTTTGCTGCGTCAAGAATATCTGCCCAACGGGTTAGATAGTGCGGATCGGAAACTTTTTGGATTAGTTTCGTGATGACCTGTTGCTGGTTTTCGCCACGATGACGGTCGCCAGTTGCGTAAGCGTAGCGTTCACGTGCGAATGCGAGCGCACAGGCGCTGTCGATATGCTGGGTGCCTTTTATGAATTTGCAGGATTTATTTGAATGTGCGGTAAAAGCTTGATCTGAATCAATATCGATGCCGCCAACTTTATCGACGACTTTAATAACGGTGCTGAAGCCGACTTTGAGGGTGTAGTTGATATTTACGTCAAGAAGATCAGCGATTGTGTTTTTACTCATTTCTGTGCCGTAAATTCCAGCGTGAGTCAGTTTGTCTTTCGTACCTGTTGTACCGTGGAGCTGGACGTAGTAATCTCTTGGAATCGAGACGAGGAGAATTTTTGACTCTTTCGGATTGACGACCGCGACGATATTAACGTCACTGCGTGCAGTATCATTGATGCCGATACGCGAGTCGCTTCCAGATATGTATATGATAAATGGTTCAGTTGCGACATTGACACGCTTTACGTCTTTTTCTTTGTCGATGCGAACTTCGAAGCTATAGATTATCTTAGTTTTCTCGATGAACTCCGCGTCGTTCTCTTCTAGGAATTCTAGATAGCTGTCGGTTAGAGTGATCGCAGATACTTTGTAATCGTTGATGCCGGCGATAAGATTGCCGAGTTCGTCGTATTTTTTCTCGGTGAAGTTGATAGTATTTTTTAGTGTAGATACGGTATTGCCGTAATTCGGGTTATTGCTCAAGAAACCGATATGCTGAGTATTAAGCTGTTTTATATCATTATATTGGCCGCTTTTGAGGACTAGAACCTTGTAGGTTTGAGTTTCGTAGCGAGCGCCAGTGATACTTTCGATAAACGAAACGGCGTTGCGGACGTAGCGGAAGCCGATAGATGTGCTGATGGTGACCAGGATGCTGATAACTAAGACAGCGATTTTTGTCATACTTTTTGCTTTTTTGCTAATTATGAGCTTAAAGACAGTAAGTGCTTCAAGTAGAATTAAAACGATGGTTACGAGCGTAATTTGCCAGCCTTGGAGGAGGCTTAGTTTCTTTAGTGCGGAAATGAACGCTATACTCGTGATAAGCTGGACTGATGCAAGAATTACAGGGATAATCACGCGCGAAAATTTGCCGGCATTTTTTGTTTCGGCTTGGTTTGCCTTTTTGGCAGTTTTATGGATCTTTTTCGTGGTTTTGCTTGGTTTCGCAATATTCTTTGACATATTTCAATTATAGTAGCATAATTCTTTATTTTCTGCAACTATTCGGCTCCTACCTCGGACGAACTACGGTTCTCCTCCTACTACCATAAAAAATACGAGCTTGCGCTCGATTTTTTGGTGCTGGGAGTAGGAGTCGAACCTACGAAGGCCGAAGCCGGCAGATTTACAGTCTGATGCGTTTGACCACTTCGCTATCCCAGCGATAGATATATATTAGCATGATTGGATTGTTTTGGAAAGATTTTTAAATATTATCTATCTTGGGATAGCTATGGTGCCATTGTGAGATACATGGTCTTATATGTACTGCTCGTATCTTTAGTGATAGTTGAGCCCGATTCTATGTCGCTGACTTTGCTGTCAGTCTCGTCTTTCGTAATTGATGTAGGTCCACTTGCATCTTGAGCTGTGTATCCGTTAGGGTATGTTTTGCCACTTATCGTACCGTCGTAGAAGTTAAAGTCGTAATTTTGATATACGACGATACCATACGTCTTGGCGGTTATTGTCGGCGACGATGTGTTTATGCTGCCGTCTTTTTTGCCGATAGTGAGTGTACCTTTTTGGTTATAAACTGCGATGCCGCCATTTGAAGTGATAGCACCGCCCTCAATAGTCATTGTGCCATCACTGAGATTGTGTACTGTCGCACGGCCGCTTGTCGTATTAGAAATTATAGGATTACCAGTAATTGTTACATTTCCACCATCATTCCAGACCGCCTGCTTTGAACCGGTATTTGTTATTGTGCCGCCAGAAATGATTAGCGTTCCGGTTGATAGATTATTTACGGACCCTTGTGATGCGGAACTGGTGATCGTGCCGTTACTAATCTCTAGCGTACCAGAGTTATCAATTAGATGGCTCGATGCGCTGACGTTACTTAGTGTGTAATTTTGAAGATCAAATGCGATATTTTGATTTTCAGCGATCGTGATGACTTCGGCAGTGTCTTGAAGTAGGGTTACGGTCGTTCTTTCGTTGTTGTCTCTAACTAGATTTATAGCTTCTTGGAGGGTGTTGAAGTATTGGCCTTTTGCGCAGGCTGTTTTGCTGGTTTGTGTCCAGATTGCATAGAGTGTTACGTCGCCAGTTATAATATAGTATTCGTTAATTGGAGATTGTCCATCACTAGTGAGCGACCAACCTGAGAAGTAGGCGTTTTGTACGCCAGTGGCTATCGGCAGATGGTCGATACTATCTCCGGATGTTACTTCGTCTGGCGTGATTGGGTCGCCGCCGGTGTTGTCGTATGTAATTGTATAACTACGTCCTGTGACGCCTTCAATGAGTTGTAGAGGTACTCGGATAACTGGTCTTGTCGCATTCAGGCTCTCGTTGCCTGGGCGAGCATTAACAGCTAGGCTCGTGGTCATAATTCGATAGTGGCTTTGGTTTATTTTTTCTAGCCATATACCGTCCGCGAATGTCCTATTATCAATACGGAATGAAGAGTTTTCAAGGGTGAAGATGCAGCGTTTTACGTCAATATTAGTGATGCCAGTTGTGCCTGGTGAGCATGCCGAACGAAGATCTTCGATAGGAATTAGGCTTGAAATCTGATCCTGTGAAAATTCGACAAGGTTTGGATTTGACCATTGAGCCTTGGTCGGGAGCTTTTCTAGTGAGTCATTATAATATGCGGTCGAATCAACATCTGGGCCATTATTATAGTTTGTATAGTAAACGAGATCCAAGTTTCTACTGTCATTCACGGCTAAGGCATAGAAGCGTTCATCATAGACTCCATTGCCAGTTAAATCGCAATCATATGCATCGCCCGGTTTTGGTGAATTTGCGCTTGGTATCATACCGTAGGTGATTATCTTATCGCTACCGACTGTATATATGCTACCTCCGCTAATGGTGCCACTGTTTACATTATTACATGAGCCAGAGCTTTCGCAGACTTCAGTATGGAGCTGAGTCGCGGCTTTACAGACGAGAATTTGTTCTTGTCGCCACTGAGCATAAAGGGTGACTGTGTCGCCATTAACGGTAGTGAGATTATCGACAGTGTCGTTATCTGCGTAGTCAGTTCCGGTGCCGTCGGCGGCCGTATTCCAGCCTGTGAAGGTGTAGCCCGGCCAAACATATGCGTTAGGCGTTAATTGAACTTGTGTGCCATAAGTAGTGTTAATAGGGTTCATAGTGCCACTACCGCCATTATCGTCGAAAGCGATTGTGTAGCTGATTGGCGTCCACTGCGCAACGAAGGTAATCGTGCCAGATGTAGCAAGGTTCGTTACGTCTTGACCATCGTTGTAGGTCTGATTGTCGTATAGCCAGCCGTTAAAGGTATAGCCGGTCTTTGCATAAGCATTAGCGCTTAGCGCGCAGCTTGAGTCGTAGGTGCAAGTTGTGTCGGTCATTGTACCTGAACCACCATTAGCGTCGTAGCTGATGATGTAAGTATTAGCAGTCCATTGGGCAACGAGCGTAATAGTTCCCGATGTAGCTAGGTTAGTTACGCTCTGGCCATCAGTAAAGGTTTGGTTATCATATGTCCAACCGCTGAAAGTGTATCCTGTTTTTGCGTAGGCATTAGTGCGGAGCGTGCAATTAGAGTCGTAAGTGCAAGTCGTGTCGGTCATATTGCCAGATCCGCCGTTTGCATCGTAGACGATAGTATATGTATTGGCGGTCCACTGGGCGACAAGTGTTACGGTGCCCGATTCTGCGAGGTCATTAACACTCTGGCCATCGGTGTAAGTATGATTGTCATATGCCCAGCCGCTGAAAGTGTGGCCAGTCTTTGTGTAGGCATTAGATGTTAGCTGGCAAGCTACCCCATAAGTACAGGTCGTATTAGTCATATTCCCGGTGCCACCGTTGGCGTCATATATGATTGTGTAATTATTGGCCGACCATTGTGCATATAGCATAACAGTGTCGCCATTGGTGGTCGTAAGGTTGCTTACGGATTGTGCATTGGTATACGAATTACCGCTGCCATCTGCGGCTGTTGTCCAATTCGTGAACGTATGGCCAGTTTTGCTGTAGGCGTTTGCTGTGAGATTTTTAGACTCATCATAAGTCATAGCGAGATCCGACATAGTGCCAGTGCCACCATTAGCGTCAAATTCGATTGTGTAGCTAATTGGCGTCCATTGTGCTACCAATGTAACAGTGCCAGATTCAGCAAGATTGGTTACGTTCTGGCCATCAGTGTAGGACTGATTATTATATACCCAGCCGCTGAAGGTATAGCCAGTGCGGGTGAAGGTATTTGAGCTGAGCGCGCAGCTTTGGCCGTAAACACAATTCGTATTTGCCATATCGCCTGAGCCGTTGTTTGCATCATAAACAATCGTATAGCTGTTTGCTAACCATTTTGCGACAAGCGTTACGGAGCCAGATTCAGCAAGATTGGTTACACTTTGGCCGTCGGTATAATCTTGATCGTTAAGTTTCCAGCCATCAAAGGTATGGCCTGCCTTGGCGTAGCTGTTTGCACGAAGCTGGCAGCTTGAACCGTAGGTACAGACTGTGTCTTCCATATCGCCGGTCCCGCCGTTTGCGTCGTAGATAATCGTATAGTCGTTTGCGGTCCATTGCGCAATGAAAGTAATAGTGCCGGACGTCGCAAGGTTAGTTACGCTCTGACCATCGTTGTAGGTTTGATTGTCGAATAGCCAACCACTAAATGTGTGTCCGGTCTTCGTGAAGCTATTGGCACGCAGCTGACAGCTTGCGCCATAAGTGCAGACGGTATCTTCCATATCGCCGGTTCCATCGTTAGAGAGATAGGCAATAGTGTAATTATTTGCCGTCCATTGAGCAACTAGCGTAACGGATCCGGATTCGGCAAGATTTGTTACGTTCTGACCGTCCGTAAAGCTCTCTTCATCAAGCTTCCAGCCATTAAATGTGTGGCCGGTCTTAGTATAGCTATTCGTGCGAAGCGTGCAACTTTGACTATAAGTGCAAGTTGTGTCGGCCATTTCGCCAGAGCCGCCATTAGCATTGTAGCTGATAGTGTAGTTATTGGCAGTCCACTGAGCGACTAGCGTGATAGTTCCTGATTCGGCGAGATTGGTTACACCCTGGCCATCAGTGAAGGTTTGATTGTCGTATGTCCAGCCGCTGAATGAATGGCCGGTCTTGGCGTAGGTATTAGTGCGAAGCGTGCAGCTCGCGTCATAAGTACAAGTTGTATTCGCCATATTACCGGAACCACCGTAAGCGTCGTAGACGATAGTATATGTATTAGCGGTCCATTGTGCGACTAGAGTGATAGTGCCAGATTCAGCGAGGTTTATTACGTTCTGACCGTCGGTATAAGTATTATTGTCATATGTCCAGCCACTGAAGGCGTATCCGGCTTTCGTAAAGCTGCTAGTGCGAAGTGTGCAATTTGAATCATAAGTACAGACTGTGTCTTCCATATCGCCAGCGCCAGTATTAGCGTCGTAACTGATCGTATAAATATTCGCAGTCCATTGCGCGACGAGCGTAATAGTGCCGGATTCAGCAAGATTCGTAACACTTTGACTGTCAGTGAAGTTTTGATCGTTGAACTTCCAGCCGCTGAAGGTGTAGCCGGCGCGAGTGAAGCTATTGGTGCGGAGTGTGCAGCTCTGACCGTAAGTGCAGGTTGTATTGGCCATATTTCCGCTGCCATTGTTGGCGTCGTAACTAATAGTATAGGTATTTGCTGACCATTGGGCGACCAGCGTAATAGTTCCAGATTCGGCAAGATTCGCGACATTTTGACCGTCTGTGTAGGTATTATCATTAAATAGCCAGCCGTTGAAGGTGTGTCCAGTCTTTGCGAAGCTATTCGTTCGGAGTTGGCAATTTGAATCATAAGTACAAACCGTATCTTCCATATCACCGGTACCGTCATTTGATGCGTAGGTAATCGTATAAGTATTCGCTGTCCATTGGGCAACAAGTGTAACGGTGCCGGATTCAGCAAGATTCGTAACGCTCTGGCCGTCGGTAAAGCTCTGTTCGTTTAGTTTCCAGCCATTGAAGGTATAACCAGCGCGAGTGAAGCTATTTGTGCGAAGTGCGCAGTTTTGGCCGTAGGTGCAATTCGTGTCGTCCATAGTGCCTGTGCCGTTGTTTGCATCATAGCTAATAGTGTAGCTGTTTGCCGTCCACTGAGCGTATAGGGTTACAGTTGCGCCGTTTTCGGAGCTGAGGTTGTTTACTGTTTGGTTATTAGCATAAGTGTCACCTTCGCCGTCGGATTGCGTGTTCCAGTTTGCAAAACTGTGACCAGCCTTCGTAAATGAATTTGTAGTTAGGGCCTTGAACACATCGTAAGTCATAGCGAGATCAGACATGCTACCGTTGCCACTGTTTGCATCGAACTTGATTGTGTAGCTAATTGGAGTCCATTGAGCGACGAGCGTTACGGTGCCGGATTCTGCGAGATTCGTGACATTTTGGCCATCGGTAAAGTTTTGGTCGTTGAACTTCCAACCGCTGAAGGTATAGCCGGTACGAGTGAATGTATTCGAGCTGAGAGCGCAACTCTGGCCATAGGTGCATTCGGTGCTTTCCATATTGCCCGTGCCTTCGCCTGCGTCATAGCTAATTGTGTAGCTATTTGCGGTCCATTGTGCGTATAGTGTCACCGTGGCGCCTTTTACACTACTTAGGTTCTTTACGGATTGGCTATTCGTGTAAGCATTGCCTTCGCCGTCAGCTTGAGTGTTCCAGCTCTCGAAGCTGTGACCGGTCTTCGTAAATGAGTTCGCAGTGAGATTTTTTGCCTCATCATAAGTCATCGAAAGTGAATTCATCTCGCCGTTGCCGCCGTTAGCATTGAAAGCAATCGTGTACTGGTTTGGCGTGAAGATTGGGCTTAGCTTGGCATCGCTTTCAAATGTATCACTTGCGCTATAGTTGCTGTCGTCTTCGTATTTCCAGCCACCAAAGCTGTAGCCAGTCTTGGTGAGTTCTGGTAGGCTCACGGTTCCGCCGTAGTTGGTTACCTCTTGGTGCTCTGCACCAGACTCGTCTTTGTAGGTTACGATGATTTTGTCAAAGAGGCTATATTTGTAAGAAACTGTAATCCGCTCAGTCTTGACGGTTTCGGCATATACAGAAACAAATACTGTTGCGACTGTCGTGAGCGAAATGATAACTGCGAAGATGCGGGCATATTTTTTATTCTTCTTGAATGCTATGAATAGGCAGACAATTAGGCCTGCAGCAGAGATGACTAGGATTGCGGCGTTAATGATTAGGTTATCACCAGTATTTGGAACGATTGGAATGACGTCAGGCTCATCTGTACCGATGTACTTGATGTAGATGTTGACCGCTGAATTCTGAATTCGATTGTTTACGTCCGCTTCAGCATACACATAGTTAACTGTGATTACTAGACTAATGCTTTCATCGGCGTTAATCTGTTCGTTTGCGTGCGAGTCGTAGGTGTATGCAATATTCGCATTTGTATTATCATCAGTGATTGACTCGATGGTATGCTCTTCGGAATCGGTATTTTTCAGAGTGATGGTATAGGTGGCGTAATCGCCAACTTGATGAAAAACGATATCGCTGTTGATTTTTGAGTCGTCCGAGCTCGAAATATCGCCGTTCACCGTTGTTGATTTATCTGTTAGGGCTACAGATTGGATCTTGAAGAGATTAGTGCTTGCGCTTGCTTGGAGAGTTGAAAATAACGAAAATACAAAAACCAGGGCGAATATTACAACAAATACCCTGTTCTTTCTGACGGCACTCCTATACCGTTCGGTTATTTCCATAATATCTCCAATCCACTTACGTATATTCTATCACGCTCATGAATATAATGTTAGGTTTTTTGTGACTTTTTTATGAAAAATACGAGCAATTTTTGCTCGTATTTTTGTCGCCGTAAATATCTACGATATTTGCTTGTACTCGTCCTAATAACACAAAAATATGCAGCATAGATGCTGCATTATTGATCTATTTCTTCATACTCTTATAAATGCAGGCATTTTAAGAGTATTCTTATTCCTCGTGGAGCCGCAAATCGGACTTGAACCGATGACCTGCCGCTTACAAGGCGGCTGCTCTACCAACTGAGCTATTGCGGCATATCTTATCGTTGCGTGCGACAATATCTATTTTATATGATTTTGGGAATTTTTGATAGGGGTTTTCGTCTTTTGTTTGACGGTCTTTGCTGTGGCGCGAGCTGCGATGCGCGCATCTCTTGCCTCGGCGCGGGCGGTACGGCGTATTTCGCGGCGCGTTACTTTTGGCTTGGCCTGCATCTGTGCCTTTTTCTCTAGGAATTTTTCAATTCGTTCTCTGGTCGCATCGGCATTCTTTTGGTCGTTGGCATTTTCGTAAATTTCCAAGATATGGCGTAGAATTACGGCGCTTGGGCTGAGGCTATAGGCCGTCTCTAGTGCTTCAACTGCCTTGTTGCGCTCACCCAACTTTTCTAGTGCTTTTGCGTATGCTATATAGCGTCCTGGCTGATCACCTTCGATTTCAATAGCTTGTGCAAAGGCGATGGCGGCTTTCTCGTATTTTCCCGTTTCATAATAGATAAGACCGACGTTATGGAGGCTAGAAGCATTATTGTCTAGGCTCTGGGCGATTTCGAAGCACTCGACGGCTTCTTTGTAATGTTTTTCTTTTGCATAGAGAATGCCTAGGCGGTTGTAGGCGGCGGCATTCTTTTCGTCGAATTTAAGAATCGTTAAGAGAGCTTTCTCGGCTTTAATTGGTTTGCGCTCTTTGATAGCGGTTTGTGCAAGGCCCCAAAGTTTTTTGATTTGCGGCGTCTTTCGCGCCGTTGCCTCGTCTTCTTCCTCTTCTTCGTCTGGGTTGTAATTTGGCACAAAAAATACAATGAAAAACGTCAAGATCAATAATAGCACTGCGGCTAACATATAGATATTATAGCATATTCGCGATCAGTTGGAGTTTAACATGACCGTTTTGCGCTAGCGCTTCTTGGGCGCTTATTAGTTTCTGCAGTTTGAGTAGAAATTGTTTGTTGCCTTGGATTAAATACGATTTATACATCAAGGTTATTCCGCATTCGACAGTAGCGATAGCGGTGCCTCTGGCGTCATCTTTGTTGAATTTGATGATTTTATCGACGATTTGCGGCAGGTCTTTTGGCGCGGCCGTGACGTATTCTTTTGTTAGCGCAAGGATTTTTTCATCGACGGTCGGCGGTTCGTTAATTTTGCTTTTGTCGGCAATATAGTAGTTATTGGCGCGAGATTTAATAGTCGGGAGGATGGCGCTGGCGTTTTTTGTGAGAAATACAAAATGCACCTTTTCGCGCGGCTCCTCGAGGGCTTTTAGAAACGCGTTGGCGGCATTTGACGTCATTTTTTCGGCATTTTCTACAACTATAAACATATTTTCTGACTGCTTATTATTGCAGAGCTCTGAAATATTTCGAATGTTTTCGATAGAAATGACGTTTTTATCGGTGTCGGTTGTTACGTGGTAGGATTTTTCAAAAATTTCGCTGAAATTCGTTTCTTGCGGTAATTCGAAAATCGAAAAATTTGTCCTACTTGCGACATTCGTGATGTCTGAAATGTTATCTAACCGCATCGCGGAAGCTTTCTGGCATTGGCGCCTCGAAAGTAACTCGCTTGCCGTCTGGAATGGTTATCTCTAGTGATGCTGCGTGCAAATACATACGATCGGCTTTTGGCGATTTTGGATTATAAACAGGGTCGCCAAGAATAGGTGTGCCGATGTGCGCCATATGAATACGTAGTTGATGAGTGCGACCAGTGCGAGGTTTTAGCTCAACGAGGCTATATTTTTCGTTACTAGCGATAACGCTATATTCAGTTATTGCCTCGCGGCCATTTTTATCTGCAATAAATGTTGTCGGCTTCTTGAGATTGCGTGTTAACGGAACGCTGATAATCGCGTGCTGCTGCTTTGGATGCCCAACGACGACTGCATAGTAAGTTTTGTGCGTTTTGCGTTCTGCGAATTGATTTTGAAGTTTTGACTTCGTCTCGCTATTTTTGGCGACAATTATTACGCCTGAAGTGTCGCGATCGAGTCGATGAACGACTTCGCCATAATCTTCAATAGCTGGTTCGGCGAGATAGGCGCCCTTTTTTATCGATAACATACCGGCAGGTTTATTAAACGCAATCACATTTTCGTCTTCATAAATAATCTCAGGTTTTTGGTCTGTTGTCGTTTCTGGAGTATTTATCTCTACGGATGTGTCGTCATCAATCAGAAAATTTGCCTTCGTGATAACCTCGCCATTGATTGTTGCGAGGCCTTTTTCGATAAACTTTTGGATAGTGCTTCGGCTATATTGCGGGTATTTTTCCAGCAAAATCATATCGAAACGTCGTTTCGTCGTCTCGTCTTCCTGGTTCGTTTTTATCTGAATATCGCCATTAATTTTGCGCGATAATTCTGGTTTGCTGAATTTTTTCGCCATACAGCATTATTTTATAATTTATTTGGTTTTTCTGCGAGCTTTAGCTTTTTTGAGTGGCTCATATTTGCTAGTTCGATAAAAATTCTGAAGTTCATTAAAGGCCTTGTCGTAGTGAGTTTTAAAATTTGGAAATGCGCGCAAAATACGGACTTGCTGGTGCGTGAAAATACGGCGGCGCTTATCGTTGATAGTTTGGATGAATTTGCGGCCATTTCGCTCAAAGAATTGTGCTACGCGACCTTTCTTGAGGACTGCTTGGTATTCGCGGAGAACCTTGTTGAAGTAGGCAAAGCTTTTATTGGTCGAAATGACGTCTAGTATGAAGATTATGGCGAAAATGATTGCCAATATGTTGCTGAATGGAATTGCGCGAATTATGCCGAGCGTAAACGGATGAATGAATCGAATTGCGACTGATGCAGCGCCGAAGCCAAGAAAGCCATACAGACAAATTCGCCCGTTAATATTTAGTGGCCAATTGCTATAGTCCCACCAGCGAGCTTTGAACAGCTTTTCCATAGTGAATGAGGTGATATATTCTAGCACACAAGCAATCGCGCCACCGATGAAGAACAGGTAAACCGGATTATCAATAAATTGGCCGAAAAATAGGAAAAGTAGTGCGCCGAAGCCGTAAATTGGGCAGTATGGACCGTTCAAGAAGCCGCGATTAACGAATCGATGTTCGTTTACGAGTGAAATGAGGTCTTCCCATAGCCAGCCGCAGAAGCTGTAGGCCAGGAATGATAGTATTATCTCGTAGATTGTCATTTTTTGAGCTCCTTGACTGCTTTATGATATAGCGGTTTGGAAAATGTTTCCTTGACGGCGCAGACCTTGTCGGCAATGCAGAGGATGACAGCTTCGCGGTAACGTGGCGGACGAATATTTAGCGGAAACATATGGCGTGCGATCATATTTGCTTCGCGTGGGTTGATAGAAAAATCATCGGCGGCGTTTTTGAGCGCCGTGCTCGCGTGGCGATAGCCATGAAGACGTCCGTCGTGGTGATGCCAGTCATAATTAAAGTAATCGTGAAGAAGTGCACCGCGAACAAGCGTAAAGTAGTCGTAATTTAGGTGCGTAAATTTTGCTAGGCGAACACAGAGACAAGTCACACTAATCGAGTGGTCCATTACGCTCGCTTTGCCGTGCTGAATATTTTTGTCACTTTCGCGGAATTTTTTTGAGCTCAAAATATCGGCGCCGTAGTAGCCAACGGTATCCTGAATCTCTTTGATTCGTTCCGCTTTTTTACGCATTTATTTGATGAGCCCCACCGCTTTTTGGACTTTGGCTAATTTTGCGTTCGCGACGCGATTGGCATATTCTTCGCCTTTTGCAAGGACCTGCTCAACCTGCTCGTCGGTAATATTTGCGACTTTTTCTTGGAAATCTGCAAGGAAATGTTCAACCGTGTCGGCAACTTTGCGCTTAAGGTCACCATAGCTAGTCTGGCCCGCCCAATCTGCAATCACGTCTTGAATATTGCGGTCGGTCAAAAGCGCCTCAATTGTCAGCAAATTGCTGATGCCTGGCTGGTTTATCATATCGAAACGAATTACGCCTTCGCTGTCGGTCGTCGCAGACATAATCTTTTTTGCGGCTGCTTTCGGATCGTCACTAAGGCTAATCTTCGTTTTTTCGTTTTCGCTCGACTTGCTCATCTTCTTGCTAGGGTCGACGAGATTGCGAATACGGAGCCCGTGTTCGAGATGCATAAATTTGACCTGTTCTTTTTCTGGCGCAGGAATCGTAAATAGATCTTCGCCAAATTTGTTGTTTAGGCGCGTCGCAATGTCTCGCGTGAGTTCAAGATGCTGGAATTGATCTTCGCCTAGCGGGATGTATTTTGCGTCATATAGCAAAATATCTGCGGCCATAAGAATCGGATAGTTAAATAGGCCAACTGTGATCGCGTCGGCGTGCTCCTCAGATTTCTCTTTGAACTGCGTCATACGGCTAGCTTCGCCGAAATATGTGAAACAATCGAGAATCCAGGCGAGCTCACTATGCGCTGGCACGTGGCTTTGGCGATAGATATGAATATTTGGGTTGTTCGCGTCAAGACCTGCGGCAATGTAGTATTTGATGCCTTTAATTACTTGCGCATATAGCTTACTGTGGTCGATCGGTGTCGTGAAACTGTGGAGATCCGGCACGAACATATTGATATTGCTATTGGCGGAATGTTCGTTTGCGAGATTAACCATAGATTTATAGGCGCCCAAAAAGTTGCCAATGGTCGGTTCTTCGTTTGCTCGCACCCCCGTTAGAATTGTTTGCATAAGATTTAAACTATCCTTTCATTATATCACAAATTTAACTAAATGTCAATATCAGCAAGGCCAGTGCGGTATAAATGCGGATATATTTGTCATAAAGCTATTATAGCATAAGGCGTTTTTGCTATTGAAACGCTTTACCATTTTATTTCACTGCCGCAATTCGGGCAATACTTCATCGTCTTATCGACTTGTTTACTGCAATTATTGCAAATTATTCGAACTGTTGCTTCTTGACTTGGGCCCGCTTCTGTTTTCTTGGAATTTTTCCTAAACCAGTACGCAGCACTCTTTGATTTTGTAAAGTAAATACTAAGCATTAAATATATAGCAAAGATAACGGCATATATAATCGCCACTCCAGCATACGACCCGCTAATTATTGTGTAGTAATCGTCACCTTTCGAAGAAAATATTATTGCGATTATTATTTCAAAAATTACCGCCATCAAAGACAAAGTTGTTATTATTATATGGCTGACAATCATATATATTTTTCCTTTTCGACAAATCGATAAGATTAGACAGGTTATCAGGTGAATTAAATATATGACATATGTTGTGATAAGCATCGGCTTCAGCCATTCATATGCTTTTTCTTTTATGCTCGTGGCTTCCATCATTATCGCTCCGAGCGCAATGTAAGCTGCTATAAATATCGATATTTCCCACATCACTATGGATGCTGGCGTTTTTCGTTTCTTCTCTGCATTTCCTTGCGAAATATTTCGCACTTTTTTCGGCTTTTTGTTTTTATAAATGACAGATGACTCGTCCATATTTTTATTATCCTTATACTTTTTATTATACAAGAAAAAGGCATAAAAAATGGTGGAGCACAGGAGATTCGAACTCCTCACCTCTTCTATGCCATAGAAGCGCTCTACCAAATGAGCTAGTGCCCCAACTTCTTTTATTTTAGCATATTTGGCGCCTATTTTCTAGTCGCCATAATACTCATGTTATAATGAATTTATAAATAGTGGAGGTAATATGCTCAAGGCGCTATTTTGGGTGGCAGTGGGGATATTATTTATCGATTATTTGCTCGTGAAGGGCGGTAGTCGCCAAAATGAAGAATAACAAGGAGGTACACATGGGAGAAACAAGTGTTTTAGACCAAAATAAACCTAATAAGCAAGAGGCGTCGACTGCTGTTGCTGCAGAGCCAAAAAGTGAGCAATCTGTTCTATCGCAACCATCTAGTCCGTCCGCTCCAAAAAAGCCTATCACGTTTTACAAAAAAGCATGGTTCTGGCTAATTATTATATTTATCTTACTCGGTATCGGCGGCTTAGTTACTTTTCTCGTAATTCAATCAAATATTACTGCCGAAGCGATTGAAAACTACGATAAATATGCCAAATCTGCTAATACAAATGCCAATGAGTTTGATTCAGCTTTCCGCAGGCTTTATTCTTATTCTAATCTTGCGGGTTATTACGAAGAATCAAACCCACGCTCTGTAAAGATGCGTAATGAATGTCTTGGCAAATATGATGTATCTGAGGAGGATTTCAAGGCCGCTAAGGATATGAAATACCTCAATGGCGAGACGGCAGTTGAGGAGTTGGGTTCCGGCGATGCACATAAGCTATCCGATAAGTATAAGGATGTTTCCGAGAAACTAAAGGATACGAGCGGTAACATCGAATCAAAGTGTAAAGAATTACTTGAGAAGGCTCTTACCTCGAGTGTAGAAATTAATGTTAGTGATTACAAAGTTTCTGAGGGATCCTATTCCAACTCCGCAACATTTAAAGTAACTATAAAGAATATTGGCGACTCTAAGCATAAATATTATTTCCGTGTTTATGCTCTGAAGAATGCTGATGACGACACTGACGATAATATGGATTACGATTATTTCTATACTAACGAACTAGCCCCTGGCGAGAGCCAGACGCTAAATGGCGATTTCTACTTCTATTCTTCTGATAGAGATTACCGTGAATCCGCGACCCTTAAGGTCGGCGATTTGCAAGAAGAGAGCTAATCCTTCTAGCCATAAAAATATCTCCCCGTTTCGAGGAGATATTTTTTGTTCTGATTGAGCGAATTAACGCTTCGAGAACTGTTCGCGTTTGCGGGCGCTGCGGAGACCGTAGTGCTTGCGTTCTTTTTCGCGAGGGTCGCGCTTCATTAGGCCGGCTTTCTTGAGCACTGGGCGGAATTCTGGGAATTCGAGCACGAGTGCACGAGAGATAGCGAGCTTTATAGCGTCAACCTGGCCGGCAGTACCACCACCTTTTACGATGATAGTAATGTCATACTCTTTTTGCTTCTGCGTAAGAGCGAGCGGATCAGTGATTTCGGCCATAAGAGTCTTGTTTCCGCTAAGGAAGTCAAGAGCTGGTTTGCCATTAATCGTGATGTCGCCTTTTCCTTTGTAGAGGCGTGCGGTTGCGGTTGCAGCTTTGCGGCTACCGTTACCGTAGGTGTATTTTGAATTCTTAGCTGGCATTATTTAATCTCCTTTGGCTGTTGTGCCATATGAGTATGCTCTGCGCCTTCAAAGACACGTAGGCGGGCCAAACGGTCTGCTGCCAATTTGTTCTTTGGCATCATTCCCTTGACTGCCTGCTCGATAGCGAGACTTGGGTCTTTTTCGATGATTTCGGCGAGAGTAAGATCAGTTAGGCCACCTGGGAAACCGGAATGACGATAATAATGCTTGTCAGTCATCTTGTCGCCAGTAACTTTGAGGTTCTTGGCGTTAATAACTACAACGTAGTCACCGTTATCGGTATGTGGCGTATAAGTAACCTTTGACTTACCCATAAGCTTGTCGGCAATTACGACAGCGAGTTTGCCAAGTGGCATAACGCTAGCGTCGATAATCCACCATTCGCGCTTAATCTCGGAGGTTTTCTGACTATAAGTCTTCATTATTTATCCTCCTTTTTGGCTTCAGCGGTATCCTTAATTTCGTCAACGAAGGAAATTACTGCCATTTCAGCATTATCGCCGCGGCGGAAGCCGGCATGCTCAATGCGAAGGAAGCCGCTATCGCGCTTAATCTGTGGAGCGATCTTATCTACGAGAATATTACCCATAGTCTGATCGTCTAGACGTGCGATAACGAGGCGGCGGCTAGCGAGATCGCCTTTCTTTGCAAGAGAAATCAACTTCTCTGCTGGGCGGCGAATTTCTTTTGCTTTAGCCAAAGTAGTAGTAATAGATTTATATTTAAACAAGGAGCGCATCAGACCGCGTGTTAGTGCAGTGCGTTGGTCGGCTTCGCGACCGAACTTGCGCCCTTTATATCCATGGCGATGCATTTAGACTTTTAACTCCGTAAGTTTTTCGCGAACTTCATCGAGAGCTTTTGCGCCGAAGCCCTTTAGCTCTTTGAGATCGCTTTCTGATAATACGACGAGATCGCGAACGGTATGAATGTCATTGTTTAGCAATGCATTTGCGGTGCGTGCGCTGAGGCCGAGCTCCTCAATAGGAAGCATAAGACCAGATTCGTCTTCGGTAGCAGCTGCGCTTGGAGCTGGTGCGGATTCAACCGTAGTGCTGCCAGCGAGTGCTTTGTATTGGTTAACTAAGATAGCAGCAGCTTCTTCGAAAGCTTCACGTGGGGTAATCGTACCGTCGGTGTCAATCGTAAGGGTGAGCTGTTGTAGGTTTGTATCTTGACCAACACGAGTGTTTTCTGCGTTGTAGCGAACGCGGAGAACTGGGGTAAAGACAGCGTCTAGGGCGATCATGTCATTGTGAACACGCTCTGCGCTAGATTGTTCAATACTTAGGTAACCGCGACCAGTGTCGACGACCATATCCATCTTGAGGGTGAATTTTGGATCATCGATGTTGCAGATAACTTGCTGTGGGTTTGAAATTTCGACCTCAGCTGGGAGTTTGATGTCACCAGCGAGAACCGTACCGGTTCCCTTCTTTTCAAGGTGAATTTCTACAGGTGCGTCGGAATGAGATTTGACGTGAATGTTCTTAAGGTTGAGCATAATGTCAACTGTATCTTCGACGATACCTGGAACGGCGCTAAACTCATGAGTGGTGCCTTCAATGCGGAAAGCAGTGATGGCGGCGCCTTTAATGCTAGAGAGAAGCACACGACGTAGTGAATTACCAAGAGTGTTACCATAGCCATAATAGAGAGGCTTAATAACAAAGCTTGCGCTGTTTTCACCAAGATCCTTGATTTCTGCTAGCTCTGCTTCGTGAATTACTTTTGTCATACTTCTCCTTTTTAGCGCGAGTAATACTCGACGATTAATTGTTCGTTGATGCCCACCTCTGCTTCTTCACGCTTCGGTGTTCCAGTGATTTCAATCTTCATTTTCTTGACGTCTGCCTTCATCCAAGATAGAGGTGCCTGGCTAGCAGCACCGGCGACGTTTGCTAAGTTTACGAAATAACTGTTCTTCTTTGACTTTGGACGAACTTCAAGAACGTCACCTGCAGATAGGCGGATTGATGGAATATCAACACGCTTACCATTGAGGGTGAAGTGTCCGTGTGAAACTAGCTGACGCGCAGCGCGGCGAGTAGTCGCAAAACCTGCGCGGTAGACCACGTTATCAGCGCGGCGTTCGAGATATTCTAGAAGTTTCTCGCCAGTCATACCTTCGGCAGTCTGCGCTTCACGCATGAGTTTGGCGAATTGTTTTTCGAGTAGGCCGTAAATGCGGCGAACTTTCTGCTTTTCACGGAGCTGAGTCAAGTAAAGACTGCCACCGCGAACGCGCATGTCGGCGTGCTGACCAGGAATACCGGTCTTCTTTGCCATGATTTTCTGCGCTTTTGGAGCAAGTGCATAACCTTCACGGCGAGATTGTTTACCAATTGGTTGAATATCACGTGCCATTACGGTTTCCTTTCTCCTTTAGGACGGCAACCACCGTGTGGAACAGGGGTTACGTCGGTAATACTATTGATGGAAATACCCATCGTACTGAAGGCGCGAATTGCGCTGTCGCGGCCAAGGCCAATGCCTTTGACGTAGACATCTACGCTACTCATGCCGTGATCGCGCTTGGCGATTTCAGCAACTTTTTCTGCAGCAATCTGAGCTGCATATGCGGTGCCTTTCTTGGAACCGCGGAAGCCGTTAGCGCCAGCGGATGACGCAGCGATGATGCTGCCAGTTTTGTCGCTTACGCTAACGATTGTGTTGTTAAATGTAGCCTGAATATGCACTTCGCCGGCCTGGACAATGCGTTTGCCTTTTTTGCCACGCTTTGCAGCGGCTTTTGGTGCTTCAGCTGCTTGCTCCACTTCAGGAGCAGTTTTGACTGTTGTATCTTCTGCCATAATTTACTCCTAAGTTTTACTTGCTGCTTTTGGCTGTGCGCCGCCAACTGCAATTGCTTTACCTTTGCGAGTGCGCGCATTCGTGCGGGTGCGCTGACCGTTGACCGGTAGGCCTGCTTTGTGACGGAGCCCTTTGTAGGAATTGATATCCTTAATGCGTTTAATATTGTTAGTCACGAGACGTTTGAGGTCACCTTCAACGGAATATTTACTAGAAATAATATCGTTAAGTTTTTGCTCATCAGCCTCGGTGAGATCTTTCACCCGAGTGGTAGGCTCAATTTTAGCCTCCGCAAGGATGGCTTTGCTTGTGGTGCGACCAATACCGTAAACGGAAGTAAGTGCAATCCACACTTGCTTGTCGCTAGGAATCGTAACACCGGCGATTCTTGCCATGCTTAACCCTGCCTTTGTTTATTCTTAGGTTTTTTCTTGTTAATGACACGTAGAACACCTTTGCGGCGAACAATGATGTCATCAGGGCTAATTTTCTTTACACTAGCACGAACTTTCATGTAAGTGAAAATTACCTTTCTGAAAACACTAAAATCGCAAATATCGCAAAAATATATTTGAGATTTTTGTTGCGTTTTCGGTTAAATTTAATCTTTTTGGCGGTAGCTGATTCTGCCCTTCGTTAGATCGTAAGGAGTCAACTCAACATCCACCTTATCCCCTGGGACCAGTCTGATATAGTTCTTGCGCATTTTACCAGACATATGGCCTATAATAATATGGCCGTTTTCAAGTTCGATACGAAATTTGGTTCCAGGAAGAGCCTCAACAACCTTACCGGTAAGTTTGATAACTTCCTTCCGGTTATTTTGGACTGCCGAAGAATCGGCCTTCCTATCGACCTTGTTCGATCTTTTTTGACTAGCCATAAATTACAAGTTTGATTGTAGCAGATTTTGTAAGAAAAGTAAAGATTATTTTATCGTTGCGCGCACGATGATTATAGAATTGAATGTTTCGCTACTTTCGTTTGCACGCCGCGCCGTAATAAGAGCGAGGGTTTCCTTGTCGTCAATGCGCGTTTGGGCGATTGGAAGCTTGTTTTTGGCTTCGTTTTTGTCGATTATCATAATTTCGCGTACGGAATACGTGAATAGTTCGCCGTCGCCTCTAGCAATCTTGATTTCGTCGCCTTTTTCTAGGCTGTCAAGATTTGCAAATGCGCCGTGCGTCGTAGTACCTTCGCTTATGCCGCTCATCAAGATATTACCGCCCTGTCCTGGATTGCTGGAGCCAGAATACCACATGACGTCATAGATGTTGTCTGGAACAGGCATTGTATATTCGTTGACACTACTTTCTTTGACTCGCGCCTTGATTTTTAGCCTTGAAATCTCGAGATAGCGTGGACTTGTTGTATATACCTGATATTTGCTAACTTCTTCGTCAGTTGGCTTATCTTCGCTTGGGTTCTTCGCGTCGCTTAATTCTGTGATGACAGTTTGTTGCGGATTGCGAGTTTCTGCGCTTTTATTGCGGTAGTAGCTGTGCTCCCAGAAGAACACTTTGAGTAGGCAAATTAGCAATATGGCAAGCAATAGATAGCCGATTATACTTGCTATCCGATTTGCTCTGCGATCTATCTTTAAGCCCATCCTTCTAAGTTTCCTATTGATAATCGTCGTAAGTAACCATCAATGCGCGAGAGTTGATTTGGCGAATATTCTCGAGTGCTACGGTCACAACGATGAGAAGCCCAGTACCGGAAATCGAAAGGCCGAGTGGGTATCCTAACGTCTGAATAAAGATATAGTCGGTAATATACGGCAACATCGCAATCAAGCCGAGTGCGAGCGAACCAAATAGGTTGAGGCGATTCACGGTGCGACTAAAGTAGCGCTCCGTTGTTTTGCCTGGACGAACGCCTTCAATGAAGCCACCTTGCTTCTGAAGGTTTTCGGCGATTTCTTGCGAGTTAAAGACGATGCTCGTATAGAAGTAGGTAAACATTACGACGAGAACGAAATAGACAATTGGATAAATGAAATCTGTGCCTTGGAGACCATCAAATTGCGATGGATTACCGTTTGGTGCTGAGAACCACGTAACGAGGTTGTTGCCAATTTCGCTAGTTGGGTCAGCGTTTTGGACTAATTGACCAATAAATGCCGGAACGGAAAGGAATGCAACTGCGAAGATGACCGGAACGACGCCCGCTGCAATTAACTTGATAGGCATAATAGATTTGATGCCGCCATAGGCAGAATTGCCGTGGACACGCTTTGCGTAGTTAATTGTAACGATACGTTGCGCTTCGTTTATCTTGACCAGGAAGTATAGGACTATGATTAGGCCGATTCCGAGTGCCAGCATAATTCCTGCCATCTGTGGGTTGATTGGCAAATTTAGCCATCCAAAGAGGCTGAGACTGCCATCGGTCGTGTCGAACAATTGGTTAAGCATTGAGGCGAACGTTGATGGGAAGGACGCAATAATACTACAAAGAATTATTGTTGAAGTACCATTTCCGATGCCCTGCTCGGAAATCAATTCACCTAGCCACATGAGGAGGGCGGAGCCTGCCGTCATAGCAGTTACTGCGAGAATCCAGTTTTCGGTAGTCATCGTAACTGTGCCGGTCGACGACTCTGTAACAACACTTTGGAATAAGATGAAAATATATGCAATAGACTGAAGAACTGCTAGAGGTACAGATGCAATACGGGTCCATTGGTTTATCTTGCGGCGGCCAGTTTCACCATCTTTGCTGAGCTCTTCCATCCTTGGGATGGCTTTCGTAAGAAGCTGCATAACGATAGAGGCGGTGATGTACGGCGAAAGACCAACGAGAATAATAGACAAATTCGTAAGGCCACCACCGGAAATAAGATTAATAAATCCACCGAGATCCGTACTATTAACAAGCTTATCGACTGCCTGTTTGAACGTCTGAGTGTCACCTAGCGGGACTGGAATGTGTGCGAGAATGCGGTAAGCCACAAGAATACCAAGCACGGCAAGAAGACGTTTGCGCATGTCCTTGTTCTTGAAAGACTTAAAAATTGTCTTAAAATTCATGATACCTCTTATTTAACTCTTATTATAATAACACGATTTTTCGCCATATACTAGAAAATACTGAACAAAGATACCGTGAATTGTTATTTTAGCGACGCTTGAGATTCGCGACGACGGCTAGACCGCCAAATGATGCGCCTAGTAGCATTAATTGAGCGATAATATCATCTGCGGTCGCTGGGTTTGCGATTGGCTTGATGACATACATACCGTTTTCGGTTTCGTCAGGCTCAGTATAGCCGTCAGCAATAAACTTCTCTGGCACGCGAAGACTATATCGGCCGCCTTTTGCGAATTTGTTGATGATATCTTCGTTTTCGATGTTAAATATTGCCGCGTCATCAGAGGTGTCGGTCGAGGTAAATTCTGGATCTGAGTCGGCGCAGGCTTCGTTGATTGTAAGGGAAATTTTGCTAATATCTTCTATTTCGTTTCCTTGCGCATTTGCTTCATTGACTGGCACGAATCCAGATAATTTGCCGCCACAAATCGTAACGCTAATTGCTTGTTTTGAATTGTGCTGAACAATTGCAACAGCCGCACCTTCTGTGGTAGCGCCATTACTATTTGCAGTTACTTTATACTCATCGGCAGTTGCTGTGATTGTGCCACCTTTGACCTCGAGGTTGCCCGAGCGAATCTCGATGCCGGTCTTGCCAGTGAGCGTACCGCCGTTGATTGTCGTCTTGCCATCTACGGCTGGAGCATATATCGCCGCACCATTTGCGGAAGTAATCGTGCCGTCATTGACAATTATCTCGGCGTTGGCGCCATAATCTTTGTTCGATGGGTCATTAATGCCATTTGTAGCGATGCCATAGCTATTAGTTGCGATTGCGCCACCATTCATTATGAATTTACTATTCGCAAACACTGCAACGCCGATCATATCTGAAGTTACTTCGCCGTCATTGAATATAAATTCTGAACCGTCATCCGAAACATTAATCGGAGCAACTGCTTTATTATCCGATGAAGAACATTCAACAACTGCACTGCCGCCGTTCATCGTAAAAGAAGAGCCGCCATTAACATAGATCGTACCGCCGTGCGCACAATCATAGCTCATGACCGTGCCGCCATTCATAGTTAGTTTTCCTTTTTTGAGGAACTGAATCGTGCTGTAGTCGTTTTCGATTTTGCCGGCGTTTATTGTGAGGTCGCCGTCTGTGGTGGTATAGCTAATAATAAGTACCGAGACATTGTTTATTTCGCCATTTTTATCACTCGAGGTGTCGTCAATCGTAACTGTCGACTCTACGTCAATCATTTTCCACGCTGCGTTTAGTTTATGGCCATTCAAATCCAAGGTCATCGGCTTTTCGAACTTAATGCCACTGGTCATTGAGAAATTTGCCATCAACTTTGCATCATTGCCATCCGCTATCGCTGTTTTTAGACTCGCGAAGTCGGAAACTTCCACTTCTTCCGCATATGCATTCGTCGTTAAGAATGCCGTTGCTACGAATGCGGCAAAAATCGCAACAGCGCATACTTTCTTGGCATAATTAGCCATAATTAACCTCCACACTTATTGATTATATTTTAGCAGGAGCGTTTTGAATTCACAACAAAAAACACCCATTTTTCGTGGGCGTTTTTTGCGATAAATATTATTTATCTTCTTTGGCTTGCTTCTTGCGTGCAGGAACTGCAACTTTCTTGAAGCTGCCGCCGGCTTTCTTGATTGCTGCGATAGCAGTCTTAGATGCAAACTGGGTCTCGAGCTCAATCTTTGCCGTTAGTTCGTCGCGGAGAATAACCTTGACGGAAGCATATGGATCAGCAATAAGATCCTTGTCAGCGAGGACAAAGTTATCAACTTTACCGCTGAGCTTGTTGAGAGCATCAGTATAAACTACCTGTGCTTTAGTGTGAATAGACTTGAAGCCCTTCATCTTTGGCACTGCCTGCATCATAGCGCGTTGACCGCCCATGAAGGTTGCAGGAAGTTTGTGGTGACCAGTACGGGATTTCTGACCCTTAGTACCACGACCAGCGGTTTTACCCTGGCCAGCGGAAATACCGCGACCGATGCGTTTGCGATCTTGGTTCTTGCTGACACTTAGTTCGTTGTATTTCATTATTTAGCCTCCTTTTTGTCGGCTTTCTTGCTGCCAATCCATTCATTCTTTGGAACTTGTTGGCGAAGACCTTCAATCACAGCGTAAGCAATGTTTGCTTTGTTCGTAGAGCCAAGGCTCTTGCTGATGAGGTTCTTGATACCGGTAAGACCAATAATAGAACGGACGACGCCACCGGCGATAATACCGGTACCAGGAGCAGCTGGCTTCATGAGGACATGTGCGCCAGTAACCTTGGTTTCGACTTCGTGCCAGATAGTTTCATTCTGCATTTTGATTGTAATCATGTTTTTCTTTGCGCGGCGCTCTGCTTTTTGGACGGCGCTAGTAACGTCGTTGCCTTTTGCGAGACCAACACCAACACGATTCTTGTGATCACCAACAGCTACGAGAGCTTGGAAACGCATACGGCGACCGCCAGCGACGGTGCGGGATACGCGGTTGATTGAGATGTTTACTGAATCAAATTCTTTCTTACCTTCTTCTGCTGCGCGGCGATTGCGGCGATTGTCGCGGCGGCGGCCCTTGAATTCCTTCTCAGCCTTTGCCTCTTTTGCTGCAACTGCTTCGTCAGTGAGTTTGGTAGTACCAGACTTATTGATTACCTTTGGTTGCTTGTTATCCATATTAGAAC
>CAMZEB010000004.1 GCA_947305705.1 uncultured Candidatus Saccharibacteria bacterium
ACTCTCATGTTGAGTTTGGAAAACTCACATAATAACCGTTATATGAAACTCGCAAATTGCTAATACGTATGGGGTGGGTAAAAGGGTTCGAACCTTCGACCTTCGGTGCCACAAACCGACGCTCTAACCAGCTGAGCTATACCCACCAAGGGTACGTACCATCGTATTATATCAGAAAATGGTTTAATTGGCAAAGACGAGTAGGTAACAGAAGTAGCCGATGGCGCCGCCGGCGAGGATGATGCCGAGAACGACGAGAGTCCAGAGCCAACCGGATTTCTTTTGCGGCTCCTGGGTGATGACATGTTTTTTGATGTTTTCAGTCGTACGAATTGGACTTTTTTGGCTATAAATATTATGAGTGCTGCGAAGTGTAGTGGCACTTGTTTCTGGAATGTTTTTGCCAAGAGGGCGTTTTTCGACCTTGGTATTTTTGACAAATGGGGAACGGCCGCCAATAGAGAAGTTGTTGGCGTTTGGTGCTTCGCGCTTCTTGAGAATTGGAGCTGGTTTTTCTTCTAGAACGGGCTTTTCTTTGACGACTGGCTTTGGCGCTTCTTTTGGTGCTGGCTTTGCGATTGGTTTTGCGACAGGCTTAAGGATAGCTTTGCTTGCGACGCGGGCAGGCGGAACGGTTGGCTTTGCGATGGTTTTTGCGACTGGTTTGACGGCTGGGCGTTCGACGAGGCGCTTAACAGGAGCGGCTATTGGTTTGCGAATAGGCTGGTTGCGAATGATCGGTTCGGTCGTTTTGCGGGTAGGGGCGGCGATTTTCGGTGCGACCGGTTTTGGTGCGGCGACTTTTTTGGCAATCGTGGAGTGGACGGCTGGTGCCGTTTTTACGGTAGAATGACGAGGTGAAAAATCCATAACGATGCCGCGACGAGCTGGTTTGGCGGCTGGTTTTTTGTCGGCATCAGAAGGTTTAGCCGGTTTTGGCTCGAGCGTTGGTTTCGGCTGAGCATTGGCGGCGTTGCGAGCGCTAATGGCTGCGTTTACTGCTTTATCTAATTCGTCGTAATCAATATTGTCGCTCATTCTTTACACCTTTAGCTATCTCTACGATAGCACAAAATTGGTCTGCAATCAAACTTGCGCTACCAATTAAGAGGCCATCGATGCCGTCGATCTCGAGATAGCCGGCTGCGGTGTCTTTGTTTACGGAGCCACCGTAGAGAATAGAGATGTTTTCGGAGGCTTCTTTGCCGTAAAGTTTTGCGATGTGTTTACGAATGAGTCGTTCGGCTTCGATGATGTCGATAGGTTTGGCCGGCTTGGCATTTTTGTTGCTACTGATTGCCCAGACTGGCTCGTAGGCGATGACGACTTTGTCGATATCTTCTTTGCTTACTTCGTGGAGGCCGCTAACGAGTTGGCTGTAAATTGCGGCGGCAGTTTCGCCGTCTTTGCGATCGAGCGCCGTTTCGCCAATGCAGAGGATAGGGGTGATATTGCTTTGGATGGCGGCAGCGACTTTTTTCGCGATGTCGGATTCTTTTTCATTGAAGACGTAGCGGCGTTCAGAGTGACCGATAATCGCATAATCGACGAAGCCGCGGATTTGCGAAAGAGCAACTTCGCCAGTGTAGGCGCCATATTCGCGCCAGTAGAAATTTTGTGCGGCGAGTTTGAATTGGCGACGATTGACTTGGAGCGAGAGCGATTGGAGGGAAATGGTGCTTGGGGCGAGGACGATTTGGAATTTGCGGGACGGCTGAATGCGGTTCGCGAGTTTGTTGAGATAGAGGCTGGCTTCGCCGGTGGTGAAGTTCATTTTCCAGTTTGCGATGATGTATTTTTTGCGTGTTGATTCCATTTTTTGCCCTTTCTATAATTTGTAATTTGGTTGCCCGTAAGCTCCCCACGCGAAGATGAAGAGAAGCTCATTAATAATAAATGCGAAAATTGAGAGGATGCTGGCGGCTGGTGCGAGGACGGCGAGAAGGAGAGTAGTGATAGTCCAGGCGAGCATTGTGCTTAAAATTTCGGTGCTAAAAATTTGAATATGCAGCAGTCTGGCGAGGCGCGCGATGATACTGCGCATATGGTGGTTGTAGATTTTAATGATAATCGCGATGAGAGCGAGAGAGATAAGCGAGGAAATTGCCACAATGAGAATGTTCGTTGGAGTGTCGTTGTTTGATAGGATGTTTTGAGTGTTTGTCGGTGTTGTCGTATAAGAAGCGATTAGCGGGGGAGTTTTGCCAGGATTTGCGAGGCTATAAAATGCGATATAGAGATTGATTGCAACAAGGCCAATGCTGAACATTGCACCAATGAAAAGTAGTAGCCTACCCGTAGCACGCATTGCGCGCGCAAGAAAATACCTCTTCATAACTCTATTTTAGCATAAGCGGAATATAGAGGGGGAATTATTTGTCGTAGACGGCGAGAATACCGCGAAGCGCGTAAGCGGTATCTTCGTGGGAGCGGACGGTGATTGTGTCGACGCCCATCTGGACAACTGGATAATCGTTGCCGCCTGGCTGAGTCATATCACCAAAGTAGAGGACTTCGGACTTGTCGACTTTGAGCTCCTCTAGGAGGTGAGTCATACCGAAGACCTTGTTCATGCCTGGAACGAAAGCGTTGATGCTGGTGGTGCCGCCGATTTCGTATTCGTAAGATGGGGCGAGCTCTTTAACGCGGGCGACGATGGCTTCGCGTTTTTTGCAGTCAGGGTCCCAGGCATATTTTGCTTCGGTGCCAGCTTTTTGGCCGAGGGCAGAGAAGGTGACTTGACTGAGGCGGTTTTCGATAATTTCGTCGCCTGGCTGGAGCTTGTCGGCTTCCCAATAGCCTAGTTCCTTTGCGGCGGTTTCGATAGCGTTGGTAATTTCGGCGACTTGCTCGTCGGTGAGAGGGTAGTTATAGATTTGTTCCCAATCATTTTTACTAGCGCTGAAGCGATAATATTGCGTGCCTTGTGCGACGAAAAGGTGGAGATGCTCGAGCTGTTCTGGGGTGGTACCGACATCTTTTAGACGGTCGACAATCTGGATGAGGAATTGCTCGAATTTTTGGCCGCTGATTGGGGCGATTTCGTATTTGCCGAGGAGGTCGCGCAACAGTTCGGCGATTTCATCAGGGATAGGGGTTTTTGCGATGTTTAATGTTTGATCAATGTCGAATGATAATACTTTTTTCATATATCTATTATAGCGTATTTTTTAAGGCAAGAAAAAGCCGCGTATCACATTTCGATACGCGGCGGGTGGCAGATTGTGGGGGGGCTGACTACTTGCTGAACTCCTTTAAATATGTTGCGTATTTGTCGTCAACATACTTATGGAGTTCGTCACCGTTCCAGCTCAGGATGTCCTTAGGATCAAGGGCCTTCTGCTGAGTCTGCTCAGTGGTCTGAGTCTGCTCAGTGGTCTGGGTTGACTCGGTTGTCTGAGTCTGCTCAGTGGTCTGGGTTGACTCGGTTGTCTGAGTCTGCTCAGTGGTCTGGGTCTGTCCAGTAGCAGGCGGAGTGGGCTGCGTCTGCGGTGTAGGCGCTGTAGTCTGAACGACTACCTGCGTCTGCGGTGCAGGAGCGGTCTGAGTCACGGGCTGAGTCTGAACGACTACCTGCGTCTGCGGTGCAGGAGCGGCCTGAGTCACAGGCTGAGTGGGTTCAGCGCCCATTCTAACAGCTTTCCAGTTGTCCCACGCGGGGACGACTGTCTTTGCGGCGAGAGTTTTCGAAAGACGCCCTGCCTTAATCTTTACATCGAACCTCTCGTCCGTAGCGACGATTTCTACATCGTCTGCGGTGATGTCGGAAGCATCCGAGATCTCGAGGTTTCCTATCCATTCGGACAGGACGATTTCGGCCTTGTCTAACTGAATCTCGCTTACCTGTTCAGTAGGGAGCGTTAGACAGAACTTACGCGCCGTTGCAGCAATAGCCATGTCGACTGCGGGATCGGTTTTGAAGGAAGATACTTCCTCGCCTCTGAGAGATAAATTAACTTTCATTTTTGTTTCCTCCTATGGGGTTTTGTTTGGGTTTTTGCCTGTTCTAGGCGTTAGATGCGGCAAGGAGGTTGCTGCACCTGACGCTTAGAACAGACAACGGAGGAAAATTCGATGAAATCCGTTAATCTGCCAAGTTGAAAAAGAGCCGTGCTTCATTTCTGAGGCACGACTACATTATAGCACAGATGGTCAAATAAGTCAATAGTTATGATACCAAAAAGTAGATAATGCAAGAAAATGCCTATGTTTAGCGGACGAGGGCGAATTTGTTTTTGCCGCGCTTGATGAGGGTGAGGTCGGAAATAGGGGTGTCTTCGGTGATTTTTTGGCCATTTACAGAGATGGCGTTGCCAGAGAGCAGCTTGCGGCCTTCGCCTTTACTGGAGGCGAGACCAGTTTCGACGAGAATGTCGAGGAGTTGTGCGCCTTTGGCGGCCGTAGGGAAGCTAGAGGCGAGGAGATTGAGCTCGTTTTCGGATAAATCGGACAATTTGCCGTCGCCAAAGAGGATGGCGGTGATTTTTTCGGCTGATTGGGCGGCTTCAGCGCCGTGAACGACCTCTGTTACCATACTGGCGAGGCGGCGTTGGCCATAGCGAGCACCTGGGTTTTCGGTGTGCTTGGCGAGAATTTCGGTGAGTTCGTCAGGGGTGACGAAAGTGAAGTATTTGAAATAATCTTCGAGAGCGTCGTCGGATTGGTTGAGCCAGAATTGATAGAAGTCGAAAATACTGGTTTTGTTGCTATCGAGCCAGACGGCGTTGCCTTCGGATTTGCCAAATTTGCGACCGGTGACTTTATCAATGATGAGAGGGCAGGAGTAGGCGTCGGCTTTGGCGTTCTCGAGGCAGCGAATAAGATGAATGCCAGAGGTGCAGTTGCCGTACTGGTCGGCGCCGCAGAGCTGAAGATCGACGTTGTGAGTGCGGAAAAGATGAAGGAAATCGTAGCCCTGGATGAGAGTGTAGCTGAACTCGGCGTAAGAGATACCGGAGCCGCCTTCGCCGATGCGTTTTTGGACAAATTGGCGGTCAAGGAGCTGAGTCATACTGAAAGCTTTGCCGATTTCGCGGAGGAAAGGAAGGAATTTGACTTCACTAAACCAGTCGTAGTTATCGAGAATAGTGGTGTTCTCTGGAGAATGGGTAACACGGACGATTTGGCGGGCGAGAGCGGCCTTGTTGCGCTCAATTTCATCGAGGCTCTTGAGGTCGCGTTCGGTGGTGTCCTTTGGATCGCCAATCTGGCCGGTGGCGCCACCGACGAGATAATACGGAGTATATCCGTGGCGGACGAAGCAAGCGCACATCATGAGTGCAGCGAGGTGGCCGATATGTAGGGAATCGGCGCTAGGATCGGTGCCCCAATAAAAATTACGCGGGGCCTTGTCTAGGTCTGATATCTGATCGAGCGTGTGCTCGGCAACGAAGCCGCGCCACTGGAGTTCTTCGGATAATTTCATAGGTTAATTATACAACAGAGGGGAGAAAATAAAAACTTGCGCTATTAAAATGCTTATGATTTAATTAAGGAAACGGGGGCAAAGGTCATTAGGAGAGGTCAAAAATGTCCAAAAATAAACACGTAGTAAAAGGTTTTTTGCTACTTTTTGTTGCGATTTTCGCGACGGTTTTTTTTAGCAACTCGGCGTTTGCTGAGAGCAGAGGTATTATTACCGATGCGAACGATATTCGTTGGGAGTATATTCTTGACGATAGTCTAACGATTCGGTTTTTTGATAAGCCGGCAAATGCGACAACCGTTACGATACCATCACTAGATGACCTCAAGACCCTAGTGCCTGGTGCTCCAGCTGACCTCGATACTTATTTCTTAAAGAGTGCGGATCCGAATGCGCAGGATACTGCATATCCGAGCATTACGCGTCGTCAGGCGACGGCCGATACGACCAAGCTTGATATGTCGAATACGGCGAAAATCCAGATTATTGGCGTGAAACCGATTATCAATCCGGCAGTTGAGACAGAGCTAGTCTTTGGCAATGAGATGGTGATTGGTGATGAGGCCGGCTCGAAAGTGAAGATGGTCAAGTGCGATGAGCGGTATATATGGTATGACAGTTGGGGTGATTATTACTACTGCGGTACTGTTGACGAATACTTAGATATTCCAAACTGGGAATATATGACGAACGCGGAGCGTAGCGTGTATGTTCCTACGGCGGCGGATTTTAATTGTTATGATTTGCAAGGTGTAACGAGCGCGACCTATGTAGAGGGTAGGTGTTATGTGAAAAATATCAGCTTAGTAAATGAGACGACAGATGGGACTCCGATTCGTATTGGTGGGGCGTTCGCTAACTATAAACTGAAGCTTACTGGTTTTTCGGGTAGCAAGTTCAATTATGTTGGTTGGGATGCGTTTGCTAACTCGACGCTTCACGATACGAACATTACGATTAGCGGCGATAGCTTTGCTGGTGGCAATATCTTTAGAAATACGAACGTTGAGCGCGTAACGATTGAGACGAATAATATCGGCTATGGTATCTTTAAAGATTGTCAGCATTTAGCGCAGGTGACGTACGATAGCTCAGTTACGACGGTTTCGGATGGAGCGTTTGAGGGGACGAATTTAACTTCTTTTGATTTTTCGACGACGAATATTAAGACGGTTGGCGTAAGAGCGTTTAAGGGCGCAAATTTGACGAGCGTGAATTTGAGTGGATTGCAGCGAATTAATTACAGGGCATTCGCCTACAACAATGTGAGTGAACTGTATTTCCCGAAGTCGATTAATTATTTGGAATCTGGTCTATTCTTGGGCAACACGAATCTAAAGAAAGTGACTGTTGCGTATGATACGCTTACGAGCGGTACGACTTATCCGTTCTATATTGTTATCGATGGCGTTGATGACGGCGGCGTCGCTACGTATAGTTATCCTGGTACTGCGGACTCGGCGGCGAATGCGATTGAGGAGTTGATCGTAGAAGCCCCATATGGAGCAGACGAGCAAGTAAGTGCGACACATTTAACCTATGACGAATATCGGTGGCATTATGATTCGTACAGTCAGGAGCGCCATGAAGAAGCGCAATATTCTGTTTTGCGCACTGGCTATGCTAATGAACATAATTATGACTATTTGTATCCAGGCGAGACTAAAGACTATAAATTCGAGGATGATTACGCAGATGTCGATAGTAAAAAGAACGTTATTGCGCCAATTTATTTCATAGATTTGGCTGGACTAAAGAAGGTTACAATAGGCAGCGGCTATGAATATATCGGTTCATCGGCGTTTTATAGTCATTATCAGAATACGTACGGCAATTTCTGGGTATATCATATCGATGACCCAAATTATGTTCCAAATAATGCTCGTCCGCTTGAAGAGATTAATTTACCTGAAGGTTTGCTTGGTGTAGGCAATCTAGCCTTCGAAGATATTTGGAGTGAGAATTTGAAGCTGAATTTGCCAAATAGCCTTGAGTTTATTGGTATTGCAGCGTTCCGTAAAACATGGCATTTCAAGGCAGATTTCGACTTGCCAAACATTAAATACATCGGCGATCATGCATTCGAATCGTCGATGATCCAGAACGTCACGCTACATGACAAAATGTACTATCTAGGTCTACATGCATTTTCAAACTGTATGTGGCTAAAGAATGTAACTATTGACTATGATATATTCAGTCCAGATTTGATGACGGTTTGGGCGGGTTCGAACAAGGCGACGACTAATAGGGCTAAGGAACACGCGCACCAAGATTACCGCAACTTCTTCCGTCAGCAGTTCGGCGAGGCGCGTGATGCGGTGAACTACAATCCGAGCGTAGCGATTGAGCATTACGGCGTATATGCAGACTATTATCCATTGAATCATAGCGGTACGTTCCAGAAGTTTGGCAAGATAACATTTACGAGTAAAGCCGTTCATGAGATTCCGACTGCGGATGACATGTACTACGAAGATTGGGCTGGTAGGATAAATAAAGGATTGGAGAGATTTTATCCGCAGGATGATGAATTCTTCGGCCATTTAATTGCGGATGAAATCGATATTAGTCAGACCCCATGGAAAGTGCTACCGCCAAATGCCTTTAATAACTCAATGATTGGGGAAGTGAAGTTGCCGAACAATCTTGAAGCAATTAGCGCGATGGCGTTTAACTGTTTCTTGTCGGATAGCGAGTTGGTGATACCGAGCACAGTGAAGTATATTGGCGAGAAGGCACTGCAATGCTCGAACTTGTATTATTCATCTGACAAACGCCCGGCAACGATTACCGAATTGGCGGCGGTAAAGGTTACGAGCTTGCCTAGAGGGCTTGTGTATGTTGGCGATATGGCATTTTATGACAATACGAGAATGACGGCTGATTTGAATGCGCCGAACTTGGAATATATTGGTATTCGCGCATTCCAAGGCTCGAATGTTCGTGATGTCTTGATTCCAGAGGGTGTGACAAGATTGCGCGAGGGCACGTTTGCAAACGCACCATCGCTTCGCAATATTACGATTGACGCTGACTTCTTGGAAATCGTTAAACCGGGTCCTTATGACTATGAAATTCCGCAAGTTATCAAAGACTATATTAATAAGGAAGAAGACGAGCGATATTATCTGAACACAAAGGATATGATTGCTTATTACGACGAAACGGAGACTTGCTGGAATGGATCTGGCTACGGAAGATGCGTAGATAAAGTTGATGGTAAAACATTTGAGACATTCTACACGATCTTTAGCAAGACGATGAAAGAGAGCACTAGTGGCACAAATGATGGTCAGCAGACATCTGGTGATGAGTTTGGCGTCGTCACTTTTACAGACAAGAATACTACGGAATTCTGGGGTCGTAATAGCAGCGGTATGTTTGCGGGGCTCAGCTTTGGCAAACTAGATATGAATGAAACGAACTGGAAGAATTTCGGCAATGAAACAGGAGTATTCTACAAGTCGAAGTTCGGTACACTTTCCTTGCCGCACGCGTTAACGACGATTCCGTATGCGTCCTTTGAATATGCCGAGATTGGTAATTCATTTACGATTCCTGGCACCGTGACGAGTGTTGTTGAAATGGCGTTCCCATGGACGAAGATTAACGGAAATGTTACTTTTGCTGGTGGCGCTAATGAAATCACATTTGGCAATAATATATTCTTTAGGTCGCAGATTGATGGCACGGTTACGTTGCCGAGCAATATGAAAACCGTGTCAGAAAGAATGTTTATGGAAAGCACAGTTGATGGAGTATCGATGCCTGCAGAGGGGATTGAAACCATTAAGTCTAATGCCTTCTATATGTCGACGATTAATAACGAATTTGCGTTACCTAATACACTGAAGTCGGTAGAATGGGCAGCATTCATGAGTGCCGATCTAGATATCTCGAACACGCTCCCTGAAGGTCTTCTAACAGTAGCAGGTGCCGCCTTCTATAATACAGATTTCTCCGACGACCTCGTCATTCCAAGCACGGTCACAAGTATTGGCTGGTCGGCATTTAGCACTGCTGATACTGACGTCCATTACAATACCGTCACCATTAGGCCAAATCTGACAGCCGCAAATTCGAGCAATCAGAGAGTTCATCAGCTGCTCTGGAACGTCAGCGTAGATAAGCTCATCATCGATTCAAGTGTGTTGGTTGCCATAGATAGAGGAATTGAGGGGCCGGTCAGTTCTTCGGATAACGGTGAGGAATTCTGGAATATGGACATGAAGGAAGTCGTCATTAACAACCTACCGAAGATTACCTATTCAGCCTTCAATATGTGTAACAATCTCGAAACTGTGGATATGAGCAATAACACAAACATTCGCGAGATTGACGATAAAGCCTTCATGAATGATGAGAAACTTAAGACAGTTAAGTTTTCACCAGACATCAGTAGTGAAGACATTATCCTCGGTATCAATGCCTTCACGAACACTGGTCTGACAAGCATCGGTAATGCAGATTCAGACTTCAACCTCTATGCTGCTAAATTCGATGCCTCCGCAGGTGAAGTCTTCTCGAAGATGAAAGCATTGAAGAGCGTAGATGTACCAAGTACCTTCAGTAACGCTATAATCCCAGAAAAGACCTTCTACGATTCTCCAGAACTCGAAACTGCATCAGTAGCATACAAGGTCAAACGTATAGATAATGCAGCCTTTGCAAACGATAACAAACTAAAACGCATCTTCATTTGGGGTAATACTGTAGTGCTAGACGAAAACCTCCCTGGCTACGAAGCACCAATTAGTGGTATGGGTGCAGACGGCGACGAGGAAGAAACCCTCGGTCCAACGATTCCTGAAGGAACCAATATCTATGCCTACTCAACCTCACCAACAAGAGTCTACGCTGAGTATAGCGGACGTGATGATTTTACGGGTACATTCTATCCGCTTGATGAGGTTCTCTACATTACGGCAAACAAGACTTATGTCGAAGTGAATGACGATGAAACGGATTTCGATAAAGATGGTCTCATCGTGTACGCAATGCGTCGTGATGGTGTCGTATTAGAGTCGGACGAATGGTCAGAGTTTGACGGTAATGCATACCCACGCAGTGAGAAAGATCTTCACTTCGATAAGATGCTCCCAACGATTGCTGCAGATCCTGACTTCGGCACAATTTGGGATACGCCAGTACCGATGGATGAGCTTGATCTTAGTAATGAGAACTTCGCAGATATTGACTACGAATTGGTTGGCAATACTGATGGTGTAGCAGGTGTGAGATTGATAAATATTCGCTACACAGATGGCTATACAAGTGGCCTAGCCGATACGGATGTATTCCCACTAGCTGATGCACCGATAACGATTGACAATATATCTTCATATATTAGCATCATGGCTGTAACGGCAGTAGCTGGCGCGGTCGCAATTATTGTGTCGCGTAGAACACTACATCGCCGCTAGCGAATTTTCTTACATGCTGTATAATATAGATACGCATGAGAGGTGATTCCAGAAAATTTGAGTGTGGGCCGAAAATTGCTATATATATTTTGGTAGCACTCGCCTCTGTTGTTTACTTAGTTTATCGTGTGTGTTTTACAGTGCCGTTTGAGTTGCGACCGATTGATGTAACGATTGGCTTGATTGTGCTGTTCGCTGAGTTGATGGAGGCGTTTGAGTTTTTTGTGTATTTTTGGAATGTTTTGCGTTACAAGAAGACTTCGCCGGAGACGCCGAAGGTGGCAGGTGGAGAATTGCCAGATGTTGACGTTTTTGTTGCGACATTGAATGAGGACGAGGGGCTTTTGCGCAAGACTTTGAAGGCGTGCTCCGAGATGAAATATCCAGATGCGAAAAAGGTGCATTTGTACATTTGTGATGATGGGGCGCGGAAGAACGTAAAAAAGCTTGCGAAGGAGTTCAAGGCGGAATATTTGGCTCGCGATAATCATGTGTTTGCGAAGGCTGGGAACTACAACTATGCGTTGAAGCATTCGAGCTCGCCATATATTGCGATATTTGACGCGGATATGTGTCCGACTAAGAACTTTTTGATGAAAACGATGCCGTTCTTTGTGTCGGAGGAAAAGGTCGGCTTCGTGCAGACGCCACAGAGTTTTAATAATCCTGATATGTTTCAAGCGAGATTTGGGGCGCGGATGCCGTTTGAACAGGATTATTTTTATCACTATATTCAGATGGCGCGCAATAATACGAACTCTGTAATAATGTGCGGGACTAACTGTGTGATTGCGCGAAAGGCTTTGAAAGAAGTGGGCGGTTTTGCGTCGGCGACGATTGCGGAAGATGTGGCGACTGGAATGCTGATTGAGGCGAAGGGGTATCGCGGAATTGCGATTGCGGATGTATTGGCGCACGGCGAGGCGGTGGATAATGTGGCGGGATTTTTGAAACAGCGTTCGCGTTGGGGCAGAGGTTGCGTGCAGACAGCGAAGTGCTACGGTATTTTCAGTGTAAAAGGGCTGAAGTTGCGCCAAAAACTAGATTATTTCGTGTCGATTAAATATTGGAATTTTGGGATGAGGCGGCTATTTTATATGGCTTTGCCACTGATTTATGTTTTTGCGCACGTGATTGCGATTGAGGCGGATCTAAAGGTGTTTATTCCGTTGTTTTTGACGCAGTATTTCTTGCGACGTTTTGTAATTGACTGGATTGAAGGTGGGCGTAAGTCGGCAACTTGGGCAAAGATTTATGAGTTGATTTTGGCGCCGTATTTGTGGCTGTTGATTCTTGGCGAGATGTTGGGGATATCTAGTAAAAAGTTCTCGGTGACGAAGAAGGGCAATACTGCGAAAAAAGGAATGATGGATGGACTACTTTTCTTGATGCACTGGTTGCTGCTACTTTTGAACGGACTTGGTCTAGCGGTAGCGATTTTTAAGATTATGGCTGAGGGAATCGAGCTATATATTATTCCGATCGTTTGGATTTCGATTAATATTCTGTATCTGTTGTTTGTATTGCTGTTTGATTTGCGTAAGAACAAGACGCCAAAGAGCTTTAAGCCGAACAAATATAGCAGATATACGCCGATGTCTTTTATTGGGGTGATTTGGCGAAAATAACGTGTTGATTTGGCGCAAATTATTCTTTATAATAAGCATAAGTGTGAAGGTGAAATACAAACAAAAACTGCGAAGTTAGAAGTTTTTAATGGGGCAATATAGAGGAATTATTTATCGTCCGGCCGTTAGACGCATTTGCTTTGCGTTTTTGATGGCGGTATTTTTTACGGCAAACTTATTTGGCGGCTCAGCGTTCGCGGCAACTACGAGCGGCATTATTACAGATGCTAACGGTATTCGTTGGGAATATGTGCTTGCGACTGGCGAGCAAGGTGCCCGTGGCAGCGACTGGCTAGAGATTCGTTTTTATGATAAGCCAGAAAATTCGAGCACAGTGACGGTTCCGTCTTTGAGCGAGTTGAAATCTTTGGTTGCAAATGCCCCTGCTAACCTAGATACGTACTTCCTCATAGATGCGGATACTGCGGCGCAAGATACGATATATCCTAGCTATACTCGCCGTCAAGCTAATGTCGATACGACTATCCTTGATATGCAAAATACCTCCAAGATTCAGATTCAAGGTGTGAAACCAATCATTGATCCGAATGTAGAGACTGAACTTATATTTGGGCCAAATATGGTGCTTGGGGATATTGTGGCGAAAAGAGTAACGGCTACTTATTGCGGTACGATGAATTATGCTGGGGATACCTATTACGAATGTAATGATCGGGAAACCAGAGTATTTGAGGGTTTCGAAGGCGGCATTCCGAATTGGGATACGATGACCGAGGAACAACAGCTGAGTTATGTTGTTCAGCCTAGCGATTTAGGCTGTATTCAGATTAGTAGTACTTATGTGTCATTACCATCATATGACCCTACGAAGTGCTACATCCTTAATGTAGAAAAAGAAACCATACGTCACGGTAGTGCTTTTGAGGGCTATAAGCTCAAGCTAACGAATTTTAGTAGTGATAATTTTAACTATATTGGTTGGGAAACATTCAAAGATTCTACCTTCAATGCTGCCAATACGACGATGATGATTTCTGGTAGTAGCTTGATGGGTAGCAATATTTTCCAGAATACGAACATTACGAAGGCGATAATACAGACCGATACGATGGGCGCGGGAATGTTTAGAGATTGTGCGTCGTTGGCTGAAGTAGAATTTGGTAGTAACGCGACGCGTATTGTTGACAGTACTTTTGCAGGTTCTGGTTTGACTTCAATTAGTTTTGCGGGGTCGACTATCAAAGCAATTGGCGTGAATGCGTTCGAAGGGGCAAGTATAAGAAATGTTAACTTTGATGGCATTGAGAGAATCGAATATCGGGCATTTGCGAATAATGATATTGGCGAATTATATCTGCCAAAGTCAATTAAATGGCTTTCAGCGTCGGTTTTTGATAAAAATATAAATTTAAAGAAGTTAACAATTGCCTATGATACATTAACGAGTGGGACAACTTTGCCTATGTATGTCGTGTTGGGCGGACACGAAAGGGGGGCTAACGAAAGCACTGCTTGGAGCGTTGAGGAACTGAATATTATCGCGCCATATACTGAAAATGAGAATGTCAGTGGGACACATGTTTCTTATGAAGACTATAAGTGGCATTATGACTTGTATCAGAATTATAGTGCAGAGCCAGTAGATAGAACTTCTAGCTGTTATGGTTGGGTGAACTATAGTGCCTATACTGGGAAAGCGCCAAATGGCGATTATTGCGGTACGAGCTATTATTATAACCAGACTGGAAATAGTAGAAATGACCCAGTTTGGACGCCAGAGACATCGAGCGGTAATGGCTCACAATTTGAGACGGACTATGCGGAAGTTGATGCGAAGAAAAATGTCTTGGCGCCAATCTATTTTATGAATATGGATGGGCTAAAAAAGATTACGATCGGTGAAGGGTATGAGTTTATTGGAAGTTCGGCATTTCTTAGCACGAACCGTGTTGCGTGGAGTATGAAATATGGAAGTGATTGGTATTCCGATCAGCTGCGCAAAGTGTCGGAGATTAATCTCCCAAGCACGCTTAAGGGCATAGGCAACTTGGCTTTCGAATCAATTTCTGGTGTAGAGCTAGATATGGAATTGCCAGAATCACTGGAGTTTATTGGACAGGCGGCATTTAGGCATGTTTGGCTCTATGACGGTGATATAGATTTACCTAACCTGAAAGCCCTTGGCGATGAGGCGTTTAAATCTACGCTCGTAAATGATATTTATCTTCACGATAAAATCATCTATTTTGGTAGAGAAGTCTTTACGTATTGTCCGATGATAAATGACGTCACATTTGACTTTGATGTGTTTAATCCTAACCTTCGAACAGTTTGGTCTGGACTTGGACGTTCAGCGGCCTGGGATGATTTGATGTTCCGTTTTGCAGCAGTATTCGGCGATAACGATCAGTCTATATCATATAACTATGATGAAGCTAGGACTACGAGTATTCCATTAACTGGCGCTACTGTGCAAAGATTTGGCACAATAACTTTCACTGATAAGGCAGTAAGTGAGCTGCCGAATTGTTATGGACTTAGACATTCGCAATTAAGTCTTGCATATTTGGATACTTATAATAATTTCTTTGGATATATAGCTGCGGACAAGATTGACATTAGTAAAACTGGCTGGAAAGTACTTACTCCAGAAATGTTTATTACGTCGGTTATAGACGAGGTCGTGTTGCCGGAAAATCTCGAAGTAATTATGGGTGAAGCATTTGCGAATACTGTAATAGAAGAAGAATTAGTGATTCCAGATACAGTTAAGGTTATCGGTGATCATGCCTTCCACTGTGCTGGTTTGCTCCAAGTTGGCGCAAAGACGCCGACGATAACGAGCCTTCCATCTACAATTGAATATATTGGCAGGGAAGCATTTTATGGTGACACGAATTTGACGGCTGATTTGCTCAGCGAAAATTTGAAAGTCGTTCAGGTTCGCGCATTTCAGGGAACACATCTACGCGATGTGTTGATTCCAAGCGGCGTGACGTTCTTGCACGAGGCGACATTTGGCAACATTCCGACTTTGCGAAACGTGACGATAGATAGTGATTTGGGTTCTTATATTAACACGGCGCCAGATCAGGTTGAGCCAGATTTTAGCGAGTATGTATTTCCAGAATCGCTTGTTGATTTCGCCGGAAACGATCTTGAGGCTTCGCTCGAGAGCCATATGTTTAATTCATTAAACTGGATAAGCGGTAATTATAGTTCTGGAAGTGTTTATGGTGGCACCATCTTTACGTTCTATTCAATCTTTAACCATTCGTTCGGTTCTTTGGCTACTGCCGGCGAAAAATATGGGAATTTGGTCATAAAGAGTCATTCGACGACGGTTCCGGGGAAGGTTAGCTTTTTCTCACATACAGACTTTGATGTTGTCGATTTGAGTGAATCGAAATGGTACAACATTGGCACTAATTCACTCTTTGCTGAATCGACTATCGGTGCGCTATATCTGCCAAATGAGGTGGTGACTTTGAACAATTCGCTGTTCTATAAGGCGAAGATTGGGAATACAGTAGTTTTGGCGACGACTATGCGACAGATAAACGGCAATGTATTCCAGGAAGCTGAGCTTGGCGGTTTGGATATTGCGGAAGGTTTGCAATCGATTAACGGCTCTTCATTCTACAAAGCAGTCGTCGAAGACGAAGTGAATTTGCCGCTCAGCTTTAGAACAATTAATGGTAACTCTTTCCAGGAATCGAAACTTGGCGGCTTAAGTATTGCGAAAGGTTTGGAAACTATCGGGCAAAATGGCTTCTATATGGCAGAAATTGGGGGAGAGTTCTCGCTACCTAGCTCACTGAAGTCTATTGGTTGGGCAGGTTTTATGCATGCAAAAATGCATATTACGAATTCGTTGCCTGAAGGTATAGAGACATTAGGTGGCGCGGCATTTTATGATACGGCATTTTCTGATAATCTTGTGATTCCGGCTTCGTTGCAATCGATTGGTCATTCGGCTTTAAGCACTGGGGATACAACGGTTCATTATGACACGATTACGATAAATGCAGATTTGCCAGCATCGAAGACTGGCAGTGAAACAGTGTTCCAGATGCTATGGAATATTGATGTAGATAAGATGATTGTAAACTCTAGTAAATTGACGGCATACGATCGTGCGGACGCGATGTATAACGAAGAATTCTGGCATATGCCATTTGATGAAATCAAGATCACAAAGTTGCCAAAAATTACATATTGGGCATTCAAAGATTGTCCAAACCTCACGAAAGTAGATTTGAGCGAGGACGCCGCATTACGTTCGATTGGTACGGAAGCATTCCGCAACGCAACGTTGCTAGACGAAATTCACTTTAGTTCTGCTTTGAAAAATGAAGATGTTGTGATTAAGACGAATGCCTTTATGGGAACGGCATTTAAGTCGATTGGCGATAGTGAATCTGATTTCGATTTGACGGCAGCGAAGTTTGACGGTAGCGAAGGTTATGCATTTGCAAATATGCCAAAAGTTGAGAGTGTAAAAGTGCCGGCTACGTTTAGCGGTGCGACGATTCCTATGGCGAGCTTTGCGAACGATACTGAGTTGGTTTCTGCAGAGATTGATTATAGAACTACGCAGATGGATACGGCGGCGTTTGCAAATGATAATAAATTGGCACGAATCTTCATTTGGGGGAATACGAAGATTTATGACAGCAACCTTGCTGGCTACGATGCCGATGCGTATGGTCGTGGCGGCGATGATGATGACGAACCGGAATTTGGTCCGACTATCCCAGAGGGAACTGATATTTATGCTTACTCGACTTCGCCAGCACGCTACTACGCGGAGCACGAGAGTAGAGCAGGCTTTGAGGGTGTCTTCTATCCGCTTGATGAGGTGTTATACCTGACGTCGAACAAGAAGAAAGTGAAGATTAATGACGCGAACGATGATTTCGAGAAAGATGGCGTCACTCTATATGCAATGCGTCGTGATGGCATTGTGCTTGAGTCTGACACTTGGGGCGAGTTTGATGGCGTAGCGTTCCCACGCAGTGAGAAAGATCTTCACTTTGATAAGATGCTTTCAACCATTGCCGCCGATCCAGACTTTGGCACGATTTGGGATACACCAGTACCGCTCAATGAGCTCGATTTGTCGAATGAGAACTTCGAAAATATCGATTACGAGCTCATTATGGACGAGGCAACGGAGGGCGTGAAGCTCGTGAACGTGAAATATACAGACAAGCTTACGGGCTACCTATCTGACACTGACCTTGAGCCATTTATCCCTGGTGAAATTATCGATGGGCCAGTTACGTTTGCGGAAAATATCTTCATATTCTTCACGCTATTTGCTGGCTGCTGGTGTGTCGTCTTTATGGCGAAGGGTATTCGCAGACGCCGCGCTTGATTCGCTACGGTCTTTGAGTATAAACTGATTGTAAGATGAAAAAAATAATTATCGCGATTGCGGCGTTGTTGATGTTGGCTGGTGCGGCAATTGGATTTTTCGTGATAATAAATATCCGTGGTGATGAGGAGATTGTGGTGTGTGAGAGTAATGGCTGGTTAAGTGTTGATGGCGAAAATATTGTCGACTCGTGTGGGAAAATTGCACAACTAAAGGGCATTAGTACGCATGGCATACAGTGGTTTGGCAATTTATATAATACGGATAGCATTCACGCATTAAAGCAAGAAATGGGGATAAATGTTTTTCGCGTTGCGATGTATTCTGATCCGAATGCAAATGGCTATGTTGCGAATCGGTCGTTAAAAGAGAAGGTGTATGAGCTTGTCGATGCGAGCATAGTAGAAAATATTTATGTGATTATCGATTGGCATATTTTGAACGATAATAATCCGCAGGCATATAAGGCGGAGGCGCTGGAGTTTTTTGCAGAGGTTTCGGCGAAATATGCTGATGATTATCACGTGATATATGAGATTTGCAACGAGCCAAATAATGGTGCTGATTGGGAAAACGATATATATCCGTATGCCAAAGAAGTGGTTGCTGGGATTCGCGAGAATAGTCCGAATTCGTTGGTGATTGTCGGAACGGCAAACTATAGCAAAGATTTGTACAGTGTGGCTCGCAAGCCGCTAGAAGAGAAAAATGTTGCCTATGCGTTGCATTTTTATGCAGGTTCGCATAATAAAGTTTTGCGTGACGAGATGGATGCGGTGCGCGAAAAAGGCTTGGCGCTGTTCGTGTCGGAATGCGGCGCGACGGACGCATCGGGGGCAGGGGAATTATACGAAGACGGTTTTGAACGCTGGGTGAAATATATGAACGAGCGGGGGATTAGTTGGGTGTATTGGTCGTATTCAAACAAAGACGAGGCGTCGGCGATGCTAAAGAAAGATGCCGTGCCTGATTATAAGGCGGAAGATTTTTCGTTTGATGAGTATTTGTCGCCGAGCGGCGAGCTAATTAGACGAATGCTCAGATAGCGCACTGGTGCTGTTTAGGGTATGCACGTTATTGTGGTAGAATATGTCTATGGGCCCGTCGTTCAACGGATAGGACATACCCCCTCTAAGGGTACAATGCTGGTTCGATTCCAGCCGGGCCTACCACAAGGCTAACGCCCTCAAACTTCTTCTTGAAAGAAGAAGTTTGGAAAGAAGAACTGATTATGAAAAAGAAGTTACGCACATGTCGTAACTTCTTTTTTGATTACAGTATATTTTTCAAAAAATCTACCCGTCACCGTTAGGCTAGGGTAGAACCAAACACAGTCAGGTCAGTTTCCTAGTTAAACTGGCCTACTGCGTATATTATAGCTGTTTTGACTGGGTCCAGCAATATGGCTATCGTTTGTCTTTGACACCGACGATCTTGTGCGCGTGTTTTTCGTAGAATTTGTACGGATCGCTACTTAGCTCGTTGTTGTTCTTTTTTGCAATGAATTTGCTTTTGGATTTGCTGGTTAGTTCGCACTTGTTTTGAGTGACATCGACGGTAAATTTGTTGTTTATGATGTTTCTGCCGATGAGAATTGGGTAGCTGTTGATTGAGCGATCGGAAAGCGTGAAGGAAGCGTTGATGCTTTTGCCGGCTATCGTAATAGGGATTTTGACACGGAAGCGCATTTCTTCCTGACCAGTAGAGTTGCGAACGACAGCGATTCTATATTCGTCAGTTTCGTGTTTTTTGCCAGTATAGAATTCGGATTGTTTGTCAAAGAGGTGGAAGTGTAATTTGCCGTCTTTGCTCATGGAAATTCCACTAGCCCAAATAGATGCAACGCGGGCACCAGTATCGGTGCGGGCAGGGACTTTTACGCCTTCGCCAAAGAATGGCGACTCGATATATTCCGAACGACCGATAACAGTCTTTGGTTGATGATTGATAGGATGCGCATTTCGTTCTAGCGCATTAATAATGTGCTTTGCAACATTGATTGGTTTGCCTACGCTTGGATAGACGTGCATACGGATGCCAGGGCCGGAGTTTACTTCGATAATGTAATTCTTGCCGCCACCGCGGATATCCGTGGTGATAATGTCGACGCCTGCGATACCGAGTTGGCAACGTGCGGCGGCTTTCTCGGCGAGGCTTTTTAGCTCTGGAGCAGCAAGGTCGGTGCAGTTTACTGCTTCGCCGCCGCGGCTGAGATTGCTAGTTTTTAGAACATTAATCTCTTCGTCGAGTTTTGGAATAAAATTCAAGAAGTCTTCGCCGTTTGTTTTGGCGACTTCGTCGAGGTTAATTTTTGTTAGAGGTTTGTCGTGTTCTTCGCCGCGAAGCGGGTTTTGGTTTTTCTCGTTAATTAATTCTTTTACGGTCTTTTTGCCGTCGCCGACGACGAAAGCAGGGCGACGGTTGGCAACCGCAATACATTTACCGTCGACGACGAGAAAACGATATTCTTTACCTTCGACTTGCTCCTGGACGAGAATAGCGGCGGAATCGCTTTCCTTAAGTGCAGATTCGCGAGCGAAAGCAATTGCTTTCGTTAGCTGGTTTTTATCCGTGATATTCATCGTAATGCCGTCGCCGTGGTTGGTGCAAGTAGGTTTGACGATGACGCAGTTGTGCTTTTTGAGAAAGGCTTCAGCTTCGCTAAAATCGTTACTGTCGCCAGGGATCATAATAGTTTCTGGCGTGGAAATATCGGCACTTTTTAGAAGGTCATATGTTAGCCATTTGTCGCCTGCAATGAGATAGCCGCAAGCTGACGTGAGGGGAGTGAGGGTAGAAGAATAAACAAATTCTTTGCCGTCTTTTTCGGCACGCAGAACGGCCTGGCATGAATAGTGGGTAGAATCAAAAATTTCTACTTTCCAGCCACGTTTTTCGGCTTCTTCTGAAAGTAGTCTGTTTGTGATCTTTAGGCCTTTTATAGTTTCGCTCATGCAAGCTCCTTTTTTATCATAGTTGCTAGCTTTTCGTGGAATTCTTTGATGGCGCCATTAGTGTCTTGATATAGCGCAGGCATTCCTGGGCGGTCGTTCATTTCGACCATATACCACCTATCGTCGCCGTGCATAAAATCGATGGAATAAAATTTCCCGCCGAATTGGTTGAATTTTTTAATAATTGGCTGCGCAAATTTTAGTAACTCTTGGTTAATTTCGGATTTGTTATAAAAGTGAATTGTGCCGCCTTGGTGAGTATTGGAGAGCCAGCCGCCTTCTTTTGGCTGACGGATTGAACACATCACAGCTTCGCCGTCGATGATATAGAGACGAATGTCGTGGCGGCCATTAACCATACCGTCGATGCCGCCGCTTGTTTCGACGAATTCTTGCATAATGACGGGGAAGGTCTGGTTTTCGTTGAGATTGTTACGGTCATAAAGTGTGACGCCGTTGCCACCGTTTAAATCAAGAGGCTTTGCTACGATTTGTTCGGTTTTGAGATTTTTAAGAACAGCATCGTAGTCTTTTTCGCTGCAAACGAGTTGAGTGCGTGGTATGAAATCTTCCGCGATGATAGCCTGGGTGTATTTGTTACGGCCTAGACGTGCAAAATCGTGGCTATTGAAGAAGTTTAGGAAGCCGTCATTAAAATCGATGTGGCCTTTGTCGAGGATGAGATTAGGCTTGATGAGCTCGTCGATTTTTTTGTAGCGGGAATTGTCGCAAGGTTGCCAGTAACCAAAGAATTGGCCATTACCGACATAATGGTTTTGATGGGTAATCAAGACGAAGTCGATATTCTTTTCGGCTAGTTTGTCGCGAATATCAAAAAGAGTTTCGTTATATTGACGATCAGCTTTTTTGGGGTAGAGCTGGCCGAGTTTGTTAACGTCGCGCTCGTAGTATACAGCAAAAATCTTCCTCATAGTGGTTATGAATATTATATATTATTCATTATACCATAAACGGCTTAAAAAGTCAATGATTTTGAAGATTACAATACCTTCTTCTGCCAAGATTTTTCGCCACATTTTGGGCAACGAAGGTGACGGGTGCGACCGAAGTGCATAGCGACGAAGACGGCGCCGAAAGTTGGGATGTGCTTATGGCCACATTTTGCGCATCGATAGTAGCCGGCGATTTGCTCGATTTTGAGGGCAGAGAAAAAGGCAACCATCATAATTGCGAAGCCGAGAATAATCATAATTGTGGCGAGAATTGGATAAGTTTCTGCGATAATGGCGGCTGGAACGACCATTGCAAATAGGACGGCAAGGCCAAGAAAACCGAGGACCCATTCGAGCGCGAGGAGCTGCTTGTTTTTTTGTTTAATCTCGTGAAGCTCTTCGTTTTTCATATCTAGATTCCTCCATTGAATAAATTATTTTTGCCAGTTTTCGTATTTTTTGCGGATGTCGGGTTTGCGAGCGTAGAGTTCGTTGCGGCTCGTTTCGACGGTAGCGTAGTAGATTGGGAAGGCGCGGTTGAGGGCGTGAAATGCGCCGGCGCCTTTTTGGATGGTTGTGATGGCGCCAAGGACGATGAGCTGGTTGTCGTAGAGGCCGACGCGAGTGTTGTGGTTTTTGAAAAGGTGTTTGGATGGGGAAATGATGCCTCGATGTCCGCGCCAGATTTCGTTTAGAAGGGGCGGGACGACGCCGTTATGCATATGACCAGCGAAGACAAAATCGAATTCTTTGAGTTTTTCTTTGACGGATTCGTCGAGCATATGGACGGGTGAGTGGACGAGCAGAATTTTGGTTTTTTTCTTTGGTAATTTGGTTGTGAATTCGGTAAGCTCGTCTAATTTTTCGAGCAGAATATTGAGGTCTTCGCTACCTGGGCTGAAGATACTGCCTTGTTTTTCGGTGACATAGTCGAAATGGTAGTAGCTCGGCGGGAGGGTAAGGCCAAAAACGTAGAATTCGTCGTTTTCATAGCAAGCGTCGTCGAGGTAAAAAACGTTGTCGATTGAAGCAATAGTTTTGATGAATTTTTCGTTATGTTCGGCGACGTAGCCGCGGTTTTTACTGAGGCCAGATTTGAAGTTTTCTTTTTGGCGGTAAAAATCATGGTTGCCGAGGCAGAGGCAGACGGGGGCGATTTTTGCGAGGCGCGTCATCCAGGCTTTGAGGCGGGCGAGTTCGCTTGGCGCGTCAACAGATTCTAGTGAATCGACGAGGTCACCGGAGATGGTGATGATTTGTGGTTCTTGCTGTTCGGCTTTTTGAGCGATTTGGTTGAGGCTGTCATCGACGGCACTACTGAAATGCACGTCGCTGATGGCAAAAATTTTGTGTTCTTTTTGATCTGGTTTGTAAAAACGATAGCGGGAGTAGTAAAAACTTTTCATTACCATTATTATACGATAAAATCGAAGATTTTCGAGTCTTGTCAGATTGGGGTAAATAACTTATGCTAAAGGTGTGTATTAATGGGTAGGGCGGATAAGGAGGTGTGCCCAATGAAAACAAACACTAAATATATCTTTGTAACTGGCGGCGTTATATCTGGCGTCGGCAAGGGAATTATGGCGGCTTCGATTGGCGCCATTTTGAAAGCAAAGGGGCTCAAAGTCTCGATGCAAAAATGTGATCCGTATCTAAACGTTGATGCGGGCTTACTAAATCCACGCGAACACGGCGAATGCTTTGTGACGCAGGATGGGGCGGAGACGGATTTGGATCTCGGTCATTATGAACGTTTCTTGGACGAGGAAATGACGGGGAACTCAATCTGGACATCGGGTAAGCTTTATAAGCGTTTGATTGATGCGGAACGCGCGGGCGAATTCGGCGGTAAGACCGTCCAGCTTGTGCCGCATGTTACTGGTATGGTTCAGCAAACTTTCCTTGAGAATGCAAAGCATTTTAAGTCGGACGTCCACATTGTTGAGATTGGCGGTACGGTCGGCGATATGGAGGGTCAGCATTTTATTGAGGCGATTCGAGAGTTCGGCGCGAAAGTTGGGCGTGAAAATTGCCTCTATGTTCACGTTTGCTATGTGCCTTGGCTTTCGACCTCGGAGGAATTCAAGACTAAGCCGGCGCAAAATTCGCTACGCGATTTGCGCGAGTTTGGGATTATCCCAGATATGGTAGTGGCGCGTATGGATGTCGACAGAGTTATCAAGGCGCCACAGGTTGCAAAGAAGCTAGCAACGTTCTGCGGCGTGTCGGAAGATGCAGTGGTGTTGATGCCAGATGCAAAGTCGGTTTATGAAGTGCCGCTAAATGCAGTGAAGGGTGGCGTTTTGGCACCGCTCGAGCGTTTCATCGATCACGGCGATCCTGATATGAGCCAGTGGGAGGCTTTGGTCAAAAAGATTGAGGCAAATCCCAAAAAGACAGTAAAGATTGGTTTGGTGGCAAAATATATCGACAACACCGACACTTATCTTTCTGTAACGGAGGCTTTGAAAGCGGCGGCTTGGAAAAATGACGTGAAGCTTGAAATTGTTTGGATTAATGCCGAGGAAGCAACAACGCGAGATTTCGAGCAAGTTGATGGTATCTTGGTGCCGGGTGGGTTCGGCGTACGTGGTGTTGAAGGAAAGATTTCAGCGGGCGAATATTGTTTGAAAAACAACAAGCCGTATCTTGGGATTTGCCTTGGTTTGCAGACGGCAGTAATTGCAGCAGCGCGTCTTGGTGGAATTGACGGTGCAAATTCTGAGGAATTTGGTGCTACGGATGGTAAAAATGTTGTCTATATTATGGAAGGCCAGAAGGGCAAGGAAAGCACTGGTGGCACAATGCGTCTGGGTAATTATCCGGCAAAATTAGTGAAGGGAACGAAAATTGCAGAATTGTATGGCATGGAAAAGGTCATTGAGCGTCATCGCCATCGCTATGAGGTAAATCAAAAGTATATAAAGCAGATTAATGCTGGCGGTTTGGTAATAGCAGGTACTTCGCCAGATGGCAAGTTGGTCGAGTTTGTTGAGGCGCCGGATTGCGATTATTTTGTAGCAACGCAGGCGCATCCAGAATTTCGCTCGAGGCCATATCGCGCACATCCGTTGTTTGACGGTTTGATCAAAGCTGCAAGCAAATAGATTTGTTGCGAATTGATGTGCTTATGGTTATAATCTAATTAATATGGCAAAAGAGAAGAGAGATAAGAAACCATTGATTGCGATAGGTATCGCAGCTTTTGCGATAGCTTTGGTTGGTGGGGCGATTGCGGCGAACCGTACGCTTTTTCCGTTTCAAAATGAGTTTACGCTAGGCTACTTTAGTACTGAGGTGTCGGAGGATTTTGATAGTCCTGATGCCTGGATGCCGTGTGACAAGACGGATAAAATTGTGACGGTAAAAAACACCGGCAATATTCCAGCGAAGGCGCGGATTGCGCTTGAGGAACAGTGGTTGTCGAAAGATGGCGTTGAGCTTGGGCTTGAGCAAAATGGCTCGAAGCTTGCCGTGATTGAGTTCTCGGGTGACGACTGGGAATATAACGATGGGTATTACTACTTGAAAGATGAGCTAGCGCCGGGTGAGAGCTCCGAGTTTATGAAGTCGGTGACTTTTAGCTGCCAGGCGGATTTTGGCGAAAATACGATGGTCGGTGGCGATGGTACGATTGTGAGCCAGACGGTTAATCCGTATAACGGCGCGAGTTATCACCTGAACGTGAAGGCGCAGCTGCTCGGATCGAAAGAAGAGGTGTCGTGGGAGACGGCGTTCGGCTGGCAAGAACCGAAGACGTTCTCGAAATTGTCGACGGACTTTATGTCGAATTGGAGTTCGGTAAGGCAAGGGCGCAATATAATCGCTTTCAAGAGAAGCTCAGTGCTACCTGATGGCGTAAATGCAATAGATTTTGCAGACACAGATGAACCGCCAATTTATTTCTGGTATGACACTAGTGACTCTTCTTTATATTGGTACTCGGCAGTCGATGCGATTTCCTGGCCAGCGAGCGGAGCTTATCTAGGCGGTATGTTTAACGGTGCGTTTTTCAGTAATAAACCTGACGATATCTCCGGTTTTGAGTACTTCGATATGCGTAATGTTACGAGTTTGGGCGGTTTCTTTTATGGCAGTTATTTGCCAGATCCAGAAGCGATGAAGGGGATTGCGCATTGGGATATGACTGGCGTGATGAGTTTTGGTGGCACTTTTAATAATACAGATCAATGGGGCGATTACTACTTTAATGATAGCTATTGGAATGTAGTGGAACATTGGAAGGTAAATCCGAACGCGTCATTCGCCGGTCTGATAAGTGGTAATTATCGTGTTACTAATTTGAATGGTTTAAAAAACTGGAATATGAAGGGTGCGACTAATCTAAGTGGCTTATTTATGAATATGACTAGTTTGACTGATATATCTGCGATTGCAGGGTGGGACGTGAGTGAGACGACGCAATTTAGCGGTATGTTTATGGGCTGCTCAAATTTGAGAGATATTAGCCCGCTAGCGAGTTGGAATATGGGGAGCGCCGTATATCTTTCCTCGATGTTTAGGGAGGCGCATTACCTTACTGATATATCTCCATTAGCGAATTGGAATGTAAGCAGTGTTCGTTATTTTGAACTTATGTTAAAGGAGACTGGCGTTTCAGACGTAACTCCGTTAGCGGGTTGGATCGTTAGTAATGGTGCGGATTTCGATGAAATGTTTAATAGCACAAATATCACTGATGCGACAGCTCTTAATAACTGGCAAGTTAGCTCTAGTGCGACAAAAGACGATATGTTCGATTCTGGCGTGACGACGCCAACCTGGTATTAATTGGTCTGAGAAACGAAAATGCGCCCCTTCTAATGAAGGGGCGCTGTGGTGTGGAAGGAGTAAAGCCATGGGTTTCTATGCTAAGAGGGGAGCCTAGACCCTCTAGCTGGCAAATTTATTATTCGCCGCATGCGACGAATTGTCTGTCTACATAAGCCTCGATTTCCTGGGGCTCAGTGTAGCCTTTCTCGATAGCTTCATCAGCCAAGGCGCGCATCTCGCTAAGAACCTTTTTGAGCTGGCGGTCCGCATTGAGACGGGAAGCGCTAAGTTCAGTGTGGTGATTCTTTCGGCGATTAACTTCGCGTTTGTGCTGATCGATTTCACCGAGCATTTTCTTGAGCCGCTTGGCGTCAGTGCATTCGATGCCTAACGCTCTGAGGTGACTTGCCTCAAGCTTGAGTGCGGTCTCTTTGCCGTCTCTACGGGCGGAGAAGCGTTTTGCGCAGTAAGTGTTTGCGCTCTCGCATCGCTTGATATAGCCCTCGACGACGCTTCGGTGATCTACGATGGCGGCCAAAGTCATAAGGTGGTCGCTAGACGTTGAGATGCCTGCCGATTCTAATCGGCGGAGTATCTTGTGGAGCTTCTTGCGCTCCTCTTTTGTGTGGATGATGAGGTTTGCGGCCTCGATCATTGACTGAGCGTCTTTCTTGTAGGTTTTTCTTCGCATAGAGAAAAACTCCTTTCTTTAATGAACTTGGTTTTATACCACTGACCCGAACAAGGGTTATATTACTATTTTATCATACTTTTGCAGAAAATGCAAGTGGTTATTTAAAAAATGCATGAGCATTTTGTGGATTATAAGTTATAATAGAGGTAGTATGGGAAAGATAGGGAATTTTCGCAAGAAGAAAAATATCGTATTTGTGTCTTGTGCGGCGGTTTTGGTTTTAGTTGGTGGAACGATTTCGTACCACTCTTCGAGAGGCTTTTTTATTAATTTGTTCCATCTTGGCTACTGGCAGAACGAGACAGTAGAGGATTTTACGGGTCCAGATAACTGGTCGATTTGCGAAGAGGTGCCAAAGACGGTGATTGGACGAAACACGGGCAATATGCCGGCAATTGCGCGTCTAAAATATGAGGAATATTGGAAAGCGGCGGGCAGTACGAGTACTGATCATACGTCGGAATTGTCTTTGGTTGATGGCGATAATGACCCGATTGCAACGGTTAATTTGCAGAATGAGGTTGATTGGGTTGATGGCGGCGATGGTTGGTATTATTACCGCTATATTTTGCAACCTGGCGACGAGACGACTTCGCTTTTGAAATCTGTTACTTTGAACTGCAAAAACAATTTTGCAGGCGAGAATTCGGTTTGCACAACTGAGGGCAATACGACCTCTTGCACGAAGCCAGATAATCCGTACGATGGGGCAAAATACCACGTGTTTGTGACAGTGCAGTATATCGAGGAAGACGGCTGCCAGGATATTTGGGGCCACTGCGCGGAGTCGAAGCATGTAGTGGATTGTAATGGTAATATTCTTTACGATGCGATTGCTTGCCAAACGAACGGCATAGATAGTGGGGTCGATTTCTCTTCAATTGCTACAGTAGATACTGGCAATGGAAATGGCGTCAACACGCACTCTGTTGAAGCGAATTATCAATACCCAGTATATTATTACCGTGGCGAGGTTAATAACAACTATGTCGCGTGGGGCGGCCTGTGCTGGTCTATTATAAGGACGACTACTACTGGTGGCGTAAAAATGATATATGACGGTAGGATAAGGGGCGGGACATGTCCGCAAAGATTAAATGTCTCTGAGTATGTGAAATTTAATGATAGTCAGAATGTTGTTGGTCCGGCAAGTGTTGGTTATATGTATGGCGAGTCGTATCAGCCATACTCGCTATCTGATCTGAGCCCTTGGTGTTATAATGGTTCACTTTGCTATTGGGCGAATGATGTGACTTGGGATGAAAATACGCACCAGTATATATTAGTTGATTATATTGATAGTAGTGTTGCTGACTATATCTATAAGCGGAATATGAATCATCATTATACTTGTTTGCCGCCGGATGGCCTCGGTATATTAAGGACAAGATGCGAAAGTGTTTATTATTTGTCTCGAGCTACGTCATCTAGCACGTTTGTCATAGAATTGTCTAACGGCGAAAATATAGAAGACGCAAAAGAAAAAATGTTTGCCAATAATAGCGATAGCGCTATTAAGACGGCAGTAGAGAATTGGTTTGAAGAAAATCTTGTTGAATATGAGGGGGATCTCGAGGACACGATTTTCTGTAATGATCGCAGTATAAGCTATGGGCTGCTGAAATCGAAAGATAATATCGGCACATCTAATTATCAATATGCATTCTCGAACTCGATGGGAGATAACTGGAGCATAGAAACTGATTTTTCGGCAAATATGCGTGTTGGAGCATTAGAGAATAATTATTCTCCAGACCTGAGATGCGCGAATAAGAATGATTCATTTACGAAGAGTGACGTAGCTAATGGTAACGGTAAATTAAAATATAAGGTTGGACTTGCTACGGCCGATGAGTATACTTTGGCGGGTATGATTAATAAGAATATTAATAATAATACGAACTATTTATATACGAAAAACTCAAGTTGGCTAATGTCGCCGTATGCATATGTCAACACATATGGATTAGCATTTGAACATTCTTTAGGTAGTTTGTCGGGATCGACATTATCGAATACCGGACAGTATAGGCCGGTAGTGTCGCTAAAGGCTGGAACGACGTTTGTTGCTGGCGGTGATGGAACTTCGGCGAATCCTTATGTTATTGAGCAGCAATAATTGCTAGCGCTCGCGTAAACTTGCCAAAAGTGTTAAATTATATACAGATATGGAAAATTTGAAAAATATTATTTTTGAGGTAGTAAAGAAGCTCTATGGCGTTGAAGTGCCGGTAGAGTTTGCGCCGGTGCCGGCAGAGATTGAGGGTGATTATTCTTGCAATGTCGCGATGCGCCTTGCGAGAGCGGCGGGGAAAGCACCGCATGAGGTTGCTTCAGAGATAATTGCTGAGTTGCCGGCGGATTATTCATATTCTGTGGCAGGGCCGGGCTTCATTAATATCGCAGTGAGCGGCAAGGCGCTTTACGGACAGTTAGCGGACGCTTGGAACGAAACTTATGGCTATAATCAGTCTGGTGCGGGCAAGGTGGCCGTTTCGGAGTTTCCAAGTACGAATATGGCGAAGCCTTACTCGGTGGGGCATCTCCGTCCTGGCACGCAGGGCTGGGCGGCGAAACGCATCCTAGAGGCGAACGGTTGGAAAGTTATTACCGATAATCATCTTGGCGATGCGGGCACGCCGTTTGGCATCTGGGCAACTGGTTTTAAACGGGCCGGTTTAGATATTGATAAGGTGACGATTTATGATCTTGGCGAGCTCTATATCCAGATGAAGGCCGATATGAAGGCTGAGGCGGCAGCGGGCGAGCACGCGCTAGCAGATGCGGCGCAAGATTGGCTGCTAAAGCTCGAATCGGGCGATGAGGAGGCGCGAACGCTGTCGGAGCGCTTCAATAAGATTTCGCTTGACCATATTCACTCGGTGATGAAGCGAATGAATCTTTCGACGGATTATGAGCTTGGCGAGAGTTTCTTTGTTGAGCGAGGTAAGGCACTAGTGAAGCAATATCTCGAAGCAGGTGTGTTTACGCAGAATGATGACGGTTCGGTGATTTGTCCATTAGATGAGTTCGGTATCGATGTGCCGATGTTGATGCTCAAGAGTAATGGCGCGGCGCTTTATGCAACGACGGATTTGGGCTGTATGGATTATCGTGCAAAAGAGTGGCATCCGGATAAGGTAATCTATGCGGTTGGTGCAGAGCAGAAGTTTTATTTCGAACAGTTGTTTGCGTTGGCAAAGAAAATTGGTTTGCCGCAAGAGAATATGCACCTGTGGTTCGGGACGATTGATCAGATTTCGCCAGAGGGGAAGCGTGAGAAGATGTCGTCGCGCAAGGGTGTAGTGTTGCTTGAGGCGTTGCTAGATGATGCGGAGAAGCGCGTGCGTGAGAATTTTGCCGAGGCGGAGCTAACGGACGAAGATGTGCGCAGGATTGCGACGGGCGCGATTAAGTATTCTGATTTTATCGCCGATAGAAAGACCGGAATTCTGTACGATCCGGACAAGATTTTTGCGCTGACGGGGCAGTCAGGGCCGTTTTGTCAGTATGCGTGTGTGAGAATGCGCAGGATTTTAGAGAAAAATGCTGGCTTTGAGGCTGAGTTTGGTGATTATGATTTTGCAGCAGAGAAGGCAGTGCTTTTGAAACTGCTAGAATTCCCAGCATTGGTGGCGAGCGTGGCGGATAATCTGGAAGCGCACAAGATTGCGGGGTATTGCTTTGAGTTGGCACAAGAGATGAACCGCTACTATGAGAATGCGCCGATTTCGACGGCACTAGATAATGTGCGGGCAGCGCGCTTATGGGTGGTGGCACGGGCGATGACGGTATTAGAGCGCGGTTTGGACTTGCTTGGCATAGAGATTCCGGACAAGATGTAGTCCGCTTATGCTAATCTTGACAAAAATCGTCAAGTGTGCTATAATGGAAAACGTGAGTTGAATAAAATCAACTCACTGTTCATTTGATTATTAGAACTAAGTCGAAAACTCTTTTCTTGAGTTTCGGGTTAGTTTTCTGCATAGGGGAGCGGGAAACTATCCCGAAGCAAGAGAGCCACTTGCTGCGCCGGGGTAGAATAAAATGCCCTGGTGTGGGCAAGAAGGAGGTGTCCATATATGATAATGGACAAAGAAGTTAGAGAACAAATGAGTATCGCTAATGCGACAGGAATGAGCGCTGATGGATTTATCATTAGCGCTGGAGATCACCCGCTGCCCGAAGTCTACAATGATGAGGAAAGTGAGGTCGTGGACGGACTCGCCAACGTGTACTTCGCACTGAAGGATCTCGGTGAAGTAGCTAGTGCCACGTCTGCAGAAGCGAAAGACTTTAGTTGCCTGATGGGCAAGCTTACTTCTGCGGAGACAGAGGAAGACTATCAGCTTATCGCTAGCTGCTACGGTTCGCTTGCAGGGCTTGAAGGTGTACGTAAGTTCATTGAATTCAGGATGCGTAAGCTGAAGGCTGCAAAGGCAATGTAGTTTCTCTACGAAGGCTAGTTCTTTCTAAAAAAGGAAGCCCCGACGTAATTTGTCGGGGCTTTTTCTAGAGGTTTTATTCAGTTGTTATTATCGATCGGCGCAATCGGCACTATCTTTGCCGGTTCGTTGTTGCGACGGACTACCTCGTCCTGCATAGAGGAGAGAATGATCTCGTCAGCGATGTCGTTACGACCTAATTCGGAGTCGTAAGGCAGGTAGTGGTATGCCGCTTCCCAAAGGATTTCGTCTACTCCCGGGTTGATAGTGCCGAGGGCGTAGAGTACGAAGGCGGCCAGTTTTAGGCCTTTCTTTGGGGTATTTGCGTTGTCGTACCAGCCGCAGCCGATGACGCCGCCCTTTGCCTTGATATAGACAATGGAGTTCTTGCCGAGCCGTTTCTGATAGACTCTGCTAGTCTTCGTAACGGTCTGAAGAGCTTTGGCGCTTTCGGTGTCGAGAAAAGTAGTCAGATCAATCTGCTTTTTTCTCAACTTGACTGCGTCGAAGGCTTTGCCTGTGGGGATACAGCCTCTGGTCAGTTCGGTTTGTTCGCCGTCCTGGCCATAGTACTTTATGACATATAAATCCGTTCCGATACCACGGGCATGTTCAAAGTATTTGCTGATGGTAACGGGCAGGATCATGTTGTAGCCTCTTTCCTTGCGGAAAGAGAAGCCGGCGGGGATAAATTCATAAATCTGTGCCATACAGACACCTCCCTTTCCAATTTAACCTCTTATAAAGGTCAAAAACAGTCATTTTTTGACAGTTATCTTGTTAATTATAGCACAGATTGCGGAAATTGTCAATATTTGTTATATTTAAACTAAGTAAAATAAGGGAAGAACATGGCTAAAGAAGAGAAAGTTGACGCAAAAGCGAAGGATGCGAAGGCATCTGACGCTAAGAGCAAGGCAAAGGATTTGACAAAGGCGGGGCTCGGCAAAATAAAGAGTGGTAGCGGTGGATTCATGAAGTTTATCCGTGAGCAGAACGTGGTCGGTCTAGCAGTAGGTTTGGTGCTAGGTACTGCGGCGAGCGGACTTGTTAATTCGCTTATTAATAACGTGATCATGCCGCCACTTGGCTTCTTGCTCGGTAGCGCGGATGGTATCCGCGGCTTGACGTTAGATATGGGCACGACTCCGGCGGGCGAACACGCGGTTTTGGCCTATGGCGTGTTTATCAACGATTTGATTAATTTCTTGGTGTTGGCGCTCGTTGTCTACCTTACTATTAAGATGTTAAAGCTTGATATAAAGAAATAATGGTGAAAAATACAGAGAAGTCGATGCTGCTTTGGGTGGACCTCGAGATGACAGGGTTGTCGCCTGTGCACGACAGGATTTTGGAAGTGGCGGCGATTATTACGGGCTGGGACCTTGAGGAGGTCGCGACTTATACGGGCATCGTGAAGGTGTCGGACAAGATTATCAAGGAACGCATGGTGGGGGAGTTCTGGGAGAAAAATAAGGAGTCGTATAAGGGGCTCGTGGCGCAGAATGCGTCTGGGAAGCCGGCGGCGACGATTGAGAAGGAATTGTTGGCATTCGTCAAAGAGAATTGTGGCGATGCGGTGGTGTATTTGGCGGGCAATTCGATTCATCAGGACCAGAAGTTTATTGAGCGTGAGTGGCCAGAGCTGGCGGCGCGCTTGCATTACAGACAGCTGGATGTTTCGGCGTGGAAAGTGTATTTCGAAAATGCGCTGGGGCAGAAGTTTTTGAAGCCAGAGAATCACCGGGCGCTTGATGATATTCGCGGTAGTATTGAGGAGTTGAAATGGTATCTGAAGAAGCTGTCGTAGAGTATCTGGGGCAGTTTGGTGACTTGTCGGAGCGCACAAATGCCGGGATGCGGATTTTTGAGCGGGCGGGGAGGATTTGCACCTGTATCGAGACGGGGACGCGACCGCTAAGGTTGGAGCTCCGCTGTGATCGCAAGCTGAGTTTGACTTTGCAAGAGCGCTATGAGAGCGTGATGGAGAGTCGCGCTCTGGGACGGAATGGCATCGAGCTGATTTGCTCGGGGCAACTAACGGATGAAGAAGTGCTCGATCTTGTGCGACATGCGTACGAAATGACGACGCCAGAAGAATAAAAAATATCCCGCGATGTGCGGGGTATTTTTATTTGCCTTCGTTGTATTTTTGGAATTGCTCTTGGAGAGTAGTGAGGTCTTTGATGGAATTGTCGAGAAGCTGAGCGAACTGGGCGTTTGGCGTCTTGGCGCGAGCCTGTTGCTCGTAGAGAAGAAGAATGTTGACCTGGTAAGCAACTTTCGTAGCGAGTGTGCGATCAAGAGTGCCGGTAAGGACGGCCTGTTCGAAGCTAGACGTGAGATCGTCGGTGTTGGCGGTTTCTTCGTCGGTGACGGCTTTTGAGATCTTCTTGGCATCGATGCCGATGCTGTCGGTGAGATTCGCAAGAGTGTTACTAGTAGATTTAAGTGAAGAAATAAACGAGTCGGTGTAAGAGCGGAGAGTGGAATCTTTGACTTTGTCCTTATATACGACGATAGGGCTTTTGCTGTCGGTGAGGGTGGTGATACGGAGATAGACGCGCTCGTAAACTTGAGTGGTCTTGGAATTGCTGCCACTGATAACGCTGCCGACGATAAATAGAGTAATGAGCACGATAAGGCCAGCGGCGATTAGCTTGATGATGAATGGGCTAATGCCAGGGCCGGATTTGACTTTGCCTTTGACGGCAATTTGATCGAGATAGGCTTTGTTATCCATAGAGATATTATAGCATAAGCGGAATAATTCGTTAAAGTGCAGCATTGGTGTAGTGATTACGAAAGAGAATATTTTGTGATAAACTATTGTCATGGAAAAGAGAGGCAAGAAAAATACAAGTATTGAAAAAATTCTGTGCATTATGGGATATTCAATAGTACCGCTATTTTTTGCGATTTTGTACTTGTTGATGACAGAAACTTTTGAAGATATAATGCAGGGCAATTCTGAAGCTGGGATGTCGGTTGGCGGCATAATAGAGCGAATATATAATTATATCCCTAGATTGGGAGAGTTTTATCAGCATATAGCAGTACATTCAATGACGATGCAAGTGTCGTTTGGTCTTGATATGTTATTTAGGCTGATAACGGCGGCGTTTGCTAGTGGAGTGATATATTTTTCAACTGTCTTTGCTCTAGGTAGAAAGCCAAAACTAAAATATAAGGATGTGGTAGTTTATTTGGGGATTATGTTGTTTATTATGGTGTCTATTTTTAGTGAGGCTTTTACATATAGATTTAGCTATGCAAATAATTATGTCTTAGGGTTATTAGTGGCAATAGGCTTTTTGGTCTTGTTTAGATTAAAACTTTCTTATGACAAGTGGTGGAAAATAGTAGGTGCGATATTATTGGGATTTGCGTTTGGTATTTCGACCGAGTTGGCGCCAGTCGCGTTCTTAATTCTGGTAGGTTTATGGGTGATAGCAAAAATAAAAAAGAGAGAAATCTGTTTGGCTGATTTTTGGGGGAAATATCGTTTGCAGACTTTTGCTGTGTTAGGATTGATGGCTGGTTTGGCATTCTTCTATTTTGGGAAGGGATTGAGTGTAAGAACTGGGGGAGGATATGCAGATGTTTATGACTACGTGTCGCCAATGGGACTATTGAATGATACGTTAGAGACTGGATATAAATTAGTGCATCATGTTTGGTATAACTTTAGATATGTGTTTTTTGCGGTTCCACTGATGTGCGTGTATATATTTGTGGAAGCGACTTTATTGAAAAAGAACAGAAAACCATATTTATTCTGGCAAGGAGTATTGCTGGCATTTTGCGCATTGTTCATTGGGGCTACTTCGCTTATTGCGGTGCATGATGACCTATATCCTAGATTTATGGTGCCTTTGTTTATGGCGATAGTTTTGTCGACTGCGCTATTCGTCAACCACGTTGTCGAATATGCGAAAGTCTCGGAAAAATCATTAAAGATTACGGCGATAGTGACGACAGTTTTAGGAATCGTGCTCGTAATTGATATGACGTTCGCATTTGCGCTTTATAATAGACAGATGGCGCCAAAATTGGATGCGATTAATTTTAACCCGGGAGGGGAGTTGACGATTACTGCTCCAGTTAAAGGTACCACTATGATACCTTCGCCGATATTCAGCTTGAAGCAGTTGCCTCCATTTGATTGGGGTCCGTCGGCCGACTATGCAAAATTTGGTTTATAGTTTGAGTCAATTTCGTTAATCGTGATTACCTCTAGTCTTACAGAGATGGTATAATGTAGGTATGGAGGATGCCAAAGAGGAAATCAGAGCACGGTTGGCGGTAGAAGATGTGATTGGGCAATACATCGAGCTGAAGCGTGCCGGGAGAAATTTTAAGGGGCATTCACCTTGGGGGACGGACAAGACGCCGAGTTTTATGGTTTCGCCAGAGAAGGGGATTTGGCACGATTTTTCGAGCAACAAGGGCGGCGATATTTTTACCTTTGTGATGGAAATGGAAGGCTGCACGTTTCGCGAGGCTTTGGAGAAGTTGGCGCAACAGGCTGGCGTGGAGTTGAAGCGTTACTCTGGCGACGACAAGAAGCAGGCGCAGTTTAAGCAGCGCCTATATGATGCGCTGGAACTTGCGACGAAATATTTTCAATACTGCCTGACGAAGAATAAGGCAGTGATGAAATATGTGTTTTATCAGAGGAATTTGAATAAGGGGACGGTCGAGAAGTTTCGAATTGGCTATGCGCCGAAATCGGGGCGGGCGCTTGTGGATTTTTTGACGAAGCGGGGCTTTACGAAAGAGGAAATTGAGGGGGCAGGGCTAGTGAATCGGTTTGGCGGCGACTTATTTAAGGGGCGGATGACAGTACCACTGATGGACGTGTCGGGGCGCGTGATTGGTTTTACGGCGCGCATTATCGAAAAGGACGAAAATTCGCCGAAATATTTGAACACGCCAGAAACTTTGCTCTATAACAAAGGGAGGCATATTTTCGGGCTGAGTCAGGCGAAAGATGCGATTCGACGCTCGGAATTTGTAGTGGTCGTTGAGGGGAATATGGATGTGATTTCGTCGCATCAGGCGGGTGTTTGTGAAGCGGTGGCGACGGCTGGTACGGCGATGACGGAGATGCACCTCAAGAGTTTTGCGCGGATGACGAACGATATTCGCCTTGCGTATGATGGCGATGAGGCAGGTGTACGCGCGGCGGAGCGGGCGATTTCGATGGCATCGAAGTTTGGGATTTATCTCTCGGTGATTGATGATTATCACGGTTGTAAGGATGCGGACGAGTTGATTCAGAAGGACCCGGCATTGTGGCAGAAAGCGACGCAGAGTTATCGGCCGGCGCTAGAGTGGTTGTTGGAAAAATATGAAGGCAAATACAATCTGAAGACCGAGAAGGGTTTTGCGGAATATGCGACGGCGGCGAAAAGTTTGATTGATGATGTTGAAGATGCGGTTTTGCGTGAGAAATATGAGCGAATAGTGGCGGATCGACTAGGAATTTCGTTAGAGGCATTCCGGGCGAAGAAAGTGGTCGCATCAGAAAAGAAATTAAAAAAGAACGTTGCGGTGCAGGGCGATAAGGCGAAAGTTTCGCGCGCAGAAAAAAATTTGGCAGCGCTAGTAAAATTTGGGCCGGTGGCGCTGGAAGAATATGTGCCATTAGAGGGCTTGGATGAAAATGAGCTGTCGTTAATATATGACGAGGTGTATAGCGGGTTCGATTCGGCGGCGAGAGAAAAAGAGGCGAAAAATCTTTACAAAAAAGTGATGCGAGAACGCTTGGAGGCGGAGCGGACGGCGCTCGCAGAGGCGATTGGCAAGGCGGAAGACGCCGGCGATGATGATAAAGTTGATGAGTTGATGCGTCGAATGCAGGCGCTCGATAAAAAGTTAGCTTAATTTTGGCTTGATTTGTTTGCGTTTGATTTTGTTTGTATGGTATAATTGCCGGTGAATGCGCTGGAAATGCGGCAAGTTTTTGTATATGTCCGCACCAGATAGAAGTTATTTATTTTAAAAAACGAAAACGAGTAAAACAAAAGTAAAATAACAGCTTAAGGGGCATATGGACGAAGAAGAGAGAGATGATTTGCGGCTTGATAGCGATTATATCGACGAGCCGGATTTTGACGATATTGACGAGGAAAGCGACGAAGATTTAAATATAGATTTCGATTCTGTCAATTACGATGAGGTGACTGACGACTCAGTCAAATTGTATTTGCGCGAGATTGGCAAAATTCCGCTTTTGTCACAAGAGGAAGAGTACGAGCTAGCGCAGAAGATTATTAACGGTACGCCGAAAGAGCAGAAACGCGCCAAGGACAAGATGGCAGAGTCGAATATGCGTCTCGTGGTGTCAATTGCGAAGCGCTATTCTGGGCGTGGTTTGGACTTCTTGGATTTGATTCAGGAAGGGAACACGGGTTTGCTTCGCGCGGTTGAGAAGTTTGATCCTGATAAGGGCTTCAAGTTTTCGACTTATGCGACTTGGTGGATTCGCCAGGCGATTACTCGCGCGATTGCAGATCAGGCGCGCACGATTCGTATTCCGGTGCATATGGTTGAGACAATCAACAAGGTGCTTCGCACGCAGCGCCGTTTGACGCAGGAGTTTAACCGCGAGCCGTCGGTTGAGGAAATTGCGAAGGCGATGGGCATGGAGCCTGAGAAGATTGAATATGTGATGAAGATTAAACAGGATATCGCTTCGCTTGATGCATCAGTTGGGCGTGATGGCGATGACGATGACTCTTCGCTTGGTGACTTTATTGAGGACGAGGACCGTGTTTCGCCAGAGGATTCGGCGGCAACGCAATTGCTTAAGGAGCAGATTGCATCGATTTTGTCGACGTTGTCTGATCGTGAGCAGAAGATTATTAAGATGCGTTTCGGCATTGGTGGTGGCAAGAGTCACACGCTCGAAGAGGTCGGCGCAGAGTTTTCAGTTACGCGTGAGCGCATTCGCCAGATCGAGGCGAAAGCACTTGCGAAACTTCGCAAAAATAAAGACACTAAGAAGCTACACGAATACTTGAAATAGGCTTTGAAAAACCGCCCCTTCCTGGGGGGCGGTTTTTTGTTGGATGCTGGTGGATGAGGGGGAGGAGGGGGAACTTTTTTGTTGTTTTTTTGAATAAACATAAGTATAATATGAGTATGGAACAAAGTGGGCAGGTAGGTGCTATGGCTCCTAATCAAGTAGCAGCGACGCCAAGTGTGTCGCAGAGTGCTGGTGCCGTGACGGGTGCGGCGAATGTGCGTATCGAAAATCTTCTTGAAGAGTGTGTGCGCACGAAGGCGAGCGACCTTCATTTGCAGGTTGGTTTGCCACCGATTTTGAGGATTGATGGCGCTTTGCAGCCGGTGTCTGGTTATAGCGCATTGGATAATGCGGCAGTAGAGAAGTTGGTTTTTGCGACACTAGAGGAAGACCAGAAGCAGATTTTGATAAAGGACAAAGAGTTCGATTATTCGTTCTCGTTTGGTGATTTGGGGCGCTTCCGTGTAAATGCCTTCCACGAGAAGGGCAATTTAGCGGCAGCATTTCGTTTAATCCCGAACCAAATTCAGACGATTCAGGAACTTGGTATGCCACCAGTTGTGACGAGTTTTGCAGATTTTCCGCGTGGCTTGGTGCTAGTGACTGGCCCGACCGGTTCAGGTAAATCGACGACGCTTGCGGCGCTTGTCGATAAGATTAATTCCGAAAAAGCTTCACATATTATCACAATTGAAGATCCAATTGAGTTCACCCACAAATCGAAACGTTCGGTAGTCGTGCAGCGCGAAGTGCACTATGATACCTATTCCTTCTCGGCAGCGCTACGCAGCGCTTTGCGTGAGGATCCAGATGTAGTGCTTATCGGTGAGATGCGCGATCTCGAAACGATTTCGGCAGCGATTACAATCGCAGAAACCGGCCATTTGGTATTTGCAACTCTCCACACGAACTCAGCATCGCAGAGTATTGACCGTATGATTGACGTTTTTCCGCCACATCAGCAGCCACAGGTGCGTTCGCAGCTTGCCAATATTTTGCAGGCAATTTGCGCGCAGCGTTTGGTGCCAGCGATTGGTGGTGGTCGTGTAGTTGCGGCAGAGATTTTGATTGCTAACCCGGCTGTTCGCTCGGTGATTCGCGAAGGCAAAACTCATCAGCTAGATACGATTATTCAGACTGGCGCCGATCAGGGTATGCAGACAATGGATCGCACGCTTGTAAAATTGGTCCAGACTGGCGTAATAACTCACGATGCGGCACGCGAATACGCGGTAGATTTGCAAGAATTTGAGAGGCTATCGCGCGGATGAAACGATTTGTCTACAAAGCAAAGGAACAAGGTACCGGCAAGATAATTAAAGGTACGATTCAGGCAGAGACCGAGCGGGTCGCTGGTAAACTTTTGGTTGATCGTGGCTATGTGCCGGAGACGCTAAAAGAAGAGGGGCAGAGCTTTGGAGACAAGATAAGTAATCGCGTTACCAGTAAGGATCGTATTAACTTCACACGTCAGTTTGCGACGCTTGTTGGTGCTGGTTTGCCAATTGTTCAGTCGCTTCGCACAGTGCTAGATCAGACGTCGAACAAGGCGATGAAGGCGATTATTGAGGAAATTTTGGCAGATGTCGAAGCAGGCCATAGTTTGGGCGACGCATTCGAAAAACATCCGCAGGTATTTAGCAATGTTTATTTGTCGCTTATTCGGGCAGGTGAAGTTTCGGGTACGCTAGATGATAGCTTGAAACGAATTGCTACTCAGGAAGAAAAAGATGCCAAGATGATTGGAAGCATCAAGGGTGCGATGGTGATGCCGATTATTACGGTTTTGGTGATTTTGGCAGTGTTCCTCTATATGATGCTCGAGGTGGTTCCGCAGGTTGAGAATTTGTATAACGATTTGGGCGAATCTTTGCCGCCATTCACGCTATTCCTAGTCGGCATAAAAGACTTCATTATCGGGTTCTGGTGGCTAGCTTTGATTATTATCGGTTGTTTGGTAGTTGGTTTCTTGCAGTTTAGGAGAACAGAACAGGGGAAGAAAACGGCGGCCTTGATTAAACTGAATGTGCCGATGTTTAATGGTTTGTTTAGAATGCTTTATATGGCGCGTTTTGCACGTATTTCGCAGATTTTGCTCTCTACTGGCGTTGCAGTGCTCGACACGATGAAGATTGCGGGTGACGCGACAAACAACGTGGTTGTGATAGAAGAAGTCAAAGATGCGACTGATAAGGTTCAAGGTGGTAAGCCAATGTCCGAGGCGCTAAAAGACCATCAGTATATTTTGCCACTAGTTTATCAGATGGCGGCGATTGGTGAGCAATCTGGTAAGATGGATGAGATGCTAGGGAAGGCGGCACAGGTGTTTGAGGATGATTTGGATGAGAAAGTGGCGGCGATTTCCTCGGCAATTGAGCCAGTGATGATGATTTTGCTTGCGATTATGGCGGGTGGTTTGGTTGGCGGTATTTTGCTACCGATTTACTCGCTCGTCAATTCGATCGGCTAGATATTGACAAATTGCTTATGTTTAGGTATAGTCTTGTTAGATGCAATTTTGTAGCCTGTTGCTCCCGCAAGGAGTGTGGAAAAGGTTACAGGTTACAAAAAATAAAAAACAAAGGAGCATATATGACAAAAAATAAAAAAGGTTTCACGATCATCGAGGTGGTCTTGGTGCTCGCGATTGCAGGCCTTATCTTCTTGATGGTCTTCATCGCGCTTCCGGCACTTCAACGTTCGCAGCGCAACACGCAACGCCAAGATGATATGGCGCGTATTATGACGGCTTTTAATAACTATCAGTCAAGTAATAACGGAAATTATCCATTCCGGATAGAAGCCAATAAAGCTGTTATTGATCATAATTTCGTAAAGAGATATATCGATAGTAATTGTACGAATACGAAGATTACAGCAAAAAGCGAGGATTCGGGTTGTACTTCGGAATTCAAAGATCCGGATGGTAGAAACTACTATTTTTCCTATAGCACCAATAATAACCTTACTACGGATACCGACGTAAGTACCACTGTTTCGGAGGTAGGTGATCCAAATGTTAAACATGTAATTCATGTCTACACTACGGCCAAATGTGGCAATTCTGAAGGCAAGTTACTTAAGGCTACTGGCGTACGCAATTTCGCGATTTTATATAAGTTAGAGGGTGGCGGTATTTACTGCGGCGATAATAGCTAGAATTATTAATAATAAATAAAGAGCCTCTCTATAGAGGCTCTTTTTGTGGGCGTGGTAAAATAGGAGTATGAATGTGGCGGTAATTATCTTTTTGGCGATTGCGGGGGCGGCTTTTGGGTCGTTTGCGTGTTGTCAGGCGTGGCGGCTTCGCAAGCACGACAAGTCGGCGCGGTCGCATTGTATGAATTGTGATTACAAATTGAAGTGGTATGATAATTTGCCGGTTATTAGCTGGCTGTTTTTGGGCGGGAAGTGTCGGAAATGCCGGAAACCGATTGGTTTTGCGGAAATTGTGGCGGAAGTGGGCTTAGCGGCATTGTTTGTACTCAGTTATGTCTGGTGGCCGTGGCGAGCGGCGCTCGAGGTGGGCGACGGGCTTGTGATAGCGAGATTTATAGTATTTTTGCTGCAACTTGTAATCTTTATGATTTTGGCAGTTTATGATGCGAAGTGGAAAGAGATGCCGACTTTAGTGCTAATTATTAGCTGTATTCTCGGTGTGGTGTTTTTTGGCCTATCAGTGCCAGGGATTAAATTTGATACAAATTATTTGCTCAATTTGCTTGGCGCAATCGTGATATTGCCTGGGTTTTATTATTCAATGTATAGGGTTAGCAAGGAAAAATGGGTGGGGAGTGGCGATGCGATTTTGTGTATTCCGCTCGCAGTGATGCTTGGAGATTTTTGGCTAGCGATGTTCTGCCTATTTGCTGCGAATATGATAGGCTCGCTGGTGATGGTGCCGGTGACGGCGGCGAAAAAGGAAAAGCACGCGATGATTCCATTTGGGCCGTTTTTGATAGCGGGATTTTTGGCGGTGTTTTTCTTGCAGGAAGCAATAATTAAGTTTATGAGTGTTTGATGGCGTACGTTTCTGATTTGATAAACGAATTCTTGGAATCGCTAGAGGTAGAAAATGGGCGGAGTCGCTATACTTCGCGCAATTACGAATTGTGCTTGTCGAGAATTACGGAGTTTAGCTACGAATACTATCCAGACAGGGAACTAAGGCCGGAAGATATTACGCAAGAATGGCTCAGGAAATATCGTCTATGGTTGAACCGGTTTGAGGTGGCGAACGGGCGAGGCAAGACGCTTTCGGTGACGACGCAGGCGTATCATCTGATTGCATTGCGTGGGTTTTTGAAATATCTTACCAAGCGCGGAATCAAAACTTTGGACCCGGTGCTAGTGGAGCTCCCGAGAACGCATCGACCGCAAGTGACATTTTTGCACGTTGATGAGATTGAGCGAATTTTTGCAGAGATTCCGAGTGATACGGAGACGGGTTTGCGTGACAAGGCGATACTTGAGCTGCTATTTTCGTCTGGTTTACGTGTGTCGGAGCTTATCAATTTGAACCGTGACAGCGTGAATCTGCAGCGCAAGGAATTTATGGTGCGCGGAAAAGGACAGAAAGATAGGCCAGTGTTTATTTCTGATTCGGCGGCAGAGGCGGTAAGCGATTATTTGGCAGAAAGGCACGATTCGTTGCCGGCGCTGTTTTTGAATAATTCGCGTAATACGCCACTGCAAGGGACTTCGGGTGATTATCGGAGGCTGACGCCGCGGAGTATTCAGAGAATTATTGAGAAATATGTGCGCGCGGCGGGAATTACGAAACACGTGACGCCACATACGTTTAGACATTCGTTTGCGACGGATTTGTTGATGAATGGCGCGGATTTGCGCTCAGTGCAATCATTGCTGGGGCACGCAAATATTTCGACGACGCAAATTTATACACACGTGACGGATCCGCAACTTAGGGAAATCCACAAAAAATTTCATAGTGATGTTTGACATTCTTTACGCGTTCGCTTATGCTTAGTAGTAGAGTGTATGAAGAATAGGAATCGGTTAATTATATCATTGTTTGCTTTGGCTTTTTTGGCGCTGATTGGCGGCGTATTTGCGGTAAGCAATGATAAATCGATCCTGCAAAATGTTTTTGGCACAGCGACCTACCGTACGGTGAATACGGAGGTTTTTACTAGCCCGACGAATTGGCAGACTTGCGAGGAAATTCCGAAAACTGTGACGGTGAAAAATGAGTCGACAGTGCCGGTTGTGGCGCGCGTAAAATATACGGAGCAGTGGATTGCTTCGGATAGGACCTCGGAGTTGGATTTGGTAGATAGCGCGACCGGGCTTCGGATGGCGGTTGTCAACCGAGATAATGTCGATAAATGGGTTTTGAACGAGGATGATGGTTTTTATTACTATTATCTTCCGCTTGAGCCGGGTGAGACGACGGCGTCTTTCTTGAAGTCGGTTACGCTGAACTGTAATGCGAATATGAGCGGTTCGGCGATTAATACTTGCACTGAGATAAATGGGAATATTGTTTGCGAGAGTAGTGCTAATCCGTATGCGGAGGCGACTTACACTTTGCGCACGACGATTTCATCTATCCAGAATAATGTTGCGAAAGACGAGTGGGATTATGAGCCGACGGTAAGCGAAGCGACTTTGCTCAAGGGCGCTTTTGTGACGGGGCGGATTGGCAGCGCGGAAAATATCGTGCGTGTGTCGGAGCTGCCGGAGAATTTCCCGACGACGGATAGCTGGCGCAGTATTAATAATGGCGGCGTGAGGGCTTCGACGGAATCTTCGGAAAAGCCGGTGTATATGTGGGATGCTGGCCAATACGAGAGTTGGGGCGGCGAGATTATTGAGGGGAAGTATCAGGAAGGCACGATTTACTGGTATAGCGAGGCGGCGCAGATTTATTACAATCCAGATATGAGCGGATTTATGGCGCAGGGCAATGGTGCGGCGCTTACGGATATGAGTTTTTATGGGTCGTTTGACGCGTCGCGTGTGTTGGATTTGAGCGGGGCGTTTAGCGGTTTGGCAATTAGCGACCTTAGTTTCCTAGCTGGTTGGAATGTGTCTTCAGTTGAGAATCTTAGTGGCGCGTTCGCTAATGATACGGCGCTTGCCGACGTTTCGGCCCTGTCGGGTTGGAATGTTGCGAAGGTAGCAGATTTCTCGTCATTATTCCTCGACGATTCGGCGCTGACGAGTGTTACGGCGTTGAAGAACTGGGATATGAGCAGCGCTACAACGATTGAGGCGATGTTCTCTGGTTGTACTGGCGTTACGGACGGCGATGAGTTGGAGACTTGGAGCAATACGCTCGATACGGCTAATGTCGTTATGACGAATGCTTTTGACGGAACTTTGACTCAGCCGAGCTGGTATATTACGAATTAGAAGTGTTTGTAGCATTGGTCGTGGCGTCCGCCTAGTCGGGCGTTTTTTGACCCAATAAAAAGTTAACTTTGTTAGGGGCGGCAGAGAGTGAAGATTTGTGATATACTCGCAAAAAGGAGTTTTTATTTTTATGGCAGTTAAAAAAGACGAAAAAAAGAAAATCGGCAAAGCAACTGAGAAAGTTGCGAACGAAGTGACGCACGAGGTGAATGCGTGGAATGTTGGTTTTAATAAGACCAACAATCCAGATGGTTTGATTCAGCGCACCCTGATTATCTTTAAGCCTGATGCAGTGCAGCGCGGGATTGTCGGCGAGATTCTTCAGCGTTTCGAGCGTGTTGGTCTAAAGATTGTCGCAACCAAGATGGTTAATCCAGACAAAGATCACTACTATCATCACTACGAAGAGATTTCAAAGATGATTACTCGTCGTGGTCAGAAGGCTTTTGACCTCGTGGTCGACTTTATGATTTCTGGTCCAGTTATCGCGATGGTACTTGAGGGCGTCGAAGCAATCCCAGTAGTTCGTAAGATTGTTGGTTCAACAGAGCCAATGGCAGCAGATATGGGTACGATTCGTGGTGATTTTGCGCACGTTAGCTTTGGTTATGCAGATGCACGCAACGAAGGCGTCGCGAACCTCATCCACGCTTCTGGTAACGTTTCCGAGGCGGAGCAGGAAGTTTCTTACTGGTTCAAGCCAGAAGAAATTCAAATCTACAAGACTTTGTCTGAGCGTTTCACGCGCTGATTATCGCAAAGGCCGCTCTCTAGAAACTAGAGGGCGGTTTTTGGTATAATATAGGGAGTGGCCCAGTAGCTCAATGGATAGAGCGGCTCCGTCCTAAGGAGAAGGTTGTGCGTTCGACTCGCGCCTGGGTCACCATACTAAACGGACCTTTTCTTTGGAAGAAAAGTCCGACAAAAGAACTGATTATGAAAAGAAATCCACGCGCATGTCGTGGATTTCTTTTTGTTGTTTTGAGCGTAAAGGCATAAGTGGTAAAATATAGATATGGAATTTGAAGGCCAGCGAGAGGGGGAAGAAGTCATTTACGTCTTTCGGCGCCATATTCTGACCGCAGTGAAGGGTTTTTGGTGGCTGGTTGGTATGATGGTGCTCGGTGCGATTCCGATGATTATTTGGCCGGACAACGGGCAGATGTTTCTAGTGTGGCTAGTTTTCATTTTGGTTGGCATTCTGGGCGCAGCATACAGCTGGATTTTGTGGTTTTTTAGCTTTTATGTAGTGACGAATGAGCGCCTAAGACAGGTGCGTCAAAAGGGAATGTTCAACAAGAGCGTCGTGGATTTGGAACTAGCGAGCATTTTGAATATGAGCTACGGCGTGCACGGTGTCTTTGCGACAATGTTTGACTACGGTTCAATTTTGGTGCAGACAGGGGCGGGAGATCTCGTGCTGAGCATGGTTAGCCACCCTGAAACAGTGTATAATGAGTTGGAGAATACTTGGCATGATAAGAAGTAAAAAGAAAAAATCTGCAGCTATTACGCAGGAAAATCTCGAAGCAAGCCGCGAGGAGATTTTGGCGAAAGGTAAGAAATTTCGCTATCCTTTTCAGTATGCGAAACACCGCTTAGTAATTATTACAATTCTGATATCGGTGGTGGCACTGGTTGCTTTTGGCTTTATCGGATGGGTACAGTTATACAAGGCGCAAAACACGAGTGATGTAATGTATCGTTTCGCGCGTGCATTGCGTTTGCCGGTGGCTAAAATTGATGGCGTGAAGGTGCTTTATAGCGACTATCTAATGCTTTATCGGAGCAGCGTCAAATCGCTAGAGCGCCAGCAGGGTACACTAGACGAGACGGATGACGCAAAGCTTTTGCGTGCATATTACAAGCGTCAGGCTCTAGATAGCGCTGAAGAATATAGTTATGCAATGGCTAAGCTCAATGAGATTGGCAAGGCCGTAACAGATGACGAAATTAATGCGGTTGTAGACGAGCACAAGACAATTGACGGGCAGAAGCGAAGCGATTCAGCGTTCGAGGGGATTGTTCGTATGAATTTTGGCTTAAGTATGGATGAATATCGTCGAATGATTATGCTGTCGCTTGCGAAGAAAAAGTATTCGGTCGAAATTGACACGCGGGCGAAAAACGTAGTAGATGAGATGCGCAAAGAATTGGAATCTTCGAAAGATTTGAAGGGGGTTGCGGAAAAATACAAAAATAACGACATTGTGTCGTTTGAAACATTATCAGAGATGGTGGATTCGTCGAACTTGGATTCGGGGCGTGCGGCGATGGCGGCTTCGCTAAAAGAGGTGAGTGATATATCTGAACCATTTGTTTCGAAGAATGGCGATGGCTATTATATTGTGAAGCTGACGGCGCGCGAGGGCGACAAGGTAAAATATGATTCGGTTTGGATTCGTTTTACGGAATTCGATAAGCTGATGCAACAGATTCGTTCGGAAAATAAAGTTGAAGAATATATCACCGTCGAAGCGAGCACGGGCGTAGAAGAAGAGCAGGCAACCGAAAAAGACGCCGAGTAATTACTCAGCGAAGTGGTGCATAGCGATGGCGGCCGCAACGGATAGGTTGAGGCTGTCGACATTTGGGCTTTGGGGGATATAGATGGCTTGGGCGTTGGTTTTTGCGCAGAAATCTTGTGGCAGGCCGGCGGCTTCGTTACCAAAAACGATGGCGAAGTTTTTTGAGGAAGGCTTGCTCTGTGTTTCGAGTTTTTGAGCGTCTAGGTTTAAGATGAAAGCGTAGAGCTGTTTGCCTGGATTTTGTGTGAGATAAGCTTTGATGCTGTCGAATTGGGCGAGGTTGAGATGGAAAATTGCGCCCATAGAAGCGCGGACGACTTTCGGGTCGTAAGGATCGACGGAAGGGGTAATGATGGCAAGATTGTTGTAATTGAAGGCAACGGCGGTGCGAATAATGGTGCCGAGATTGCCGGAGTCGGAAGGATTGACGAGGACGATGTGAGGGGTGCTGTCGTTTAGGCTCGTGTTAGGCTTTTTGAATTCGGCAGCAAGCAGGCAGTTGTCTTTGGCGCCGAGAATATTGAAGGCTTTGGTAGATTCGATAATCTGGATGTGTTTTTGCTCGAGTTGAGCCAAGATAGCCTCAATGTCGGCGCCGTGTTTTTCGACGGGGCGCAAATATACACGTTGGATGAGGGAAGGGCTAGTTTTTAGTAATTCAGCAACAAGAGTGGCGCCAAGGGCGTAGGAGCAATCTGATTGGCGTTTGTATTTTTGAAGCTTCATATCTTACTATTATAGCAAAAATCTAGCGTTTTGTCAAGGGGGCTAGTTCGGCATGTAGGTGAGGATGCTGTATTCGTAGCCGGTATCTGGGTCGATTTGAGTGACTGGTTCGTATTGGTACTCAACTTTTGTGACGGTGTCTGGGAGAGCCTGAGTGCTACCAGTAATACGACCATCGTAGAAGTTGAATGATGAAGCTGGGTTCTTGACGCCAATTCCAGATGAAGAGACACCGCCGATGGCTGTGATAGCTGGATCGGTTGTAGACACATGTGCAGTGGCCTTGCCGTAATCTGCGGAGTCGGACGGTTCAGCCTCGCCAAGAGTAAATTCGCCAGCGGAAATGTAGGTGCCGTAGGAAGTGCCAGTAGCAGTAGCAGTGACGGTACCGGTCTTCATCGTGTTCATGCCACCTGAGACATAGATACCGTAGGTTGTTGCGCCATTAACGGTGATAGCGTTGTCTTCGAGGGTGGAGGTGCCGGAAGTGATGATACCATAGGCGTTGGAATGGGTTGTACTGATTGTGTTGTTCGTAGCTATGAGCGTGCCGGAGTTGTTTATGGCGCGAGCCGAGTCACTACCCCCAGTAGTAAATGTAATGCTTATGCTTGAGTCTGAGATATTGAGTGTTCCGGAACTGGTTATTGCGTTTGCGGAGCTGACGCCGCTATAGGATTTGTTACTGCTTGCCGTAATGGTGCTATTGTTGGTAATCGTGAGGTTGCCGGAGTTGTTGATAGTTGGCGTGGCGGTACCGCCGCTCCACGTGCCGATTTGGTTGGTGGTTACTGTGGTGTGATCTAATGATAATGTTGCATTAGCGCTGTTCGTGACTGTTTCGAAGATTATAGTATGAGTTCGGCTGATGCTACTATCTTTTATTGACATAGTGCCAGCATTGTTAACTACGCGCCCGAGTGTTTGAATATTGTCGATAGTTGTGCTTGTTGCGCTATTTTGATAAATCGATGTGTTATATATTTGACTATCGTTCGTACTTGCAATGTAGTTGTTATTGATTGTTGAGTTTGTGATTTGGTTTGTGCCGCCGTTTATATATAGCGCGTAGGCATCACGCGAAGTGGTGGCGATGGTTGAATTGTCTATGGTTAGGTTGCCGGAGCAGGAAATTGCAGTGTTAGATGTGGTGATTGAGGCATCCGTGATAGTTAAATTACCTCCGCCGGTGATGGCGTTATATGCAGCGATGTCGACGTCGTCGATTGTGAGGGATGCGCCAGTGTTATTGCGAATGTAATATTCTGATTGTGGGTAAGATAGGGTAATTCTGTTGTTTGTGTCTGAGTTAGTTATAGTTAGGATGCCGTTATTTGTAATGTAGTCGCCGGTTGTGATGTTGTGACCGTCGAGGTCGATTATTATTTCTTTGTCGGCTGGAATTGTTAAGTATTCATAGAGATAAATATTGTCTAGGAGAACGATTGTGTCGCCGGCTTCTGCTGCGTTGATTGCTTTTGGTAGAGAAGTATATCTAGTGCTATTAATTCTAGCGACTTCCTGTTCGACATCTAGCCAGCGTTTTTCGTACTGGATGTTATCGATTGTTTCGTGCGCCATATGAATCGTAGTTTCTGGTGCTATTGCGTGGATGTGCGTATCGTTGTCGAAGGCGTTTATTCCGCCGCGTATTATGCCATCATAGAAATAGATATTTGGGCTCTGAACACCATAGCTACCGCCAGTAATGTCCGGGGAAGTAGTACTAACTGCATCGTCATTCGTACCGATAGTAACATTGGTGTTTGTGACGATGCCATAAGTGCTGCCATAGACGGTGCCGCCGGTAATTGAGTTTTTGTCGTCGTAGCCGCGTCCTTGAACGGAAATACCATAACCAGTACCATCGGTGCTCGTGGCACGGATTGCAGTGTTTGAAATATTAAATCTTGGGTGTCCACTGAATTGAACCGTTTGGTTTGCTTCTTTGACGCCATAAGCCGCGCCAGACGATGTATTAGTTACGGTTATTGTGCCATTAGAAATAGTGGAGTTACCATATACATTAACACCGACAGCATTACCTTTAGTTTGACTAGTGACCGTAATTGAGCCGCCAGACTGTATAAAGTTATAGTCGTAACCGTCAGTTCCATAAGCAGTGCCAGCTCCATCTGGATTACTGTTATTAGTAACTATTAATTCGCCGCCGTTGATAGTTTGAGTATTTTGGCTACCTATTATACCGTTTGCGGAGAGAGTATTATTCCCATATACGGATGCGGTAATTTTTCCATCGTCGAGAGTAGTGGCGCATCCAGAGATAGCTGTGACGTTATTGTTGTCACTAGAGGCAATTACCTCGCCGCCCGTAATATGTATGGCATTATTAAACACATAATAACAACTGATGGAAGTATTAGTAGATAATACTTTGCCGCCAGAAACATTGATGGCTATATTATTATAGCCATCCGTTCGAATGGCGGTGGTATTAGAGCTAACTATTCCACCTTGAATATTAACTGTGCCCGAAGCCGTTGTAATTGCATACGTTCCAGTTCCAGTAACGTTGCCGGATTGGATATTGAGAGTGCCGGTATTGTAAACTGAACCTGCAGTGAAGTTGAGAGAACCGTTCTTCGCATTAGTCCCATCCAAAATATACATCGTGCCACGGTTGACCATATTGTTGGAGTAGGTTAGAGAATGGCCATTTAGATCAAAGTAGATAGTTTTGCCGCTTGGGTTTTCTGGGAGAGCAGTATCTTTGACTGCGTCTTTGATAACATAAATCGTGTCGCCACTTGCGGCAGCATTGTAGGCTTTGGTGAGGGAATTATATTCCACGTTATTAACAGAGAGATAATTTTCATCTTCGATGAGCCAGCAGTTTTCGTTGTAATCTTCGCTTGATTCTTTAGTAATGATTGTGCCATCTGGTTTTGCCTTGATGTTGTTTTCGTTCTGGAATGCATTCGTATTAGCGTGAATAATACCATCATAGAAATAGATATTTGGGCTCTGAACACCATAGCTACCGCCAGTAATGT
>CAMZEB010000005.1 GCA_947305705.1 uncultured Candidatus Saccharibacteria bacterium
GTAGTGGTAGCCGTGTGGAGTTCACAGAAGGCGACCAAGTTCTTCCAATACCAAACCTAACCGAGCATCAGACCAAATCCTGGAAAGAATTCGTGGATTATGGTCTACAGGAGGTCTTCAACGAGCTCAACCCGATCGATGATTACACCGGTCAAAAGATGAGCCTTCGTTTCAAGGATTATTTCTTCAAAGATCCTGTCGAAGACGACCGTACTGCAAAAGATAACCTTACATCTTATGAGGCTGCTTTGCATGTCAATATTGAGCTCGAAAACAAAGTTACTGGCGAGAAAAAGGAACAGGAAATCTATTTTGGCGATTATCCATGGATGACCGACCGCGCCAGCTTTATTATCAACGGTACTGAGCGCGTAATCGTTTCGCAGCTTATTCGTTCTGCGGGCGTATTCTTCTCAGCTGATACGGTTTCTGGCCATAATTATTATGGCGCAAAAATCATTCCAGGCCGTGGCGCTTGGCTTGAATTTGAAACTGATACCAAAAATGTTATTTACGTTAAGATTGATCGTCGCAAGAAAGTTCCTGTAACGACCTTCCTTCGTGCTCTCGGCATGAAGAAAACTGAGATTGTTGCAGCTTTCAAGGGAATTGATAACGGCGAAGTAAAATATATCGACAATACGCTCGATAAAGACCCAGCCAGCAATACGAGCGAAGCTCTTCTTGAGATTTATCGCCGTCTCCGCCCAGGTGATCTCGCAACTGTCGAGAACGCAAAGAGCATGATTGAGCGCACCTTCCACGATTATCGTCGTTATGACTATTCTCGTGTCGGTCGCTACAAAATCAATCAGCGCCTTGGTTTTGATACTCCAAATGATGAGGCGCATCGCACTCTTCAGATGGAAGATCTCATCGCTATCATCAGCGAAATTATCCGTTTGAATAATACTCAGGAACCAGCAGACGATATCGACTCGCTCGCAAACCGCCGCGTGAAACTCGTTGGCGAGCTTGTTCAGCGCCAATTCCGTCTTGGTATGCTTCGCCTCCAGCGCAACATCCTCGACCGTATGTCGATGGCTGATCCTCAAACCGTTACTCCATCTCAGCTCGTCAACTCACGCCCAGTAGTTGCCGCTGTTAAGGAATTCTTTAGTAGCTCTCAGCTTAGCCAGCTTATGGATGAAACAAACCCATTCTCCGAGCTTTCGCATAAGCGCCGTCTGAGCTCGATGGGCCCTGGTGGTCTTACCCGCGAACGTGCCGGCTTTGATGTTCGCGATGCTCACCCTACACACTATGGCCGCATCTGTACCGTCGAAACGCCAGAAGGTGGTAACGTCGGTCTCGTGCTTAACCTCGCAACTTATTCTCGTATTAATGAATATGGCTTCATTGAAGCTCCATACCGTGTTGTAAAAGACGGCAAAGTCACTGACGAGATTGTCTATGTTGACGCTGCTGCAGAGGAAAATATGGTAATTGCCGATACGAGCGCTAAGCTTGATAAGAACGGCAAGTTTGTCGATGAGTATGTATCTGCTCGTAAGCATCTCCAGCCAACTCAGGTTATGGCGAGCGAAGTGACACATATGGACGCTGTTCACAAAGAGATTCTTGGTGTGGCCGCATCAATGATTCCATTTGTTGAAAAGAACCGTGTCGACCGCTCTTTGATGGCCTGCGCAATGCAGAAACAGGCAGTTCCACTTATTAAGCCTGAATCCGCAATTGTTTCTACTGGTATCGACTCAGAGGTCGCTAAGAATCTTTCTCAAATTGTCTTTGCAGAAGGTGATGGTGAGGTCGTAAAGGCCGACTCTGTCTCTGTAGAAGTTAAATACAAGAAAGAAACTAAGACTTACAATCTTATTCACTTTATGAAGACAAACGATGACCGCTGTTACGATGAGCGTACAGTTGTCAAACGTGGCCAGAAGGTAAAATATGGCGATGTCCTTATTGAGGGCGCATCTATCGCGGGTGGCGAACTTGCACTTGGTAAGAATATGCTTGTTGCCTTTATGCCATGGCGTGGTTATAACATGGATGATGCTATCGTTATTTCTCGCCGTCTCGTTGAAGACGATGAATTGACTAGTATTAATATTCGCGACTTCGATGTTGAGGTCCGCGAAACTAAGCTTGGCCCAGAACAAGTTACCCGCGATATTCCAAATGTTAGCGAAGCTGCTCTCCGCCACCTCGGCGAAGACGGTATCGTAACTGTCGGTTCCGAAGTTAAGAATGGCGATGTTCTCGTCGGTAAGATTACGCCAAAGGGCGAACAGGAGCTTAGCTCTGAGGAACGCCTCCTTCGCGCAATCTTCGGTGAAAAGGCAAAAGATGTCCGCGATACTTCCGTTCGTATGAATGGTTCTGATGGTGGTAAGGTCGTCGGTGTCCGTGTTTACACCCGCGAACAGGGCAACGAACTCAAATCTGGCGTCATTATGCAGATCAAGATTTACGTTGCTGAAATGCGCAAGATTAGCGTCGGCGATAAGCTCGCTGGTCGTTATGGTAACAAGGGTGTCGTCGCACGTATTCTCCCAGTTGAGGATATGCCATTCATGGAAGACGGTACTCCAGTCGATGTTCTCTTGAACCCAATGGGCGTGCCTTCTCGTATGAACCTCGGTCAGCTCTTTGAAACTCACCTTGGTATGGCTGCTCGCGCACTTGGTTACAAAGTTACAACCCCATCCTTCAACTCCGTCCCTGACGAAGTTATCTCGAAGGAGCTTGAAAAGGCTGGTTACCAGCGCGATGGTCGCGTCAAACTTTACGATGGTCTCACTGGTGAGCCATTTGAAGAACGCATTACCGTCGGTGTTATGTATATGCTCAAGCTACATCATATGGTCGCTGACAAGATTCACGCTCGTTCAACTGGTCCATACACGATGGTTACTCAGCAGCCACTTGGTGGTAAAGCTCAGAACGGTGGCCAGCGCTTCGGTGAAATGGAGGTCTGGACGCTTGAGGCTTACGGTGCAGCATCGACTCTTCAGGAAATGCTCACAATTAAGTCTGATGATGTCTATGGCCGTGCTAAAGCTTACGAATCTATCATTAAGAACGAACCAATCGAAGGTCCAAAACTCCCAGAAGGCTTCAACGTCTTGGTTAAGGAACTTCAAGGTCTCGGCCTCAAAGTTGATCTTCTCGATAACGGCGACGCAAAAGATGCAGACCGCGTAATTGAGAAAGCAACCGAGGAAGTCGAACGTATGCGCGACGATGCTGTCATCTACGCAAATACCGAGAGTGGTAATCCACCAGATGAACTGGACGATGAAGATATCGAAGGCTTCGAAACGCTCGATAGCGAAGGTAACGTTGAAGAAGAATTCGACGAGCCTTCTGAAGACGATTTCGAAGATGCATCTGACGACGAAGATATAACAACTGATTTAGGGGAGGACCTATAATATGGCTTGGCAAGATAATTTCATTAGCGCCAACGATTTCGACTCTATTCGCCTCTCCGTTGCAAGTGAGGAAGATATCCTCAACTGGAGCTACGGTGAAGTTCTAAAGCCGGAAACAATTAACTATCGTACGCAAAAACCAGAACGCGATGGCTTGTTCTGTGAGCGTATCTTCGGACCAGTTAAGGATATTAATCCTAATGATCCAAAACTCAAAGGCGTCCGCTCTCGCGAAGCTGCTGTTGATAAAGAAGGCAACCTCGTCACAAAGAGCATCACTCGTCGTGAGCGTATGGGGCATATCTCATTGGCTGCTCCAGTCGCACATATCTGGTTTATGCGTGGTACTCCATCCGCATTAAGCCTACTTCTTGATATTACTGTCAAGAATATTGAAAAAGTTACCTACTTCGCTTCTTACGTCATCATTGACGCTGATAAAGAAGCAATCGACAAACGTCTCGAGGATCTTGAAGCACAGACCGATATTGCCCGTCAAGCTATCCAAGCTCGCTACGCCGAGGAATCCAAAGCTGAAGGTGCAGACGTTAAGGCTCTAGCTGAAGCTCAGACGAAGGAACTCGAAGAGCTCGAAGAAAACTATCGCAACGAGAAGAATATTCTCACTGGCTTTGTTAAAGGCGCAGTTATTTCCGAAGTTGACTACCGCAACCTCGAAGACGAAGATAAGGGCTACGAAGACCTCATTACCGTCGAAATGGGTGCAAGTGGTATTGAAAAGCTCTTGAAGGAAATTGACCTTGATAAGCTTATTGATGATCTTCACGCTGAAGCCGAAGAATCAAAGGGTCAGAAGCAGAAGAAGATTATGAAGCGCCTCAAGATTCTAGAGGGTATGCAATCTGCTGGCATTAAGCCAACTGATCTCGTTCTCAACGTGATTCCAGTCATTCCTCCAGATCTACGTCCGATGATCTCACTCGCTGGTGGTCGCTTCGCAACCTCCGATTTGAACGATCTTTATCGCCGTGTTATCAACCGCAATAACCGCTTGAAGAAGCTTATCGACCTCAACGCGCCAGAAGTCATCTGCCGCAACGAGAAACGTATGCTTCAGGAAGCAGTTGATGCTCTTATCGACAATAACGCTAGCCGTGGTGGTCGTGCAGCAGCATCTCAGAATGGCCGTCGCAAGCTGAAGAGCCTTTCTGACCTTCTCAAAGGTAAGCAAGGCCGCTTCCGCCAGAACCTTCTTGGTAAGCGTGTCGACTACTCTGGCCGTTCCGTTATCGTCGTCGGTCCAGAACTCCGCATTAATCAGTGTGGTCTTCCAAAGCAGATGGCACTCGAACTCTTTAAGCCATTCGTCGTTTCTTGGCTCATTAGCCACGAGCATGCGAATAACATTCGTTCCGCATCTCGCCTAATCGAGCAGGGCGAAACGGTTGTCTGGGATGCACTCGACGAGGTTATCGAAGGTAAATATGTTCTCCTTAACCGTGCACCATCCCTCCACCGTCTATCTGTTCAGGCCTTCCAGCCAAAGCTTATCGAAGGTAAAGCAATCCAGCTCCACCCACTCGTAGCTAACGGTTTCAACGCCGACTACGATGGTGACCAGATGGCAGTCCACCTTCCACTCTCTGCTGAGGCGCAGGCTGAAGCACGCGAGCTTATGGCTGCAGGTAAGAACCTCTTGAAGCCAGCTGATGGCGCTCCAGTTCTTTCTATTACGCAGGACGTCGTTCTTGGTAGCTACTATCTCACTTATGACAAGCCATCCGCACAGGGCGAACGCAAGTCATATACTAGCGTCTACGAAGCTGAGCTCGCTTATGATATGGGTCTCATTCAGCTCCAATCCCCAATTCGTGTTCATACGAAGGGCATTAAGCGTGATACTACTCTTGGTCGCGTCTTCTTCAACGAGATTCTTCCAAAGGAATATCCATACGATAACGAAGTTCAGAATAGCAAGCACCTAAAGAAGGTTATGGCAAACATCCTCGACCAGTTTGGCGATGAGGTTGCCGTTCAGACCGCAGATGCAATCAAGGATCTCTCCTTCAAATATGAAACTATCGCTGGTATCTCCACTTCAAAGGATGATTACCCAGATTACCCAGAAGTCGAAGCGATGATTGCCGAAGGTGAAGGTCGCGCCGCTGCGATTTCTCAGCAGTTTGACGAAGGTCTCCTCACTGAAGATGAGCGCTATCGCCTCACGGTTGATTCTTGGCGCAAGGTCGACGATGAAGTCGCAAAGCACGTTAAGGATAACCTTGCTGAGCTCGATACAAACATCTCCATTATGACCAACTCTGGTGCTCGTGGTTCCGCAGGCAACATTAAGCTTGCTTCCGCAACGATTGGTATTCAGGTGGATGTCTTTAACCGTGAGATTGAGCTTCCAGTTAAGTCTTCCTTCAAGAAAGGTCTTAACACTCTCGAATCCTTCATTGCAACCCGTGGTGCACGTCAGGGCCAGGTTTCTACGGCTCTCCGTACTGCTGACTCTGGTTACCTTACTCGCCGTCTCGTCGATGTTTCTCAGGATGTCTTTACTGTCGAAACTGAAGCGAACGACCCAGGCTTCCGCATCTACAAGAGCGAAACCGAAATTACCGGTATCGGCTTTGCAGATCGTATCTATGGTCGCTATAGCGCTGAAGCTGTCGAGAAATATGGTCTCGAAGCTGACGAACTCATTAGCCGCGAAGTTGCTAACCAACTCGAAGCCGATGCTGATATTGATAGCCTCAAGATTCAGAGCATTCTCACTACCGAATGTGCTGATGGCGTACCACGCAAGGCTTACGGTATTGATATGTCAACCCGCCAGCCAGTCGCTTATCACGAACCAGTCGGCGTTATTGCCGCTCAGTCTGTCGGTGAGCCAGGTACTCAGCTTACACTCGATACTAAGCACTCCTCTGGTCAGGCAGGTTCTGGTGCTATCTCCCGCGGTCTTCCACGCGTTGAGGAGCTTCTCGAGGCCCGCTCACCAAAGGGTCAAGCCTTCATCGCAACTATCTCCGGTCTCGTTTCGACTTGGGAAGAAGGCCGCTACAATGTCGTCCAAGTTACGCCAGAAGCAGGCAAGACTGAGCATTTCGCTCTCGATGGCCGCAAGGCTAAGGTTAAAGATGGCGCAAGCGTTAAGGTCGGTACAATCATTGCCAGCAAGGCAAAGGGTGCAGAACCAATCGTTGCTCCATTTGATGGCATTGCAGAGCTAACAGATAATGAGATTGTTCTCGTTGCTAATGCTGGCACGCCAGTCAAGGTTTCTGTCCCACAAGACTACGCTCTTGCTGTTAAAGATGGTGACCACGTCGAGCCAGGCGATCGCCTCTCTGAAGGTTCTTTGAACTTGCAAGATCTTATGAAATATAAGGGCATCGAAGAAACAGAGCGCTATATCCTTAACGATATTCTCGCCATCTACGCTGCTCAAGGTCACGAAATCTCTGCAAAGCACCTCGAGGTTATCATTCGCCAGATGTTCTCTCGTGTTATGATTGAGGAACCAGGCGACACCGAGTTCATTACCGGCGATATCGTCTCTCGCGCTGCAGTCGCAGAAGCGAACGACAAAGCAATCGCTGCCGGCAAGACTCCTGCCACCTACGAACAGATGCTTCTCGGTATCTCGAAGGTCTCTATCTACTCTGATTCCTTCCTATCGGCTGCGTCCTTCCAGGATACGACTCGCGTCCTTATCTCGAGCGCAATCTCTGGTCGCGTCGATCGTCTCCATGGTCTCAAGGAGAACGTCATTATTGGTCGCAAGATTCCAGTAGGCACAGGTGTAGAATCTCTCGCTGAATATGCTGGTATCGAAAACGAGCCAACTGAGACCGATATTGAGACAGATCTAGAGAATATCTAATCTGTTATCGGTAAAAAAGTAGCCCCATCCAAAGGGGTTACTTTTTTGTTGGCGAAATGAGAAAACAGTGGTATAACTATTGACTTTTTAACTCGCTTGTGCTATAATAAAGGCATAACCATTGTTTTACTATAAAACAAAGTACATTATCAGGAGGTGTAGGCCATGAAAAAGGTGTCTCTCAGAGAATTTAACATTCTCACAGGTATCGTGATGCTTTGGGGTATAGTTTTAGCCTCAGTCACGGCAATGTTCGGTGGAGATTATTTCTCCAAGTGGAACGTTTGGCTGTTTATGCTGGCTTTTCTCGCGGTATTTATCGTGGGGTTGGCTGTGATGAACAGATCTGACGAGCCGCTCATTAGTTTCCTGGGCTATTCGCTCGCAACCGCAGCGGTCGGCTCGCTTCTTGGCGTCGCATTAAAAGGCGCTGAAGTTTGTATCGAGCACACGCTTGCAATTATAGCTATCGCAATACTGGTTATGATTGTAGTTGTAGCGTTTATCCCGGAAATCCTTCTTGTGAAGGAAAGAGCAATCACCCTGGCCCTTCTTGCCGCAGCAGCAGCCGTAGTCCTCGCTTGGATATTTAAGTTGGGAACATTCAGTTGGTGGGACGCTATTATAGCGGCCGGCTTAACTGTATGTATTGGCTATGTTTGGGCAAAAGGACAGCGGCGCCAACGCACTATTGATCAGGCAGTCGACTCTGGAGCTGGCTTGTATTTAGGGGTATTAAAGTTATTCCTTAAAGCAGTAGGAGCCGAAGGCTAAAACCTCTGCTCTCGCGTTAAGCGAGAGCATTTTTTTTGTGGTAAAATATAATAAACAAATAGTGGAGAGCATTATGGAGGATTTTGATTATCTGCGTGACGGTGATGTTTATCTAGATTCGGCTTGCCAATCTCTACGTCCGCGTCCTGTCATTGAAGCATTGAACAAATATTATACTGAGCATAATTCCTGCGGCGAACGCGTCAAATACGCTTGGGGTCGCAAAACTGACGAGCTTGTCGAAGATACGCGCGCCGCGATTTTGAAGTATCTCAAGCTCAAGAGCAAGGATTATTCGGTTTCTTTCACTCTAAACACCACCTATGGCATTAATCTTCTCCTCTCCCAATTCAAATCTGACATCTTCAAAAAAGTCATGACCTCAGACATCGAGCACAACTCGCCATTTCTCGCCACGATGACCTTCGCGAAGCGCCAAGGTATCCCGCGCGAAATTATGACACGCGAGCGCGACGGCTCAATCGATGTTAGCAACTACGATTTTACGAAAGCGCTAGTTGTCGTGAACTCCGCTTCGAATATTGATGGCCGCAAGCTATTAAATATCAAAGAAATCGTCAAAAAAGTCCACCAACAGGGCGGAATTATCATTATCGACGCTGCTCAAGCGCTCGCTCATTCTTCGGATATTCTCGAGAAGACCGAGGCCGATGCTATCTGTGCTTCCGCGCACAAGATGTATGGCCCGTCGCTCGGCATTATGATTGTCTGCCGCAAGCTCTTTGATCTGATCGAGACGAGCTTCATTGGTGGTGGCATGGTCGACGATGTCGACGCGGACCGCTATCAGTTGTCGGCCGATTCGCCAAATCACGCCTATACGAAGTTTGAATCTGGGCTTCAGGCCTGGGGTGAAATTGTTGCTTTTGGCGAGGCGATTAAGTGGCTCGAGAGCCGCACGAAGGCCGACAAGGCGAACCTTGCCAACTGCGTGGAGCGTCTCTACGATTTCCTCAAATCCCAGCCGAAGGTGCATCTTATTAATGACACACCAAACCCGACGATGTCCTTTTATATCGAAGGGCTCGATTCTCATATGCTTGGCGCCGCACTGAGCAACGAAGGCATTATGGCGCGTACTGGCTATTTCTGTGCCCATTATTATCTCGACCATGTTATGCATTATCCGCCACTTATCCGTTTCTCATTCGGTTACCATATTCGCCCAGCGGATATTGATAAAACTATTAAAATTCTCGAAAGGATTCTAGGCTAATGGTCTGTATTGCTGCATTCATTATTCTATGTCTTATGTCGGTCGTCGTCGGCTTTCTGTCGATTTTTCGCCGCGATATTGGTAAGCGCTGGTGGAAGACCTTCAAAAAGGCTTGGGGCTGCGTCGGCAAGCGTGTCAGATTGCAAAAATGCGAAACCGGCTTTAAAGATGACATTAAGAATTCAATTCTCAGCAAAGTCATCGTCAAAAAACCAAAACTCGTCAAACCGATTTCCGTCGGCATCGAAGTCGTCTCTGTTCTTGTCGTGCTCGTAACGGTTTGGTCAATCGTCGAAGGCGCCAAAGCCGGCCTCGCTCTCTGGTCGCTCGGCACCTGTAATGTTCAGCGCCCAGAAGCCTGCTCGCTCGGCGCAGAAGTCTGTTCTATTGACGGCGATTCTGGCCCAAAGAATCCTATCGAAGCAGTCGGTTATTGGTTTTCGGACTGGGGCGAAATCTTCTCGGCAATTCCAGACAAATTCCGTGACTGGGACAAAGAAACACTCGATTTCACTGGCTTAGTTGTGAAAGAAAAACCAGATGCTAAAAAAGCGATTGATATTTTTGACCCAGGCTGCCCAATATGCCTTAGTTCATATCGCGCCCAAAAGGAATCCGGTTTCTTTGATAAATATAATGTCACGCTCGTTCCGTTCCCAATTCAGGACGCAGAAGGAACGTTTAAATATAAGAATTCAAAACTTATTGTGAGCTATATTTTGGCTGCCGATAAGCAAGGGACGCCAGAAGATTATTCTGGCAATCATTCGCCAGCCTTTGATATTATTGACCGAATTTTTATGGAGAAAGCCAAGATAGAAGATAAGACTAGGCAAAGTGGCTATAAAGAGATTAACTATCAGAATATGTTTAATGACGAATATTCCGCCGAAGAGGCTGAGGAAGTCTTGATTAGCTGGCTGAAAGAATTTGGCTACCATCACGACGATCGCGACGCGATTAAAGCGCGCGCGCATTCGCAAGAAATTGAAGACATCATCAATAAAAACAATGACATCGTCGTCAATAATATCCACGCCAAAGGCATTCCAACGATGATTTATGACGGCAAAAAACATACTGGCACCTATAAAGAATAGCGCACGCTATTGACAATGTGGTAAAATATTGTTGTGAATATAGATAAGATTCGAAATTTTTGTATCATTGCGCACATCGACCACGGCAAATCAACGCTGGCCGATCGTATGCTTGAGCTCACTGGTACCGTTGAGAAGCGCGAGATGAAATCGCAGCTTCTTGATTCAATGGAGCTTGAGCGTGAGAAGGGCATTACTATCAAACTTACCCCTGCGCATATGCATTACAAAGGTTATACGCTTAATCTGATTGACACTCCAGGCCACGTTGATTTTTCTTATGAAGTTTCGCGCAGTCTTCAGGCGGTTGAGGGTGCGATTCTTGTCGTTGATGCCACGCAGGGCATTCAGGCGCAGACGCTTGCGAATGTTTATCTCGCCCTTGAGCAAGATTTAAAAATTATCCCTGTTATCAATAAAATTGACCTCCCGGCGAGTGACGTCCCGCGTGTGTCGGCCGAAATCGTGAATTTGCTCGGTTGCGACGAATCGGAAATCATCAAAGTCTCCGCCAAAACGGGCGAAAATGTCGACCAAGTCCTCGATGCAATAATCGAGCGCGTGCCAGCACCAAAACACGCTGACTCGAACGAGCTAAAAGCCCTCATTTTTGATTCATATTTCGACGATTACCGCGGTGTCGTGCTGTATGTCCGTATCTTTGAAGGCTCTTTGCCGAAAAATGCCAATATTCGTATGATGGCCACTGGTTCTAATGATATTGCGCTCGAAGTCGGCGTTCTAAATCCGAAAATGTCCCCGCGCGACGAGCTAACGACTGGCGAAATCGGCTACATCGTTACGAACCTCAAGGCAACGCGTGAGGCGAAAGTTGGCGACACGGTCACGCTCGCAAAAGCGCCCGCCGCTACTGCACTTCCTGGCTACAAGAACGTCCGCCCATTCGTCTACGCCGGCTTCTTCCCAGTTAGTAACGACCAATACAAAGACCTCAAGGAAGCCCTCGAAAAGTTATCGCTCAGCGACTCGGCACTTCAATATGAGCCAGAGAATTCGCCTGTGCTTGGTTTTGGTCTCCGCATCGGCTTCTTGGGCCTACTGCATATGGATATTATTCGCGAACGCTTGGAGCGCGAATTCAAACTCGACCTTATCGTTACGAACCCATCTACTGACTACCACGTCTTATTGACTGACGGGGAAGAACTAGATATTCGCACTGCCTCAGATTTACCGGACGTTAGCCGTATCGCCGAGATTCGCGAGCCGTGGGCCAAAGGCGAGATTATTACGCCAAAAGAATATATCGGCGCAATTCTAGAGCTCATCGTCAGCAAGCGCGGCGTTCAAAAGAACATTTCTTATATCGATACGCGCGCGCTTATTGATTTTGAAGCACCGATGGCAAACCTACTCACGGATTTTTACGACCAGCTCAAATCTGCCACGAGTGGCTACGCTTCGTTTAATTATGAGCTCGGCGGCTATCACGCTGAAGATCTCGTTCGTATCGATTTCTTGGTCGCAGGCGAGCGAATCGATGCCCTGAGTGTAATGGCGCACCGCAGTGAAGCTGACGGCATCGGTCGCACCGTCACGAAGAAGCTCAAAGAGGTAATCCCGCGCCAGAACTTCGAAGTTGCGCTCCAGGCAGCTATAGGCGCGCGCATTATTTCTCGCGAAACAATCGGCGCATATCGCAAAGATGTTACGGTGAAGATTCATACTGGCGACCGCGATCGCAAAGCAAAGCTCATGGAAAAACAGAAGCGTGGTAAAGCACGCCTCAAACGCTTCGGAAAAGTCGATATTCCGAGCGACGCCTTTACTGTAATGTTGAAACGAGATTAATTTAACGTTCTTTTTCGGCGATTTTCGCAAGTTCGTCAATCACGTTCGCAAAAACTTCGTCGCGGCTACCGGTCGCACGAATAGGAACAAGTAGATGTTGTCTGCGATAAGTCTCAATCACTGGCATTGTTTTTTGCATAAACTCATTGATGCGGTTGTCTAGGATGTTCTTTTCCTTGTCATCGCTGCGCTCGCCTCTATCGCCAAGTATCTGCGCTGCTTCCCAGCGTTTCTTTGCTTCGTTTTCGGAAATATTCAAAAGAATAACAGCCTTGATTTCGTGGTCACCGGCAATTGCTGCGCCCATAATATCAAGTTCCTCGCCAGACCAACGTCCGACACTACTCAAAATGAGCGGATAATCTGCTAACTCAGGGCGGCTAAAATACGGAAGGATGATTCGTTTAAAAGTATCAGTTGGCGCAAGATTACCTGCTGCAAGTTCCTTTGCGAGAGTTTTATCTTCCTTCTCGGCGGCGCGCAAAATCAGACCAGAGCTCAAAAATTTCGCACCAAGCATTTCTGCTAGGCGTAGGCCAACAGTGTCTTTTCCAGAAAAAGGCAAACCAAAAATGTTAATACTTCCAGTGCCGAGCCATTCTTTGATGATTTCGATTTTTTGTTCCATGATTATCCCGTAATTATGTTAATATTGTAGCATGGATGGGAATAATCTAGACAGCCAAAAACAGCCTGACGACGATATTTCCGTATTGGATAAAATCATCCAAAACAACCCTTTTGTAAATAAGAATGACAAATACCAAAACATCCAAACGAAAAGCGTAGTAGAATCTACCCGCGAAGGATTAAATGGCGAATATTCAGCACTGAATGCTCGCGTAGCGAAGCAAAAAAATGCCGAGAAAGCAGAAAAGGCCAAACATACGCTCATATATGTCCTGATTACTATCCTAATTGCTGCGATTATCGGTGTAGGCGCTTGGATTGGCATTAGTATCTATCTCTCCTCGCAAAATCCTGCAAATCCGGGCCAAGATTCTGAGCAAAATGACAACAACAAAACCACTTCTCTTGGTGATTATAAGTGCGATAATTCTGACTGCGTGAAGCTTGCTGACACTACAATAGAATCGACGATTCTTATTCGTGATGGTAAACAGTATTACCTATATGACACTAGTGCAAAAGCTAGGATTCTGACTACGATCCCAGAAGAGGAGTATAACGGATTCTTACCTTTTAAATGGGGTGAAAAAGATTATATCGTGTTGAGTTCTAGCGCTTCCAAAAAAGCCCTATTTTCACTAAACGATAACCGTCTGATTACAGATTTCTTTTATGATTCTTTCTATATCAACATTGATTCAACTGAATATAGCGATATGACTTGGGTGGAAGGCAAGTATATTGTTGCCTACGCGATTACATCTTATCGTCTAATCGACATTAATACTGGCAAGGAGCTTGTTCAGGCAACAAAGCACGTCTTTGCCCACGATGACTTCCTCTTTGCTTATGAGGGCAATAGTACAATTCATGTTTACTCAGATGACGCAAAGGTCCTTATCGTTAAGTCGGATGAAGTCCTCTATACAAGAGGCGCACATCTAGTAACCGTAAGCAAGCAGTTTGCAAATGTCTATAATAGCGACGGTACGTCTTCGACGGATACTGAGCTGAATCAATATATAAAATCTATAAAAATCAACCAACTAGAGACTACTCTGGATAATAATAGTGATTTTTATCGTTTACCGAACCAGGGCAAAAACTAGCAGACCTTGCCAAAGAGTGCTAAAAAGCGTAAAATATAACCAAGATGACAGATCGTCAAAGAGAGATTTTATACGCAATTATTGAAGAATATGCCGAGTTAGCTACACCGGTCGGATCAGTGACGCTCGCTAAACTTTTTGATTGTTCATCGGCCACGATTCGCGCAGAGATGGGGCGCCTTGAACAGATGGGCTATATTATGCAGCCACATACTTCGGCTGGCCGTATTCCAACTGATGCCGGCTATCGTCTCTATGTTAATTCGCTTCAAGATAATCTTACACACGAGCCGAAGCCTAACACGGAGCAGGCTGAGGAAAAGGGCGATCGCACTACTAAGGCTCTTACGACTCGTATTCAAGCGCAGACTCGCGCAGATTACGCTATTCGTACGGCAGTCGATAGCCTTGTCGAACTTACTGGCAACCTTGGTCTAGCCACGATTGGTGACCAGCTCTATATTTCTGGCTTCGGTGGTTTATTCTCGCAACCAGAATTTGTTCAAAATACCCAGGTTCAAGCTGTTGGCAAACTGCTCGATAATATCAAACCTTGGTTACAGGAAGTCCGCCCAAATGAGACGATCAATGTCTATATCGGTTCCGAGAATCCTGTCGGCAAGGCTTCAAATGTTTCTTTGATTATTTCTCGTTTTCGTTCGCCATACTCCGATAGTAGTTATATCGGGGTACTTGGCCCGACTCGTCAATCATATAAACGCGTCATGTCGCTCGTGCGCCATGCCGGATTAATGTTGGAGGATATAATTTTCGATGAATAAGGATGAAGCAAACAAGCCAGTAGAAGAGCCAGTCGCACAGCAAACAGATGAAGCCGCTACCGCAGAGGCTAAAATCACCGAACTAACGAACGATCTCCAGCGCACTCGTGCCGATTTTGAGAACTATCGCCGCCAGGCAGAAGCGCAGCGCGAGCATTATGGTAGTGTTGTAAAAAATACAACAGTTATGAAGCTGCTTCCACTCATCGACGATATTGACCGCGCGATTGCTGTGAACGAATCTCTGAAACCGCTCGAAAAAAGCCTCGAAAAAACGCTCAAAGAGCTAAAACTCGAGCGAATCGAAAGCAAGGCTGGCACAGTTTTTAACCCAGATTTTCACGATGCTGTTATGGTAGAAGGCGACGGCGAAAAAGAGGTCGTTTCAGAAACTTTGCGCTCTGGCTATAAATATGAGGGTGAAATTATCCGTCCCGCTCTGGTAAAAGTTGAGAAGAAATGAAAATTTCCGTTATCACGCTATTCCCTGAGATGTTCGACAAAGTTTTCAACCAGTCGATGCTCTGGAAGGCTCAAGACAAAGGTCTAGTCGAATTTGAACTTATTGATTTACGCCAATTCGGCCTCGGTCCGCGTCATCAAGTCGACGACACGCCATATGGTGGTGGCGATGGCATGTTGCTCAAGCCCGAGCCGATTTTTGCTGCTGTCGAAGATGCCAAAACGCGCAACCCGGACGCAAAAGTCGTTCTAATGACGCCAAAGGGCGCAATTTGGAACCAAGCGCGCGCAAAAACTCTCGCCGAAGCCGGCAACAATTACGTTTTTATTTGCCCACACTATGAAGGCTACGATGAGCGCATATTGACGTTAGTAGATTATCAAGTCTCGATTGGAAAGTTCATTTTAACCGGCGGGGAATTGCCAGCAATGACGGTAATCGACTCGATTGTCCGCCTTATCCCAGGCGTGCTTGGCGGCGAAACCTCTGCCGAGATCGAAAGCTTTTCGGAAGGTGATAATTACGAATACCCTCAATATACACGCCCAGCGGAATTCCGCGGTATGAAAGTTCCAGATGTGCTCCTAAACGGCAACCATGGTGAAATCGCCAAATGGCGCGCCGAAAATGCTCCGACCGCACCTGCCGACTAAGCCCTTTCTTGACAAACCGATAAAGAGTGTTATAATCACAAGCATATACCTTGGCGTGTTGTACTTTAATAGCGCTTAGTCTTCTATTTTTTACCAAAAGGAGGGTAAAACCATGAGATTATGGATAGAAGAAGTAACATTTAGCGGCAACGATGAAAAAGAGACCTGCGATAAGATTAAGTTCTTTTTCGATGGTCCAACTCGAGTCGGCCAGACGCTTTCGGCTGACTTCGTCTCCTATGTCTCGTCGGATGATGAAACCGATAGTCGCGAGATGCGCAGTTATTATCTCGGCCATTGGAAACCGCAGACGTGGAACGAAGATTTGGTTTGTTTTTCAATTCTTCGCATTAAAGAAGGTTTCGTAATTGCAGCGCGTTACGACTTTGACTACAAGAACTTTCCGGAAACCGCAGCTTATCTAGTTGAAGGGAATCCGGTCGGCCAATATGCTCCAGTCGTAAGGACTTATTCGTTTAGTGAATGGTGTAAGATGCTGGCAGATGAGGCAGTTTTTGATACGAGTTATGTTGATTGCTTCTATAAGCTTATTCTTGTGCGCGAATATCGCTCTCAGTTCGAGCCAGACGATGCCTTGATGCTGGATTATGATTTTATGAACGACAATTCGTTTATGGAAGTCATAAATTTCTTCAAGAATTCGCAGGATTACCAGTTGCTCGGTAGTTTATGGAGCATCGCCGTCTGGACTAATGAAAAATGGAAGGTTTTTAACGGCACGAACTATTTTATCAAAGCTGGCGAGTATATCATCTGTCATACCGGCGAAGGCATTCTCCTTCTTGATCCAAAAATGTTCATCGTTTGCTAAGCGCTCCCCGCACCGAAAGGTGCGGGATTTTTTATGTTTAGATACGCTATAATACAGTTATGGATTTAGCGGCGCCCGTTGAGGATGTGAAGGGGGTCGGCCCAAAAACGACCGAAATACTACATAAGGCTGGCATTTTTACGCTCCGCGATCTAATCTATTTTTTACCTCGCGATTATGAAAACTATCAGCAAGCGCAGAGTATCGCTGGAATCAAACCTGGCAAAGTTACGGTCCGTGCTCGTATTGAAAGCATCACGACTCGTCGTATGAAACGCCGTTTAACTTTGACGGAAGCGACCTTGCGTGACAAATCTGGCGCTATTAAAGCAATTTGGTTTAATCAGCCGTATCGCGCCAAGCAGTTTAGTGAACATACGGAATACTACTTTAGTGGCGAAATGAAGTTGAGTTATGGCCGCTATCAGCTTCAGAACCCATCCGCAATTAAAGCTGATGATTACGACTCGACCAACACTGATAAAATTCAACCAATTTATCCCGCCCGTGGTGCGATTAAATCTCTCGAATTCAAAAAATTCATCAAAACGATGCGCAACCAAATCGCACTCGTCCCAGATATGATTCCGAATTTTAGGGGTAGGGCAGACGCTCTTTTGAATGTTCATTTTCCAGAAACAATTGATCAGGCAAAAGCCGGTCGTGAATATTTGGCGGTCGAAGAGCTGTTTTCACTGATTCTTGCCGCTCGTCTCAATCGCGAAGAAAATCAAAAATTACGCACTTTGCCGATTGTTGCCGATATGACGGTATTCAAACAATTCGTCGAAAAACTGCCGTTCAAGCTGACGAATGCGCAGCGCCTAGCGACTTGGGAAATCATCCAAGATATGAACGATGAAATCCCGATGAATCGACTCCTGCAAGGCGATGTTGGCTCTGGCAAAACTATGGTTGCGGCGCTTAGTAGCCTCGTTGCGGCTAAAGCTGGCTTCCAGACGGCAATTATGGCACCGACTGAGGTTCTCGCGAGCCAGCACGCTGAATCGCTCGGTAAACTCTTTGGCGACGAACTGAATATCGCTCTTCTAACCGGCTCTACTAAGCATAAGGCGGAGCTCAAGAAACATATCAAAGCGGGCGACGTTGATCTTGTGATTGGTACTCACGCCCTAATTACGGACGATACCGAGTTTAAAAATCTCGGCCTTGCGATTATTGATGAGCAACATCGCTTTGGCGTCGCACAGCGTCAAAAACTCCTTGCGAAGGCCCGCACGATGCCGCATCTTCTCTCGATGACCGCTACGCCAATTCCACGTTCGTTGCAACTTACAATATTTGGCGACTTGGCCGTTTCGGTGCTCGATGAGCTCCCAGCTGGCCGTCAGCCGATTACGACGAAAATTATTTCTCCGGCCAGCACAAAGCAGATGTGGGATGCCGTAGAGCAAGAATTAAAAATGAAGCATCAGGCCTATTATATCTGCAAAAAAATCGACGACAAGGGTGAGAGCGAGCTAAAATCCGTCAAGGCAGAAGTTCAAAAAATATCTCATCGTTTCCCAGACTACAATGTCGCCTTCCTTCACGGCAAAATGAAACCAGCCGAAAAAGACGAGATTATGAATCTATTTTCAAATGGCGAAATCGATATTTTGGTGTCTACTACGGTTGTGGAAGTCGGCGTAAACGTTCCAAATGCTACTGTGATGGTTATTGCAGATGCTGATCAGTATGGCTTGTCGCAGCTGCATCAGCTACGCGGTCGCGTTGGTCGCGGCAGTGCCTCGAGCTATTGTTATTTAGTGAACAGCACGACTGACGCTCCAACTCGTCGTCTCCGCGAAATTGAGCGTTCGCAGGATGGTTTTTATCTCGCCGAAGTAGATTTAAAACTACGTGGTCCTGGAGAAATTTATGGCGCTCTTCAGCACGGCGCAATGGACCTTCGCATTGCCACAATAACAGATACGAAACTTATTCATAAGGCTGATCTTCTCGTGAAAGATTTCCTCAAATCTGGCTACAATATGCTAGAATATAAAGAGCTAAGCGCATCAATCCGAAAATATCAGCGCTTAACCACTTTGAACTAATATGTACGCGACTTTAGACATTGTAAAAAACTCCAAACATTCAGGGAAGTTGATTGGAGTTCATCAAAAATTAGATAAATCTGCCCGCTATCTTTTGACGCAGATATGCGGACGTGATGCGAAAAATTTTCCAAGTATTGAGAAGATTCTTTATTTTGAGGGCTCTCGTGGCCCAGACGGTATTAAAGTAAAATCGCCTGGGATTGATGAGCCTGAGCATTTTATTCAGCCCGACAAAGACGATGGTGTGCTTCGCAAAATGATTCTCGACCACCAATTCAACCTCACGCAGGCACTCATCAGACGCAACCACGAACGTGCCGCATTTGAAGCGGCTTGGATGGCGCACGCTATAACTGATGGTTTGACTCCGGCTCATCATTATCCATTCCGCCAGGTAGTCGATGAATTGATGACCGATAAAGACTATGCGTCAATTTTTGGCCACGAAATCAAGGGAATTATGCGCGGTAACAACTTGATGCAAACTGCGCGCAATAACTGGCTTTATTGGGGTGCAGGCGGCGTGATGACGAAGCATATTGCCTATGAGTATGGTGTCGCATATATAATCGCGCCAATTGGCATTAAGCGACTTGCGCCAAAAAATATCAAAAAGTCCGAAGTTAAAGATATCGATTTAGAAAAAGAGTTTTATGCCGCATTGCATCGTGTCGATTCGCTCAAAATGTATGACGAATTCCTGCAAAAAGGCTGGACGACAAAACTCGCCAAAGAAACGCGCGAAAAACTAATTCCAGAAATTATTCGCACAATTGCGCTTAGTTGGGCTTCGTGCATAGAACAAGCTAATAACAGTAGATATGGCAAGAAAAAATAACCAAATCCGGATTATTTCTGGCCGCCTCGGTGGGCGTTTAATTGACACGCCGAAAACCAGTGCAACTCATCCAATGGGCGACCGCGAGCGCTCGGCGATTTTTAATCGTATGCGTAGCGATATTCCAGGAGCCGTAGTTCTCGATGCGTTTGCAGGCAGTGGTGCAATTGGCATTGAAGCCCTTTCGCTCGGTGCGGCAGAGGTAGATTTTTTAGAAAACAACCGCAAAGCGGCTGATACGATTCGCGCTAATCTTGCCAAGCTAAAACTCGAGCCGCAGGGCAAAATTATCCGAAAACTTCGCGCCGAATATGACATTATTTTTGCTGATCCACCGTATGATAACCCGCAGTATGATTACATCGAAGAAATAATCAAAAATCTCAAGCCAAGCGGTTATTTTATCTTGTCTCACCCCGAGCAGCCAGCGCCTTTTGATTTTAAAGGCTTTAGCTTGATTAGCGACAAAGCTTACGCTGCCGCCCGCATTAAAATCTATCAAAAAATATAGTAAAATTGGCTTATGAGCAAGAATACAAGTGGCCCAATCGATGGTGGGCAAGCTTCTGCTCCGAAGAGCAAAGGCGATAATACAGCAGTAAAAATTGTTTTAATTGTGGCGCTATTCCTTGTGGGGCTGCCGATTCTTTTGGCTATCGCCGCCCTGATATTCGTTAGTGCCAATATGGATAAGATTCTAGATTGGGTCGATGAGCACGATTGGAGCGCAACTAGCTACTATGAGGTAGATAACGCTCGCGCAACTTCCGCATCGACTATTTATTCTATGACCAAAAACGAACGTATCCGTAAAAATTCCGGCCTCGCAAAGGTTGATTGTGAGAATATGAAGTTGCTTGCTGAACTTTCCGGCGCTTCTTTTGTTAGCGACAGTCTATGCGACGAAGAGACGATTTCTATCGGCTCCGAGACGTATGATTCGACCGTTCGCTTAATGATTGCAGATAACGAAAAATGCTCGATCTATAGTTTCTCGGATACATTCAAGAAATACATTTCTTACGACAAAAAGGATGTGAGCGCTTGTAAAGAACTCTCTAGTGTTAAACTAACCGATACAGGTGAAACCGCGGAGCCAATTACGGGCAACTTCAAAAAATACCATAACGATTCGATAAATATCGAAGAAGACGAAAATGGTAAAGTTCGCAAATTCGTCTTGGAAAGGGGATAGATGTTTGATTTAACCGGAAAAGTCGCAGTAGTTAGCGGTGCGAGCTCGGGTCTTGGCATCCAGATTGCAACCGCCTATGCAAAACAAGGTGCAGATTTGGTGATTGTTGCGCGCCGACTTGAGCGCCTAGAGGATTTAGCGATAAAACTTACACGTAAATTTGGCGTTAAGGTTCTTCCGCTAAAATGCGATGTCACGAGTACTGACGATATAGCGTCAGTCGCTGAACGTGCAGAAAAAGAATTTGGCCACATTGATATTCTTGTCAACTGCGCTGGCTCTGCCAAGAATGCTGGTGTCGTAGATATGACTGATGAGCAGTGGGAGTTCACGATTAATACTGATGAGACGAGCGTCTTCAAAATGACACGCGCTTTTGCGCGGATTATGCAGAAGCATAAATATGGCCGCATTATCAATATCGCAAGTATGTATGGTCTTGTGGGAAATACTGAGATTTTTACGACTGCCTACCACACTTCCAAAGGTGCCGTTGTAAACTTTACGCGCGCCGTGGCGGCCGAGCTTGCAACGAATGGCATTACTTGCAATGCTATCTGCCCAGGCTACTTTGAAACCGAGCTTACGCGCGATACACTCAATTCGCCTAGCTTCCAAGAATTTGCCAAGACACACGTCCCGATGCAACGCTATGGCAAACCGGGCGAACTTGATGCTGCTGCTGTCTTCCTTGCTTCCGATGAGGCGCGCTATGTTACGGGCGTTATTCTACCTGTTGACGGCGGCTACACTTGCATCTAAAATAATAATCATTATGAGGTTGTTTCTGGCTAGTAGTGAACTTGGTAATTACGCTAGCCGTCTGCGCAGACTTGCTGGTGGCAATCGGCGCGTTTTGATTATTCGGAATGCTCGCGATTATCGCTCAGAAAGCTATGTCGCTGCTATTCTCGCTGATAAGATGCAACTTTTCGCGCAGAACGGTTTTGAGCCGCAGGTTCTTGATTTGCGCCAATTTTTTGACCATCCAGCCGAACTTGAGGATTATCTTGACCAATACGACCCTGGCGTAATCTATTGCCTTGGCGGAAATCCGTTTTTCTTGAATGCCGCCCTTCATCGTAGTGGACTTGATAAGATTATTCATAAAGCCTTGATTAATGATGCGATTGTCTATGCTGGCGAAAGTGCCGGCACGATGGTTGCCGCCAAGAATCTTACACCGTATAACCGTGGAGATGACCGAACTCCAGAAGTGACGAAAGAGCTCTATGGTAAAAACGCGCCGTTAGACGCACTCGGCCTAATTGATTCCTACCCAGTTTGTCACGCCTATCGCGAAGATCACGCGGAACGAACCGACATTTATCGCCGCAATATTTCAAATTTCGGCGGCAAAGCTATTTTGCTAGACGATTCCGACGTCATTATTGTTGATGGTCGTCATTGCGAAGTGCTTAGGTAACAAACGAGCGGCTCGAACCGCTCCAGAACAGATGAAAAAAGACCTCAAAGAGGACTTAATTTCACTTTGGTGCGCGAGACTGGACTTGAACCAGCACGCCGAAAGGCATATGCTCCTAAGGCATACGTGTATACCAATTTCACCACTCGCGCAGCAATTACATTTTAACATATTTCACTCACCACAGGCAACTAATTGTAAAATCCGCAAAGTATTATATAATAGAAAGATAGCCTGACGAAATTGATGTCAGTTGTTTTATTCCCAAAGAGGGGGATTGTTCCTTTAGAAAGGAAGGTAATGCCATGAGCAATTACTACGGACAGGCGCCGAAAAAGCCGGAAAGAATCGTGATTCTGAGAAAATGGTATTGTGTCTTTATGGACAATATCGACTCAGATATGAAACTGGGTGTGAACGATGCTTTTATGAAGCTTAAGAAAGATTCGGGGAGCAGCAATAAAGCAATAAGATTCCTTGGCTCTTTCTGTATTGTCGGAGAAGTGTACGGCGGCGATTATCCCGACGGCCATCGTATCGGCACACACATCATTAAAAGTATGCAAAAAGTCACGGATCCGGTCATCGTAGGAAAAATTAGGCGCTCAGGGAGCGACACTGTGCTCCGCGTCACTACTGTAAGAGAAGAAAAGTATTATCTCTGTCTGAGTAGTAATGGTACTATCTTCGGCGGCAATAACTAGCCGTCAAAAAAATGCCCCGACTTTGGTTGGGGCAATTTTTTTGTGTTAAAATAAACATATACATTATGGGTGGTTTATGAATCGCATAGCGATATATCTCAATAAGAGTATCGACGGCGTCGTTTATTCGTCGCCTACCATTTTGGAGCGCTATGCTACGGACCGTTCGATGCTAAAAATCAGCCCACGCATTGTTGCTGTGCCAGAAAATACTGCCGATATCCGACGTCTGGCGCGGTTCTCTTATCAGCTTTCGCAGAAAAAAGTTTCTCTCCCGATTACCGTTCGCGGATCCGGCAATAGTAAGACCGGCTCCGATCTTGGCAGCGGGCTTGTAATATCGACCGAGCGAATGGCAGCAATCCAGGAAATTGACGTCCGTCAGCGTCTCGTCCGTGTTCAGTGTGGCGTTAAGTTGGCGGAGCTAAAAAAGGCGCTCAGTCTTTGCGGTCTAGACTTACCTATTCAGGGCAATCAAACTGAAACGATTGGTGGCCTTATCGCAAAATCTGCCAGTGCCAGCAATAATACTACCCCAAGCACGATTTGTGACTTCATCCAAAGCCTCGAAATCGTTTTGTCGGACGGAACTTTGCTCGAGCTAGACAGCTTGCCTAGCTATCAGTTCCATCGCAAAAAAGCTGCCGAAGGTCGAGAGGGTGAACTATATCGCGCTATTGACGACCTAGTCGAAGAGAATTGGAATCATATCGCAAATATGCCTGATTACAAAAAAGACCGTTACGGCTATTCTAGCCTCAGCGCCGTCAAAGCGAAGCGCAACTTTAGCCTGATTCCTCTGATTTGTGGTTCGGAAGGCACTCTCGGCATCATTTCTGAAGTCATTCTTCGCGTAGAGCCGGTTTTTGATGAGCCGGATTATGTCGCGATACCTTGCAAGACTGCGACTGACTATAATTTTGTCAGCCACGAGCTCAAGCGTCTCAAGTTTACCGATATTATCGTTTATGATTCTGAGCTTTATAATGCTATCGATACGACCGGTAAGACGAGCCGTTTCCTCCGAAAAATTACGAATGATGGCTATATAATTCTTGCAAATGCCAAGGACGACTCGCAACTTGAACGTCACCGCAAATTCTCAAAACTTCGTCGCGCATTGCCGGATAATATTCGTATTATCAGACAGGATGAAGAAAATGCCCGAGATTTCGCAGAGCTTGAGGGCGCATTAAACGCTTATTTGAACGATAGTTCGCTCACTGCCTATCATTTGCCGATTGTTGATGGCGTATATATCCCGTCCGAGCATCAGGAAGCCTTCTTGAATGGCGTGACGGCTCTTGCTGATTCTATGAAACTGCCGATGGCGGTTTATGGCTCGGTTAGTTTTGACACATTTTCGATTCGACCAAATTTGAATCCGACAACTCCAACTGGGCGCAAAAAAATCATTCAATTCTTAGGCGCGTATATTAAGCTCGTGGCGGAGAATAATGGGTATCCGTGCGGTGAAGCTCCAGAGGGGCGCTTTATGGCGATTTTTGCCAACAAATTTGAGTCGCCGCAGACGATTGACCTCTATAAAAAAGTCAAAAAAATCTTCGATCCGACAAATATTCTCAATCCAAATATTAAGTACGACACGAATATAAAAACCACTCTCCAGCATTTCCGTAGCGATTATAATACCGGCATTATAGATAGAGATTAAGCTAACGGTTTGGCTTGTCATCTGTTCGTGGTATAATTTACTCTATGAAATTTACTACGAATAAGAAGAAGACCTCCGTCGAGTTTGACGTTGAGTTTACTAGCAAGGATTTTGAGCCTGCACGTCTAAAAGCACTTGCTCGCCTTGCCCGCAATCTAAAAATCCCTGGCTTCCGCAATGGTAAAGCCCCAGCAAACGTTGTTGAGCAGCACGTTAACCCAAATGAGCTAGCTATGCAGACGCTAGACATTATGGTTCGCGAAGCTATACCAAAAATCTACACCGAAGCCAAGCTTCAGCCAATTTCGGCACCAAATGTCGATATCAAGAAATTCGTTCCAGGCGAAACCGCTGAAGTTACGATTAGCTCCGACATTATGCCAGATGTAAAACTCGCAGACTATACGAAGCTCAAAGCTAAGTATGAGAAGCCAGAAGTTGGCGCAAAAGATGTTGACGATGTCTTGAATCGCATCGCTGAGAGCTATGCTGAAAGCAAAGTCGTCAAGCGTGCCGCAAAATTAACCGACGAAGTGATAATCGATTTTGTCGGCAAAAAAGACGGCGTCGCTTTTGATGGTGGTTCGGCGAAAGATTTCAAGCTCAGACTCGGCTCTGGCCAGTTCATCCCGGGCTTCGAAGAAGGAATTGTTGGCCACGAATCTGGCGATAAGTTCGATTTGAATCTAAAATTCCCGAAAGAATACCATAGCAAAGAACTTGCTGGCGCAGCGGTCGTATTCGAAGTCCTCGTCAAACAGGTCAACGAAATGGCTACGCCAAAAATTGACGACGAACTCGCCAAGAAGACCGGTGCTTTCCCAACCCTCAAAGAGCTAAAAGCAGACATTAAGAAAAACCTCGAGGCTCAGGCGGAGCAACGCGCCGAGGAATCTTACCAAGATGCGCTCTTAAACGAATTAGTCCAAGGTTCTAAGACTGAGGCGCCAGAAGCCCTTGTTAAAGAGCAGGCTGAGCATATCAAAGGCGATTTACTTCAGAATCTCAAGGCGCGTGGTTCTAACCTTGAAGAATATTTGGCTCAAACCAAGCAAACCGAAGAGCAGTGGGAGAAGAATATCACCGAGAATGCAGCTAATCGTGTTATTGGCCACATCGTCATCGCAAAACTCGGTGAAGAGCTAGATATTAAAGTTACCGACGAAGAGCTAAATAAGCAAGTTGCCGAAATGCAGGCTGTCTATGCAAAGAGCCCTGAAGCGCTCAAAGAGCTTCAGACTCCAGAGGCTGTTGCGTCAATTCGCAATCGTATGCGCATTGAGAAGACTATGAAGAAACTTGCCGACCTCAACCGCAAATAAACATAAAAATAGCCCAGCAATTGGGCTATTTTTTGTTGGCGAGATGCCAGTGGTCGCCGTATTCGCATTTGTAGACGTCGAGCGAATTAACCGGTAGACCGTATTCGTATTCGACTAGGCGCGCAGAATCTTCCGCCGTCTCTCTGTCTGGGTAGCAAATTTTATGTTTGTCATTTACCCAGCATTTCTCTGGCTCGTAGGGAAGCGGTCTCTTTGAACGTGGCATTAGAATTCTCCCCTTAGAAACTGCTTGCGCTGGGCTTCTGGCATACGCTCAATCGCATAACGGAGTGTCGTGCGCGACATTTGGCTATAGTGGTCGATAATAAATGATTCGACGAAATGCTTATCGACGCGCCAGTAGATTTCGCGCAACATCCAGCCGCAGGCCTTATGAATAAGTGGCTCTTTGTCGCCGAGCAACTGCTCAATAATTTCAGGTCCATCGCCGAGTACTCCGTGCCGATAAAATGCCATATAACTCACGACCGCAATGCGGCGCTCCCAGAGATTTTTACTCTTGGCGAGTTTGTGAAAAATCTTCTCGTCGTGATGCTCGAGCGCCCACATCCCGAGGATTCGCCAAGTAATTACATCGACTAAATCCCAGTTATTGACGCCCTCGAGATTGTCTAGCAGAATTTGGCGGGATTGATCCGGGTTTTTCTTATACTGCGCAACCAGGATTTCTAGCGCCGCAAAGCGATGCTCGTGGACCTTAGAATGGAGCAGTTCGGCAATTTCGCCAGCCGGCATAGTTTTGTATTTTAACGCAATTTTTCGCGCCTCTGGCACGCTAACTCCGAGCAAAATATCGCCTTCGCCATAACCGCCCGGGCAGATGCCGAAAAAATGCGACGTCGCCTCGATACGTTCGGGGTTGATGTGCTTGTCGAATTCGGCAATCAGCTGCTCTTTCATAGCTATATTTAAGCACATTTACGCCGCATTGACTACTGGCGATTTTATGCTATAATTTTTATCGTTATGGTCCATTATGGGCTATGGTTCTTCACAGAAAGGGGGCGCTTATGCGTAACAGATTACCAAAGAGATTTGAGTTCCGTATCCCGGAGCAGTTGATGCTTGATAGGCTGCAAAAAGGAGATGTGGGAGTTTTCGAAGACGAACTAATCTTCCGTGACAGCGGCTATGTTGTCAGTGAGGTCGCTCGTGTCCGTGGCGGATATCTAGTAGGAATCAATGTTGATGCGCTGATCGATATCGACGATGATTACTACGTCCAGATTGAAGACAGGCTTGAAAGCAAAATTCATTTCCTGTCGTTATTCGTCAAGGATTCGAAAATCTATAACCCTATCATCGTTACTGATGATGAGGAAGGCTTGTCTGACGTAGAGGTGCTCCTGTATCTTATCGATGCAGAGAATACTCAAAAGGTCAAAAAACCAAAGTTTGATTTCGAAATAATTGACCCAGACGAGCAAAAAGCCGTAAGAGCATTTTTCCGAGGCGAAAGACGATTCGTGATGCTGGACAATGATCTGGATATGACCTACGAGAGTACTGATGGCAATCCTATTGACTACGTGAGTGGTTTCATTCGCATCGGCAAGCGCGAGTATGCCTTGTATTTCGGCTTTATGATAGTCGAAATCATAAGGTAGCGCCAAAAACCCGCTATTAGTAGCGGGTTTTTATTGGTCGCGGCGTTTTAGCTCTAGAAGAACCGTTGGGACGGCTGGCGGCGGAGTGAAATATTCAGGTTTTAAAGGCAGGCGAATGCGTGGCTCGTAATGGACAAATAATTGCTTACCGAGTTGCGACGTGTAATGCCTGTCGTTATTGAGCAATTTCAACGCAAATTGCTTCTGTAGTATCAGGTAAATCGCTTTTGGTGGGTTTTCAGCCTCGTCGAGCTTATGAAGAATTGCGGAACTTAGATGAAAAGGCGGATTCGCGAATATTTTGTAATCGCCGTCTGGTAGCTCAAAGTTCATAAAATCCTGCTCGACAACTATGACGTTTTCATATTTGCTGACATTTTTGCGCAACTTCTCAGCGGTCTCATGGTCTGGTTCGATCGCGATAACTTTTTGACAACGACGCGCGAGCGCGGCCGTAATAACGCCAGAGCCGGCCCCAATATCGAGCACGATGTCGCGCTTCTTGATATTGCTATGGCCGATCAAAAAACCAGCAAGCTTCGGCCCGCGCAAAAAATGTTGAGACAGCTGATATTTACGCATCTGGCAACAACCCGAGCTGGCGTACAGCTTCATACATTGCGACGGCAGAAGCGCAACCGACGTTAATGGAGCGCGTTGAACCTAATTGTTCGATATAAAATGCCTGGTCGGACGCATCGAGCAGCTCCTGAGAAATACCGTCCGATTCGGAGCCAAACACGAGAATTGAATTTGGTGTGATTTTCGTTTTTGCGAGCGCCTTGGATTCCGGGCGATTATTGTCGACCGCGACCACATTCATTCCGCGCGCGTGCGCATCGTCTACAAACTCTGCAACCGTAGCGAAATGGTCGATATGAAGATATTTGTCAGTTACCATTGCGCCGCGACGATTGTATTTGCGCTTGCCAATAATATGAACGCGCGCAACATTAAAAGCATTCGCATTGCGAACGACTGTCCCGATATTAAAATCGTGCGCCAAATTTTCAATTGCAACCTCTATCGGGATGCGAGTTTTATCAAGCTCAGCGACAATCTCTTCGTTTGGAAGACCCTTAAACTTGTCTATAAGATTGCGCGTGTCAGTTTTTGTGTCCATAATCAATAATTCCATTATACCACAAAACGGGCTAAAAGTCAATAAAACGTATATGGTATAATATAGCAAATGGCAGTAATAGCTAAACTCAAAAAGAAATTCTATTTTGTAGCAGCAGGCTACTTTAAATTTTTCGCTAACATTTCTCTTAAGAAATGGCATCCGCGCATTGTTATTATTACTGGCTCGGCTGGCAAGACTACGATGCTGAACCTCGTCGAGAGTCAGCTCGGCGACAAGGCGCATTATTCGCATAATGCCAACTCTGCGTTCGGTATCGCTTTTGATATTCTCGGTCAAAAAGGTGTCACGGGGAGCCGACTCCATTGGGTTGGCCTTATCCTGAAAACTCCGTTTCTTGGTCTGTTTTATAAGCGTCGCGAAAAATTCTATATTGTCGAGTGTGACGGCGAGCGCCCGCACGAGGCGGAATTTGTCGCAAAATGGCTAAAGCCAGAAGTCTCCTGTTGGGTGAGCCTCGGCCGTTCTCACGCAGTTTTCTATGAAAAAGAAGTTACCAGTGGCCGCTTTATAAATATCGACGAGGCGATTGCTCACGAGTTTGCGACAATTCCAGAAAACACGAAAAAGCTCGTCCTGATTGACGGTGACAATGAGACGATGCGCGAAAAATGCGCAAATCTCAAGGCGAAGGTCGTTGCTGTCGAGCGCAAGCAGCTCAAAAGTTACGAAGTTTATCCAGAAAAGGCGATTTTTGAGATCGGTCGTCATAAATTTGAATTTCACGAGCCGATGCCGCGCGACGTGACTACGCAGATTTTGATGCTAGACAAATTGATGGATTATCTTGGCCTGAAGATTACTACTGACCTCGAGAATTTCAAGATGCCGCCAGCTCGTAGTAATTTTCTCCGTGGCAAGAATGGAATTAAGATCATTGACTCGAGCTATAACGCACATATTATCAGTATGACGACGGTTCTAGATATGGTGCGCGAGCTTCACGCGACGCATAAGTGGCTCGTTATTGGAGACATTATTGATCAGGGCAATCTTGAGGGCGAGGAACATAAGAAACTCGCGCAATTGCTGCTCGATACAAAAGTCGAGAAGATTGTGATGATTGGTCGCCGCACGAAAAAATACACCGCGCCGCTCCTAGAGGACAAATGTGATTACGAGTCTTTCGACAAGCCGCAGCAGGCGCTCAAATATCTCGAAGAGAACCTCACTGGCAAAGAGACGGTTATATTCAAAGGTAGTCAATATCTCGAATGGATTGTCGAGAAATTACTCGAAAATCCAGATGATGTCGTAAAATTAGCGCGTCAGGACGCTGCACACAAAAAGCGCCGCGCAAGTTGGGGATTAAACTAATGAAAAAACTCTATATCATTCACGGTTGGACTTATCGACCAGAACCGTGGCACGAAGTCATTGCTGAGCTTAAAAAACTCGGCGTCGAGGCAGAGCTGCTAAGAGTTCCTGGGCTTGGCACGAAATCCGACAAAGTCTTTACAATTGAAGATTACGTTAAATGGGCGCGCGAAAAGCTGCCAAAGGGGAGCTACGCGTTGGGGCACAGCAACGGCGGCCGTATTTTGTTGAATCTACTCGAAAAAGAACCAGATTATTTGAGTGGCGTGATTCTACTTGATAGTGCTGGTGTTTGGGAAAAAGAGAACCGTCGCCTCGTACTAAAGGCACTTTCGAAGGCGTTTGCTCCTCTCAAGAAATCCAAGTTAATTCGCAAAGCGGTTCATCGTCTGATCGGTGCAAACGACTACGAAAATGCGCCAGAAAATATGAAGAAGACGCTCGATAATATGATTAATTCCGATAAGACTCTCGATATTTCAAAAGTCACCACAAAGGCTTATATTGTCTGGGGCGAAGACGACCAAACCACGCCGCTCCGCCAAGGAAAGAAAATGCACGAGCAGCTGCCGAATTCCAAGCTAACCACAAAGCCAGGCTGGCGCCACTCGCACTACCTTGTTTCCTCTAGCGAACTCGCGGCCGAGATTGCAAAACAGTACAAAGAATTAGTGGGGGCGGATAAATGATGCGTCTTCAAGAAATATCGCCAGAAACGCTCGATTCCTATGTTCAGAAATCTCATCCGGAGGCGAACTTTTTGCAGACCTCGACCTGGGGTAAAGTATACGAAAAAGACGGCAAAAAAGTGTTTTATTTTGGCCTCTATGACGACAAAAAACTCATTGGTTCTAGCGTAGTTATCCTCAAGCCAGCAAAGCGTGGTCGTTATCTAGAAATTCCAGGCGGGCCGCTGCTCGATTGGGATGGCGATATCAAGACGCTTCGTTTCTTTTTGAAAGAAATTGCGAAAATTGCCGCACGAGAAAAATGTGTGTTTGTTCGTATGCGACCTAATATTCCAGATACTGAGCAGCACCGAAAGCTTGCCGAACGTCTCAATCTCGTCAAATCCCCAATGCATCTTCATGCTGAGCATACGGTGATGCTGGATATTACGAAATCCGAAGATGAATTGCTGACCGAGATGCGTCGCCAGACTCGCTACGAAGTGCGCCGCGCCGAAAAACTCGGCATAAAAGTGACTTACGATGACTCTGAAAAAGCCTTCAATGATTTTTACGATTTGCAGCTGCAGACTGCGGAGCGCCAAGGTTTTATTCCGTCAACGCGCCACCTAATTCTTGCTCAGCACGAAGTGTTTGGTGAAAAGGCCCGCATCTATACGGCTACGCTTGATGGCAAAGTCCTCGCAAAAGGTGAGATTTTGCTTCAAGCTCCAGAGGCGATTTATCACGAGGCAGCATCGACACTTGACGGCCGCAAGCTTCCTGGCGCCTACGCGCTACAGTGGCAGGTGATAAAAGATGCGAAAGCTCTCGGCCTCAAGCGCTACAATCTATTTGGCATTGCACCACCAAATTCGCCACACCATCGCTATGCTGGCGTTACAACTTTCAAAACCGGCTTCGGCGGTGAGCAAGTTGCTTATCTGTCGGCGCACGACTTAGTGATAAAGAAATTCCGTTACCGATTCGTTCATCTATTAGAAACCATACGCAAGAAAAAACGCCACCTATAGGAGAAATATGAGAATAATTGACGCAGATAATCAGAAAAAATGGGACGATTTTGTCACGTCGCATCCAGATGCGAATTTCTTACATTCTTGGGCTTGGGGTGATTTTCACGAAGCGCGCGGCAAAAAAGTCGTCCGCCGTATCGCTCTTGATGACAATGACGCTATTATTGCAGCCTATGTTGGCCAAGTGGAGACTGCGAAACGTGGAACTTATATGGCGATTGCGGGCGGTCCAATTATGGATTGGTCCAAAAAATCGCTTCGTGAAGCAGTATTTCAAGATATTCGCTCCCAGGCAGAGGCGGCGCACTGCGTTTTTGTTCGCATCCGCCCACAGATAGAAGAAACGCCAAAAAACCGCGAATTATTTAAAAAATTAGGATTAAAACCAGCTCCGATTTATCTATCGGTTGAGTATGCTGGAATTTTGGACCTCAATAAGACTGAGGAAGAAATACTCGCCGGTGCCGCGCAAGGGCTACGCCGCAAAATTCGCAAGGCAGAGAAAAACGATATTACAGTCGAAACTAGCACTAATCCAAAGGATATTCACGAATTCTATCAGATTGAGCTCGAGACGGCGAAACGTCACGGCTTCGTGGAATTTTCTGAAAGCTTCCTTACGAAGCAGTTCGAAGCCTTCGCAAAATATGATGAAGTTAAGCTATATACGGCAAAACTCGGCAAAGATATACTCGCGCAGAATTTTATGATTTTCTATGGCAACGAGGCGTCTTATCATTATGGCGTTTCCACCGAACTAGGCACGAAGTATTCCGGCGCTCCGCTACTGCATATGCAGGCGATGCGTGATGCGCGTGAGCGTGGTATCAAGCGCTACAATTTTTGGGGAATTACTGGTATTGACGAAACGAAACATCGTTTTTATGGCGTCAGTCAGTTCAAACGTAGTTTCGGCGTTGAAGAGTTAAAATATTTGCACGCTCACGATATGGTGATAAATCCGCTAAAATACAAACTCGACTATATCGTAGAAAAAACTCGCGCAAAAATCCGCCACGTTTAGGGGTGGATTTCTTGCAAAAAGCATAAGCTTGTTATATTCTATAAATAGACATATAAGGAGCTTTTTAAGTGAGTAACACAAAACGTAAATTTATCGAAAGTCATTGGCTTACATTTGCCTTGAAGGGTGCGATTTCGGTAGTAGCTAGCCTCTGCCTAATGTTTTCGCGCAGTAACGATACGCATACATTAACACATATTCTCGGTTGGACAATGTTTGGCCTCGCTTTTATTGAAATCGCGAACGTCGTCTATCGCAAAGTCCGTTCAAATAACTGGGGTTTCCCACTATTTCTTGGTATCCTTGAGCTTGCGATTAGCATTGCCTTGCTTTATACGGTTGATCCAGAAGCAACCGATGAAAGTCTCATTGCGACACGCGTCGCAATCCTTGCCGGCTATGTCATTTTCGCTTCCGTCGTCACGATTGTTATGGGCTTTATGAGCTTCAATAATATAACTGACCGCTATATGTGGGTAATCAACGGTATGATTGGCTCGGTCTTGGCATTTCTAATGCTCGGCGGCACTAGCTCAGCAAGCGACACTGCTGGCATCTTCTTTGGCACGAAGGTCCTCGTCTTCGGCGTCTATTTGCTCGTAAATGGTCTTACGGACCTATTCTTCGGTATTCACGCTAGAGATATGGCAATCGAGCAGCGTGAAGCGCGCAGAAAAGCCAGAAGGAGTAAATAATGCTTTTTGACGCAAAAAGCAGAATTGAACGCTATTTTCGCCACAATCCGCAGGTGAAAACTATCGTTATCTGCGGTTCCTATGGACGTAAGTCTGCCATTCGCTGTATTGGTGTAATCCTTGGCCAGTCGCTGACTGTTACGATGGGCATCAACCCTAGCGCCGACCCAGATGTCGTGCTTCTAGACTACGGCTCAATGGCGAATTTCCCAGAAATCAATCCAGACATCACGGTTATTACGAGTTGCGAATCTGACGAAGAGGCCAAGCACTTCTTTGAGATGGCAAATAAATCTCGCCATGTTCTCGTCAATTATAATGATGTGCCTCAGCAGTACGCAAAATACCTCAGAAATCCAGAGGTGACGACTTATGGCGACGAGCTTCCTGCGGATTTTTATTTCGAGAATCACGAATCTGGCCTCGATGGCCAGTCTGGCGATATCGTTAATCCAGAGCGCGAACATATCCCTGTTCAGGTTAAACTAATCGGCGAGCATAATATGCGCCCAGTGATTATGGCTTGTGCGGTTGCGAAACTTTTCCAGATTGACCGCGAGAAGATTCTTGCCGGCGTTAGCGCGATTCGCCCGGTCCACGGTCGTATGTCGCCAGCGAAGGGGATTCATAATTCCGTAATTCTCGACGACTCTGCTTCTACCTCTGCTACTTCTCTAAAATATGGTATGCAGGCACTCTATAACATTCAGGCGCCAGATCGCATTCTTGTCACCGATGACGTCCGCAAGCTTGCCAAGATTGATTATGATTTAGTGTCCGAAGTGTTAATTCTCGGTTCAGGGGCGACTGAGAGCGCAAATAATAAGATTAAATTTTTCTCGGACGAGATTGATCTAGTTAATCATCTCGGCAAGAGACTGGACGAAAATTGCCTAGTTTTGCTCGAGATTCCACTTCCTGAAATTATTGAGTCTTATATATGGTAAAATAGTCTTATGGCAAAGGTGATTACGATTACCAATCAAAAAGGAGGTGTTGGCAAGACAACGACATCTGTTAATCTTGCTTATTATCTCGCAAAAGCCGGCAACAAGACTTTGCTTATTGATTTTGACCCTCAGGGCAATGCTAGCTCTGGCCTCGGCGTAAAAGAGAAGAATCTTTCGAAGACTATTAGCGCCGTTATGCTGGGCGAAGTTGAGCTAAAAGATATTATTGTTCAACCAGACAAGAAGAAGTGCAAGAAACTCTATCTTGTCCCGACGAATGTTGAGCTCGCTGATGCTGAGATTAATATGAACGCAAAGGACATTCCAGATAAGTTCTTTGTGTTAAAACAGGCCATCCTTTCTGTCGCAAAAGATTATGATTACATCATCATCGATAGCCAGCCTAGCCTTTCGCTCTTAACTGTCAACGCAATGGCAGCCGCGAACTATCTACTACTCCCAGTCCAGACTGAGTATTATGCACTAGAAGGCGTCGCTGAGCTCCTTCGCACTGTGAATGATATCAAGAAGGGTATAAACCCGAAGTTGAAGCTACTCGGCGTCCTAGCGACGATGTATGATAAGCGCACTAGCTTGAGCTCACAGGTGCTTGCCGAAGTTAAGCGTTATTTCAAAGATAAAGTATTTGATACGACTATTCCGCGCAATGTGCGCCTTGCAGAAGCTCCTAGCCACGGCGTGGCAATTGGTCAATATGACCGCTTCTCAAAGGGCGCCAAGGCTTACAAATCGCTAGCTGACGAAGTAATGGAGCGCGTCAAATGAGTTTACCACGCGGATTAGGACGTGGGCTCGGAAAATTAATTCCAACAGATGAAATTGAAGACTTTTTTGATCCAACCGCAGAGGAGGACAAAAAAGAAAGCACTCTTCGTGACATAAAATTAGACGATATTATTCCAGACAAGAACCAGCCACGTCGTGAGTTTAATGAAACTCAGCTTGCAGCTTTGGCGGATTCTATCCGTGAGAACGGCGTAGTTCAGCCTATTGTTGTCGTAAAAGAGGGCAATAAATACAAGATTGTTGCAGGTGAACGCCGTTGGCGCGCAAGTAAAATTGCTGGCCTAGATAAGATTCCTTCTATTGTTCGCACGCTCGACGCACAAAAACGCCTTGAAATCTCACTTATTGAGAACGTCCAGCGTGAAGATTTGAATCCAATCGAGATCGCTACTGTTTACGCAAAATTCCGCAATCAATTTAACCTTTCGAATGCTGAGATTGCTAAACGCGTCGGCAAAAGCGAATCTGCGGTCGTAAACACGACGAGATTATTGAATCTTCCAGATAATGCTAAGCACGCGATGGTCGAGCATAAACTGTCCGAAGGTCAGATGCGCCCGCTTGTTACACTTTCGCAAGAACAGATTGATGCCGTATTGCCGAAGATTATCGAAGAAGGATGGTCTGCCCGCAAGGTTGAGCAGTACAAAGTCAATCTTACGAATAACAAGAAAGCGCTGAAGACCGAGCTGCCACGCGAACGCCAAGATACTGATATTTACGTCGAAAGCATCCGCGATCGCTTAGGAGTAAAAGCGTCTATCAAGACGAGCGCTCGCGGCACCGGTGAAATCGTGTTAAAATTTAAGAATAAAGAGGAGCTAGAGAAACTATGTTCGATACTAACGGCGTAAAAGCCAAAATGACCGCAACCGTAGAGCGTTTCAAAGAAGAAATGAAAAAAGTCCGCACAGGACGTGCGCACCCAGATATGTTGGCGAACGTAAAAGCCGAAGTATATGGCCAATATACCCCGCTCAACCAGATCTCAAATATTACCGTATCTGGCGCTACTATGCTTTTGATTACGCCTTATGATATGTCGAATATCGATAAGATTTCTAGCGCAATCCGTGCCGACCAGGCGCTTGGCCTAAATCCTTCCGATGATGGCCGCGTTATTCGTGTTCCTATTCCACCTCTTACCGAAGAGCGCCGTAGGGAAATTGTCAAAACTGCTAGCGGCAAAGTTGAGGAGGCGAAAATCTCTCTCCGCCAAGTTCGTGACGATGCGCGCAAAGATATTAAATCTCTCGAACTTCCAGATGACGCAAAGAAACGCGCTGAAAAGGCCGTTGATGATATGATAAAAGATTTCAATTCTCAAATCGACCAGCTCTTTGCTGAAAAAGAATCTGAGATAATGAAAATCTAACAAAACCGCAAAAAGGGAGGCAATATGACAGACGAGCAAAAAGAAATCGAGTCGAATAATATCAAGATAATCATCACCGCGATTTTTGGTGTATTGATTGGCGTAGTTTTTATTTTGGCGCTAATCAATTTTGGAATGGGCATTCAGAGAAAACTTGATTCCAATAAAACCAGTGACGAACCAGAGAAAATCGTATCAATCATTGCGGTCGACTATAGCTCTGCCTCTTTTGACTACAAAGTCAAAAATGAGCTCGGCGGTGGCGCAAGTCTAGATAATTATCTAATATCGCTCTACGACAGTAGTCTCAATCAAAACTATCTAGTTATAGAAAGCCAAGATATGCTTGATACAGTGTTGGGTGATATTCGTATAGCATCTGGCAATGAGAGTATCACATATGACGTTGATGAAAAATTCTTCTATTCTGGGTCGATTGTGATGGTCACTTCCGAAGAAGATGATCTCTATGACTTCAAAATTGCCTCTGTTACGCGCGACGAAAACTACAATATTCAAGTTGACGCCAAAAAGAGCCTAAAAGAAGACAACTGCGAAAGCGTCTGTAACGGCAAAGCTATTTTCATCAAGATTCGAAACATTCAGCCAAAAAGCGTCTCCGTTAATATAACTAAGGAAGATAATGTCTAAAAAACAAATCAATACCCGTAGAATTATTATCGCAATAGTCGGCCTAGTAATTATTGCGCTAATTACGCTCGGCGTAGTATTTGCAATCCAGCAAAGTGCAATTCCGGAGTTTAATGACGGCAGCGAACTGGGCGTAGTTAACCTCTTATCCGAGGAAGGCCAGACTAATGAATGGAGCGTAAAGATAGACGATGAATCTATCGCGAGCGTGTATGATAAAACTAGCTCGACTATCAATAAGGATGAGGGTGGTGTTGCTATTGAGTCGCACTATATCTTCAAGGGCAAGAAGCCAGGCAAGACAAAAGTTACCTTCAAATACGGCAGTTTTGCAGATGGCCAAGTAAAAGAGCAGCGCACTTACTGCATAGAAGTAAATCGCGAACTCCAAATCAAAGTTATCGAAGAATAAAAAAATACGGCTTATCGCCGTATTTTTTGTTACACCTTTTTACTTAGAAGTTTTAAGACTTCGTGCACTGCGACAGCGCCATCTGCTGCGGCTGTCACTAGTTGTCGCACCTCTTTGTTGCGGCAATCGCCTGCCACGAAAACGCCAGGAATATTCGTATGGCAAAATTCGCCATCGATATATCCGTCGTCAGATGTTTTGACTAGGCCGGCAAACGCCTTGGTTGCAGGCACGCGTCCAATAGCGATAAAGAGAGCGGCAACTGGGAGAGTTTTTGTTATGCCGTTATTGTCTGTCACTTCGATCGAGTCGAGTTTTTTATCATAATTTAGCTTTGTGACGCGAGAACTGAGTACTAGCTCAACATTTGACTTTTCTTTTATCTTATTGACGGTTTCCGCATCGCCACGGAATTCGTCGCGGCGGTGAATTAGATAGACTTTTTCGGCAATGTTCGATAAGAAGAGCGCGTCATCTAGGGCAGTGTTGCCGCCGCCATTAACCGCCACATCACGTCCGCGATAAAAAGACCCGTCGCACGTTGCGCAATATGAAATGCCGTGGCCAACGAGCGTATCTTCGCCGTCGAGTCCCAACTTGCGTGGATTTGTGCCGGTTGCGATGATGATAGCTTTGCCAGTATAGCTTCCGCTGTCGGTATAGACGATTTTTTCTAAGCCATTATCTTGGATTCGCGTCGCTTCCTCAAATTTGATTTCTGCGCCGAGTTCATTCGCCTGTGACTCGAGACGACTTGCGAAATCTAGGCCAGAAATATGCATCGCGGCAGGGTAATTCTCGATATCTGGAGTAATGATGATTTGTCCACCGCACGCGGTTGCCTCTAACACGAGGGTTTTTAGGCCAGAGCGGCGCGCATAGATTGCTGAAGTTAATCCGGCAGGACCGCCGCCAATAATAATTACATCGTACATTTATTTTGCTCCTAGAATTTTTTCTAATCGTTTTCGTGGCTGCAGCCCCACGCGGCGGTCGGTTTCTTCGCCTCCGTTGAAGAATACTAAGCAGGGAATCGAACTCACATTGTAGGCGGCGGCAAGGGCGGCCTCAGCATCTATATCGACAGTAACAACCTTAAATCCATCAGAATCAGCAGCCATTGCCTCGAGAATTGGGTGCAAAGCTCGGCACGGTGGGCACCACGTGGCGTTAAAATCGACTAAAACCGGTACGGACGACTGCAGCACTTCGGCTTCGAAGTTCTCGCTAGTTCCTTCGATAATCTTCATTTAACCTCCTTTTCTTCTATTATAACAGCTCCTCTGTTGCAGAGAAATAAGATTTGTGATAGAATAGTACCCAATATGGCAAAGAAAAATAATACCAAGCGCAAGCTTGTCGGTCTAGTTTCTGAAGAATCTGGTATTCGCCTTTATTACACAAAGAAGAATACTATGAATACTCCTGACAAACTCAGCCTTCGTAAGTACGATCCAGTACTCCGCAAGCACGTTGTCTTCACCGAGACTAAGAAAAACCTCGGCCGCAACGAAGTCAAGGAAAAGAAACGCTAAATACGCCTCTCGCTCCACGCGGGGCGTATTTTTTATTCCAAAAATTATTCAGCTTATGGTAAAATTGAAATAAGGAGAACTTTTTAATGAGCGACGAAGAAAAATTTAAGCGTAGCGAAACCGGGCAGAGCGCTAACGACTTACATCAGTTAGGTGGGTCAATGAGTGCTCGTGGCGAAGGTTCAGAACGCGAAGATCTAGAGAACGCCATCGAGGCGTTAAATAATTTTGACGACAGCAATAATAGCGATATTGAGCCAGTTGAAACAGCTCCAGAAGAGCCGAAAAACGACGCTATGCTCGATATTGATTCTGTCTTGGAGAATGAAGCTCCGGTAGAAGAGAAAACTGAAGCCGCCCCTGCTCAAGACGCCCAGCCTGAGCCGGAAGTTGCGCCAGCTCCAGAAGAACAGCTAAATAACAATTGGAAAATTGAGAAAGATAACCAAATAGATATGGATAACACTAATACTACCCCTAATACTAATGCTTTTGCCGCTGCGCCAAAGGCGAAAAAATCTGGCGGCGCTGGCTGGAAGGTCGCTACCTTCGTATTCCTCGCGCTCGCAATTCTCGGTTGCGGTTTTGCCGCATTCCTAGTCTTTAGTGATGGCAAGACTCAGTTTATGAACCGCACGATTTCGTCATATGCTACGGAGAAAGCGCCAGTGAATTGTTCCGCGCCTGGCGCCCCAGCTTCCGGTAGCGACGTAAGCCAGACTTACAAAGGTCAGCGTGTTATCGTGCTCGATGGTTACAATCTAGCGCTCAAGATCCCAGATACGCTCGAGAATTTGAGCTTTGAATATCATCGCTTCAACGAACCATTTGAGAACAGTACGTTTGAGTATGTCTGGAGCACCCTAAGTATCAATGCTTCAACCGTTAAAGAAGGAGCTCAGAGTGCACCGTCGTTTATTGGCCAGGATAGCACTGGCAGAATTATTTCGCTCGGCAGTATTACTATCGGTAAAATCCGTGATGAATATCTAGATGATAATAATCTCGGCGATCCAGTAATGACGGCTGATGAATCTGGTCGCAAAATCTATGTCGGAATGCCACAAGCAGCGGTAAGCACCGACATTGAATGGGAAAACGAAACAGTAACTGCAATTCACGAGTGGCTCTCTAACCCAGATAACTACATCAAGCTCTAAACAATAAAAAAAGTTCCGGTCAGACCGGAACTTTTTTGATGGCTCTAATTAGTTGTAGAGGTTCTCAACTTCGATGCTTGGACCCATCGTAGTAGAGATGAAGACGCTCTTGACGTATTGGCCTTTGATAGAAGCAGGCTTTTGTGCCTTTAGGCTATCGATGAAGGCATTGACGTTCTGGGCAATCTTGTCAGCGCCAAAGGAAACTTTGCCGAGGCCAACGTGAATGATGGCTTGCTTATCGACGCGATATTCGATCTTACCAGCTTTTGCTTCTTTGACAGCTTTCTCGATGTCGGTCGTAACGGTACCGGCCTTTGGATTTGGCATAAGACCTTTTGGACCGAGGAGACGAGCGTACTTACCAAGTTTTGGCATATACTGTGGCGTAGAGATGAGAACGTCGAAATCGAGCTGTTCCTTATCTAGGCGCTTGGTGAATTCTTCGTCTTCGGCGATATCTGCGCCAGCAGCTTTAGCGGCCTTTGCGATATCGAGTGGAGCAAATACAGCTACGCGGACAGTCTTACCAGTACCAGCTGGAAGAGTGACGGTTGCGCGGATGTTCTGGTCAGCTTGGCGTGGATCAACACCTAGGCGGAAATGCATTTCGACGGTTGCGTCAAACTTGACAGGGCTAGTCTCAATCGCGAGCTTAATTGCGTCGTTGAGGTTGTAAACTTTGCCTTTTTCAATCTTCTCAGCGGCCTTGCGGTAGTTTTTACCACGGCGCTCAAGACGAGTACGAGTAACTGGCTTTGGACCAACTTTCTTTTCTGGTTCAGCGGCAGCTTCAGCCTTGCGAGCCTGGCGCTCTTCTTCAGCCTTAACTTCCTCTACGTGCTTCTTAGATTTTTTACCAGCTTTGGCGAATTTTTCTTCGGTAGCTGGGGTTTCTTCGACTACAGCTTCTACTGGAGTCTCAAGATCTTTGGCTTCTTCTTTTGCCATTTGAATTCCTTTCGCGGTACAAACGAGTTTCCTCTCCCGACATAAAAATTTAACTTCCAATATTATAACAAAAAAGCACCCCTATAGTCAAGAGGTGCTAATTGTATTAGTTTGAAGATTTATAGTAATCGTTATCTAGTGCTTCGGTTAGACTTACGACGGTTGTCGTTTCCGTTCCGCTCATACTGGTAGATTTATGCGAGCATTTTAGCTCAACGTTGCCTGCGCCAGAGAAAGTCACGCCCTTGAACGCATATAGTTCCTCTTCTTCAATTTCTTCACAGATAGCGTTTTCGCCAGTACTGTTGAGTGTGGAGTGTTTCCAGCTGCCGCTTGGAAGCGAACGATACGTATATCCTAATGTTTCGCCAGACTTGACTTCGCCAAGCATATAAGTGCCGTCAGCGTTAGTCTTGAGTGTTAAGATGGAGCCATAATTGAAACCAGCGCCATTTACGAGTCCGCCAATGCTTACGTCGAAACTCTTTAGGGCTAAATCGTCTTTATCGGAACTTTGGCTGCTCGATGAGCTGCCAGAATTATTGCTAGATTGCTGGCTCCCTTTATTATTGCTGGATCCGCCGTCGCCAGTGCTAGAATTGCTCTTGCCACTTCCGCCAATCGCGAGACCGACGATAAAAGCGATAATCGTGGTAGCAACGAAGGCGCCAGTAAGGATTTTCCAAACCATATCGCCAGTAGCGCGCTCTGGCTCCTGAATTGGTTCTTGTTCAATAACTTCCATCTGTTACTCCTATATAACTTATGCTTATTATAGCACAAAAAAGAGCCACCGATTTCTCGGTGGCTCCGCGTTGATTTTACTCAACAACCTCTACGCCCATTGAGCGTGCAGTGCCTGCGATAACTTTACAAGCGCCAGCCTCGTCAACGGCATTGAGTTGGTCTTTCTTGATGGCTGCGATTTCTTTGATCTGTGCCATCGTGATTTTCCCGACCTTTTCGGTATTTGGGCGACCGCTACCTTTTTCGAGTTTGATCTTTTCGCGGATCAAATCATCTACTGGTTGACCAAGGCACTTCCAATCGAAAGTATGATCTTCGTAGACGGCGATATGAACGATAACGTTCTTGCCCATGTATTCCTTCGTAGCTTCGTTGAATGGGTTGATGAAGTCCATCATATTTAGACCCCACTGACCGAGCGTGCTACCTACTGGAGGCCCTGCTGTTGCTTTGCCGCCAGGAATACGCAACTTCAAGTTGCCGATAACCTTTTTTGCCATTATATTTTTTCCTCTGCCGGCATTTGAAGCGCTTCGCCGGCGTATTACGATTAATAATCGTGCGTAACAGCGACAATTATATCACAAGTGCTAGCGTTTGCCAAGCGGACAAAAAGCGCGCTCCGATTTAGCAAAGCGCGCTTTGAGGTGATTAGTCGTCAATCTTCTTAACCTGAAGAGCGTCAAGCTCGACAGCGGTCTCACGACCAAACATAGAAACGAGGACTTTGAGCTTACCTTTGTTGGTATCGATTTCGGAAATCGTACCTTCGAAGCCCTTAAATGGACCATCGACAACAGAGACAACTTCTCCAGTAGCGTAATTGACGGTGAACTTTGGATCTTCGACGCCCATACGTTTCTTGATTTTTTCAATCTCTTTCTTAGAAACAGGGGTTGGCTGGGTGCCAGTACCGACGAAGCCGGTGACACCTGGCGTGTTGCGGATAATATACCAAGTTGCATCAGAGAGTTTCATCTCGACAAGGACGTAGCCCTGGAAAATCTTTTTATCAGCGATGCGGCGCTTGCCGTTCTTAATCTCGATTTGTTTTTCCTTTGGAACCATGACGTCAAAGATTTTATCTGCAAAATCTACGCCATCAAGACGTTGGCGGATAGAATCTGCAACTTTGTCTTCGTAGCCAGAATAGGTGCTAATTGCGTACCAAGCGCGGCTACCATCATAACGGTTAACTGCCATATTAGTTTCCTCCCAAGAGTTTATTAAAGATAAATTGAAGCAGGGCATCAAGCAACATAATCGCAGTTGCTAGAATAACGACGTAGATGATGACAGATAGAGTCATCTTCCAAGTCTCTTTACGATTTGGCCAGCGAACTTGGCGGATTTCCTGGAAGGAACCGCGAACGTAGCCGACTTTCTTTTCTTTCTTTGCAGCAGCTTTGTCTGCTTTTTTGGTTGCCTTGACTTTGGCGCTCTCGGCGGCTTTTTCTTTCTTGCTTTTGCTACCTTTTGCTTTGACGCTAACTTTGCGCGTTACGATCTCGTCGTCTTCGCGGGTCGTCTTTGGGCCGTCGTCTTTGGCCTTGATGCGTGTGACTTTTGTTGCCATTGCTTACTCCATTAAAAATAGTCCTGCTTCGGACTTGTCAATAGTATAACAAATCCGCAAGCAGGACGCAAGGGCTTTTAGAATAAATAATTCAGATAGTCGCGCATCATTCGGGTGCCCGAAATAATATCTAGGTAAGCGATGAGCTCTTTGTGAATCCAATATTCTAGGTCGAAATCGTTGTTCCAGGCGTCGGCAGCAACTTCCATCTGGCGGTAAAGTTCCTCACATTCCTCAGCCTCGGTCTTGCCGCTAATCGTCAGATAATTATCTGCTGGCATATCGGCAACACCGCCATCGTGTGTCGAGATGAGCAGGCCCATATTCGCGATATCTTTCATCCAGCTTGTGCCGCACGCCTCAAGCCCGACAATTGGCGTATTGATGGAGCTGTTGGCGCCAAGACTTAGCGCAAGGCCAAGCTCCTCATCGTAATCTGGCAAGTAATGGACGCGCTCTTTGAGAATCGGGTTGCGGTCGATAACGTGGAGTAGATCCATCAGCTTGTTGAACATCGTCGTATCACCCATATGAACACGGCCGGCTAGAATATAGTGGGCATTATGCTTCTCGAGGATACTCGCCAAACGTTCAGGATTCGAAAAAGGCAACCACGGGCGTTTGTAATCTACGAAACGCCGCTTAAAGTCGAACAAAATCGCGTTTTCTGGAATATGGACAGGATTGCCATATTGGTCGGTGCGATTCGCAAGAATTTCGTTCAGGCGTTTGCGCCCAGTCATCTTTAGCTCACGAATATCGTCGGCCGTAATCTTGGAGACATTTTCTTCGAAATTCGGCGTCGCTGGCAGGTCAAAGCGGTCCAAGATTCCGTGTTCGTAGTAATAATTCATAATCTCTGGAAGCGTCCAAGTTCGCATATGGATACCGTTCGTGACAGATTTGAATTTAATCTTTGTCCCGTTGATATCGCGATAATTTGCAACACGCGCGTGCAATTTGCTGACACCGCTTCGAAGCTCGGCAATTTCTACCGTTGGCGTAGATAAACGAATTGTTCCGTCCGTAAATTTGTCAGATAGCCAACGCTTTACCGCAGTACTTTTAATGTTCGGGAAGACATATTGCTCGAATTGCGAATAATGGAACGTTGCTTCTGCGGCCTGCACTAGGGTATGGTTTGTATAGAGAGTGTGTTTGCGCGTATAGACGACCGCTTCATAAAAATCCATACCAGAGCTGACGAGCTCGTCTAGGCGAGCGACAGCGGCAAAAAAGGTTGCAACTTCGTTTAGCTGGATTACAGCCGGGCGAAGACCGACGATTTTGAGCGCCTGATAGCCGCCAAAACCGAGTGCTACCTCTTGATAGAGACGATGATCGGAGCCGGATTCGCCAGAATATAATTCGCCAAAGTTCGGCTCTGTAACGCAAAGAAAGCGCGAAGAACCCATCTTTTTCTCAACAACGTCGAGCTCGACGGAAGTTGTCGCGGTTTTGATGCGGATTTTATCGACGAAACTAAAGCCAAAATCTCGGTAATTTATCTCAGTATGATAATCAATCTGCTCAAGATTGACCATTTTTTGGTGAGACTCCCAAGGGTAAAATGGCGTCACAAGCACGAAGGGAACTTGAAGCTGCTCCGCGACGCGGCGCATATCGGCTGCAAGCACGCCAAGACCACCGCCGCCTCTGATACCATTCGCCTTGTCGTAGGTCTCGATTGTCCAATAACAATACGGCCTATCCGGCGATAGTTTATGTGTCAGTTTCTCTCGGCTAATCGCTTGGTAAAATTCCTCAACATCTTCAACGCTCTCTAATGGCTGAAAGTCTGGAGAAAGATTAATAATTTGGTCGTCCACCCTATTTCCTTAATTCTTATGCTTTGCTCTTATAATTGTAACACAAAAAATGAGCCGCAAATAATTGCGGCTCAAAGATTAGGGTGAAACGAGTCTGCTTTCGTCAAGTTTATGCATTTCGTTTGCAATTCTCTCGAGAAAGTAATGTTCGAACTTTCTATCTTTCGTAATTGAATCGCGCGTATGACAAAGCTCGTCGGCCGTCTTTGATGTAATCCAATCACAAACCGACATCTTATAAGCCTTGAAAAGATTGAGCTTATTATCTGCTTTGATAGGCGGCACTACTGCGAGCGGAACGAAATAGAACGACCAATTTTTCAGTCTGAGCAGGCTCATTGCGATTAGAGTCATCGTTTTTGGCTCGATGCTAGACAAGCTGAAACGCTCAGATGGCGAGCGATAGACAGTAGCCTGCCTAGTTGCGCTCTGAGCGACGACGATAATGTCTTCGCTTATTACGAATTTTTTGCAATTTTCTAGATAAGAAAACACGAAATTTTTTTCGATTTTGTCGATTAGTCTCATTGTTTCTTCATTATCTATGCGACGGGCGATTTTATCTCTAGTAGAGGGAGAGATGATCGGAACAATATAGATGTGCATCCTCTCAAGACGCCTGGCGACCGGAGCAAGCTCCTCGTACCACGCTAAATTTACGGGGAAGAGATATTTATGCTCTGGGTATTCGTTCAAGCAGATTGCAATAATTCGAATAATTTCACCAAGTGACGGGTGATTAAAGCCAAATACGATGCCTCCGCGGAAATGCGGAAATGTGCCAAAAATCGTAGTCGGTGCACCCCAATTGAGAATATTCGCCATCGAAATCTGCAGGTTTCGGTTGTAATTGCCGCGCTTTCTTCTAGCTCGCCTTTCGGCGGTTTTTAAAATAAAGCGGCAGGCTTTGCCGGTTTTTACCATTTCCTGCCGCAAATCGTGACAGCCAATGCTTTCAAGAATAGAGTAACGCTCGTGGCGCAAATCGAAGATAATCTCCTCGGACGTCTTTCCCGATAACTCCTCTAGAGTTATTGTTTTGACTTTTTTCATAAAAAGACCCCTTTCTAAAGGTACAAAACAAATTGCTCCCCTGAGGAAGCAATAGCTACATATCTATATTATAGCACATTTTGCAAAAAAAATCTAGTAGTGCTATAATAGGCGTTGTCCGATTGGGGATTCGCCAAGTGGTAAGGCAGTGGGTTCTGGTCCCACCATTCGG
>CAMZEB010000006.1 GCA_947305705.1 uncultured Candidatus Saccharibacteria bacterium
TCCACTATCAGTGCCCTTATGTACCTTTTTATGCATTGACTTAACTAGTAATTGAAGTTCAATTACTTGCCGTCAATTAAATTTCCTATTGTTGTCTAATCCAAATTGTTAATAGATAAACCGTCGCGGGCCAAAGAAAACAATCTATTTCTAGTTTGTTTGCCTCGCAGTATTTATCAAACTATGTTCAGTGGTTCAGAGAAAATTGAACTTGAATCAAAAACTGTTCTTATATTAGCGCAAAACATTCGGCTTTGCAAGTACTTTTTTGTAGATTTTTTGACTTTTTTGGGTTTTTCGGGCTATTTCTCAGAATTTCTGCCTTTTGCATCTTAAAAACTAGGGTTTCAATAGAGGTGTTAAGAAATATTCTAATGTCCAGCTATAGATAGAATGATGTATATGATGGCAATTATTAATTTGGAGCAATATTAGTTTTTGGTCTGCCCGCTAGCTTCTACGGCTTCAGGCTTAGCGCCCTCTATCTCATTTTGCTCAAATATATCTCCAACTTGTGATTTATTTTTTGAAATATTTTCTCCTGTATTATTAATTACATAATAAATACCCCGCCCAATTCCAAGTGCGATAGCTGTAATAATAATATCTATTGTCAAAAAAATAATCATTTCTATAAAAATATATTGGTTATTGAAGGATAGTAAATAGCACACGACAATAATACACACCGCAATCGTAAAACCAGCTATCAGTATTCCGCTAACTATCTTATTCCATAAACTACTAGATTTATTCTGATTATTTGGTTCTGTATTATTTGGCGCTTGAGGAATCTGAGATTTTTGTTGCTCCGTAGAGGCATCTTCTCGTGATTGGTTATCCGAGGTATCCATAAATCTCCTCTTTGTCATTCTCGATTAGCTTGAGGCGGGCATCGATTTCCGCGAAAGCAACAGCGACGTCGCGTGCGAGTATTTTTTCATCTTTATGCTCTGCGAAGAAGTCTTTGAATTCTTTTGCGTCACTATCAGTGCGGACGAAGGCGGCCATAAAGCGCGGATACTCGGAGATTGTTTTGTCGCCCTCCTCTTCGTAGAGCCAATCCCAGTTATTATAAACCCAGCGGAAAGCTTCTTTGCGAATGTGATGGTTGCGCAAGAGACGAATATAGAAAATTAGGCGATCCTGCGTGCGAATAGAGCCACTTTTTAGGCAATCTAGGTAACTTAGCGCAATATCTTTGTTTTTTGCAATTGTCAGCGCCTCGGTTAAATCACGTTTGAGCGCGGAATCTGGCGTCGTCTGATAAATTCCGAAATACTTCATCGAAAGCTCTGGGTGAATGCGAACAAGCGAACAGGCAACAACGTAGCGTAAATCTTGATCGACTTCGGTGATAAAAATACCATTATAAATATCATTAATATCATCTAGATATTCTTCGTCTTCCGCATAGAACATCATACCCATAATGATTGGGCGGAGTTTTTTGTCACTATCTGTATCGCCAACTTTTCTTTCGATGCCCAGACGGCGATAGTTGGCCAAGGCAAGCTCACGGACGAATTGCTTGAACTTTAATTCTTCAGCGCTCTCCGGGGTAAAGAAAACTTTCAAATCAGCAACAATCGCGGAAACGAGTTCCCAGACGACAGAGTCAGTCTCATCTTTGAACGACTCGACGAGCGGCAGCAATGATACGCTCGCAACACGATTAGTCTTAGCAAGCAAACGGCGGTCAATTAGGAGACGGAGTTTTTGTTCTTTGCTGAGTTTTTTGAGATTTTTGAGTTTTGCCTTGAGTTCGTCATCTGACAGATTTATTAGATAATTGCCGGTCAAGTCGTCCCTAATATTACCGATTGGATATTTTTCGTCGGATTTTTCACCTGTAAGTAAGAAGCGCTCTTGCTCTCCATCGGTTATAACAGGATAGCCAGATTGCACGAGCCACGGTGTCATAAATTCTTTGACATCAAAATCAGCGTACGGGCTGAGTGCATCCCATAGATCATCGGCGACTGTATTCCCATATTTGTGCTTTTCGAAGTAATCCTTTAGCCCTTTAAAGAAGTTTTCTTCGCCCATCGTGCGCATAAGCATAAAGAGGAGACGAGAACCTTTGCCATAGACAATTGCGCCGTCAAATAGGTTAGCGATATCCTCGACATTCTTGACCTCTGTCTGAACCGGCTGAACGCCTGGCAAACAATCGCGATGAAAAGCACCGAGAATTGCGCTAGTATAGAAATCGTCCCAAGCGGAGAGTTCTGGGCGAACTTTATCTGTGGCGTAAGATTCCATCATATTTGCAAAAGATTCGTTGAGCCAGAGGTCATTCCACCATTCCATCGTAACCAGGTCGCCGAACCACATATGTGATAATTCGTGTGCAATTACGATAGCAACATATTGTCTCTGATCAAATGAGGATTTTTCGTTCGCAAGCATTGCAATTTCGCGGAAGGTGACGAGGCCCCAGTTTTCCATAGCGCCCGCCTCAAAGTCAGGCAACGCAAGCAAATCCATCTTTGGCAGCGGGAATGGAGTATGGAAGCAATCATCATAAAAATCGAGGATGTCAGCAGCAAAATCGCCGGCGAATTTTAGGTCTTCGACATTTTGATGGAGACCAGCGTAGGCAGTAATCGTAACGCCGTGTTTTGATTCCGTCTGATATCCTACGAAGTCACCCAGTGCAAAGGCGAGGAGATAAGTAGACATCTTTGGCGTGCGGTCGAAAATGACAGTTTTTAGGTCCGGTTTGAGCTGCTCTTCCTTGATTGGCATATTGCCAAGAATAATATCGGTCGGAACTTCGGAACGAAGCGTCAGATCAAAGGTTGCCTTTGCCGCAGGCTCATCGACGCACGGGAAACACTGTCGAGCATAGTGCGATTCAAATTGAGTGGCGACGATTTTCTTGGTTTTGCCGCCTAATTTGTATGTTGATATATAGACACCCTCCATATTTGCGTCAATTGGAGCGGAATAATCAAATTCAAGAGTGACTTTTTGAGATTTTTCGAGACCGTTTATAATAATGGCGCCGTCTTCGCGAGAGTATTCGGCATTTTTGCCGTTAATTTCAAAGTCGCTGATGCGCAACTTTTCGGCGTGGAGTTTAATCTGTTCCGCCTTCGCAACACCAGTAATAATTGCCGTGCCAGTCAATCTAGTTTTGTCGGCGTTGATACGCAAATCTAATTCGTAATGCTCGGGCTTAAAGTAGTCTAAAAATCTCTCCATAAGATTATTATACCGCTTATGGAGAGGTTATCGCTAGATGTTTTAGCGACGCTTTGCGCGGAATACCAGAGTCGAGCCAATGCCACTCGCTAGCATAATGCCAGCAATCGCGTATAGGTAGTCTGAAGTGTTCGGGTTGTCCGTTGATGGAGAATAGTTGCTAGCAAATTTTACAGGGGTGGTATTACAGGTTGGGCGAACGTAGTTGCCAGCCATGTTAGGGTTAATAAATTCGCCCCACTGGCCATTATAATAATTCATAAATTTATTAAAGTTATTAATTTCACCAGTTTCAATCTTAAGCCAGCCTTTATTCCCACTAACATACCCGCCATTCTCACCCTGCTCCATATCAAGATTTGAGCGATAGAATGAAAAATTATCACCAACCACTACTCGCTCTAGACAATAATTACTGCTAAATTCAGCGCTGCCACTTGTTGCACTTAAGTTAGTCGTGTTTAAGTAACGGAGTCCAGAATTGAGCAAAGTAGATGACCCAATAGAAGGACGGCCACTTTCTACTCGCATATCAACGATATCATAATTATTAAAGTCAAATTCAGGAACAGCAGAGCTCGCTCTTTCCATGAAACTCATCCACGGTAAAGACGACTCCCCGTTGACGAATGCCTCCGACATTCTGCGAAAATCAAGATGAGTTAAGTCAATATCGGTAAGATTAGGAGAATCATAGAAGAAGTAACTCATATTCGTCACGAGTGAAGTATCTAGTTTGCTTATATCGGCCGTTTTTACGTTTTTGAATATATAAAACCATTCATTCATTGCGCCTTCTGGGCGAATCGCATCTTTAAAGATTACTTTTTCAGTGTCTTCTGAAACACTACAGCTATGATAATAATATGGATTTTGAAATTCTACAGTTTTCCGACATCCATAACTCCAGCTTGGTCTTGCAGCGCCACTACTATCAAGATGATTTTTGTTTTCGAGCTCAAACCCAGTAAAATATTGTTTGTATTCAGTATTATCGCCGTCCATTATTCTTTCAGCATAACCATCTTCATATTTCCCCTCCTCGTCGCGGAAGAAAGTGAGGGTTTTTGTCTTACTATCAAACACTGCATACGCTTGGCCTTGCAGTTCTTCGTCTGTTGCGTGATATGGATGTGGGCCGGAACCATCGTTCACGTATTTATACGAAGTATCGTCTTGATATGCAACTAAATTTCGGCTAGGGACGATACGGGCGTAAACTACTTTGCTATCATATGTCATACCGCTAACGCCGCTATTTTTCTGAGTAATAACGTAAAAATGCGAGGTCGTGTCGGCGTCGTCAAGAATAATCGGGTCAAAAGAAATCGTGCCACTCGTGCCACTCTTTTGCGAAACGAGGGTGCCGTCAGGAGTTTTTAATTCGTATTCCACTTCCGTGTCGGTTCCGCCAACCTCATTCTCGACTTGGAGAATAAATTCTTTGTCGGCCGCCGAAGCAGTTGCGCCAACCACCGTCGTCAGTGCGATAGCGAGCATAGTATTGATTATTTTCGTCTTGGCATTTTTCATTTTTGACCCTTTGTTGCTTATGTTTATTTAAGCACAAAATACCCCCTTTTTCAAGGGGGTACAGGGGTCGAGTTTCTTTTTTTCTACTCTTCGTATTCGTCGTCGTCCGGTTCTTCGGCGTAGCGATTGACAGGCTCTTCGCTAGCGAGCAATTCCTGCGCGCGATAAATCATCTGATCGGTTTCATCAGTAAGAACGATATAAATCGGCTTGCTATCTGCGGTCGAAATGAGAGCGTGGCGGCCCGTAAAGACAGGGTTCTCATTCTTCTCTTCATCGAGCTTGAAGCCAAGATAGCCCATCTTCTGAGTGACGAAGCGGCGGATTTCGTCAGAACGTTCACCGATAGTGCCCGCAAAGACGAGCGCATCACAACCACCGAGGCTAGCAGCCATCTGACCGACATAACTTTGAATGCGATAGACAAAGATAGAGTGCGCCAAGGTTGCACGTGGGTCACCCTCGTCGCGCTTCTGAATAATCTCGCGCATATCATCAGTTGCGCCAGAAAGGCCAAGAAGACCACATTTTTTGTTGAGGTAGAGGAGGAATTCCTCGTCGCTTTCAATCTTGAGAGCTTTCTTGAGGCCAAGCGCAGCGGCGGCATCGATTGTACCGACACGGGTAGACATCGCAACACCTTCGAGTGGGGTGTAGCCCATCGAGTTGTCCATCGCTTTGCCATTATAGATTGCAGAGACGCTCGAGCCAGAGCCAAGATGCATTGCGACAAGCTTCTCTGGAAGGATATTCTGCTCTTTCATATAGCGCGAAATAAAAGCATAAGATAGCCCGTGGTAGCCATAGCGCTTAATCTCAGTCTCGTCAGCGAGCTCAGTATCAAAGCTGTAATATTTCATCGTGTCTGGCTTCTCCCAGTGGAAGGCGGAGTCAGAGACGGAAATAATCTTTACATCCGCAAAAGATTCGCGAATACCACGAATTTCATTTGCAGTCGTAGGAACGTGAATAGGATTGCGCTTCTCAGCAATCTTGAGCTGCTTCATAAACTCAGCGTCGACAATGTGATCCTTCGTGAAATAATCACCAGGGGCGACAATGCGGACGACGACCGCTTCGAGCTTGTGGTGCTCGGAGGTGTATTCGGCTTCCTTTAAGATGCGTGGGACCTCAGCGATCGCCTCATTAAGATCCTTAATCTCGGTCTTGATGTCCTTTTTCTTACCATCGTTGTCTTTGAGTGTGCAGACGACTTTTTTGCCGACATACTCAAAATGTAGTTGCGCTAAGAGTTGATCGCCATCGTAAAGCGCATATTTACGGCTGGCGCTGCCTGGGTTCGTAATTAATATAAGTTTACTCATAAAAGTATTATAGCACCTCATAATAACAGGGGTAGATATTGACTTTTTGGCTAGAGTGTGGTATAATAAATATATTGGATCAAAAAAGAAGCCCCTTTCGAGGCTTCTTTTCGTTTTTACTCGGTAACACCAAGTTCAATGCGCTTGAACTGGCGAACAGTAATGTTTTCGCCGGTCTTTGCGATGGATTCCTTAATAAACTGCTCGACAGTCTTCGTATCGTCGAGAATGTAAGGCTGGCTCATAAGGACCTTCTCTGCGAATGCCTTTTTGAACTGACCTTCGAGAATCTGCTCTTTCATATTCTCTGGACCCTTGAAGTTAGCTTCGAGCTCTTTCATCTTGGCCTTCTTTACGTCAGCTGGGATATCTGCCTCAGAAACATAAAGTGGGTTCATAGATGCAATTTGCATTGCGATCTGATGAGCGAGAGCCTTGAACTCGTCGGTCTTTGCGACGAAGCTAGTCTCACAGTTGAGCTCAACGATAGCGCCGAGGCGACCATCGTGAATATAAGCATCGACGACACCTTCGCGAGTTTCGCGATCGCCGCGCTTCTCTGCCTTGGTGAGGCCTTTTTTGCGCATAGCTTCGAGAGCTTTGTCGAAATCGCCTTTTGCTTCGACGAGAGCTTTCTTTGCATCGGTCAAGCCGACACCAGATAGCTCTTTGAGCTTCTTGATTAGTTCAATGCTGATAGCTTTTGCTTCGCCAGCAACTTCTTTGATTGTTTTTTCTTCAGCCATTTTGCCTCCTAAATTTTATTATTTTGCAATTTTTGCTTTGCCTTCTTTGATAGCTTCAGCAAAGTAGTCAAGAATAAGTTTGACAGACTTGATAGCGTCATCGTTTGCTGGGATTGGGTAATCAATCTCGCTAGGATCGGTGTTCGTATCGCAGATAGCAAAGACTGGAATGTTGAGAGTCTTAGCTTCTTTGACAGCGTTCTTATCTTGAATGACGTCAGTTACGATAACTGCAATTGGCTGTTCGGACAAATCTTTGATGCCGCCATAGCGTTCATTAAGCATATCGATTTCTTCCTGGTAGCGCTGAACTTCGAGTTTGCTATAGCGTTTTTCAAGTTCGCCAGAAGCCATACGACGCTGGAGATCTTTGAGTTTGCGAATCTGCTTCGTGACAGTTTCGACGTTAGTAAGCATACCGCCTACCCAACGAACCGTAACATAAGGCATATCGACAGATTCTGCGGTAGCCTTAACAGTGTCTTTCAACTGCTTTTTGGTACCAACGAAAAGAATCTTCTTGCCTTTGGCGGCGAGCTTCGTCATCTCTGGCAAAGCAGCGTCGAGAGCATCGACGGTCTTTTCAAGATTAATAATGTGTGCGCCTTCGCGCTTGCTGTGAATGTATGGAGCCATCTTTGGGTGCCAACGGCTGGTCTTGTGACCAAAATGTGCACCGGCAGCAAGAAGCTCCTTGATATCTGCTTTTACAGGCATCTTCTACCTTCTCCTTTGCTACTAGTAGTAGCTGTTTCATTAAAATTGTTACTCGGTTATTGTAACATATTTCTTTTGAGAGCGCTAGACTTTTTGTGATTATTATGCTAAAGTATGAAAGTTACTAATGTCGGCGCCGCTTTGGCGCAATTAGAGTACTTTTGAAAGGTAGGTCGTGCGTATGATTATTAAGAAACAGCACCGCGTTATGATTCTAAAAAATCCCATTAATAAGTGGGACAAGAATAACCGGGCAACCATCAATGACCCGACACTTGCCGTTTACGACAGGAATCAAGGCCATGTTCTAATGCTGACAAAATTGCGAAAGCTTCTGCGAGATTATGACGAAAGAATCGTAATCGACAATTCTCTCGTATTAGAGATTTTGGACGCTTACGCAAAGAAAAGCCGCCAACTGAGAGCGGCTGAGAAAGAGATCGCTGAGCTTAAAAAACAGCTCAAAGCACGCTAATGTCCCCTTTTCGTTGGGGATAACCTCCTGATTCTGGGGGCTACAATTTGCCATGTAGCCCCCTTTTTATTACTTGTAACTATCTAATGTAACTTCAACCGTCTTTTCTTCGCCGTCGCGGACATAAGTAACGGAAATCGTGTCGCCAGTCTTATATTCGCCAACGAGCGTCGCAATAGAGCCGGCACGACCAACTGGAACGTTGCCGATATGCGTGATTACATCGCCAGATTTGAGGCCAGCTTTATCGGCAGGGCCATTTTTTAGAATAGCGTCGGAACGGCTCGAATAGATATACGCACCGTGAGTTACTGACAATTTAGCTTCTTTTGCAACTTCGGCAGTGACATTAACATAGGTAAGACCAAGATAAGCGCGCTCTGCTTTGCCGTTTTCCATAATGCTTGCGAGCATACCTTTCGTGGCAGAGATAGGAATCGCGAAACCGAGGCCGTTTGCACTTGTCGCAACAGCAGTATTAATACCAATCACTTCGCCAGCCGCATTTACGAGTGGGCCACCAGAGTTGCCTGGGTTAATTGCGGCATCGGTTTGAATCATATCAGTTAGAGTCTCAGAGTTGCTTCCAGAAGAATCGCTCGCCGTCACGGAGCGGCCAGTCCCAGATACGATGCCCTGCGTAACAGAGTTCTGATAAGCACCGAGAGCGTTACCTACTGCAAGAACAGGCTGGCCAACAGCAATCGTCTTCGAGTCGCCAAGTGTAACCGTAGGCAAATCGCTCACGCCATTAATCTTGATATAGGCGACATCATTCAAAGGATCTTCGCCGACAATTTTAACATCGTCATAGGTGTCGCCAGAGTCCGTCACGACCTGGAGTTTAATTGCGCCTTCAACGACGTGTTTATTCGTAAGGATGTAGCCGTCAGAGCTAACAATCATACCGGTACCAGCCGATTGCTGAGTACTGTTACTAAAGAACGAGTAATAACCGCTGCTGCGAGTTTCGGAAATAATCGAAACGACAGCAGGCGTAACTTTGCTAACGATGTTTGCGACAGACGTTTCCTCAAACTCGACCATATTGCCGGTATAATAACCGTCAACTGAGGCCGTAGCAACGGTCTTTGTCGGATTGCCCTTCAGTAGCGCCAAAACACCTAGCGTGATGCCGGCAGCGCCAATCAAGAGAGATATAACGACCAAAACAATCAGAGGGCCATTGCCGCTGCGTGTTGGGCGAATATCCGCCTTGGTTGGTTTATCTTTTTCCATTTTGATGTTTTTGGCTGAATAATCACGCCAATCTTTTTGTTCTTTTTGATCTTTTTGATCTTTCGGTTCTTTTTCCACCTTTCCTCCTTTTTAGAAAAACCTAAACATTGAAACTTGCTAACGAATAGAAGAATACCATCACAAACATAACTAAAACTGAAAATATTGCCGGTGCGACGATATCATCGGCACGAATTTTGCCGTCATGGCGCAATGCAGACTTATAGCCTCTAGCGAACATATAGAATAGGACGCTTGCGGCAATTGGGAGCTGCGGAATTGCGAAAATCGCCTCGTTGTAGCTATTGCCGTTACCAAAACTGTAAACTATCGACCAGTGATAAAAAATCCAACTTAGCTCTGCCACCATTAGGCCACAGATAAAGGTCGTAAGAGTAAAATCGTGGTCGTCACTTTGAATTAAGACGTGTCTGCTGGCACCATAACCGATAACGAAGCAAATGAATGCGCCGATCATCGGATCGAGCTGCGAAGTGACTAGCGCACTGGCGAAAGTGCCGAAGAAAATTGCGCACATCGCCTGGATTTCGGTCATAATTGCCTCACTACGAGGCTTAATGAAGACTAGCCAAGCAGCATAGATGGCTGTAAGGAACGAGTGCCAAATATTCCAGGTCTCTTTGCCGGCCATAAACACAAGAATCGCCAAGCTAATACCGACCGTATAATCGACGAGATTTGCCTTGATGTTAACCCACCAATAGCGCGGACGAACAGCAATAACACGCCATTTCGAGAGTAAAACCAACAGCACACCAAAAATCCAATTACCACTAATTACCGTAAGCGCAGTAGAAATGACCGCGAGTGCGATATTGAGAGAAATATGCAGTACTGTACTGAGAGCATTACGCCCTTTGCGAAGCGCGATAAAATCTGCCATAACTCATTTAATTTTAACACGGCGAGTCTTTTTACGCTACTTATGCTAAAATGAAGTAATGGAACAAAAGCCAACTTTTGCGCAAAAATACCCTGCTCTAAAAGACATCATTAATTTCTTGATTTTTGCCGCTTCGGTCGCTGCTGGCACTTTCATTTTGAATTCATTTGTTTTCCGTAGTTACAGCGTCGTGGGCGGCTCAATGGAGAATACGCTTCACTCTACCGACCGAGTGATCGTAAATCGCGTCCCCGTCACGATGGCGCATTTTTCAGAAAAAGAATACATACCAGAACGTGGCCAAGTCATCGTGTTTTCGAATGGCGGCAATACGTCAGCTACAAATTGCGACGCTTTAACCGACGTAAAAGATCAATATATCATTAAGCGTGTCATCGCGTTTCCTGGCGAACGCGTCACGGTAGAGGACGGTTTATTGACGGTCTACAACAATGAACATCCTGATGGTTTTAACCCGGATGAGGCAACGCGCAAGTCTGACACTGATGGCCCAAAAACCACTATTTCCGGCAATGTGAATATTATCGTTCCAGAGGGCGAATTATTCGTCGCCGGCGACAACCGTGAGGGTTCAAATTCATACGATTCACGCAACGGCCTCGGGACAATCCCATTTTGCCGCGTGATTGGCCCAGTCATAATGCGCATCTTTCCTTTGACTGGCTGGCGATTCTTCTAGCCGAACAAAAAGCCGCATAACTAAATATGCGGCTCTCTTTTTTACTCAGCAGTATTGGCGGTAATAATGAGGATGATGGTTCCTGCAATTGCCAAAACTGTAACCGCAATTAGAATACCTAGAACTAAGTTTGATTTGTCGAATTTTTTCTTTGCGACCGGAGCAGCAGCTTTGGTAGCGTTTGTGCTTGGTGCTTGATTCAAGATTGAGTCCATCGGCTAAATTTTCCTCTTATAATTGTTATGTTTATAGTATCAGTTAAGCAGACATTTTTCAAGAGTACACCAGTCTTCGATTGATAAATCTGCCGGGCGAGCATTATCGGAAATCTTACAATCATAAAATGCAGCCTGCAGACGTTCTTTTGGCAATTTTAGGCCGACAAGTAAATTTGTTATGAGCTTTTTGCGTGGCGAAATAAAACCGAGTTTGATGAGCGACATCGTTTTCTCACTCGCAAGCGGAGTGGCGAGCGGCTCTAAAATTACAACCTGGCTATCGACTTTTGGTGGCGGCGTAAAGAATTCGCGCTTAACGACGGGGCCAAGACTGACTTTAGCATAAATCTGAGCAGACAAACCCAAGATAGAATAATCGCCTGGCGCGGCCGCCAAACGCTCTGCGACTTCTTTTTGGATCAACAAAACGATTTTTTCTGGGCGATGATCGGCGTGAAGGAATTTCTGAATAATCGGCGAAGTAATGTAGTACGGAATATTCCCTGCGACAACGTAATGCTCTGGGAGGTTTAAATCGCTAAGATTGATGCTTAGAACATCATTATGAACGACTTCGAGATTTTTGCCAGGGAAAGATTTTGGCAAGTTCTCTGCTAGACGGTCATCAAGCTCCACGGCGATTACTTTATTAAAAAACTTGAACAGAGCCGAAGTGAGCGTGCCTAAACCCGGCCCGATTTCCAAAACAGTATCAGTATTCTCGGACGAGGCACTGTCCGCAATATCTAGCAACATGTCGCGATCTTTGAGCCAGTGCTGACCAAGGGATTTTCTATTTTTCATCTATTACCACCAATGCTTTTTGACCCAAGTTTCGTACGCCTTTTGCCAGCTTCCATAGCGACCAACCGCATACGAACTACACCATTTAAGCTGCGTGACCGGATTAGTTTCCCAGTCGTCGCCCGCGGAAGCCATCTTGTTAGCTGGAAGCGCCTGACAAACGCCATAAGCGCCGGAGCTACGGTTCCTGGCGAGAGGATTCCAGTGCGACTCGTGCGTAATAATATAGTTCACGTAGCCATAATCACTAGGCGATATCCCGGCTGCCGCCATCCAATCCTCGTGCGAGCCAGCTGGCAGGATTTGCTTCATACCAACTTTTACTTCCTGTGCGACAGGTTCTTTTGTAACTACTTCCGATAATACCGTACGAGATAATTCAATACCATCTCTCATATCTACTTCATAGGTGACAGTTTTTTGACCGTTTTGGCCATATTTCTGAATCTCGCGCTTACCATAATCAATGTCATAGTCGTAGATGACTTTTTCGCTGAAGGCAATTTCTTCTTCGACGGTTATCGACTGAATTCCCTGCGGAAGAATCGAAAACTCCATACCATCCGTCACCTTCGTATCAAGAGAAACCGAAATCCAATTTTTCTCCGAATCGGAATCAATGTTTTGCTCCTTCAATAACTCGCCGACGGTCTTTGCTTGCGTGCGAATATCGGTCTGTTTACCATAGAAGCTAACGTGGGCAACTTTCGCGCGCTTAACACGATAGGCGTTTGTACTGCCAGATTCTAGGAATCCATCATATGGAGTAAGGACGACCTTGTCTGCCTCGAGAAGTTCAATGCCAGCCTCGGCGGCAATTTCTGCCGGACTAGTGCTTGCAGTCTTGATATGCTTGCCATAATTACCGTCAAAAATCACAACATCGCGAGCGCGATAAATATTTATATTAAAATTATCTGCATTTATCTGCTCATTTAATGCTGGCTCAACTTTGTCGCCATCATTCAGAACGATATCGGCACGGGCAATAGCCTCCTCGACCGTAGCGGCAACTGAGCGCACATTTATCTGCTTGCCGTCAGCAAAAATTGAAATCATACGGCTGTCGCCGTTATTGTCTGAATAGGTTTTATTATTCGTAGCAGTAGCAGGCGAGGCAAATAGATTTGCTGAAGCAACAAAAACCAAGTTCAGTAGCAAAAAGACAGAAGATAACAGAGCTATTTTGGCTCTCACACTGCGCACTTTCATGCATTATCATTATAGCACAGCAAATGTATATTTTCCGACGACAAGGAAATGATCCCGATTAAGACTAAAACGCTTTCCGGGGGTAAAGTTTTTAATTGCGTCACGGCATTTTTTTAGCTGCGGTCGAGTTTGACTAATGCCGTGTCTTGCTAGCACAAAGCGAAGCAATTCAATTGCGACATTCTCATCTTCTAATGCGAGATTTCGAGAATAATAATCTGTCTGTTCGGGAAATATTTCATTTAATAATTCTTCGCATTCTGCCAAAAGGATACATTGTTTTTTATAGAGATCTAGCAGACGTTTTTTCGTATCATCCGAGACGCCGATTAAAGCTTCTCGCACCCGATTACGAAGATAGACATCTTCAGTATTTGTCTGGTCTTGCCTAAAACTCAGCTGGTGCTCGGCCGCATAGCGGTAAATATCTTTTTTACTCCAGGTAAGTAGTGGACGTTCAATATTTTTTGCGCTCATTGGCGCCAAACCGCGCCAGCCCGTACCACGCAAAATATTAATCGCTATAGATTCTATGACATCATCAGAATGATGAGCGACACAGATAATACCGTGATACTTTGCGGCGATTTTCGCAAAAAAATCATAGCGCGCCGAGCGAGCATCCGCCTCACTGCAACCCTCCCCTAGTTTCGCGTGACATACTTCATATTCCAGACCGTATTTTTTCGCTAATCCTTCAACGAATGCAGCGTCTTCGGCCGAGTTCCCGCGAATTCCATGATCAAAATGCGCAACCACCGGAGGCTCGGCGTCGTTTTTTAAATAATGCAACATAACGACAGAGTCGATTCCGCCCGATACAGCTAGGATTTTTTTCATTAGTCAAAATTATACCGCAAGAGTGAAAAAAGGTGTATGGTATAATATGCTTATGTTATTAGTTGGTTCAAAGATGATTGGCGCTCCGGTACTCAGTCTCCACGTCGGAGGCCCCGTCGCAAATACAAAAAAAGCGATTATTGACCCTGAGGATTTACGAGTTATCGCCTATACCCTCGAAGGCCCAATCATTAGAAATGACCCAGACGTTGGCGATATGCTAGACACCCAAGATGTTCGCGAAATAAGCGAATCTGGATTAATAGTTGATTCGACCGATCGCTTCACGACTAGAGAAGATGTTATCCGTTTTGACAAAGTGATGGAACTTGGTTTTGATTTGGTCGGGCTTAAAGTCGTCACTCAAGACGGCAAAAAACTCGGCAAAATCGTAGATTACACCTTGGATTCCGGTACTTTTATGATTTACCAATTAATCGTGCAACGACCGCTCATTAATTCCCTACTCGACCCAGAGCTCACAATTAACCGCTCTCAAATCATCGAAGTCGACGACTACAAAGTAACAATCAAGCACGAAAAAGCCCAGGTCAAAGTCGAAAAGTCAAAAAATGATGAACCAGAGGAATTTGTGCCAAATTTCACAAATCCTTTCCGTAAGCCAGCCTACACTGACGAAGATTCTATCGACGATAGCGCATCGGAAATATCTGAATAGTTGAACCCTTGTCGCAATAAATACTGAGTAAGTTTTTGGTCGTCAGGGTATTTTGTGCGTTTTTTAGCAATAATCTTTGCTAACTCGTCCGAATCATTACGATCGGCCGATTCCAATACTTCTTCTATTATCTGCGAATCGATGCCTTTTTGTTGAAGCTCCAAGCGAAGCTTCTTAATACTGGAGCCCTTTTTGACATTTCGGTTCTCAACCCACAACTCAGCAAAACGACGATCATCGATATAACCTCTTTGTTCTAGGCGCTGAAAAACCGGCTCGCAAAGTGATTTGTCATATCCTTGTTTTTCGCGAATTTCATACTGGTTGGTTTTGCGATTTTTGACGCGGACTTTCTGCGAACGGGTTTTACGGTTTAAATAATCTCTGATTTCACGGCTAGAATGCGGCCTTAGAAGCGCAAATTGGAGCGCACACGCATAAAACTTACCAAAATCGGAGGCCTTCTTTAACTCGGCTAAATCAGCTTCATTTAATTCGCGACCAATTTTTAGATGCAAATCGACAACTTGAGCGATATCTAGCGAACAATAGAATTTGTTATCGACAAAAATATTAACGCGATTCTGAGTACGGATCGCCTCTTTGATATCTGTCACACGATGCACTGCTAGCTCTTTTGAACTAGCAGCGTCATCAAAAATCGTATGAGTTTCAAGCATTATTGCTCGTCGTTTTTAGCAGCTTCGCGGACTTTCTTCTCGATTTCTGCCATCAATTCTGGTTTGTCTCTGAAGAGTTTCTTGACTGCTTCGCGGCCTTGGCCAAGTGTCTCGCCATTATATTTCAAGAAGGCGCCAGATTTTTCCATAATGCCGTGGCTAACTGCCAAATCAAGCACATCACCCGATCTACTAATGCCAACTTCGCTTTCGTCATACATAACGTCGAATTCAGCAGTGCGGAATGGCGCCGCAATCTTGTTTTTCACGACTTTAATCTTCGTGCGGCTACCTACGACATCTTCGCCCTTCTTGATCTGGCCAATGCGACGAATATCAATACGGACTGAAGCATAGAATTTCAAAGCGTTGCCACCAGTAGTCGTCTCAGGGTTACCAAACATCACGCCAATCTTCATACGAATCTGGTTAATGAAGATTACAGTAGCCTTTGTCTTGCTGATAATACCAGTAAGCTTACGCATCGCTTGCGACATCAAACGAGCCTGCAAGCCCATCTGCGCATCGCCCATATCGCCGTCAATTTCTGCCTGTGGCACGAGAGCAGCAACAGAGTCTACAACTACAAGATCAACTGCGCCAGAGCGAACGAGCGTCTCACAAATTTCGAGTGCCTGTTCGCCATTATCCGGCTGAGAAATAAGCAAATCGCTAGTGTTCACGCCGATTTTGCGCGCATAGCTCGGATCCAGAGCGTGCTCAGCGTCAATAAAGGCCGCCTGACCGCCCTGCTTCTGAATCTCTGCAATTGCGTGCAATGCCAAAGTAGTTTTACCAGATGATTCTGGACCATAAATCTCGATGATACGACCTTTTGGATAACCGCCACCGAGCGCCAAATCGAGCGCCAATGAGCCAGATGAGAAAAGCTCTACGTCAATTTTTGACTGTTCGCCCAACTTCATAATTGAGCCGTCGCCAAATTGCTTAGTAATCTGAGACAACGCTAAATTAAGCGCTTGTTTCTTGCCATCATCAATCTTGCTGTCGTCCACCGTTTCCTGACCCTTTTTAGCCATTAGAAATACCTCCTATTTATAGTTCTATTCTACCATCTGTTTAGCAGAAAGCGATAGCCGCATCATTATAATCTTTTTGTTTATCACTATTCTCCCCACAATAAATAGGAAGTTTTTCGAAGAAATAATGCATTACTTCCCTGATTTTTTCTTCTGTTTCAAGAGTAAGCCTTCCGTTGCAATCTACAGTAGGATTACGACGGTTTATTTGTGTAATATAGTCAATTCTGCCAGTCTCGAGGTCGATGCCAACGCCGAAAACATTTGCTGGGTTACTACGTTTCACTAATAGACAGTCACGCAAGTCGGCAAGATAATCGTCGCCAAACGCAATAGCGTAATTTGAGAGATCAATTGCCGCCCAAACATAACCTTCGCAATCCTGCTGTATTTTTGCAATTTCACGCTTTTTTAGTTGAACTCTTTTATATATTCGCATACTTTTAAAATGCTCCTTGTTTAAAGTTAATGTTAGCGTAGAATAACACTGTTTTCGGCTCACTTGAAGCATGAGGGTTTTATTTTTGGCACTTTTTCGAAAATATGTTATAGTATTGTGTTAGAATAGAATAAAATTACGCAAAAACAAGAGGAATTAAATAATGAGTGGACATAGTAAATGGGCAACCACAAAACGCCAGAAGGCAGTCGTTGACGCCAAGCGCGGTGCGTTGTTTACGAAAATTGGCAACCAAATCGCAATTGCGGCACGCAGTGGCACCGATCCAGCCATGAACCCCTCGCTTGCGATGGTGTTAGAAAAAGCACGTCTCGCTAATATGCCAAAGGCAAACATTGAGCGCGCAATCGCTCGCGTAGCTGACAAGAATGCGGCGGCGCTTATTGAGGAAACCTACGAGGCCTACGGACCTGGCGGTGTTGGCATTATTATCGAAGTTGCGACTGACAACAAAAACCGCACGATGCCAGAGGTGCGCCATACTTTGGAAAAAAATGGCGGTCGTATGGCTGACCCAGGCTCAGTTATGTTCCAGTTCACTCGCAAAGGTGTCATTTTTACGAAAGCAAAGGGTGACGAAATTATGATGGCGGCGCTAGATGCTGGCGCAGAAGATATTGCTGATGAAGATGACGGCACGACAATTTATACTGCTTCTAATGATTTAATGAAAGTACGTAGCGCACTGATTGAAAACGGGTTCGAAATTGATTCTGCTGAGTTGCAGTATGTGCCAAACAACACAGTCCCAGTTGAGGGCGAAACGAGCGAAAAAGTCGAAAAAATCCTCGACGCAATCGATGATCTCGATGACGTCGTAGCAGTTCATACGAATGCCGAATAATTAGATTCAAGAGAAAAATGAGCTAACAAAATAGCTCATTTTTTTATGCATAATGCGATATAATTATAAGCATGAATAGTAAAGCAAATTATATGGTTGAAATCGGTAATATTATTGCGAATGCACGCATTCGTAAGGATATGACTCAAGCCGAATTAGCAAAAATGATTGGCACTAGCCAATCCGCAATCAACCGTATAGAACACGGAAAACAAAATGCATCTCTTGAGATAATTTCCAAGATTGGTCGTGCATTAAATCAGCAAATTATTTCCATCAACGAAGGCGCAACTCAGGGCTACCGTATTAATGGCGGGAAAGAGTTACACGGCAGCATAACGATTAACACTTCCAAAAACGCCGCCGTCGGATTGTTGTGTGCATCACTGCTAAATCACGGCAAAACCACATTGAAACACCTCGCTCATATCGAAGAAGTATACCGCATTCTAGAGGTGCTCGAATCGATTGGCGTAAAAACGACCTGGATAAACGACGGAAAAGATCTCGAAATCGTGCCGCCAAAGAAACTCAATTTAGAGAATCTAAATGTCGAAGCAGCACGTCGCACACGCTCAATAATTATGATGATGGGGCCGCTGCTCCATTTCTCAGAGAAATTCCGATTACCTTACGCTGGCGGTTGTTCGCTCGGTTCGCGCACAGTTGAACCGCATCTCCACGCCTTAAAAGGCTTCGGATTAGAGGTTGACGCAAAAACTAACTCTGGTTTTTACGAAATAACAGTAGATAAAAACGCAAAGAAGGAGCGCAAAATTGTACTAATCGAGCGTGGCGATACCGTGACCGAAAACGCTATTATGGCAGCAGCACTCTTCCCTGGCGAAACGAAAATCGTTGGCGCAAGCCCGAACTATATGGTACAAGACGTTTGTTTCTACCTTGAGAAACTCGGTGTCGTAATTGACGGTGTAGGCACGACAAACTTAGTCGTCCACGGCATGAGCCATATATCGAAAAATATCGTATATGAACCAAGCGAAGACCCGATTGAGGCGATGAGCTTCATTGCGGCAGGCATTGTGACGAAATCAAGAATTGAGATTAAACGTGTTCCGATTGAATTCCTAGAGATTGAGCTCGAAGTTCTCCGTAGTATGGGGCAAAAAATGGACATATCGGAAGAATATTTTGCCAATAATGGCCGTACGCGTCTTGTTGATATTCAGCTGCAAAAATCTAAGCTAAAAGCGCCTGTCGATAAAATTCATCCGATGCCTTTCCCTGGCCTAAATATCGATTCACTACCGTTCTTCTCTGCAATTGCAGCAACTGCCGAAGGGCGCACGCTGATACACGACTGGGTGTTTGAAAATAGGGCGATTTATTCTACTGAGCTAGCAAATCTGAACGCAAAAGTAGAACTCCTAGATGCCCACCGTATCTTCGTTAATGGCCCAACAAATTGGCGCCCAGCCGAAATGATGGCGCCTCCTGCATTGAGGCCGGCCGTCGTAATTATGCTTGCGATGCTAGCGGCACCAGGCAAATCCATTTTGCGTAATACTTATTCGATTGCGCGCGGCTATGAAGACTTTGCGAATCGTCTATGTCAATTAGGCGCAGATATCGAACAGTTGTCAGACCTGTAAAAACAGAGATGGATGTAGTATAATTCAAGTATGGCTATTACTAGAAAAGATGTCCTGCACTTAGCAGAGCTATCCAATATATCGCTTAGCGAAGAACAGATAGAGCCGTTAATTCGGGATCTTGATAATATTGTTAACTATTTTTCTCAGCTCGATGAACTGAATACCGAAAACGTCGAACCTACTTATCAGTGTTTTGATATGCAGAATGTTTGGCGCGAGGATGAAATAAAAGAATTCGAAGCGAATCGTGAAGATTTGCTCGCGTTAACCGTAGAGAGCGAAGATAATCAAGTAAAGGTACCAAAAGTTCTATGAAAATTGCAGATAAAAACACCAAAGCCGTAGATCTCGTGCGTGCCGCACTTGAGAAGGCAAAAGAATACGAAGATTATCACGCTTTCATTTCAATGAATGAGGCGCACGCGCTAGAGAGAGCGAGAGAAATCGATGCAAAAATCGAAAAGGGTGAAGAGGTCGGTCGTTTAGCTGGTGTACCTTTTGCGCTAAAAGATAATTACTTGAGCCCAGAAGGCAATACGACCGCAGCAGCGAAGATGTTAGAAGATTTCCCTGCGCCAATTACCGCGACGGCCGTAAAGAAACTCGAAGACGAAGGCGCAATTATGATTGGTCGCGCCAATCTTGATGCGTACGCACACGGCGGAAGTACGGAAAACTCTTATTTTGGACCAACTTCTAACGCTTACGATAAGACACGTGTAGCAGGTGGCTCGAGCGGCGGCAGCGCAGTCGCAGTCGCGCTTGATATTGTGCCATTTGCCCTCGGTAGCGATACAGGCGGCTCGATTCGCCAGCCAGCAAGTTTTAATGGCGTCTATGGTGTTAAGCCAACTTATGGCACCGTTAGCCGCTACGGTGTTGTTGCGATGGCATCCTCAACCGATACGATGGGATGTTTCGCAAAAGATGCCGCCGACGCGAACCTCGTGATGAGCATTATTGCCGGCAAAGACGAGAAGGATTCCACAACGCTTGATGATTTTTGGACAAAAGACCTCGCCGACGCTAAAGCCTCAAAGAAGAAGATTGGGCTAATTACCGATTTTATGGGCGACGGTGTTGATGCTGATGTAAAGAAAACGACAGAAGATTACGCAAACAAACTCAAAAAGGCTGGATACAAAGTCGAAGAAGTTAGCTTGCCGATTTTGAAATACGCATTGGCGATTTATTACATTGTTCAGCCTGCAGAGGTAGCATCGAATCTCAGCCGCTATGACGGCATTCGCTATGGACATCGCGCAAAAGAGATTCATAATCTTGGCGATATCTACAGCAAAACTCGCGACGAAGGCTTTATGCCAGAGAATAAACGCCGCATTTTGATCGGCAACTTCGTCTTGAGCTCTGGCTTCTTTGATGCATATTATCTAAAAGCACAAAAGGCACGCACACTTCTTATCAATGCCTACAATGAGGCTTTCGAGAAATACGATGCACTGCTTTGCCCTGTTTCGCCAAGCCCAGCATTCAAGATTGGCGAGAATACTTCCGACCCACTCAAGATGTATCTTGAAGACGTTATGACAGTTCCGCCAAGTATGGCGGGCTTACCTGCAATTTCCGTTCCTGCTGGCAAAAATAAGGCTGGTTTACCGATTGGCGTCCAGCTAGTCGGCCCACGCAAGAGCGATCAGGTTTTGCTCCATATTGCCGCAGAATTGGAGGGCAAATAGATTATGCCTATTGACGGATCATTATTGGTCTTCCTAATAGCTATTGTTATTGTTGGGATTTTGGTAATCTTAGCAATCTCGATGACAAGCAAGCGCGGGCACACTTTTGATAAAGAAAACTACCAAATTGATTTCTTGCGCATCGAGCAATCACTCGAAAAAGATAACGAATCTAGCTATTCGATGGCGATTATTGAGGGAGATAAGTTACTAGATCGCGCATTAATGGAGATGGGTGTCCAAGGTAGGACAATGGGCGATCGTCTGAAGCGCATTGGTAAGAGTAGGTTTACACAGCTTAATGCAGTTTGGCACGCGCATAAACTACGCAACCAGATAGCACACGAGCACGACTTTAAGCCAGAATATCGACAAGCAATGCACGCATTAGAGACCTATAAACAAGCATTAAAAGATTTAGGAGCAATTTAGATGAGCGAATACAAAATTACCATCGGTATCGAATGTCACGTCCAGCTGAATACGAAAACTAAATTGTTCAGCGCCGTAGATAATGACGCAGTCGACAAAGAGCCGAACTCGTGCGTTAGCCCGATTGACTATGCCTTGCCTGGTATGTTGCCAGTGCTTAACAAGGCGGCCGTCGAGAAAGCCGTTCGTGCTGGTCTTGCTATGAACTGTAAGATTAATCTTACAAGCCGTTTTGACCGCAAACATTACTACTATCCAGATTTGCCAAAAGGTTACCAAATTTCACAGATGTATCAGCCAATTATTGGCGCTGGTGTAATTCATTTGCCCGATGGCAGCGACGTAAAGATTGAGCACGCTCACCTCGAGGAGGATGCAGGAAAACTCACGCATTTTGGAAATTATTCATTGGTCGACTTAAACCGCGCCGGTACGCCACTAATTGAGATTGTCTCAATGCCAGATATTCACTCGGCTGCACAGGCTCGCGCATACTGCGAAGAATTACATCGTCTTATGATGTATGCTGACGTAACGAATGGTGACCTTTATCAAGGAAATATGCGTTTCGACGTAAACATTTCTATATCAAAGACCGAGAAGCTCGGTACGCGTGCCGAAATTAAGAATCTCAACTCCTTCCGCAGCGTTGAGCGCGCTGTCGAATACGAATACAAACGCCAGAAAGCTCTGCTAGAAAAAGGCGAGCGCGTAATCCAAGAAACGCGCGGTTGGAACGATACGACCGGCAAGACTACTTCGCAACGTAGCAAGGAGGAAGCTCAGGATTATCGCTATATGCCTGAACCAGACGTCCCGCCTATTGTACTCGAACAATCCTATGTCGATAAAGTTGCCGCAAGTATGCCACTGATGCCAGCCGACTATCGTTCGAAATTCGACATTCTTAATCTCGACGAAAGCGAGCGCGAAGCAATTATTAATTACCCTGTGCTAGCAAAACGTCTCGCCGAAGCGTGCGACAAAAATATCAACCTGTCGCCTCGTATTGCGCACTGGTTCTCTAGCACGCTGCTTACCGAGGAAAATCAGGACAAAGATTTTTCATTGGCCACTGCCGATGAATTACTTGAGCTATCTGAGATGGTTGAGAAAAAAGAATTGTCATCTACAGCGGCAAAGGACGTGCTAATGGAAATGTATGACCGAAAAAATACTTCCAAAACACCACATCAGCTCGCAAAAGAGATGAACTTATTGCAAGAAAATGACGAGAATGCCCTCTCGGCAATCATCGATGAAGTTTTGATGATGCCAGAGTGCGCAAAAGCGGCCGAGGATGTCAGAAATGGAGAAATGAAAGCAATCGGATTCCTAGTTGGACAGGTAATGAAAAAATCGAAAGGAAAGGCAAATCCAGCAAGCGTTAACGAATTAATTAAAAATAAGTTATCATAAGAATAAGGAGTAAAAATGTCATACAAACTACCAACAAAAGCAGTAATCACGGATGCCGGCTTTGCGAGCCGCTTCCTGCCTATCACAAAAACCATTCCAAAAGCGATGATTCCGCTTGGAGCTAAGCCAATTATGCAATACGTCGTCGAAGAGTGTGTCGCAGGTGGCATCAAAGATATTATTATCGTCGCCACTCACGAAGGCAAACCTATCTACGAGGACTATTTCAAAAATCCTTGCGAAAAGATTTATAAGCAGCTCGAATCACAGGGCAAGCTAGATCGCTTTGAAGCGGTACGCGAAGTCCTTTCGATTGCAAATATTACGGTAATTGAGCAGGACCCAAGCTTTCCATATGGCAACGGTTCCCCAATCGCTAGCGCAAAACCTTACCTCAATGACGACGAAGCATTTATCGCGCTCTACAGCGACGATTTGATCTTCGGCGAAGGCGATGTTAAGACTTTGATTGAAACTTACAAGCAGAACCCAGATGCAAAGGCAATCATTACCGCGCAAGAAATGCCAAAGGAAGTTTGGAATAAGTATGGTATGATTGCGCTCAAAGACGAGAACAAGATGACACTCAGCCACATTGTCGAGAAACCAGCTAAGCCAGAAGACAGTCCAAGCAATTTGACGTCTTATGGTCGCTACCTTCTTACGCCAGAGGTATTTGCGCATCTTCTTCCAGGCAACACTGGCCTAGATAATGAGCTCTGGACCGTCGATGCGATCACAAAGCTTGCAAAATCTGGCGACGTTATCGTTACGAAGTCTAAAGGCAAATGGCTCACGACCGGTGATCCGAAGAATTATTACTCTGCCTACGAAGAATTTATTAAAATGGGAGCTTAAAAAATGGAAACACCTGCTTGGATATTAGTATTCATCCTATCAATCACTTTGTTTATATTCTTGCTTGTCGCGATTATCTTGGTCATCAAGTTGATTGGCGTCACAAAGGAAGCAAAGAAAATCGTTCTTCAAGGTCAAAATATCGCCGAGAAGGCAGACGATATTGCTGACAATGTTCGCGATATGACAACTGTTGGTGGTCTGGTAAAGTACTTCACCGAAAGTTATCTCGATAAAGCCGAGAAAAGAAAAGCCAAAAAGTCCAAGAAAGGAGAATAATATGGCTGAAAAGAAAAAAGGAAGCAAGTTTTTCCTAGGCGCAGTCCTCGGAACGGTCGCTGGCGCAGTCGCTGGTGTTTTGATGGCGCCAAAGTCCGGCAAAGAAACCCGCAAGGATATTTCTGACGGAGCGAAAAAAGCTAGCAAAAAAGCAAAAGAAGGCAGCAAAAAATTAGTTGCACGCGGAAAAGCTAAAGCTAAGAAAATTGGCGATAAGGTCTCAAAAGAAGCCGAAACCGTCAAAGGTAAAGTCACCAAGAAAGACGCAAAGAAAGCCTAAAGATTCAAAATAAGCCCCCAGAGTCGGGGCTTATTTTTTATGACCGTCACAATCTGTTATACTATTACTAATGGAAAAGAAAGATGTAAAAATCCTAGCAATCGTAGGTATGTGCGGTAGCGGAAAGTCCACCGCCATTGATTATTTAACTGAACGTAAAATCCCAAAAATTTATTTTGGCGGAATAATCTTAAAAGGTATGGAAGAGGCCGGCATTGAAGATACGCCAGAAAATGAAAAGAAATTCCGCGAGGAAATCCGCGCAAAAGAAGGAAAAGATTTCGTTGTTAAGCGCGTTGTGACCGAGGCAAAAAAGTTGATTGAGGCAGGCCAAAAACGTATCGTGCTAGACGGCCTTTATTCTTGGACCGAATACAAGATTTTGCGCCAGGAATTCCCTACTGAAATGACCGTTGTCGCTATCGTCGTACCGAAGGCTTTGCGCCGCAAACGCCTCGCAGAGCGCCCAGTCCGCCCATTCACCGCTCAAGAAGCCGCCGAACGCGACAAGACTGAGATAGAAAATCTCGAAAAAGGCGGCCCGATCGCGATTGCCGATTATTATGTCGATAATTCTGGCGATATTGAAACGTTCCACAAGAATTTTGCCAATCTTTGCAAGGAACTCGGTTTTCTAGATGCCTAAAGAATTACAAATACCTGACCGCGAAACTGAGCTGCTGCTAAAAGAGCTAGAAAATGTGCTCGAAGTTAGCGGCGACGTTGTCGAGTTTGGCTGCTACGAAGGTGACACGTCGATTTTGCTTGCCGATGTCATTCGAGACAATCCAGATAAATGGCTCTATCTTTACGATTCGTTTGAGGGTTTGCCAGAAAAAACCGCCGAGGACAACAGCGCCGACGGCTGGCGTTTCCAAAAAGGCGCCCTGAAAGCCTCGCCAGACACCGTGCGTCATAAGTTTAAAAAATATGCCCTGCCGGAGCCAGTCATTACAAAAGCGTGGTTCAATGAGCTAACAGACAGCGATTTGCCGCAGACGATTGCATTCGCATTGCTGGACGGGGATTTTTATGAGTCGATCAAAGTCAGCCTTGCATTGGTTGATCCTAGGATGAGCAAGGGCGGAGTCATCGCGATTCACGATTACCGGAATGCGCAACTTCCTGGCAGCAGTAAGGCTGTAAATGAATTTCTTGCCGAACATTCTAACGAATATAGTTTGCGAATCGTAGCAACGATGGCAATCCTAACGAAGAATTAGCGCGATAATAAGCAAGATTAGAATGTGTAATGGATAAAAGCCGTAGCTGAGAATTTTTGGTAGGCGACGGCCTTTTTCGCCGGAATAGAGCGCGATAGGAATAATCGCGAGCAGAGCGAAATTCTGGAGCGGCCAGTTGTTGTATTGCGCAAGCGAAAGCATCATTGCGGCGAGAATAAGAAATTGCGAGATGGTTCGGAATGGCCTATTATTAGCAAACAGTTTGTCCGCATAATAGAAGCCAACTATCATTAAGACACCGAAGACGCCATATTCGCAATCTAGGGCACTTGCAGCGAGCCCGAGAAGCGGAATGCTAATTACCCAAAAACTTCCCTTCTGCGCCAGAACTAGCGACAGGAGCGCAAAACAGAGCGTAAAGAGAACGTTATGATAATAACTTAGTCCAAGCTCGCTTGTGGCGATATAGAACAAAACTTGCGTAACAACCGCGAGGATGAGCAGACGCAAAAAATAGCGGCGCCAAGAGCGGGTATTTTTGAAGCCCTCGACTAGCATAAAAGCAAACAGCGGAAAGGCGATGCGGCCAATAACGCGCAAAATCTGAGAATCTGGCACTAGGTAATAGCCAATATGATCCACGAGCATCGTGACAATTGCAATTATTTGGAGAACCGCAGAACTAATCATATAACTATTATATATCTTGACTATTTTTGCATTTTGTGATATAATAGAGATATAGCTATCGTTCGCACATTTCGAGAGGAGGAAAGGTATGAAAAAAAATGAATACCCTTATGAAAAGCGTTCTGATGTGACTGGCGAACATTCTGTACGCCTACTGTTCTATTTGTTAGTTACAGCCGCACTCTACGTGATACTGGTTACCCTCGTTCCATCAATTCCAGCTGATTTATTTATCTTATATTGGCTGGTAAAAATCGCCAAAATCGTGATGGTTATTTTCTTAGCGATTGGCGGCTTAGTCTGGTTCTTTATGGAATTTTTCTATTTGATAGATTGTTCCGCAGAAAAAGACGACAATGAGAGCTCTAGATAGAGCTCTCTATTTTTTTGTAACAGTGAATAGATGCGCGACGGCTTTATAGAGTTCTAGAGCAACGAGAATAATGAGAGCGATGCCGAAGAATTCAGCGACAAGTATCGGTGGCATTGAGATAGTCTGGAGGAATTCTGTGAAAATCGGCACTTCCATAACGATGAGCTGGAGCAGAATTGTACCAATAATACCGAAGAGGAAGACCGGATTGCTAAGCAACCGAATCTTGAAGACTGATTGCTTTTCACTGCGACAGTTAAAGGCGTGAATATTCTGAATAAAGACCATCAGACACATCGTATAGCTACGAGCGACAACAATATCGACGTGCGCAACGCGAACCAGGTAATAATATAGCGCAAAGATAACCGCCGTAATGACCGCCGCAGAATAAAGAATCTTGTGAAGGAGAGTGCGGTCAAAAATCGATTCTTTCGGATTGCGTGGCTTTTCGCGAAGGATATCCTTCTCTGCCTTTTCGAAGCTGAGCGCAAAGTCCTGAATACCATCTGTTACAACATTGAGCCAGAGTAGCTGCACGGCGACAAACGGCATCGGCATATCTAGGGCGATGGCGAGACAGAAGAAAACTGCTTCCGCAATGTTGCAGGAAATTAGGAAGAAGATAATCTTACGGATGTTCGCATAGGCAACACGCCCCTCTTTGACGCCAGCAACGATAGATTTGAAATTGTCATCAACAATAATCATATCGGCAGTATCGCGTGCAATATCCGTGCCTGAGCCCATCGCCACTCCGATATTGGCAGATTTTAGCGCTGGCGCATCATTAACGCCATCACCGGTCACGGCCACGAATTCACCCTGTCGCTTAAGCGATTCTACAATATGAAGCTTCTGAAGCGGCGTAACGCGCGCAAATACTAGATGCTTAGAAACAAAGTCGTCAAAAGCCTCTTTGCCACGGCGATAATATTGCTCAACCTCTTCGCCATTCGAAACTTGCTCGTAACTCTTTGCTAGCTCAAGGTCGCGCGCAATCGAGTAGGCCGTAAGAGGATGATCGCCAGTAATCATCAGAACTTTGATGCCGGCGGTATGACATTCGTGAATTGAGGCGACAGCTTCTTTGCGAATCGGGTCGATAAAGCCAACCATACCCATAAATTTCAGATCTTTAATATCTTTGCTCGTGTAGTTATCTTTGCGACGCACCTTGCCGACAGCGAGAGCAATCACGCGGTAGCCATCTTTGGCTAGCATTTCATTTTGAGCGTGCAGTTTACGAATATCTTTGCGATGGGCAAAATTCACTTCGCTGCAAAAACCAGCAACGACCTCGAGCGAGCCTTTTACAGTGCAATACGTTTCCCCGTTTTGTTCGTAAAAGACGGCAGAATATTTGTTTTCCGATTCATACGGAACGCGTTCAATAATCTTAATGCCCTGTGTTTTGATGCCGAGTTTTTCGCCAAGCACAAGGAATGCAATATCGATGGAGTCGCCAATGCGCTTACCGTTGTCGATACTAGCTTCGTTATTTAACACACCAAGCAAGCCAATTTCTTCCGCGTAGCTCATAATGTTGCCGGAAACTTTGCCACTTGTACTGAAGCCCGTGCCCGACACTTGATATTCCTCGCCATTAGGCAGAACAATTCTTTTTGCCGTCTGCTGGTTGACCGTAAGCGTACCGGTCTTGTCTGAGGCGATTACGGTGCAGCTACCGAGCGATTCGGCGGAGTTGAGCTTGCGGACGATAACATTTTTCTTCGCCATACGGTTAGAGGCAATGCTAAGCGCCATCGTTAGCGCGAGCGGCAGGCCTTCAGGCATCGCCGAGACGGCAAAGGCAATCACAGTTAAGAGAATCTCAGTATACGGAACTTGCTTGATGACAAGAAGCGTCGTCAAAATGACGGCAATGATAACAATCATAATAGAAATTTGGCGAGATAGTTTTTCGACACGAAGCGTGAGTGGCGATTTCGCCTTGTCAGTGTTGTTGAGGCTATCGGCGATTTTGCCAAGCTCAGTCGACAGGCCGGTTTTAACGACAATTGCTTTTGCGCGGCCAGAAACGACCGTCGTGCCAGAAAAAGCCATATTGCGTTGGTCGCCAAGCGGCGCACCGACTTTGCCGATGACTTCTGGATTCTTGGCAACTTGAAGACTCTCGCCCGTCAAAACCGATTCGTCTACGGAGAAATTATGCGTTTCAACTAGACGCATATCGGCAGAGATTTTATCGCCAGATTCGAGCATACAAAAATCGCCAGGGACAAGCTCCTCGGCATTAACGATTTGGTCTTCCCCGCCACGAACGACTTTTACCTGAACTTTGATATAGTCAGCAAGCGCTTCGGCGGTGTTATTGGCGCGATTTTCCTGATAAGTGCCCATAATTGCGTCAGTCAAAATAATAAAGGCAATCACGCAGGCATCGATGAGCTCGCCGGCAACTAGACTAGCCGCAATAGCGAGAACAAGCAACATAACCATCGGGTCGATAAACTCGCGGAAGAAAATCTTGAGGATGCCGTCTTTTTTCTTTTTTGGCAAAGTATTCGCACCGTATTTTTCACGGCGCGCGCGAACTTCGTTATCGTCGAGACCTAACTCGCTCGTGCCAAAATCAAATTGGACATCAGATATGTCTTTGTCGTAATAAGTGTCTTCCATATCTACCCGCCAAAGTAGATATATTGATACATTCCTCGATCAACCCACTGCTCAGAATATTCGCCGGCTCTGTAGCCAGTGGCAGCGTTACGATAATTGTATTGCGAAATATAAACGCGGTTGCCGGAGACAGCTTCTACCCAAACGGCGTGGCCATAAGTACCCGCAGTAGAGATACCGACGGAATGAACTTTTGGCACATTGCTGACCGTATAGCCGGCAGCGCGGGCGTTAGCTGGCCACTGTTTAGCATTGCCGCGACCGCCCCAGTACGGCATATAACCGTATGTACTATAGACTTTCCACGCGGTATAGGAGACACATTCACAAATATACATGCCCCACTGATCAGCAAAAGCATCTTTTTGCTGTGGGCAGCGGCTGGAGTACGGATAGCCACCCTTGCTTGGGTCGCCGGCAGTCACGTCTGTAGCATTATAACGACGTGCTAAGTCAGCGAGAATCTTCTGTTGTTCTTCCTCGAGAGCGGCTTTTTGCGAAGCAGCGTCGGCCTTCATCGAGCGGTAAGCGGCCTCGTTTTGGCGAGTCTGCGCAAGGAGCGCTTCCTGTTTCTGCTGAAGCGCGGCAAGCTGGTTCTTTTGCGTTTTGAGATCTTCGAGAATAAGCTCGGCGTTCTTTTTCTTGACCTCTAGCTCTGCTTTGAGATTTTTGTTCTCTTCGATGATGGCCGAAAGAGCGTCGGAAATGCTAGAAAGGCGAACTTCTTCGTCAATAAAGCTGGAGAATGACTTCGCTGAAGCGATACGCTCGAGCGTCGTAATCTCGTCGTTGTAATAGAACTGCGCAATCGTATAGCCAACTGTCTCGGAGTTTTCTTCTATTCGTTTCGTGATAGTCTCTATCTCGATAACAATCTGTTCATGCTCTGCCTCTTTGAGCTGAATCTGAGTTTTGAGACCCTCCTGCTGAGCAACGAGCGAATTAATCTCTGCCTGGATACTATTCGCCTCTGCAGCAAAAGCACTAGCTTGTGCTTCGTAAGAATTCATTTGATTGCGCAGAGCGGAAATGCGTGAATTAATATTATTGAGATCAGCCTGCGTGTAAGCGTGGACGCGAGGAACTGGTAAGATATTCGCAACAATAGCAAGCGTCGCGAGACCAAGACATACAATGCTGCGTTTCATTTTCATATTTTTATCATAGCATAAGCGGGATGGTTTTGCAAGTCCACCCTTATGCTAATTCCTTTCTTTTGACTAATGTTGCTTGAGATATTTGCGTGTTGCAAGAAGGGCGGAAATAATGCCAATGACAATGCCAGCTATGAGGAGAGCGCAGGCAACAAAGTACCAATACTGTTTCATAATATCGAGAGTCGGATCGAGAGTCGAACCAAAGTACGACCTGATTGCAAAGACGCTAGAATAAGTGACGCCACCCGCAATGATAGCAGCCACAACACCATAGAGGGCGGCTTCAACGACGAATGGGCCAACGATAAACCAGCGGCTCGCACCGACAAGAAGCATCATACGAATCTCTTCTTTGCGGTTGAAAATTGCCATACGAATCGTATTGAAGACAACGAGAATCGCAATGACCATAAAGATAGCGGCAGCCACGAGACCGATTATCTCGATGCGATTCATCGTATTAGCGATGTTATTGATCGTATCGCGGCGATCAGAGGCGTAGCTTGGAGTCTTGTTTTTGTCGATAACGTCTTTTATCGACTCGTCGTTTGCGACGAATTCTTCGAGTTCGGTCGTGTTATTTAGATTAACCAGCTTAACATTAACTTCCCAGGAAAGCTTATTTGGCGCCTCCATAAGATTCTGGCGATAAATAGCTTTTTCTTCGTCAGACATACCCTTCGTGCGGTTAATGATATTATTGACCGTTTCACTGAGTGCCTCTTCTGGCGAGGTTGAACTCACGCTAAGAACCGTTGGCAACTGCGCAAGGCGGCCTACGATACGATCGATTTGGGCGCGAGAAGTATTTTGCTCAATATAAATCGACATATCGACCTGCTGCTCAACTTTATCAATCGCATTGCTCATAACGTGAGTAGCAATTACTGTCGCAGAAAGGACTAGCAGGGTTATAGCCATAATTGCAATCGCAGCAACACTGAGCCAGGTATTGCGAACAAAGCTCTTCGTACCATATTTTAGAACGCGAGCGTTCGTGCGTAGATGATGACGGCGCGTGCTCATTATGCGCTTGAGGCGCTCTTTACTGAGCTGCTCGGTTGCTTTTTGTTCTTCTTTTGTAATCTTTCTACTTGGCATTAGCGTGAAAATTTCCTTCTTTTTGCGACTGGTTTTGCTTCATCAGCAGCTTTTGCTTTGCGCATTTGTTCGAGGACAGCAGAGCCAGATGAAGTTTTTGGCTTTTTGGCTTCTGGAGCCTTTGGCTGAGGAGCTTCAGGAGTGTTACTAACTACTTGAGGTTGAGGTGCGGCGGCTGGTTGAGCTGGAGCGGTGCCACCAAGAGAACGTTTCGTAATGCGCGTGCGTGAGCCGTCGAGGTCGTAATGACCGCCATCTTTTTGGTCGCCAATAATTCTGCCGTGACTTAGAGTAACGACGCGCTTCTTTAGTGCATTAACTATCTCAGCATTGTGGGTTGTAACGAGAATCGTGGTGCCGAAATTATTAATTTCTTCGAGGAGGCGAATGATGCCATCTGAATTTTCTGGGTCGAGGTTGCCAGTAGGCTCATCAGCAATAAGAATCTTCGGCTGACGCGCCATAGAGCGAGCAATCGCGACTCGCTGGCGCTGACCGCCAGAGAGATCGCCTGGGAATTTATCCATCTTGTCACTTAGACCAACAAGCTCGAGAACTTTTGGAACAGTGCGCTTAATCTCGGAATTCGATACGCCAACAATTTCGAGCGCAAAGGCAACATTTTCATATACGGTACGGTTCGGAAGAAGTTTGAAATCCTGGAAAACAACGCCAATGCGGCGACGGATGTGCGGAATATGCTTCTTCTTCATATAGCGATAATCGATGCCGCCAACCATAATATTGCCATAAGTAGGCTTCTCTTCACGAATAAGCATCTTGATGAGAGTAGATTTGCCGGCGCCGGATTCACCAACTAAAAAGACGAATTCTTTTGGCTGAATATGAAGATTAACCTCCTCGAGAGCGGGAGTTTTTTCGCCTTTGTAATATTTCGACACATTATCGAGCAATATCATATGAATATAATAACATAAGCGCTAACAATAGTCCAAATAGCTCGTAATGAAGCCATCTATCTCACCATCAAGCACCGCTTCAGCGTCGTTCTCTTCATATTTCGTTCGCGTATCTTTGACGAGCTTATATGGGTGCAAAACGTAGTTGCGAATTTGCTGCCCCCAGCTAGCAGATTCACCAGCGCGAAGCTTATCGACAGACTCAGCGTTTTGCTCCTGCATCATCTGCTGAAGTTTGCCGCGAAGAATTTCCATTGCTTTTTCCTTATTTTGAAGCTGGCTGCGTTCGTTCTGAATAGCCACAACGATATTAGTCGGAATATGCGTAATGCGAACGGCGGAGTTTGTCGTGTTAACTGACTGCCCGCCGTGCCCGCCAGAGTGATAGACGTCAATGCGGAGGTCTTTTGGATCGATTTTTATCTCGTCGTCATTCTCAATGATTGGGAGAACTTCGACAAGAGCAAAGGAAGTTTGACGAAGATGGTCAGCATTGAACGGGCTGAGCCGCACGAGACGATGAGTGCCGTGCTCGGATTTTAGGCGGCCATAAACATTAACGCCAGTCATTTCAATGACGCTAGTTTTGATACCGGCTTCTTCGCCCTCGACACGATCGAGAATTTGAGTGCTGACATTGTTACGCTCCGCCCAGCGCAGATACATACGCTCAAGCATACCGGACCAGTCCATCGCTTCCGTGCCACCAGCACCAGCCGTGATGCGTAAAATCGCGCCGTTTCGATCAAATTTCCCAGTGAAGCGAAGCTCCTCGCGTAATTTTGCGATGTTGTTCTCCATCGCATCGAGTTGCTCGCTAAATTCTTCAACGAGACTATCGTCGCCAAGTTGCATTAATTCGGACAAATCATTAATCTGAGCTTTGAGTAAAGTCCAAGGGTCGAGCGCATCGTGGAGCTGAGAAACCTTCGTGGTTTTTTCGCGCGCAAGATCTGGGTTGTTCCATATTTCTGGGACAGCAACTTCTTCTTCTAGTTTTGCGAGTTCTGCCAAACGATTATCGATATCGAGTTTCTGCCAGATAGAAATAAAAGCTTCTTTTAGTGTCTCGAGGCGCTTCTGAAGTTCAAACATAATAGATATATTATAGCGTAAAAATGCCTAATCTGGCAGGTCGAATAGCGGGAGTTCGACGAGCTTGTAGTCCGCAATCTGCGTGCGGCGCAATTCGGAGCAGTAGGCGCCACAGCCGAGGGCTTTGCCGATGTCCTCCGCAAGAGTACGTATATAGGTGCCACTACTGACGTGAGTGCGAATTTTGAGCTCTGGCGCAGTGTAGTCAAGAATATCTAGCGAATATATTTCGACTGTGCGCGTCGGAATATCTACCGCTTCGCCTTTGCGAGCGAGTTTATAAGCGCGCTGGCCGTTGATTTTGATAGCCGAAAAAGCCGGTGGGCGCTGCTCAATCTTACCGATAAATTGCGGAATAATCGCCTCTATTTCTGCTCTACTCGGCAACTTTGCGCCAGTATTAGTTATCTCGCCTTCTGGGTCGCCAGTCGTAGAGGTCTCGCCGAGCCGAATCGTCGCTTCGTAAACTTTGTCTTTTTTTGTTAGCTCAGGAGCCTTCTTTGTGGCTTTGCCAGCGAGCAAAATTAGCAGGCCGGTCGCAAAAGGATCGAGCGTACCAGTATGGCCAACTTTAACCTTATGCCCTTCGCGCTGCGAAAGAATGCGACGTACACGTGCGACAGCACCAAAACTCGTCATGCCGGCAGGTTTGTCGACAAAAATTATTTCTTCCATTAAGAGATATTATATCAGTTGTACTTATCTAGGAAAATCGCTAAATCATCTAGATCTTTGACGTCATCGATGCGGTCAAAAACTTTGCCATCTTTGATATAGACGAAATCTGGCGCCTCGCCAGTGCCGAGCAATTCCTTGGCGCGCGAACTATCGCTCGTCGCATCTAGCGGTGCGTTATAGCGGTAAACGGCGCCTTTCTTGCCGTCGTAATTCGCAACGCGGCGTGCAAATGCGTCGCAACCGAGGCAGTTCTCTTCACCCACGATAAGCAGGCCTGCCTTTTTGGACGAAATCATATCAATAACTGCACCTGCCGAGAGAATTGTAATGCCGCTCTCATCCTTATTGCCTTTCTGAACTTCGGTATCAAACATACCATTGTAGGCATAATTTTCTGGGCGGAAAATATCACGGACAGATCTATTGAAAGCGAGTGAAATGATAAGCACAGTCATTGAAGCAACCAACAAAGCAATCAAGACATAAAAAGAGAGCTGGCTACGATGAGCGCAATTGCAGGTGCATTTTTCTCCGCAATCGCAAGCACATTCGGTTTTAGCTTCAGATTTAACAGGTGCCTTAGCTGGCGCCTTTGCAGTTTTTTTCTTCGCAGGCATAATAATCTCCGTATAATTCTTATGCTTATTGTAGCACATTGCGTCCATCTTGACATAATGAGCATTATCGCTTATGATTATTTTAATAATTAAGGACAAAAAACATGAAAAATAAAAAATCGCTCGCTGCAATCGCCATACTGCTCGCAGTCGCGGTAGTTGGTGGCACGTTTGCGTATTTCCAATTCTCGGAGCAGTTCGATAACTTGTTCCATGTCGGCAGCTCGGAAGTATCATTTACGGAAACATTTGATCCGCCGCGTGACTGGACGCCATGCACCGAAACACCAAAGGTGCTAACAGTAGATAATACCAGTGGCTTCGCGGTAAACGCTCGCGTACTAGTCACTGAGAGATGGGATAAACTTGATAGTAATGGCGAGGTCGATTCTTCCGTAACTTTGCCACTTACAGTCAATAATCAGAGTATGGCAATTATCCATTTCGCAAATCCTAGCGACTGGGTTCAGAACGCGACTGACGGCTACTATTATTATCAGGGCGATATCGCTTCCGGCAGCTCGAGCAGCCAATTTATCGATTACGTAACTTTCAACTGTAATGCCGGTAACGATTATAACCAAGCAAAGTATCACCTTGAGCTAAAGGTTGAAACAGTCCAAGCAGATAGCGCTGCACGCCAAGCTGAAGGCTGGAATTATTAATCTAGATTGACCGCCTCTTTATAGAGCAAAAAATAACTCCCTCTCGGGAGTTATTTTTTAGACTTTGTTGATTACTGGAATCACAATTGGCGTGTGACCAGTGGCGTCATAGAGAATATGCGTGACATCTTCTTTTATCTCTTCCTTGAGAGCCTTAACGTCGGCATCAGAATTAACAGTATGGTCAGTTTTTGCACGGAGATAGTGACGAATTTTGCCAATCAACTCCTCGGAATTATCGAGGTAAATAAAGGCGCGCGAGACGATATCTGGCGTCTTGATTAGGCGGCCGGTTTTCTTACTAATAGTCAAAATCACGACAAAGATACCTTCGCGAGAGATATGGATGCGGTCTTTGACGACGGCTTCGTTGACCTGCTGGTCAGCATCATCATAAAGCTTATTGCCGACTTGAATGCGGCCATTTTTGCGAATCGTCTGATCTGGCGCCAACTCAACAATATCGCCATCATCGGCAATTAGAATATTATCGCGAGGGATACCAACGACGTTTTCCGCCATCTCGGCGTTATGCTCGAGCATATAGAACTCGCCGTGATATGGCATATAATTTTTCGGATGTAAATCTGTGACATATTTGACGTGATCTTCGTAATAGGCGTGACCTGATAGATGGAGCGGGCCAATGTTCGTCAGATGCGTCTTGTTATGCTGAATAACTTGAGCACCTTCGCGTAGGAGACCATCAACAGTACCCATAATCTTTGGCTCATTGCCTGGAATTGGGCTAGAACAAAAGACGATAGTATCCGTCGCTTTAACCTTGATAAAGCGGTGCGCGCCAGTGACCATACGGTTCAAAACGGCATTCATTTCGCCCTGAGAACCAGTACAGACAATCGTGACTTTTTCGTCTGGGAGCTTAACGATGTCTTCCATCTTCATAATGGTGTCTTTTGGCACCTTGATAGACTTCGAGCGGAGCGCGACTTCGACGTTATTAATCATCGAAAAACCAGCAAAGGCAACCTTGCGGCCACGTTCGGATGCCTCACGAAGCACACATTCGATGCGTTTAACTTGGCTCGAGAAACAGCTGATAATAATGCGGCCAGTGGCGTAATTATCCATAACTTTGCCGATATTATCACCAACATCATATTCACTATGTGGATGCGTACCTGGAACATCGATGTTCGTAGATTCGTTCAAAAGAAGCGCAATCCCCTCTTTATCGGCGATTTCCTTTAGGCGGTCATAATCGGCCGGAATATCCATCGGGTTAGTTTCGAAGCGCCAGTCGCCAGAGAGAAGGATGACACCGTTCGGCGTACGAACAGCAATCGAACAGTTGCCCGGAATAGAGTGAAGCATATGGATGAATTCAGCAGAAAGGTGTGGAGTGAGGCGAATCTCTTTGTGGTCGAGCGGGTTAACAACCTGATAATTCATCTCAGGCACATCTGGAACTTCGGACATCTGTTTTTTGATCATACCGATTGTAAAGGCAGAACCATAAATCGGGACAAGCGGGCCAAAATATGGGAGAAGATGGCGGCAGGCGCCAATGTGATCAAGGTGAGCGTGCGTAAAGAGGATTGCTTTGACCTTGTCGCGATTATCGTCAAGCCACTTCGAATCTGGAACCATATAGTTGACGCCAGGATAATCTGAGTTCGCAAAAAGCGTACCCATATCAATCAAGATAATTTCACCCTGATATTCGATGGCGGTCATATTTTTGCCGATGCCGAATTCGCCGAGACCGCCGATAGGAATAATGCGGACGGCGTCTTTGTTCGGGCGAGCGGTGCGAATCTGAGCGAGGCTGAGCTGGTTGCCTTTGTAGCCGTTATAGCGAGATTTATTGACTGGGATGCCAACGATATGCTGAGTCGCCTGGGCGTTAACATCCTGGCTCAGCATACGCTGATGATGAACCATCTCGCCTTTGCGGGTGCTAACAAGTAATTTGACGTCAGAGCCTTTGGCGGCTTTCGTTTCTTTTGCAGGCTGTTTTTTGGCGGGAGCCTTCTTGGCGGCTGGTTTTTTAGCAGCCTTACTATGTTTGCCGCGAACGAGCTTCTCATCTTTGCCGCCAGGGGCAAAATTCGCGTTAAAATTGCGTTTTTGGTTTTCTTCAAATTGTTTTTTAATGTCTGGCAAGCGTTCGGCGCGCGATTTTAATAGTTTCGCACGGCGCTCCGCCTCTGCCTTACTTTTATCGTTCATTGTTTCCTTTTATTTACAAATAATATTTATTCCCACACTAAAAGCGCTCGTCTAACTAAGGTTAGATGCAAGATTGTTGCGCTAAAAGTAATAATTAGTGATTTCATTATAGCAAAAAGGCTGGTTATGCGCAAGAGCGCGAAAAAGGCACCGGGTTTAGCCGGTGCCTTGAGTGCAATAATTATTAGATCTTTGGGGTTTGACGCTTGAGAACAAGCTTCTGATACCTGTCGAGCAGGTCGCGGAAGTTGTAAAAAGTCGAGCCCTTGCTCTTCTGCTCCTTGCGGAGTTCAGCTCGCGCCCAATCACGCACTTTGGCGCGAAAGTCGCAATCATCGTCAGTTTTGACGAGGAGATTAAAGAATACGCCCGCATCATAACTAACATAGCATTCGTTAGCCTGCAGAAGTTCCCTGACAGCAACCCAAGCGTTGTTCGCCTCTGCTTTCACTCTTTTGTAACAGATGGCTAAATTGTTTTTATCGCCATCATAATACTTAGCGAGAGTCTTAATAGACTCAGGTGAGGTCGGTTCGCCGTACATAATGTCATCGTACAGAGCTTTTTTGTTCACATAATCTCCTGCTGCGTTGCACAACCGCAGCAATCTGTCGTAGTAAAGAACGTTATCCGGCATATCATCACCCCCTTTGTAGGCGCCGAAATAAGGTATATAACTATATTATAGCACAAACGGTTTAAAAAGTCAATTTTAGTTCGGCATGTACACCAGAATGCTGTATTCATAGCCAGTATCTGGGTCGGTTTGCGCCGTAGCCTCATATTGATACTCTACTTTCGTGACAGTATCAGGGAGAGATTGTGTGCTGCCAGTGATACGACCATCATAGAAGTTGAATGATGAAGATGGGTTTTTAAGACCGATGCCAGCAGAAGAAGCACCGCCGATAGCTGTGATGGAAGGATTGGCGGTAGAGACGTGCGCGGTGGCTTTGCCATAGTCTGGTGAGTCGGACGGTTCAGCTTCACCAAGAGTGAATTCGCCAGCGGAAATGTAGGTGCCGTAGGAAGTGCCTGTAGCGGTAGCAGTAACGGTACCGGTCTTCATCATGTTCGTTCCTCCTGCGACATAAAGACCATATACATTAGTGCCGCTAGAAGTGATTGTGTTATTATCGAGAGTCGCCGTTCCGGACGTCTTCATACCGTAGGCTCTAGCATGAGAGACGTTGATTATATTATCTGTTGCAATTAGAGTATTAGTACTATTGACCCCATAAATCGAATCGCCGAATGTAGAACCGGTCACATATGAAATGCTGATAGTCGAGCTTGAGAGAGTAAGAGTCCCAGAGTTATTAATGCCATATAATGCTTCATTATAAAGACGCGTGTCCGATCTAGCTCCAGTAATAGTAAGAGAGCTATTGTTAGCTATTGTCATACTGCCGGAATTGCTAATTGCTGAAGATGAGCCATAACTATACGATGAACTGTTGACTTGGTCGATAGTAGCAGCGACGTGATCAAAAGCCGTTGTCGCATTAACGCCGTTTGAGACAATATTAAAATCGCTCGTAATAGTATAATTGATACTACTATCTTTTAGAGATAACGCGCCCGCATTATTTACGATTTTTCCAGTAATATTGGCCGTATCGATAGTGGAGCTAGTTGCATTATTTTGATAGTATGAAGACCTACTGGAATTATCCGATGAAGCCGTATTATTTATATTCGAATTCGTAATATTATTCGTGCCGCCATTACTATAAATGGCGTAGTTGTTTTGACCGCTAGTAGATATAGTGGAATTATCTATAGTTAAGTCACCCGTACTAGTAATTGCTGTGCCAGTCGTTTCAATTGCCGAATCAGTAATTGTTAAGTTTCCAGAATTATTGACTGCATTCGCAGCGACAATTTTTACTTTATCCAGAGTAAAGTCCGCGTTTGCCGAGTTCTGGATAAAGTAGCCAGACGAGCGATAGTTAATAGTGACGTCTATATTACTGGAATTAGTTATCGTAGTAGTGCCATTATTTACGATTGGGTTACTCGAGATAATCGTATGCCCATCAAGATCGATTGTGAGGTTTTTACCAGACGGAATATTCGGATTAGCATAGAGGTAATTATCTTCTAGGAGAACAATGGTATCCCCGGATTCGGCCGCGTTAATAGCTTTTTGAAGCGAGAGATAATTCGTAGAGCCAATTCTTGCAACATTATGTTCGGCGCCGAGCCAGCGTTTATCATACGTAATATCACCAATCGTTTCGGAGCCTATATTAATAGCCGTATCTTCCGGGATAGCCTTAATATATTCATCAATCTTATATGCACGTATGCCGCCCCTCAACACACCATCATAGAAATAGAAGTTGCCATTGTTTAGTGCGTAGCTGTCGCCAATTATTTCTGGCGAAGTTGAACTGAGAGTGTCGTCATTTTTACCAATGACAATATTATTTTGAGAGTGGATGCCATAAGTGCTACTGTGGATTATGCCACCCGAGATAGTGCTCTGGTTCGCTGGATTATTCTGGTAAATACCATAAGCAGTGCCTGAAGCGCTAGTTGTAGTTATTGTCCCGCCTGTAATATTAAAGGTTGAATATATAGCGTTATAACTCACTGAATATTCTCGATACACACCGATCATACCATAGACAGTGCCAGAAGAAGTATTATTGACCGTTAGGCTACCGCCAGACATTGTGAATGAAGCCCAATAGGAAACGCCATGTGTTTCATCTTTCGTACTGCTCGTAACAGTGATAGTGCCACCGGTTTGAGAATAGACGGAATAGCCATCAGTCTCATAATTTACGCCATATGTCCTACCCCAACCATTCGAGCCGCCATTATTAGTAACTGCTAATTCGCCGCTCTTCATGTAGAATCTATGTGCATAGTAAAGACCATACGTATTGTTGTTGCTATTCGAAGTTACTGTTAGTTTCCCGCCATCGATTGTGACATTAGGGCAGCTATACATCCCGATAGTCTCCCCGCTAGGCCTATTCACTATTACCTCGCCACCAGTAAGAGAAACCGTATTGACTTTGTAGATGGCGGTACCGGCCGAAGTATGAGTGCCGCCTGAAATTGTTAGAGTACCGGAATTGTCGCTATGGACTATGTTGCTGGCCGACGTAATAGTGCCACCCGAGATGTTGGTTTGAGATGAAGAGCCGGCTTCGATAGCAGCTGCATAATTATTCACAATATTTCCAGACTGAATGTTTAGAGTGCCATTGTTTTTGAAGTTATTGCCATAGCTGCTAGTTAGCGTACCATTTTGGCCAGCACTACTATCCCTGAAATTAAGCGTACCGTTATTGATGAGCGGCTGAGAATACGTGATATTATGTCCGTTTAGATCAAAGGTTATCTCTTTCCCGCTTGGGTTTGTTGGGAGAGTAGATGTTACTGTGGCATCTTTAATGACATAAATGACATCTCCCGACTCAGCGGCGGCATAAGCTTTAGTGAGGGAATTATATTCTATGTTATTGACGGAGAGATAGTTTTCGTCCTCGACAAGCCAATAGTTTTCATCGTAGTCCTCATTAGATTCCATATGACCAGTGGTACCATCGACAATACCTTTTATTGCGCCGTCTCTATACGCTTTTTCGCCCCTCAACACACCATCATAGAAATAGAAGTTGCCATTGTTTAGTGCGTAGCTGTCGCCAATTATTTCTGGCGAAGTTGAACTGAGAGTGTCGTCATTTTTACCAATGACAATATTATTTTGAGAGTGGATGCCATAAGTGCTACTGTGGATTATGCCACCCGAGATAGTGCTCTGGTTCGCTGGATTATTCTGGTAAATACCATAAGCAGTGCCTGAAGCGCTAGTTGTAGTTATTGTCCCGCCTGTAATATTAAAGGTTGAATATATAGCGTTATAACTCACTGAATATTCTCGATACACACCGATCATACCATAGACAGTGCCAGAAGAAGTATTATTGACCGTTAGGCTACCGCCAGACATTGTGAATGAAGCCCAATAGGAAACGCCATGTGTTTCATCTTTCGTACTGCTCGTAACAGTGATAGTGCCACCGGTTTGAGAATAGACGGAATAGCCATCAGTCTCATAATTTACGCCATATGTCCTACCCCAACCATTCGAGCCGCCATTATTAGTAACTGCTAATTCGCCGCTCTTCATGTAGAATCTATGTGCATAGTAAAGACCATACGTATTGTTGTTGCTATTCGAAGTTACTGTTAGTTTCCCGCCATCGATTGTGACATTAGGGCAGCTATACATCCCGATAGTCTCCCCGCTAGGCCTATTCACTATTACCTCGCCACCAGTAAGAGAAACCGTATTGACTTTGTAGATGGCGGTACCGGCCGAAGTATGAGTGCCGCCTGAAATTGTTAGAGTACCGGAATTGTCGCTATGGACTATGTTGCTGGCCGACGTAATAGTGCCACCCGAGATGTTGGTTTGAGATGAAGAGCCGGCTTCGATAGCAGCGCCACTCGAATTAATATTGCCTGATTCAAAATTGAGAGTGCCGGTGTTGTTGATTCCGGTTCCGCTTGATTTAATATTTCCGTTAAACGTAAGGGTAGAACTGTTTCTTACTGCTGAGGCGCTAGAATTGGAAACAATATACGAATTCGCATCCATATCGACAGTAGTGTTTGCGGTGTCGACTACGAGAACCGTACCAGTGCTAGATTCGAGGATGGCGTTGTTCATCAGGGTGAGAGTATTTTTGTTGTTCAGCATAGCGTTGCTGGTAGCGCCTGCTAGTTTTGCGCCATCAACAATGATTTCGTTGTTATTTACGGCAGTATGCGAGAAGTTAATAGAGCCACCAGTTCTTTCGCCGGTTTCTGGATCTTCGCCTGCTTGGCTATCCGTGACGGTTAGTTTGCCGTTAATAACCCAATCGTCGCCGGCGTTAATATTGAAACCGTCTTCGTCTATTTCAATTTCTTCGTTTTGGTTGATGGTGATTGGATAGCTCGCATCGAAGTCCCTCACAGCATAAATCTTGTAACCAGTAATGGCGGAAGTATTGATGTTGTCCTGAAGGTTGTAGTAGTAGATATCTCCGTGGTGAGAAGTCTTACTTACGGCACGGTTAGAGCTCTTTAGTTCAACATGTTGATAGGAACGACCATCAGCTTCCATATGTTCAACGTTCGGGAAATAGTAGACCGTAACTTCTTCGCTACCACCTTCTATGGTTGTGCGGTAGAATGGTGAACCGTCATAACCACCAACTAG
>CAMZEB010000007.1 GCA_947305705.1 uncultured Candidatus Saccharibacteria bacterium
TTTGGTATTGGAAGAACTTGGTCGCCTTCTGTGAACTCCACACGGCTACCACTACTTACAGTGCTTGTAGACTTTGCCACATTTCCTCGCTAGTTTTTTAGTGTTGATATCTTTGGCCGGAAGATTACCGCTTTGATTCAAATTCGCATTGCCGGAGCGAATTGCAAAAAATCAAAGCACACTACTTCTTAAGATAAGATTTTATCAGAATAAATCAACAATTACAATGGTTATTTTCGACTTTTTAAAACAAAAAACATAGCGCTTGAGTTTTTCTGAAAAAATATATAAAATTAGCTCATAGAAGGAGGTCAAAAAAATGTTCGGATTGGGTTCATTTTTATTTGCAGCAATGGCTTCGCTAATTGTCGCATGTATGCCCATAATTGTAATAGCACTAATTGTCGCTTTCATCGTTCGTCAAACGAGCGGTAAAAAGACAGAATATGGGTACGTCAAGCCAGGCGAAGTACTGATGGACGACGTTCCGCAGCAACATAGCAATTCCACGGCAATGAATATCCTGCTTTATGCCGGCAGCTTCTTTATAATTGGATCCATATTCCTTATTATTAAGGATCAACCGTCATTAATGCCAGTAATGACAATTCTAGTGACTCTCCTCGCTTACTCTGCTGGTCTATTATTATATAAATTCGTAGATTATCTCAGACCAGTCGCGATTGCCTTCACATACACCGCAGCAGCAATCTTTCCGCTTTGGTTCTATGCTTTCACTGAGATAGGCTTACCTGGCGAAGCGGCAATGCTTCTTAGCACGACAATATCATTAGTATCATATATTTTTGCATCGGTTATTCTCGAGAGTCGGATTCTTGGCTGGCTGAGCTATCTCTGGATGATTTTCTTCGGTTGGTCGATTGCAAATACGATCGATTCTTCGATTCACGATAATAAAGTTCTTACTTATACATTCTTTATTTGGCCTTGTGTTATTGCATTATTCGCAAACGCGCTTTGGGCGAACCGCGTCAAATGGCTGCCAATTTCCTTCCGCAAAGCAACTCAGGTCTTAGCAGAAGGCTTAGCTCCTCTATTCCTTATCTTAGTCACTAGCACGCTATTTATTCCGAATATGGGCGAAAATTACCCATTGCTGCGCACGATCGTGGCACTCTTAGCAGCCTGCAATGCTTTACTCAGCTGGGGCAAAACGAAGAGCCGCGGGCACTTGGTTGCCCTGCGCATCTGCGTCCAAGCCTTCATTATCTTTATCTTCGCAGACGCTTCAAACTATTCGCTACTCGACAAGAATTCGAGTTCAACCGATTTGATGATGACGCTCGCCTGGCTAATCAGCTTCCTAGCCCAAACGCTCATTTCTCTATTCGTAAAAGTCAGGAACGAATCAGAAGCAAGATCCGAACGCGCAATGCTCATATTTTCACTAGCAGGCGTACTATCAACATCTCTGTTTTGTTTACACTTCGAACCTACAGAGCGTGCCATAACATTGATTTCTATCGCCTCAGTCGTAGCAGCTTTAGGTATCTTAATTGCTTGGCGCTTCAAGAATCTCAACTGGGGAATCGCTACAATTATCGGTATAGCAGCTATACCACTCATTCTTGGCTTAGATATCGCAAAACCGATATGGAGCGGCTGGGTATTCTTCTTTATCTACGCCATCTTAACACTTATCTATATCTGCATCTACGGTCTACTAAAGATGCTCGATATTCAGCCAAAACAGAGCTTCAACCTCGCAATCGCAGCATTGGTCTGCGGCAACTATATTGCTATTACTGCAATTACTGGCGAAAATTGGGCTTCAGTAGGACTATTAAATCTAGCACTTGATTTCGCACTTATTGCATTGATTGCGCGAAAATTCGCTCTGCTCGAAGCGTCAGTTTACTGTGCTGCCGTTGCGCTTGCTGAAATTATCAGAGAGGCTGTACCGGACGCAAATTATGGTCTAAAAATGTTAGAAGCTAACATCGTTTCACTACCAATACTCGGTTTTGGGTTCTACAAGGAACGCAAACAATCATCTGGCGCTCGCTTGATTATCGGCTACATACTTTTCGTCTTATTGATGCTCGCTGCTTCACCAGATTCATATAAAGATACCCAAGGAAAAAACATCTGGGCACTAGTCTTTATCCTTGAGAATGTTGCGCTAATATTCGCTGGCGCAATTACGAGAAGGAAGTGGCTTGCCGTAAGCTCCACTGTCGTCGCGGTGCTCGCAATCCTAGATCTAACTGACGGACTAAACGCAGTCTGGCTGCTCTTGATCGGCGTCGGTATGATAGCCTTCGTTGCTTGGCAGCTCGTCAAGAGTAACAGCAAGAAAGGTCCTGGTCCAGATGCTGGCATAACGCCAGAATCGATGCCGCCGCAGATCCCGCAACAATAATTCTAAGACAACCAAAAAACCACCTGTGCACAAGGTGGTTTTTTAGCATATAAGCTCTCAACTTTTTTATGTGTCTAGCTGACTCGCAGTTAGCTAAATGCTCCATTCTTCAAAAGCATTAACGCTATTATATATCAAGGTCGTCTAAATCTGCAAGCTCTGCGCGGGTCTTTTTTGCAAGTTCGCTACCCTCTTCAACTGGAGCGCTTTCTTCTTCGGTATCAGCTTCCTCTACTGGAGCTTCAGAAGGTTCATCATCAGACTCTGCCGAATCTTTATCTTTTGCAGATGGTTCATAGCCGTCATTATTAACAATTTTTAGGTTATAGCGCGCATCATTCTTGGTGCCAAGGGCGCGAAGAAGGGTGCGGATGCTTTGTGCGGTTGCGCCACGGCGACCGATGATACGGCCAACATCTTCTGGGTCAACTTCTAGGCTAAGAAGAACACCTTTTTCATCAATAGTGCGATCAATCTGAACTTTATCTGGATTGTTTACGAGAGTTTTTACGATATATTCTACGAATTGTTGGTCAATAGTGGACATGATTTCTCCATTTATTTAGTTATATTACTAGTATAAACGATTTTTAAAGAAAAACATAAAAATATACACCCGGTCTGGGTGTATATTTTGCTATTAAGCCTCAGCTGGAGTTTCTTCAGCTGGAGCAGCTTCCTCTGCTGGAGCTTCTTCCTTTGGTTGGTTTTTGCGAAGCTTGTCTGCGTGTTTTGCAGAAGCTTTCTTTTCGAGTGGCGCTTTGACCCATTTTGGCATCTTAATACCTTCCTTGGTCAAGATGCGGATAACGCGGGTGCTTGGCTGTGCGCCATTCTTTAGATATTTTTCTACTTCAGCCTTATCTAAAGTGGTGGCTTTAGTATGTGGGTTGTAGCTGCCGACCTGAGCGACGATACGACCCGAAAGAGGGTGACGTTGCGCTTCTTGGACGACTATCCGATAAAGCGGTAAAGCTTTACGGCCATTACGCTGTAAGCGAATCGCAAGCATAATACTCCTTTAAATTAATTTGACTAGAGGTTATTATACCTTATTCTTCAATCTTTTGCAAGATGAAAACGCCCGAATTCGCATCACCGGAAACAAATTTTATGTTATATCCAGAAAAATCTTCGCCTTTTCGGGCATCTAGAACCGAACCGAGTATGATTTCTTTGTTTTCTATTTTGAAGACGTAATTAATTTCGCCATCCCAGACGCAAACGGTACCTTTATCTGGATTACAACGATTATCATCAATGCGGCTCAGTTCAATTACTAGATTATCCGAACCATTTATAACGCGATGATCGCCTTGGCGCATCGAAAATTCTATCCCTGGCGTAATCGAATCTGGATAATAGTTATAGCAATAAGCGACAATTGCGCCAAAAATAACCATAGTCATTAATGTTACTAATACGATAATTGCGTGTTTTGTGCGCTTACTTATCGTTGGCGGAGGTGCTATGTTTTGGGAATTCATTTGGTTTTTCCTTTTTATATTTTCTAATCGCTTCGCCAGCGGCCTTCACTTGAGCTTCTTGCTTACTGTGGCCAGTCGCCGTAGCTTTCAAGCGACCGTGTATATAGACGCCGAGCGTGAATTTTTTATCATGGTCTGGGCCTTCTTCCTTCATAACGACATACTCAGGCGTTGTGCCCTCTAGATGCTGCACGAGCTCTTGAAGATAAGATTTCGAATCGCGCCAAGATTCAGTCTCGAGAATCTCATCTAGTTTGCTTAGAGAATTCTTGTAAATAAATTCTTCGGCAGTCTTATAGCCCTGATCTAAGTAAATAGCGCCAATAATTGCCTCGTAGCAATCCGCCATAATCACGTGGCGAGCACGTTCGGAGCCGTTTTTTTCGCCCTTGCTGAGGCGAACGAGCGGACCATAACCAAGCGCCTCGCCGGCAGCGGCGTTCGCTTCAGTGTTAACAAGTGCAGCACGCCACGAAGTCATAATGCCTTCTGGCTGGTCGTAGCTCTTGTAGAGGAAATCAGAAGTCACGAGTTCTAGTACAGCATCACCTAGAAACTCTAGCCGCTCGTTGTGCTCGTTAACTGAGGTTTTATGCTCATTTACGTATGAACGATGCGTGAGAGCAGTAATAAGTAAATCGATATTTTTGAAGGTAAAACCTAATTTTTCTTTGGCAAAATCGCGATAAGCATCTATTTGCTCTTTATTCATTAGAATTCTCCGCTACGGATTTTTTTCTTTGCAATAAGCATTAATTTTTCAATATCGGCATATTCGATTGCGTCGAGTGCATCGGCAAAGCTAAACCAGCGAATGCCGTTCATCCACTTCTCTTTCGTTGGGCGCTCATTCTTGTCCATAGATTGAACGAGATAAACCTGAGTTGTCATAAGGACGAGTTTCTCGAGACGGCGATATTTGAAATGAATCTTGCCCAACCAGGCAAGGACGTCGACATTCTTGAGGCCGGACTCTTCGCCGATTTCGCGAACCGCAGTCTGTTTGGCAGTTTCGCCCGGCTCAATATGACCTTTTGGAATCGTCCAACGATTTTTACTATCTTGAATTAATAGGATCTCAATGTCGCGCTTGTCGGCCGTCATACGAAAAACAATACCGCCAGCGGTCGGCTCACGCACGATTTCTTTGATTTCAGGTTTTTTGCGTAAAACTACTTGGCGCAATTTCTCGTGAATCGGCTCTTTGTAGGTCTGCGTAGGCAACGCCTCTGGCACTTTATAGCCATTGCGTTGCTTTGGAGCGCGCGGGGCGTTACGCCTGCTCGCCCGACTGTTTGTCTTCTTCGGAAGATTTGGACGCTTTTTCGGTGCCGGCGTCTTTAGATTTTTCTTGTTCTGCATGTTTTGGTTGTTCCTCTCCACCGATATTTCGGTAAGCAGTACCAAGAACGCCATTTATAAACTTGGAAGAATTCTCAGAACCAAAGGCTTTTGCTAGCTCAACTGCTTCGTTGATTGCTACCTTTGGAGGTACGGTATCTTTACGACGAGTAAGTTCAAATAAGCCAATTCTCAAAACGTTGCGGTCAATTGAGGAAATGCTAGAAATTGGCCATTCTGGCGCCATCGGCTGCAACTCTTTGTCGAGTTGCTCCATTTCATCAAAAACGCCATGCGCTAGATCGTGAACAAAATTCACGTCTCCTAACGCTTTGGCGTAGGGTTCAATATTTTTTGCGACGATACTATCGATGTCGGCTGAGGTGTCGCCCGCCTTACTCCGGAATTCATACTCATACAAACTCTGAAGCGAGATTATTCTGCCGAGATGTCGATTGCTTGCCACGTTTGCCTCCCTAGTTATTTTGTCTTTTTGTCAGTTTTTTTGCAGGCGCAAGGCTTGCTGCCACATTTCTTGCAAGCTTTGAGCTTGAGATTTGGGGTTTTCTTTGCGGTTTCGAACGCCTTTACTGGCGAATGCTTGTTAACGCTACGAGCGAGCTTTAGGCGCAAATGACTGCGGCGAAGGCCGGTTTTGCGAGGGCTGCTCTGCTTTTTTGGTTCAGGCATGTAAAAATGCTCCTTTAATTAATAATAGATACTTTGCTATATATTACTATATTTTTGGGGTTTTTACAAGGAAGATTATCTTTTTAATACCAACAAGATGATTAGTGATTATGCTATAATTATTGTCATGAAGATTCGGAGAGGTAAGAGTCGTATACGCACGGCAGTGAGTTGCGTGGTTGCGTTAATTTGCGCGATTGGTATTTGCTACTCCGGATATAAAATCATCGAATGGAAGCTAGATTCTGATAAAACTTCAGCTCAGACAGATATTATAAACGAGGTCACTGACGTCAATGAGGTGGCTGATAGTGACGACACTGAGACAATAGATAACAACGAACCGCCAGAGTCAATATATTGGAAATATATCAAGATGAAGTTGCTCGATATTGATTTTACGGAGTTGCGCAAAATCAACAACGAGACTAGTGGCTGGATTCAGGTTAGCGGCACGAATATCAATTATCCGTTCGTCCGAACTAGCAATAATGATTTCTATTTAAACCACTCGTTCGACAAGACTTATAGTCGCGCTGGTTGGGTATTTGCGGATTTTCGAAACCGCGCCGATGGTACCGATCGGAACCTTATTCTCTATGCGCACGGTCGTTATGATGCGACAATGTTTGGCACATTGCGCAATATTTTGACAAGCGGCTGGCTAAAAAATCCAGATAATTTTACCGTTCGCACCGTCAACGATGGCGAGAGCGCGCTATGGCAAGTGTTTAGCGTATACAAAATCCCAACGACGAGCGATTACATTCAGACGACATTCAGCAGCGACGCCGAATTCCAACGTTTTAGCGATTTATTACGCCAACGTAGCGCGCACGATTTTAATACAACCGTATCCGGCACCGATAATATTTTGACACTTTCCACTTGCTATAGCAGCACCGAGCGCGTGGTTTTACACGCAAAGCTAATCAAACGCCTCAAATATAACAATGACGAAGAAACCACGACTCGGACCGAAAGTAATGAGCCAGCTGTTACGCAAAACGCTAGCACCCCGGCGCAAGATACGAATGTTCAGCCAAGTGCACAAGCCAGTCAGCCGAAGGTAAATACTGCTCCGGCAGAAGAGCCGGCCGAAGAAAAACCATCTGAAACTCAAACCGAGACAGTAGACGAAACTCCTACTGAAACGACGACAGAAACAACTAGCGAAGAATAAAAAAACCACCCTTCAGTGAGGGTGATTTTTTGTGGTTAACCTTTAATGACAATGTTTACAAGTTTGCCTTGTGGTACGACGATTGTCTTGATGACTTCTTTTCCGCCAATGATGCTGGCGATTTTATCATCTGCAAGCGCGTAAGACTCAAGCTTTTCTTTGTCCGTCGCATCTGCGGCAGGAATCTGAATGCGTGAGCGGAGCTTGCCATTGACCTGAACAATCATCTCGACCGATTCTTCGACGAGCAAATCATTATCCCATTTCGGCCAAACATCGTCAGCGCCGAGCTTTTCGAGCATTTCGCAAGCGAGATGCGGAGCGAACGGTTTGAGCATTTTTGCGAGCGCAATTACATCATCTTTTGCGGCGCCAGATTTATAGAGCTCATTGACGAATTCCATCATTGCAGCGACGGCTGTATTGAAGTTAGCGCGAACAATATCTTCGGTAACTTTTTTGATGGTCTTGTGACGCAAGGCAACAGTTGCAGATTTTGATATCATTTCCTTTTCGAACGCAAGCGTCCAGCAACGATTCAAGAAGCGATAGACACCACCAATTGCTTCGGTACTCCAAGCAGCATCCATATTGTATGGACCAATAAATAATTCGTAAGTACGAAGCGTATCGGCGCCGTAGCCAGAATTAATAACGTCGAGCGGATCAATCACGTTACCTTTGGACTTTGACATTTTCTTGCCGTCAGGCGCATTGATATAACCGTTGTAGAGGAGCTTTTTGATTGGCTCGCGGAAATCCAAGTAGCCCTCATCGGCGAAGAACTTGCACCAGAAACGGACATAGAGCAAGTGTGCGACGGCGTGGTCACCACCACAGTAGATATCGGTCGGAGCCCAGTAGTTAACCTTTTCTTTGCTCCAGGCCTCTTTGTCGTTGTGCGGATCGGTATAACGCCAGAGATACCAGCTGGAACAAGCATAGCCATCGAGCGTATCAGTCTCGCGGGTCATTTCTTCACCATCGATCGTGACTTTCATGAATTCTTCAGACTTTGCGAGCGCACTACGACCGGAAGAATCTGGCTTGTAATCATCAATCTTTGGAAGCAAGACTGGAAGTTGATCTTCCGGAATCGCATGAGCTTTGCCGTCCTTGTCATAAGCGATCGGAATTGGACAACCCCAATAACGCTGGCGAGAAATGAGCCAGTCACGCATACGATAAGTAACTTTCTTCTTGCCAATCTTTTGCGTTTCGAGCCACTCGACGATACCTTCACGCGCGTCGGCACTATCCATACCGTTAAATTTGTCAGAATTAACGAGCGTACCTTCGCCGTGATAGCACTTAGAATTATCGTCGCTCTCTTCTGGCTTTTCAATTACCTTCACAATCGGCAAATCAAACTTCGATGCGAAATCATAATCGCGCTCGTCGTGAGCAGGAACTGCCATAATTGCGCCAGTGCCATAGCCGCTCAAAACATAGTCAGCAACCCAAATTGGGATTTCCTTGCCAGTAGCTGGGTTGATTGCGTAGCTACCCGTAAAGACGCCTGTTTTTTCTTTGTTCTCTTGGCGTTCAATTTCGGATTTCTTAATAGATGTCTTGCAATAATCGGTCATTTTTTTGCGAGCATCTTCGGATGTGATTTTCGTGATTAGCGGATGCTCTGGAGCAAGCACGAGGAAAGTTGCGCCATAAAGCGTATCAGGGCGAGTCGTAAAGACGCGGACGGTTTCTTTGTGGTCCTTGATTTCAAAATCAATCTCAGCGCCCTCGCTACGACCAATCCAGTTCTTCTGCATAGTCTTAATCTTGTCTGGCCAATCGAGATTATCGATTTCGTCGAGCAATTCATCAGCATAGGCAGTAATCTTGAAGAACCACTGCTTCATCTTTTTCTTTTCGACTTCGTGGCCGCAGCGCCAGCAGCAGCCATTCTCAACCTGCTCATTCGCGAGCACGGTCTGATCTACTGGGCACCACCACTGGTAGTTTTCCGCCTGATAAGCGAGCCCCTTCTTGAAGAGCTGAAGGAAGCACCATTGAGTCCATTTATAATATGCTGGGTCGGAAGTATTGATTTCGCGCGACCAGTCGATAGCGTAGCCGAGGCGTTTCGCCTGCTTGCGGAAGTTGTCGATATTAGTTTTGGTCACATCCTGCGGAGCGATACCAGTCTTGATAGCATAGTTCTCTGCTGGAAGGCCAAAGGTATCGTAGCCGAATGGACGGAGGACGTTCATTTCTTGCTGTGTATAAAAACGAGCAAGACAGTCTACGATCGAGAAGTTGCGGACGTGGCCAACGTGAAGTCCGGCGCCAGATGGATATGGGAACATCTCGGCGATGAACATTTTTGGCCGTTTATCGTTGTCTTTGGCGGCAAAAGGCTTCTCTTCTTCCCAGCGCTTCTGCCATTTTTCTTCGATTTTTAATGGATCATAATGGCTCATAATCTATTATTATATACTTTTTTATCTGTTGGAGCAAGGTTTGAAATAGCCAAATAAAAGCATAATAATTATTATTTCTATTGCGATAGTGTATAATATATTAATATGGCAATAAAGAAAACTGCGAGCAATATTAAGAAGGCCATCACGAAGAAAAAAACTGCGAAGCAGGCCGATAAGACCGAGCAAAAACAGAAGACTCCTTCAACCAAAACAAAGATGAGCCTTTATTCTAACCTCGCCTACAAGCGACGCGTGAAGAAAGATCAGCGCGCCCGCAAAAAGGCTGAGGAATTAGCAAAATTACCAAAAAATCCATTTTTGCGTTTTTTGGCGCGTTTGCGTCCAGACCGCTTCTTTAAGTGGTGGTTCTCAAAAGAGAATCAGCTACGCTTACTAAAGATTTTTGTCGTATTTGTTTTGCTCATCATCATCGCAGTTGGTGGTTTGTTCTTGTATTTCAAGAAAGATTTGGCAGAAATTGACCCAGAGGAGCTCGCGAACCGTGTTAAGGATACTGTAAACGTCTATCTCGACCGTAACGGCGAAGTGCTTTGGGAAGATAAAGGTAGCGGTGATTATCGCCTTGTCGTAGATGGTGGCGATATTTCGACGTATATGCGTCAAGCAACGGTTGCTGCTGAGGATCGCAACTTCTATAACCACATTGGCGTTGATTTTGGCGCTTTGATTCGTGCTGCATATATGACGCTTACAGGCAAACAAGTTCAGGGTGGTTCTACTCTAACCCAGCAGCTTATAAAGCAGGTCTATTTCTCTGAGGAAGCTCAAGACCGTGGCCTATCCGGCCTTCCACGTAAGATAAAGGAAGCGATTCTTGCAATTGAAGTCGAAAAAATGTACGACAAGGAGCAGATTATTACACTTTATCTCAACGAGTCGCCTTATGGCGGTCGTCGTAACGGTGTAGAATCCGCTGCGCAAACATATTTTGGCAAGAGCGCAAAGGATCTCGACCTTGCCGAGTCATCACTACTCGCAGCTATTCCAAATAACCCTGCTCGCTTCAATCCATATAACGCAACTTATCACGAAGATTTACTTGCTCGCCAAAAATATATCTTGGACGCAATGAAAGATATGGGCTATATTACCGAAGAACAGGCGAACGAAGCAAAAGCCGTTGATATTCTTGCAAAAATTAGGCCAGAAGGTGACCAATATGAAGGTATGAAAGCACCTTGGTTCGTCCTTGAAGTTAAAGCTCAGCTCGAAGCTAGATATGGTATGCGCACAATGCGCACTGGCGGCTTCACAATTAAGACTACGCTCGATTACCGTGCGCAACGCATTGCTGAGGAAGCAATTGCCTCTGGTGCGGCAATCTTCGGGCGCAACGGCTCCGATAACGCAACGCTCGTTTCCGTCGATGTCGAGACTAGCCAAGTTATCGCAATGGTCGGTAGCTACGACTGGAATCGTGCTGGTTACGGCCAGGTGAATGCAGCAACGTCATTGCTAGAACCAGCATCTTCAATAAAGCCGATTCTCGATTATGCGCCACTATTTATGCAACGTGATGGCATAAATTATGCCCCAGGCACCGTGCTACGCGATGAGAATATCGATAGACTCTACTGTTCTGGTAACGTCGGTCGTTGTAAGCTTCGCAACGCTTCTGGCCAATTCTATGGCAATACTACAATTCGCCAAGCGCTCGCTGGCTCGCTAAACATTCCTGCTGTGAAAGCACTATATATTAACGGCATCGATAATAGCCTCGATATTGCACATAAGCTCGGCGATATTTCATACTGTGCTAACGGCGAAACGGCTGGTCTATCAATGGCAATCGGTGGCGGTTGCGGCGTCCGCCCTGTTGAACACGCAAATGCATACGCATCGATCGCTCGCGGTGGCGTCTATAAGGAACTCTCCTATATTCTTGAAGTTAAAAATGCAACAGGTGATGTGATTGATTCTTGGACCGATTCTGAAGGTACGCGCGTCGTCGATGAACAGGTCGCATATATGGTCACAGATATTCTATCTGATACTGGTTCCCGCCGCTTCACCTTTGGCAGCCTAGCAACACGCGCTGGCTTCTATAGCTCAAAGACTTGGTTTGCAGCAAAAACTGGTACTACCGATAACGGCGCAAGCAAGGCAAAGGATTCCTGGTTGCTTTCTTATTCCCCTGTCGTCGCAACGGCGATTTGGAACGGTAACCACGACGGTCGCGCTTTGAGCAACGGCGGCCACGATGTCTGCTTCCAGATTAGCGCTGCTTATATTGATCGTATCCACGAGGAAGTCTATGGCGCCGACGGTAAATGGAAGTCTGGTGATAGAATTTGGGAGCCAGGCGGCATGCAGCATATGAGCGTCAATGGAAAGAACGATATTTGGCCAAGCTGGTACAGCAAGACGAAGTCTTCTGGTATTTCTGAAGAAACAATGACGTTTGACTCTATCTCGAAGAAAAAAGCAACTGATTGTACGCCAGCAGGCACGCGCGTCGACGTAACGGTTTCGAAGATTATCGATCCGATGACGAACGAAGAACATCTATCTGCTGATGGTTATGATACTGAAAACAGCGACGACGTCCACCAGTGTGACGACGCAAAACCAGGTGCATCGGTGTCTGTCTCCGAAAATGGCGACGGAACCTGGACAGTCACTGCTAGCTTCTCGAATGGTCGCTATTACCTACAGAGTTACACAATTAACGTCAATGACACGGTCGTAAAGAGTGGTGAAATTAGCAAGACTGGCACTATCACTTATGTAAGTACAACCGAGCCAACAAAGGCCTCCGTATCGGTCCGCGATACAGCCGGCTACACAGCAAGCAATAGCTGGAGCAAATAAAAAATCCCCCTTATTTGGGGGATTTTTTTAATGGCGTTTTTTGCTGTGATTTTTATTGGCGATTTTTGCCGCACGTTTTGGTTCTGCAAGTTTCGCGAACATCATTTTGCCGGCAGCTGTTTGTAAGTATCGGACAAACTCGATTTCGATTGTCTGATTTTTGCCAGCATATCGATCGGCGCCATCAATTACAACCATCGTGCCATCTGGTAAATGAGCAACTCCTTGGTGCGGATTAGCGCCGACGGCAGTGACTTTTACATTCAAATGATCGCCAGGCAGATATTCACTGCGCAAGCCCTGCGCGAGCTCGTTGATATTAATTACGTCAATATGCTCCGTCGCGGCAACTTTAGACAAATTATAATCGTTCGTTAAAATCATGCCGCGATATTCCTTCGCGAGAGCAATTAAGCGCTCGTCAACTTTAACACGGTCGCCCTCGTCTGGGTATATTTCAACGCTCGCAAGCTCGACGCGCTCTAACTCATTTGCGATATCTAGGCCAAAGCGAGCTCGTGCGCGTTTTTCGCTATCATTGCCGTCTGCGAGCAGCTGGAGTTCGCGGATCACCGAGCGCGGTATAAGCACTTCGTATCCCAGAAAACCCGCCTTCGCTACTGATAACACACGCCCATCCATCAATGTCGACGTATCGACGAATAGTTTTTTCCGTGCGTTTTTTGCACGAGTTTGTTTTGTCGTGAACTCACGAACAGTGAGCGCACTCGTCTCGGCAAATATCGCCGAGAGAATAATGATTAAAAATAATTCCATTTCTGTATTTTATAATAATTTGCGACTTCTTGCAAAAACCAAAAAAGACCACCTCTGTTGGGCGGCCCTTTTTGAAGTAATGTATATGTTTTTATATTATCATACTTTTTATATTTTGTCAATATATTACTCGGAGACCTCTTTTATTGCGTCCTGAAGCGCACGGATGCTGCCATTGAGGCGAATCTGCTCATCAGGGGAAATTTGCAAACCGAGGCGTCGGACAATACCATTGCGCCCGACAACGGCCGGATAGCCATTATATGTATCGCTAAGTTCATCGTAGTTACTAACAGTGAGAACGCGGTTCTCGTCATCAAGAATACAGTTCGTAATCATTGCGAGACACGAACCGATACCATAGTAAGTCGCACCTTTTTTCTCAATAATCGTATAGGCTTCTTTTCGCGCGTAATCCTCTATCTCGAGGCGTTCAGCATTATCGACTAGGTCCATTATTGACTGGCCACCTGCAGTAGCGCAGCTCCAGAGTGCAAATTCCGTATCACCATGCTCACCAACTTGATAGGCGTGAATGTTTTTTGGATGAATATGGAGACGCTGCGACAAACGGAAGCGCAAACGAGCAGTATCAAGCACCGTGCCTGAACCAATTACCCTTTCTGGTGGCAAACCAGAATAGCGCCACGTGAGATAAGTAAGGACATCCATTGGATTGCTCACGACAAGGAAAATGCCATCGAAGCCAGACGCCATTATTTGGCCGATCATATCCTTGAAAATTGCAGCATTTTTCTTGAGCAAATCCATACGTGTTTCGCCAGGTTTCTGCGGTGCACCAGCCGTAATGACAACCAAATCACAGTCACTAGCGTCCTCATAGCTGCCAGCACGGATTTTCATAAAGCTCGGCGAGACCGCTAGACAGTCGCGAAGATCGATCGCTTCACCTTCCGCATCTTCCGTGTTGATATCAACGAGAACCAATTCATTTACGCTCGTGCGTTGGTGCATTAGCGAAAAACCATAACTCATGCCGACGTTCCCGGTGCCGACGATCATAACTTTGTTTGCCATGTTTGTATTATGCCCTTTTTACTCTATTATTATACCATAAGCATTAACAAACTGTCCAGCCCGCGCCATCAGGAGCAACATAATCACCACATTCTAGAGCCGTAATCGCGCAATTAAACTCCGTCACAGAAATATCTAACTCCTCTATTATTGCATCTGCCTCGCAAGCCCCATTCGCGATTGCGTTATATACTTTCTTCATTAGCGGCGGAAGGCTTTTTATCTTATCGTGGTCTGACAATTCAGCGTGATAACCTAGCCTTAGCAAAATATCGGTAGGCTCAAGAAACAGAAACGCACCTTCGCGAAGCATTTCGTTCGTTCCCTCCGACATTGGACGCGACAAATCGCCCGGAACGACAAAAATATCCTTGCCCTGCTTGACGGCGAATTCATAAGTACCGTGCGTGCCAGACTCCTTTGATGCTTCGACAATCAGAACCGCATCCGCTAGGCCAGAAACAATGCGATTGCGCACCTGAAAATTATATGCCGCCGTCACGGCACCCGGAGCATATTCGGAAATAATTGCGCCTTTCTTGAGTATTTCCTCGGCGAGACTAAGATTGCAGCGAGGGTATAATCGATCAATCGGCGTCCCAAGAACAGCAATCGTTATGCCGCCAGCATCAAGACAGCCACGATGTGCACAGGCATCGATTCCGTAAGCCATCCCGCTCACGATAATAACGCCGTGTTTCGCCAACATATATGCAGCCCGATACGCTATCGCTTCGCCATATTTCGTGGAATGGCGGGCGCCAACAATCGCCACAACTTTCGGGCGTTTACTCGGTATTTTTCCCTGGTAATACAACTTTTCGACCGGCTGCCGAACTTCGCTATTCTCGCCGCAGCATTCAAGTGTTTTTAAAAATGGATTATTAATTGTAGTTTCAGAATATGTCATGCGACTAAGTATAACGTCCAACAAAAAAGTGCCAAAGCATGAGAATTTTATTTTTGGCACTTTTTCTAAAATATGTTCTAATTGTCGCTGTCGCGGCGCATTGGCGGGAATGGCACGCCTTCGCGAGCGGAAACGCCCTCGAATAGCCAGAAGTTGCGTTCAGAATTGCCCCAACCACAAGTAGGAGGCATACCGTATTCGAGCATTTCGACGAAATCCATATCAAGCATCTGAGCTTCGGCGTCGCCAGCATCGCGCATAGCCTGCTGCTTCTCGAAGCGTTCGAGCTGGTCGAGCGGATCATTTAACTCGGAATAGCCGTTCCCCATCTCGGTGCCGAAGATAACTGGATGGAAGCGCTCAGTAACGCGCGGGTCAGCCTCGTGTTTCTTGGCAAGCGGAGAAAGCTCGACTGGTTCGTGAATGAGCCAGAACGGGCCGGCGGATTCTTTGCGAATAATCTTCCACAGATAATCAAGCAAACGGCCAGCACCCATCGAATCGTCATATTTAACGCCGTTCTGCTTGAGAATGCCTTTGATTTTATCGAGGTCAGGATTAAAGACATCAACGTCAAATTTCTCGCGAAGAATATCAGCATAGCTAATGCGTGGCCACTTGCAATCGAGATCGACTTTCATGCCATCGTGCTCGAACTGGAGCGTGCCCCAAGTCTCTTTGCAGACATATTTAATCATTTCTTCGTAGAGATCCATACCTTCGTTGTAATCCTGGTAGGCTGCATAAGATTCCATCGCAATATGCTCTGGGAGATGTTCCTCATCCATACCTTCATTACGGAAGCGTGGGCCGATATCATAAACGCGCTCGTAGCCACCGCCAATTAGGCGCTTGAGTGGCAACTCGTGCGAAATACGAAGATAAAAGTCCTGATCAAGCGCATCCATGTGCGTGACAAACGGATTAGCATCAGCGCCACCAGTCGTAGTCTCAAGGACAGGAATATTTATTTCGACAAAACCGTGGTCATTCAAAAACTGGCGAGTTGCGGTCCAGAATTTCGCACGGCGCACAAAGCGTTCGCGAACCTCTGGGTTAACCGCCATATCAACATAGCGACGGCGAAGACGCTCTTCCTTGTTCGTGAAGCCGTCGCGGCCAGGAAGTGGGCGTAAAGCCTTCGTCAGAATGCGTGGCATATCGCAAAAAATAGAAATCTCACCAGTCTTAGTCTGGCCAACTTTACCAGCAGCCTCAAGGAAGTCACCAGTATCAAGTTTCTTCGTGAACTTCGCAGCATCGTCTTTTAAGAAAATCTGAATCTTGCCAGAATCATCCTCGACAACAACGAAGGCGAGCTTGCCGAAGCTGCGAATGCTAGCAATACGACCAGCAATACATACATCTTTGTCGGCATAAGAATCATAATGCTCTAAAATATCACCAATCTTGGTGTCGCGATTAGAGTGCGCAGGATACGGATCGATGCCTGCTTCTTTTAGTTCATTTAGTTTGCGAATTCTTTCATCGCGAAAATCTTTTAGAGTTGCCATATCTGTTATTATACCATAAAAACAGCGGACCGTTTAGTCCGCTGTTAAACCCTATTCGCCATCGAGGAAGGCTCCCGACTGGCGCGACCAGAGTTTTTCGTATTCGCCGCCTTTCTTTAGCAATTCAGCGTGCGAACCCTGCTCTACGATTTTGCCGTTATCGAGCACAATAATGCGATCAAGGCTAGCAATAGTAGAGAGACGGTGCGCAACAACAATGCTAGTGCGACCTTTCATAAGCTTCGTGAGCGCATCCTGAATAAGAGATTCAGACTCAGAATCGAGCGCAGAAGTTGCCTCATCGAGCACGAGAATTGGCGCGTCTTTCAAAATTGCACGCGCAATTGCAATACGCTGGCGCTGACCACCAGAAAGTTTGATGCCACGTTCGCCCACGAGGGTTTCGTAGCCATCCGGTAAATCTTTGATAAAATCGTGCGCGTTCGCGAGTTTCGCAGCACGCTCAACTTCTTCGCGCGTTGCGTTTGGCTTTGCGTAAGCAATATTCTCTGCAATTGAGCGATGGAAGAGCGATGTCTCCTGTGGCACATATGCAATACTTTCTCTTAGCGATACTTGCTGAACGTTCTTGACGTTCTGACCATCAATAGTGATTTGTCCATTATCTACGTCAGCAAAGCGAAGTAACAGTTTCGTAAGAGTAGTTTTGCCCGAGCCGGAGATACCGACCAAGCCAATACGTTCGCCAGATTTAATGTCTAAATTGAAATCTGTGAAGATTGCTTCTTTGGCATCGTGATGCTTAAACTCGACATTTTCGTAGCGAATTGCACCACGTTTAACGACGAGTGGCTTAGCACCTGGAAGATCCACGACATCATCAACCATATCCAAAATCTCAGTCATTTCATAAGCGTCGCCGAATACACGGTTAATGCCCTTGAAAATATTATTCACATTCCAAAGCTCACCCATAATCTGCATCGAGTAGTTAACAATGAGAATGAGCGTGGAAATCGCGAGGCCGAAGACTGGCTGACCAATGATAAGGAAGACAGTAATAATCGCGATAATACCGGTGTTTACGATATTGAAACCCATATCGCGTTTCATCTGTCCACGCATCTGCGCAAAGCCTGCATTCATAGTTGCACGCGTAAAGTTTGCGTAGCGATGACGTTCATGCGCTTCGCGACCGTAAGATTTGACTGAAAGAATGTTAGAGATAGAATCGGCCAACTGACCGGTTTGCTTGTTGTCTGCCTCCGCCCATTCGCGGCTAAGATGCGAAATCTTCTTGAAAGTAAGAGCCGCACAAAGCACGTAAAGAATAACGAAAGTTAGCAAGCCAATCGCGAAGAGCGGTGCACGTGCGAGAAGCACGCAAGTAGTCGAAATAATCATGATGAGCAGATATAGAATATCGAAAGTCAAAAGGTCAAAGAACCTTTCGAATGCCCCAATGAATTTGTTCGTTTGCGACACGAGCGAACCAGAGAAACGGTCGCTATGGAATTGCATTGACTGCGCGCTAATCGTATTGAAGCTTTTTGTCGCAAGTTCGTACATCACTTTTAATTCGAAGATCCAGAGCCAACGGATTCGATACCATCCAAGGATGATTGAGCCAATAATGTGGCAAACAATCAACATAATTGCGCTAGGTAAGAGTGTTGGAAGAATTTGATCGTTTGGAATTCCGCTAGAAATCTTGTCAATCATATTTGCGAAAATGAGCGGAATAAGCGCGGTACGAACAACTACGACGATAGGCGTCGATATTAAAGTACCAAGCGCGAGAAATTTGTATTTCTTCGACGCTTCCCAGAAATAGTGGAGGGTGCGACGCGACACGCGTCTACGATCCTCTTTTGATTTAGTTGTCATAAAACCACCTCTTTCTTATTTTTTGACACAAAAATACGCTAATTTTTTATTAGCGTATTTCTGTTAATTAACTTCGGTGAGTTGCTTAATTAATTTCGGTGACTTTAAATGTCTTTCCGTTTGGAAGCTTAACTTCCTCACCAACTTTTTTACCAAATATTGCCTTGCCAATCGGCGATTCGTTACTAATCTTGCCTTCAAGTGGATTAGCTTCAACGGCGCCAACGAGCGTGTATGTATTTTTCTTGCCATCAGACTCAAGCGTAACGGTTGAGCCCATGGCGACTTTTTCCCTTTTGCCAGATTTAATAATCTTGGCATGGAGAAGAATATCTTCGATTTCGAGAATACGTCCCTCGATGACTTTTTGTTCGCCACGAGCGGCAGAATAATCTTCGTTTTCGCTAAGGTCACCATAAGAACGAGCGGTTGCAATTTTTTCTGCAATCTCAGGACGACGAGCTTTAAGCTCCTCTAATTCTTGCTCTAATTCTTTGCGACCAGCAGCGGTAATATTAACTGTCTTAGCCATTAAAATATCCCTCCTCTACCCCAGAAAAATAGGAAAATTTACTGTTACTTCTGCCCTAGTTTAGCAACAAACTCGTCTAATGGCAAGAGTTTTGTTTCAGTTTCTGTGCGTTTCTTTAGTTCGACGCTTTTATCCGCAAGCGTTTTATCACTAATGACGATACGATACGGGATACCGAGCAAATCCGCATCTGCAAATTTTTCGCCATTACGCGCATTAGTGCGATCGTCAAAGATAATTTGTTCAGGTGCTTTGTCGTGTAGCTCTGTTGCTACTTTCATTGCTTCGTCGCCAATGGCAACGACATAGTATTTGAATGGTGCGATCTCTTCTGGCCAGACGAGACCTTTGTCGTCACTGAGCTTCTCTGCAATTACACCCATGACGCGGCTAGGACCGATGCCGTAGCTACCCATGAAGACTTTTTGGCGTTTGCCATCTTCGTCGTTATATGTAAGGTCTATCGCATCAGAGAAGCGATAGCCGAGCGTAAAGATGTTGCCAACTTCGGCCGCCTTGCATTGTTCAAGCTTAGACTTATCAAGGCCAAGATCAGCAAGGACTTCATCATTGTAGACTTCTTCATTAACGGCAATGCCTTTTTCGCGGTCGAGATAGATAATATCCTCGCCGACTTTAGTTAAAGTTTGGAATTCATCAGAATATTTACTAAAGGCGCCACCGCTCGCAAAAGTGCGGAAGGTATCATTACCGATACCGAGACGATTAAAGATCTTTTTATAGCTCTCGGCGCATTTTTCATAAAACTCGTCGTGCTCTTCGCGGTTTTTGCTAAAACTGTAAAGGTCCTTCATCATAAATTCGCGCGTACGCATAATGCCAGATTTAGCGCGAAGCTCGTTACGAAATTTCGTCTGGAATTGGTAGGCGTAAACCGGGAGATCTTTGTAGCTAGAAATATAGCTCTTCATGAGACGAGTAAGTGGCTCTTCATGCGTGCAGCCGAGACCAAGCTCGCCGCCAGCATTAAGTTTTGTCTTAAACCAGACATCCATTACGTCGTCGCTCCAGCGGCCGCTAGCTTCCCAGGCATCGCGCGGTTGTAGGGCGGTCATCTTGAGTTCCTGGCCACCAATCGCATTCATTTCCTCGCGGATTACTTGCATGATTTTTTCGAGCGTAATCATGCCGAGCGGTAGATAGTCATAAACTCCTGCCATTTCTTTGTAGATATAACCGGCGCGGAGAAGTAGCTTCGCACTCTCACTCTGCTCATCGGCAGGTGCGGTTTTGGAAGTTTTCGTGAAGTTTTGACTAATTTTCATATTAATATTATAACACAGGAGCGTTAGGTATGCGCTTCAGAAAACAGCGTTCACTCAGCCCGTCGTTACGGGTGAGTGCCACTTCATGCTCGGCCGTAGCCTACGCAACGTTTCTTTAAGCGCATACCCAACACTACTGCATCATATCAATATGGAATCATTCAACATCGAAATTTTCTGTTTTGAGGTCGCAATAGTAGCGGCCGCTTGTTGCAGTAAACTTTAAGACGCAATAGTCTGGATCGGTGACGCCTTTTTTATAAAACATCGTATCGCCACGTCGCCAAATCTCATTCTTTGTCTCTTGGTCGGTCAGAACTTCCATCTTACCTTTGAGCATAACGCCGACATATTTAATCAGCCCTTTGCGATAAAAATATATGCTCGCCTTCGGGTTCTTCTTGTATTGCGCTACGCGCATCGACGAAGTGTTTGTTGAAAAGTAAAATTCTTTGAGACCTACCCGTTTTCGTGGCTTAAGCATCGCTTTTACGTTCGGGTATTTTTCGTCATCAACAGAGCAGACAAAACTAACTTTTTGTTTGTCGATAAATTTTTCGATACTCGTCAGGTTCATATTAACCTGGATATTCGTCCATTGACGTAATCAAAACGTCGCGTGGTTTATTGCCGCCCGTTGATGGGCCGACAACACCTTTTGCTTCGAGTTCGTCAATAATAGAAGCGGCACGGCCGTAGCCGATATGGAGCTGGCGCTGAAGAAGCGAAGTAGATAGCTTGCCGGCACGAATTGCGATTTCGGCAGCTTGGCGCTCGACGTCGCCACCACCACCCATATTCGAAGAAGCACCAGGCACACCAGGCATCGAAACTGACTGCGAAGTCACCTCGTCATTGTACTGAGGAGGGGCTTGTTGACGAAGGAAGTCTGCGATTTTGCCTATTTCTTTGTCACTCACAAATGCACCCTGGACACGACGCGGTTTGCCCATCATCTCAGTGGTTAAGAATAGCATATCACCAGAACCGAGCAACTTCTCTGCGCCAACCGCATCAAGCATAACGCGCGAATCGACACCATTGTTTACCGCGAAGGCAATACGACCTGGGATATTTGCCTTAATAAGGCCCGTAACGACCTTGACCTCTGGACGTTGCGTTGCAAGTACTAGGTGAATACCAGCGGCACGGCCTTTCTGAGCAATGCGGACAATTAGCATTTCTAGCTCTTTGCCGGCCGTCATCATAAGATCTGCCATCTCATCAACAATTACGACGATATATGGCATCTTGCCATTGTTGTGCTCTTGAATATTGCCATCCTCGTCAGCGATTTCAACTTTTCCGCCCTGCTCGGACATCTTAGCATTGTAGTCCGTGATATTTTTGACGCGTTCTTTACTCATAAGAGTATAGCGTTTTTCCATCTCGCCGACTGCCCACTTCATCGCACTCAATGCCTTGTCGGTACTATTGATAACTGGCGCAAGCAAATGCGGGATGTCTTCATAGGCCGCCATCTCGACCTGCTTCGGGTCGACAATGATGAGCTTTAAATCGCTTGGCGAGTTGTGATATAGCAACGAGTTAATTAGAACATTCGTCATCACAGATTTACCAGAACCAGTAGTACCAGCGATGAGAAGGTGAGGCATCTTTGCGAGATCGCCAACCACTACCTGGCCAGCAATATCTTTACCAACCGTAAATGCGAGAGGTTTGTCCTGAATAATTTTGCGCCATTCAGCTGAACGTAGAAGCTCGTGAAGGCCAACACTTGCAGGCGTAATATTTGGAACTTCGACACCGACCATATTCGTGCGCGGAATTGGCGCTTCGATACGAATCTTATCGGCAGCAAGTGCCATAGCAAGGTTTTTGTCATAGGCTAATAGCTTGTTGACGCGAACGCCGGCAGGTGGACGAAGCGTATATTGCGTAATGCGTGGGCCGAGGTTTGCACCCTCAACAGTCACATCAATATCGAACTGAGCAAGCGTATCTTTGATAATGCGCGCATTCTCTTCCGTATTGCCAGGATCGGCAGGCGTAGTTTTGCGATTCAATAATTCTAGCGAAGGCATCTTCCAGTTCGGGTCAGATACTGCAACGAGCGCCATTGGCTCTTCGACGGTTTTGACCTCTTCCATTTCCTTCTTCTGGAAATGAGGCAAATCACGCTCTTTTTTATCATTAACAGTCTCGACGTTGGCGACGACTTTGAAGTTGCCAAGGTCTTCTTTGTCGGACTTCTCTTTGTTCTTGCGCATAATACGTGCGTTTTCGGCATCTTCGTCGTTTTTGCTTGTCTTGAAAATCGAACCGATTTTGCGCATAAGTGCAAGCGGAGTTTCGGCATACATAAAGAGCGCGGTAATCAGTATCAATACAATGTAGGCCATAATTGAAACGCCACTACCGAAGTTGCGAACAGCGAAGTTGTCCATGGTTTCGCCAATGATACCGCCAGTGCGGCTTGGCGTAGAATAGCTACCAACACCAAATAGACCGCAGAACCAGATTATCATTAAGGCCGATGCGACCCAGACGCTCGCGTTGAGGCGATTGTTTGGAGCGCGGAATATCATAACGGCGATATAGACTAACACAAATGGGAATAAGTAAGTCGTGTAGCCGAATGCGTAATCGCAGAATGATTTGAATTCTTGCAAAAATACTGCGTTTTGACCTGCGCCAAACCACATCGCTACAAATGTAACTGCAAATAATAGGAAAATGATTGCTAACGCTTGGTGCCAAAAGCCGCCCGGTAATTCATGTTTCGGGATTTCTTCTTTGGCTGATTTGCGTTTTCTACCTCGCTTCTTCTGTGCCATATGGGTTAATTATACCATAAAAAAGAGAAGCATATGCGCTTCTCTTTTTCTAATGGTCTTATATTATTTGTAGGTATTGTATAGATCCATGAGGCTGTCTAGGCTATAGGAGCTGCTGGAGCTGGAGCTAGATGAAGATTTACCAGTGTTCTTGTTATAGAATCTAACAATCGTAGAAACGAATACGAGGATACAACCGACTGATGCAATACCAAGTGCAACAAAGCGCATAACGCTGAGGACGGAAGTTTTGCCTGCAGCGATAAAGTGTGCAATGAATGCGATACCGGTCGCAGCTAGAGCAGCGAGAGTATTTGATAGGAAATCGTTGAGCCAGAGGTAACCCTGCTGGACGCCAGATTTTTCGCCAATACCACAGAGAGAGTAGATAGCGATTGAGATCATTTTGATAACTTCAATTGCAGCAATAGCTACAAAGACGTTGCGAGTGCACTTCCAAGCGCTCTTCATAGCGTTGATGTCGGTGATTTTGCCGGCAGTGATAAGACCAAGAACTGCGAGCAAGACGCTTGCGATACCAGCGATGAAAGCGACTGCTACGTTGCTAAGGTTCGTACCAAAGATTATGTTAAGAACTGGAATTTCAACGAACCATCCCTTTGTTGTGAAATGAGCGATACCAGCAAAGATTGCCATAAAACCAGTGAAGGTAGCTAGCGAGAGGCTAGCAGCATTGATGCCGGCGATTAGTTTGTTGTCTGCCTTCATTTTAGGCATTTTTACTGGGTCAACTACAGCTTGAGTTGCCATAATGTAACTATTCTCCATTTAAGTTATATTTAATGTAATAATATCACAAAAATATCTAGAACAATACAATATTATTCTAGATATTTTAAATGTTTATGCTTTTTCTCTGTTAGTCTTTTTGGTCGACGTTTTTCATTGAGAGGCTGAGGCGGCCTTTGTCGTCGATAGCATCGAGGCGAACCTTGATTTCATCGCCAACTTGAAGCGCGTCAGTGACCTTTTCAAGACGCTTCTCGGAAATCTGAGAGATATGAAGCATACCGTCGATACCCGGGAGAATATTTACAAATGCACCAAAGTCCTTGATAGACACGACCTTGCCCTTGTAGATTTTGCCTGGTTCTGGCTCCTCGACAAGCGACTTGATCCAGTCCATAGCTTTCTTGATCTTCTCGGCATCAGTTGCAGCAACCGTAACGAGGCCATTTTCCTCAATATTAACCTCTGCGCCTGTTTCGGAAGTGATTTTATTGATAGTCTCACCGCCTTTGCCAATAATTGTGCCGATTTTGTCTGGGTTAACCATAAGCTTCTCAATCTGAGGTGCGTATGGACTGAGATGATCACGAGGACCTTCTAGTACACTAAGCATGTGCTTGAGAATAAACATACGACCTTCGTGTGCTTGAGCAATCGCCTTGCGGAGAACCTCGACTGGGAGACCGTGAACTTTCATATCCATCTGGAGTGCGGTAACACCCTCGGTAGTACCGGTAACCTTGAAATCCATATCACCAGCGAAATCTTCGGCATCCATAAGGTCAGTGAGAACATACGGCGTATCGCCATCCATCATGAGACCCATCGCAACACCGGAGACTGGGCGCTTAAGTGGAACACCAGCATCCATAAGGGCGAGACATGAGCTACAAGTTGCAGCCATCGAAGTCGAACCGTTTTGGGACATAATCTCGGTAACGCTACGAATTGCGTATGGGAACTCTTCCTCGCTTGGGAGAACCGGCATAAGAGCACGCTCCGCGAGATAGCCGTGACCAACTTCGCGACGTCCTGGGCTACCCATGCGAGAAATCTCACCAACTGTGTAGCCTGGAGCATTATAGTGATGCATATAGCGGCGAATACCATCGGTGACTTCCATCGTATCGACGAGCTGACCATAGCTAAGCGGCGCCAAAGTCACAATATTCATAGCCTGAGTGACGCCACGCGTGAAGAGGCTCGAACCATGAGTGCGTGGCAAAATGCCAACCTGCGAGCTGAGCGGGCGAACCTCATCTAGCTTGCGGCCGTCTGGGCGAATGCCATCTTCGATAATATGCTTGCGCACGTCATGCTTGACGGCAAGTTCGAATGCGTCATTATATTCGGCGCGGAAGTGCTCATCATAATAATGTGTACGAGCATTCGTCTTTTCCTCGTCAGTCATCTTATCGGTAATACCGGCTTCGTCGTCGGTAATTTCCTGCGAGAATTCATCGTGCATTGCCCAGCGAATTTCGTCGATAAGATTATTGCGCTCGACAGTATTCTGAGTGCGGAGTTCTGGACCAAGCTTGCCTTCCATCCATTTATCAACCTTCGCCTGAGCTTCGTCTGATGGGAGAATAAGGGTATATTCCTTCTCTTCTACGCCGACTGCTTCGCGGAGTTTGTTCTGGAGCTCAATCGCAGGCTGAATCATCTTGAGGCCCCATTCGAGACCGCCAACGATGACATCTTCTGGAACTTCATTTGCGCCAGCTTCGACCATCGTAATGCCAGTGTCTTTGCCAGCAACGACGAGATCGAGATCAGATGCCTCGCGCTCCTCTGGGCTCAAGAATGCTTTGTACTCGCCATTGACGCGGCCAATACGGAGACCAGCAATAGGACCGTCGAATGGAACACCAGCGAGCATCAGTGCGCTGGAAGCTGCAATCATCGCGATAACATCTGGGCGGAAGCTTGGATCCATTGAGAGCACGGTCGCAACAACCTGAATCTCTTGACGATAGCCCTTCGGGAAGAGTGGGCGAATTGGGCGGTCAATAAGGCGGCCAACGAGAACCGCATTATCGGAAGGTTTGCCTTCACGCTTGATAAATTTACTGCTGCTAATCTTGCCAGCGGCATAGTATTTTTCTTCATACTCAATGGAGAGTGGAAAGAAATCCTGCACGACTGGCTTAGTGCCGACGACGACAGAGCCGAGAACGACGGTGTCACCATAGGTAACTAATACTGATGATGTGGTACGAAAACCGACACGGTTTACTTCGAGACCAAGTTTGCGACCGCAAAAATCCGTCTCAAGCTTGAAGGTTTTCTTACCGCTTGGGTTGATGATATCCATCAAAAACTGCCTTTCCTCGAGAAAATAATAAGTATTCTATCGCAGTTAGTCTTGCGAGAAAATATCTATCATTTTCTCGATATTTTATTTGCTGTCTTTTATTATAACACATCTTCCCCCTGTCTACCTCTGTTGACTTTTTAATCTGTTTGTGCTATAATAAGATATGTGTTTGTTGCGCTAACGCAACGCAAGTACGTGCTGCCACTGCACCGCACCCGGGGGTGCAATATCTTGTAGAGGAGGTAGGTTAAATGGCAGATGTTTTAAAGGCAACCAGGACGACAGTCCACGTATCAGGCATTCTCACGGAAAATGAGAAGGAGGTGATCAGGGAGATTTTCGAGGAGGAACGAGGTAATTGCACCGTTATGATGACAATCAGTTATGATAACAGGGACGACATTACGACGATTCTGCTCTCCCCTTGCCAGTATCGCGAGGAAAAGTGTGACGACGGCCAAAAAAGTCACCTTATCCACAGAGTGGCATTTTGTTTTGAGGCAGACGCTCTTAGTAGTGTTCTGATTAAAGACAAGACCGAAGGACACAATATTTTCATCGAGAAAGTATGGGCGCCCTATCGGAAAGAGACACTCGAAAAGACGGTAGTATTACCGGCTTTTATCGTGAATAACGGGCACGTCACTTTCGACTTACTTTCCGTCGATACGTGCTGCGAAAAGGATGACGGCAGACGCAAGCCAGCCAGAGTTAAACCCGTCGGTACTAGAAGACGGAATGACGACATCCGTAAAGCGGAAAAATTCTTGTTGAATTACTTCGCAGAATGTATCGAAAGCGACTCGCCTCGCACTAATCCCACAGCGCGACGGCTAGACGACATCTCGATGGCAATATCCGAGAAGGTCGCAGAGTTTTAAGATTCGTCTTTATGGCTGCTAGGCCCGCCAGTTATGGCGGGCCGTTTTTTATTCACCGCCAGTGTAACAAAAAACCAGCCTTCGAACGGGCTGGTTTTAATTTATTTGCGGAGACCGAGTTTAGCGACGGTTGCTTTATAGGACTCGAAATCGTTCTTTTCGAGATATTTAAGCAACTTTTTGCGCTGGCCAACCATCTGAAGAAGACCACGCTTTGCCATAAAATCGTGCTTGTTTGCTTTGACGTGCTCGGTAACTTCCTTGATACGCTCAGTCAAAATAGCAATCTGAACCTCTGGAGAACCAACATCCTTGTCGCTGCGGGCAAGCTTCGCAATAACCTTGGCTTTATTATCTTTTGTAATCATACTGAGAGGTATTTTACCACAGATTAGCGCTAGATGCAAGGGATTACTAATTCCCCAATACGCCCGGCCAGAGCGATTGTGTTTTTGCGTCTGCTGCATAAAGCGTTGCGGTTGTAGGTATACTAATAAAGATATCAGTCGTTGTCGTATTAGAGGTAATCATAAAATTATTCGGAAGAGTAAGTGAAGTAAGTTTTCGCATGCCAGAAAACATGGAATTCATGTTCGTTACACTTGAAGTATTAAAGCTAGTTGGAAGCGTAAGTGAAGTAAGCGCACGTATATCTCTAAACATTCCTTCCATATTTGTCACTTTCGAGGTATTAAAGTTAGCCGAGAATGAGAGTGAAGTAAGAGCATACATACCGTCAAACATTTTGCTCATATTTGTCACATTTGAGGTATTAAAACTATCCGGAAGGGTAAGCATAGTCAGAGCGTTCATGCCGCCAAACATATTACTCATATCTGTCACATTTGAGGTATCGAAGCTATTCGGAAGCGAAAGCGAAGTAAGCCAAGATATACCAAAGAACATATAGCTCATATCTGTCACATTTGAAGTGTTAAAGCTATTCGGAAGCGAAAGCGAAGTAAGAGAAAAAGACGTGTAAAACATATAGCTCATATTCGTTACACTCGAAGTATTAAAGCTATCTGGAAGCGTGAGCGAAGTAAGCCTATACATAGCAGAGAACATACTTCTCATATTCGTCACGCTCGATGTATTAAAGCTATTCGGAAGCGAAAGCGAAGTAAGCTTAGATATACTGGAGAACATATAGCTCATATCTGTCACATTTGAGGTATCGAAGCTATTCGAAAACGTGAGTGAGGTAAGAGCGGACATATTGTGAAACATATGGCTCATATTCGTTACACTCGAAGTATTAAAGCTATCTGGAAGCGTGAGCGAAGTTATAGTAATCATGCCAGCGAACATATAGCTCATATCTGTCACATTTGAGGTATCGAGGCTAGCCGGTAGCGTAAGTGAGGCAAGTGACTGTATCCCATAGAACATACGATCAGAATTTGTGTTCGCATAAATCCTGTTCGCCTCAGTATTGATATAGATTTTCTCCTCACTAGCAACCCAATATGCATAAACTGGGATCCCGCCATCAAGTGCTATATTAGCTTTAGGCGTATTTTCGTCGACGGTATTTGGCAATGTATCGACAAATTCAAGATTCTTTATGATCTTATCTGTATTATTGTAATGAGCAGTGCTCCCCTTCGCTAATGTTTTTAGCGCCGAGTTAATATTCTGTCCGGTTTCAAGCGTTGCCGTCACCTCTTGCCACGCAGCGTATAGGTCGAGCACACCATTATTCTCCGATATTGCATTAGTAATATCAGCCTTATCGTCGTAGACTTTGGCGCCATCTGCGCTGGTAGCCCAACCGATAAACTCGTAATGCGGGCGCTCATACGCGTTAGGGTTGAGGGTAGTTGTTTCGCCGTAAGTGACTACCTGATTAGCCATATCTTCCCCGCCGGTAGCACCATTGCGATTGAAGCGAACCGTAAATTTGTGAGCTTCATATTTCGGCACGATCACAATATCATCGGTAATTGGCGCAGTTACGTCAATGTCATTGCCGCCCTCATCCTGCCAGCCAACGAACGTATAGCCAGTTTCAGCTGGCGCAACAATACCACTAACATCCTCGAGCTTTTCACTGTAATCGACAACTATATCTTCGTCGCCTATTTTTATGATTAGCTTGTCGTAAAGGCCGTAGCTAGTAGTAAGATTAAAGCAATCGATTTTGATTGCGGCAGCTTGAACGCTAGAAACAGTAGCGACAGCCGCAAAGGCAAAAGTAATGATGGCGACAATTCCGCGCATAGCCTTGCGATTCTTGACAAAAATGATTACACAGGCAATGAACCCCGCCGCAGATATCGCGAGAATCAAGAGACTTACGCCGAGATTATCATTAGTATCAGGCGTAATAATAATTTCCTCTGATTCGTCAGTATCGGCAAATTGAATGACAAATTTTACCTCGGCAGCCTGACTACGATTATCGATACTCGCACCGGTAGCATATTTGGCAGTAAAGACAAAATCAAAGATTGAACCGGCAGCAACAGTCTCGTTTTCGTGCTTGTCATAGAGATAAGAGATGTTGGAATTAGCATTATTGTCAGAAATAGTTTTAATAACATGATCTTCGCCGTCGGAGTTCTTGAGCGTTACCTTGTAAGTAGCAGAGTCGCCGATCTTATGAAAGATAACATTACTCGTGATAGTAGAATCGCTATAGCCGCCAATGGCTCCACTCGCGCTGGCAGACATTTCTGTAATTTCGGCAGACTGAATCTCAAAAATCGCGCCTTCAGCAATAGCCTTGATCGATAGGAAAAGACTAAAAATCAAGCTGGTCGCAAAAACAATGGCAATAAAACCATTTATTCTTTTACGCCAATTACGCTGCATTTACACTCCTCCTACTGCAACTAGTATAACACGGTTATGGCTATATGTGCTATTTGTTGTTCATATACTGAACTAATGCAGAGCGGAGGTCTTTGACTGGCAAGACAAATTTATCTTTGACAGTGGCGGGACCAATAGCATTTTTGAAGCCGAGCTTTTTTGCCTCGGCAATGCGGCGATCGGGCGCAATGACGGAGCGGATTTCGCCGCCGAGGCCAATCTCGCCAAAGACAACGATTTTGTCGTCAAGTTTGCGACCGGCTGCAGCAGATGCAATCGCCATGCAAATCGCGAGGTCAGCCGCAGAATCATTGAGCTTGAGGCCACCAACAACGTTAATAAAAATATCTTTGTCCTGAAGTTTGAGCTTAGTGCGTTTCTCTAGAACAGCGATAAGAAGATTGAGACGGTTTAGATCGAAGCCCGAGGCGGTACGTTTCGGATAGCCGAAGCTAGTCGGATTGACGAGCGCTTGGATTTCGACGAGGAGCGGGCGCGTGCCCTCAATCGTCGCCATAATGATACTGCCATCGGTATTTTGACGCTCAGAAAGTAGTGCCTCGGACGGATTTTTAACCTCAACTAAGCCCTCGGTTGCCATTTCAAAGATTGCGACTTCGGTCGTGGAGCCGAAACGGTTCTTGACAGCGCGAATCGTTTTGAAACCGCCGTAGCGATCGCCCTCAAAATTGAGAACGACATCAACGAGATGCTCGAGAACTTTTGGCCCCGCAAGCGTTCCTTCCTTTGTGACGTGACCAACAATTATAACCGCAGTTCCGCTTGATTTGGCGGCACGAATAATAAGATTGCCACAGTTGCTAACTTGGCTGACTGTACCCGGCGCAGAGCTAATCTCTGCCATACTAAGTGTCTGAATCGAGTCGACGATTACAAGATCATAACCGTCTTCTTCGATGGTCTTTGCGATGTCATTAGCAGATGATGAGCTAGCAAAATGCAGCTGGTCACTTGAGGCGCCGAGACGAATCGCGCGCATTTTAACCTGCCCTGCCGATTCCTCGCCCGAAACATAGAGAACTTTACGACCGGCATTCGAGACATTAGCACAGACCTGCATTAAAATCGTAGATTTGCCCATGCCCGGCTGACCTGCGAGTAGAGCAACGCCGCCGAGCAAAATCCCGCCGCCGAGAACATTATCTAACTCTGGGAACCCAGTTTTGAGACGGCTGCCCGCATCGCTCGGCTCAATCTCGTTTATCGAGACGGCGGCGAGTTTCTTGCCAGAAACTGCCCCGCGTGCGAGGGCGGATTTTGCCTCGGCTTCGGACGGCACTTCCTGTTCGAGCAAGGTATTCCATTCACCACAATTCTCACAACGACCAGCCCATTTTGCGTAGCTGGAGCCACAATTCTGACAGACAAATTTTGCTCTTGTTTTAGTCATATTTATAGTTTATCACGCTAGCTTTACGAGAACAAAAAGCCCGAGTTTTCACTCGGGCTTTTATGCTATTTCTTTATCACTTCGTCAATGATGCCGTATTCGACAGCTTCTTCGGCCGACATCCAGTTGTCGCGGTCCATATCTTTTTCGACTTGCGCGAGTGATTTGCCGGTATTTTTTGCCATCATTTCAGCAAGCACTTTTTTGAGATATACGCCTTCGCGAAGAGCGATTTCCTGGTCTGTAATCTTCCCTTCGGTGCCAGAGCTAGGCTGATGGATCATAATGCGTGAATTCGGAAGAGCGAAACGCTTACCCTTGGCGCCGCTCGATAGAAGCATTGCGCCCATCGATGCCTGCAAGCCAATACCAATCGTCTGCACGTCTGGCTCGATATAATTCATCGTGTCGATAATTGCGAGACCATCGTAAACTGAGCCACCAGGCGAATTAATGTAGAGTTTTATATCTTTTTTCGGATCTTCATAGGCGAGATGAAGAAGCTGCGCAATGACAATATTTGCAGTCGCCGAATTTACTTCTTCGCCCATAAATATTACGCGCTCCTTAAGAAGGCGCGAGTAGATATCATAGGCACGTTCGCCACGGTTGTTTTCTTCAATAACTGTTGGAACTAAATAATTCTTCATACTTTTAGTATAAGATATTAGCACTCATAATTCAAGAGTGCTAATTATTCTCTGTAGGTGCGGAAATATTACTATTAATGCTCTGCGCATACTGCTCCGTGCGAGCAACATTCGCATTATATTCCGCAATAATCTCGTTCGATTCGTTGGCATAGACCAACAACGCTTGGTAATCGGCGACGAGTTTGCGTTGGCGACTAATTAGCGCCTGATATTCCCGATCAAATTCATCCTCGGTCTGGAAACCGCCAGTAGTTCTCGCACGAGCATTGAAATTATTTATGTCTGCCGTAAGTTGCGTGTTATTTCGGTCGTAATCCGCCAACATTTCACTATACTTCGCACGACGTTCATCAATAACATCTTTTAGTTCATTCACGCGCGCAATTGCCGCTTGATAAATACTCGAATAAGCCTCGTAATAGGCAGCAATTTTATCTAAATCTTTGAAATATTTCGCATAGTGATTGCGAAGCGCTTCCGGCATCTTGTCTGGGCGGACTTGCGAGCCAATAATTGAATGGAGCTCATTGTACAGGCTGCTTTCGTTATAGAGTTCGCTCTTGCTTTTTACCTCTTCGTTCTCATCCCGCACCTTCAGCAAATCCGCTTTGAGCGCATCACGGTCCGAATTGCTCATACGATGCCAAACGGCGTGCAATAACTCGTGCGCCAAAGTCGTCTGGCGAATACCATCCAAATCACTATTTTTAACATTGTAGGCATAGATATGGTTATTTTTGTAACAGCCTAGCACTAGCGACTCAGAATCGTCAGAGTCACAGTTTGAGTTAAATGCTTCGCTTTCCTGCAACTCTGGGTGCGTTGCGTAGAAAATGCGACGACCATCTTCGGTTAGGTCCAATGCGTCAATGAGCTTTTGCATTTCCTCGGTGGCAACATAATTTGAGCCAGCGATATTGTCGATAACTACCGTGTAATCAATCCTGGATGCGGCAAAAATTAAGCCAGCAAGAATTAGGAGAACGATTATGAGACTAACGAGTTTTTTGACGGATTTTTTCTTCGCCGGAGGCTGATCTGCTACCTGCTCAGGTACAACTTGAGGCTGAGTTTCTGGAATGTTATCATTAGCGACCAACGCACCGTCTTCGTTCGCAGTAAAAATAGGATTAGAATTGTTTTCCATCTACACCCATTTTATCATAAGCGACTTACTCGCGAGCTTTTACGAGAACCAGTTCGCCTTTTTTGCACTCGATTTTTGCGATATCGCCTTTGTCGAGTTTGCCTGCCAAAATATTGTCCGCCAGTAGACTTTCAACTTCGTCTTCAATGGTGCGTCGGAGCGGACGAGCACCATTTTTGACGTCATAGCCTTTTTCAATCAAATGTTTTTTTGCGCTTGGCGTAATTTCAAGACCGATAGATTTCTTTGCAAGGCGCTTCTTGAGATCTTCAATCATATTCATAAAGATTGCATCAACATTCTTCTCGCTAAGAGCATTAAATGTAACGATAGCGTCGAAACGGTTCACGAGTTCTGGGCGCATCAGTTTGCGAAGTGCTTTCATCGCGGCCGCTTCATTCGCAGCGTGCTCCGCTTCGAGTTCTTTCGCGTCGTGTTTGTCTTTTGCCGCAAAACCAAGTTCAGATTCACGATACATATCTTCTGCGCCGAGGTTGCTAGTTAGAATAATAATAGAATTATTGAACTTTACTTTTGTACCCTGGCCATCAGTCAAAGTGCCATCTTCAAGAATCTGAAGCAGAATATTAAACACTTCTGGGTGAGCTTTTTCAATCTCATCAAAGAGAACAACAGAATATGGGCGACGACGAATCTGCTCAGTGAGTTTACCGCCATCATCATAGCCAACATAGCCAGCCGGAGCGCCGACGAGACGTGCAACATTGTGCTTTTCGCTAAACTCCGACATATCAATTTTGATTAGCGAATCGTCACCGCCAAACACTTCGCGCGCAATTGTTTTTGCGAGTTCAGTTTTGCCAACGCCAGTTGGGCCGAGGAAGATGAAAGAGCCAATTGGACGATGAATATCGGCAATCCCGGAGCGGCCACGGCGAATAGCTTTTGAGACCGCCTTGATTGCAGCATCTTGTCCAATTATTTCTTTTTGGAGGTGCTTTTCGAGATTCATTAATAATTCTTGTTCAGAACCACGGACGCGACTGACTAGAATACCCGTCTTGAGGCTAATGGCCGTTGCGAGATTTTCACTAGTAACCGCTGGAGCCTTATCAAGATTTTTGTTGGATTTTTGTAGTTTATCGATTTCTTTTTGGAGCTGAGCAGCACGAGTTTTATATTCGGCGGCTTTTTCGTAATCTTCTTTTTCGGCAGCTTGCTCAATTTTGTCCTGCAAATCCGCGAGTTCAATTTTGCTCTTTTTGTAAACACTTGCGCCGGCTTTGTCGAGCGAAACACGCGCAATTGCGCTTGCTTCGTCAATCACATCGATGACTTTGTCTGGCATAAAACGATCAGAAATATAGCGTTCAGAAAGATTAATTGCTTCTTCTAGAATCTCATCCGAAATTACAACCTGATGATGCTCCTCATAATGCTTTTTGATACCTTTCAAAATACGGAGCGTAACAGTCGGCGACGGCTCATTGACCATAACGGTCTGGAAACGACGAGCGAGCGCTTTGTCTTTTTCGATATTTTTGCGATATTCATCAAGCGTTGTGGCGCCAATAAGTTTAAGCTGGTTGCGAGCAAGAGCTGGTTTCAAAATGTTTGCTGCATCCATACTGCCCTCAGCACTGCCAGCACCGGCAAGAAGATGAAGCTCATCGATAAACAGAATGACTGTATCGTCACCAACAGCCTCGTCAATAATGCCTTTGATACGTTCCTCAAACTCGCCGCGGAATTTCGTGCCAGCAACGACGGAGCTCAAATCGACCTGAAAAATCCGTTTGCCAATAAGTGCGCCTGGAACGTCATTTTTTGCGATACGCATCGCTAAGCCTTCAACAATCGCAGTCTTACCAACACCAGCTTCACCGATGAGAACAGGGTTAGATTTTGTGCGGCGGCAAAGAACCGTGACGGCACGCTCGATTTCTTGATCACGACCGATTACGGTATCGAGTTTACCCTGCTTTGCCTGCTCGGTAAGATCAGAGCCGAATTTATTGAGCCAACGAAAAGTTGGGCGTTTGCCAGCTTTGCGTTTTTGTTTTTCAAGCTTCGCCTCGTCGGCCTGCTTCTCGATAAGTTCCTCGATATTATTTGCCACTTTATCCAAATCAACATCGAGCTGGCTTAAAAGAACGCTTGCGCGAGAGTTCGGTTGGCGAAGGAGCGCATAGACGATATGCTCGGTGCCAACAATATCGAGACCATTCTCGCGGACAAAATTAAGGGACATACGGAGAGTCAGAACGGTTGCTTCAGAAAGCGACATCATCGCCATCGGCGCAGCCGGGACGTCAACAGCGACCTTGCCCTGCGCACGTTCAATTTGATCGAGATCAACACCTTCGCTAGAGAGAATTTTTGCGCCAGTCGAAGTATCTTGCGCCATAATACCCATCAAAAGGTGTTCGGTGCCCATATAGCCTTGGTTATAACGCTTGGAATAATAGTCAGCTTTCTGCAACGCAAAGCGAGCATTTTCGCTGAGATGATTCATAATTTCACTGAATTCGTCTACCATAAACTCTATTATAGGCAATTAGCACTCGAAATGCAAGAGTGCTAATTACCCGAGAATCTCAAGAAATTCGGCTTCATCGATTACTTTCGTGCCGTATTTGGCGGCTTTTTCGAGTTTAGATTTACCTGTATTGTGGCCGGCGACTAGGTAGGTAGTAGTTTTTACAACGGAGCTGTGGAATTCTCCGCCGAGTGCGCGGATTTTCTCAGCTGCAGCGTCGCGCCCCATCGAATCGAGCGTGCCAGTAACCACAAAACTTAGACCATTGAGCTTACCACCAGAAGTATCCTGATAGACCGGCTCAACGCCTAGCTCCTTAAGTTTATCAAGCAAGGCGAGGTTGTCTTCGTCAGCGAAGAAAGCGAGAATCGATTCAGCAACAATCTTACCAATGCCAGGCATTTCGAGAAGCTCCGATTCGGTCGCATCGCGAAGCGCATCGAGCGATTTGAAATGCGCGGCAAGATCAATAGCAGTTTGCGTGCCAATGTGGCGAATACCAATTGCCGTAATAAAACGTGCAAGCGGCGGGTTTTTGCTCGCTTGAATATTATCTATCAGTTTATGCGCAGAGATTTCCGCGAAACGATCGAGCGCCTCGACCTGCCCTGCCGTCAAAGTATAAAGATCAGCGATCGAGCCAACGAGACCGGCGTCAATAAGCGCAACGACGTTTTTCTCGCCAAGACCTTCAATATTAAGGCCAGGTTTCGAAGCGTAGTATTCAATCGCACGTTTCAACATCTCGCTTGCATTGGAACCTTTGACACGATAAACTACTTCGCCAGCTGGGCGCTCAAATTCGAGTTCTGGATATTGCTCAGCGAGGGCTTTTTCGTAGTCGTATGCTTCGGAATTGCTCGGACGAAGCTCAGTAAGCACGCGATTAACCTGTGGGATAATATCGCCAGCCTTGTAAATAATCACAGTATCACCAATGCGAATATCGAGGCGAGCAATTTCATCGGCATTATGAAGTGAGGCGTGGCGGACAGTCGAACCAGCAACTTGCACCGGGTCAAAAACGGCAACCGGCGTCGCAGCACCAGTACGGCCAATTGAAATCACGATATCTTTAACAGTCGTAGCAACTTCCTCGGCTGGATACTTAAATGCAACGGCAGCACGCGGAGTTTTACCGACAATGCCGAGCGCCTGATAGACTTTGCGGTCATTCACTTTAATAACTGCACCATCGGTGCCGAATGGCAAATCTTGGCGCGTTTCATTGAGACCATTAATAAAATTCATCGTGTCGCGCAAATTGGTATAAATATGCTGCTGGCCAGAAATGCGGAAGCCAAGCTTATGTAAGCGTTCATAAACCTCGGAGTTTTTCGGTAAGTTTGGCGCTACCATATCATAGGCCATAAATTTAAGCGGACGCGAAGCGGCGATCTTTGGATCGAGCTGACGAATAGTGCCGGCAGCAAGGTTACGCGGGTTTGCGAACTCTGGTTTGCCTTTTGCGCGTTGTGCTTCATTGAGTTTTTCGAAATCTGCCTTAAAAATTACGACTTCACCGCGGACTTCAGTATGCTCTTTTTGGTCGATTGAAAGCGGCACGTTTTCAATCGTGCGAACATTCATCGTAACATCTTCGCCGACTTTACCGTCGCCACGCGTAACAGCCTGCTTTAATAAACCATCTTCGTAAATGAGCGCCATGGCGAGGCCGTCCATTTTTATATCGACAAAAAGTTCTGGATTGATAGCGCCGAGTTTCGCAATACGGTCGAGCCAATCGGCGACTTCCGCTTCCGAGAACACGTCGGCAAGTGAAATCATACGCTCGGCGTGGGCAACTTTTTGAAATTTATCAAGCGCCTGGCCGGCAACACGCTGAGTCGGCGAATCAGGCGTAATGAGTTCTGGGTATTTTTCCTCGAGCTGCGCTAGTTCGTGTTTGAGACTATCAGCCGCCGCCTCGGACATAATTGATTCGTCGAGGACGTGGTAGTGATAGCGATAATCATTGATAAGATTGCGAAGTTTTTCTACACGCTCGCGGACATCATTCGGGATCATCGAGCATCCTTCGATAGAATAGATAGATATAGGCAGTAATATAAATGACCGTAAATGTTGTCATAATTTGGAGAAGGAATGGAATAAACGGAATTGTTTCGATCCATTCGATATTTTGCTTAAGGAGCAGGTCGAGCCAAATGAACGGCAACATCACAATTACCCAGAGAACCGCTAGAAAAATAAATGCAAAAATGACGCGGATGATAAATTTCGTGCGGCGTCCTTGGATAAGGTCCGTCGTCGCATTAACCGCTTGCATTGGATAGATACCCGGGACCGTAGAGGCACAAACGCCCAAAATTGAGCCTGGAAGAAGATATGCGGATAGAAGCAATAGCAAGCTGCCGAGTAGCCAGAATAGGAATGCGTAGAGCGGCTGACTCAAGAAGTTCGTCGCGACCGCAGTAGAATAAAGAATTGTGAAAATAAAGACTGGGATCAAGTGGACAAAAACCAAAACCAGCACGAGCATCGTAGAAATTAGTGGCGTTAAAGCATTATATAAGCCATCGCGAATGCGCGGATGGTTTCCTGCTAAAAGATGACGCAAATAATAGATTGTAACCAAAATTGTGACTGCGCCAAAGAAGAAGGCGAAGGTTTGCTGAACTTCTGTCATACCTTTCGTCAAACCGCCCGTCGCGACTGTAGAAACGAGCAAGAGACCAGATTTTGCGAGACGGCCAATTTCGCCATATTGGAGGATTTCGGTCGATTCGTCGATACTATCTTGGACGGTTTGGTAAGTTTCCTCACTCATTATGCCGACGAAAAGCGTATTCATCGCGACGATAATAATAATTAGCCCACCAAATAATTTCCAGTTCTTAAAGAGGATTTTGAGTGTATTTACAGCGTGCGCAACAAGCCCCGGCACTTGCAGACCACGCGCATAGTCTTCGCGATAACTGCGACGGAAGCTGCGATGCAATTTGAGGCGAGCACGTTTTTTATCCCAGACTTTTTCACGCGTTTCACTAAAAGCCTCTTTGAACGTCTTGCGTGGTTTTGGGGTTTTGTCTGATTTATTTTTTGGCATTTTCGAGCCTTTCTATACGTGCTTCTAGCGGCGGATGAGTTGCAAACAACTTACTGATAACAGATTTTTTGAGTGGCCCAGCAATAAACAAGGCTTCGGCGGCAACATTCTGCTGACGCATCGGGCGATGATGAGTATCAAGCTTGCGTAAAGCATTAATCATATCGTCAGTATCTGTCATTGCCGCAGAAGAGGCGTCGGCGAGATATTCGCGCTGGCGTGAAACGGCAAGTTTGATAAGAGTTGCAACAAAAGGCGCAAGAATAATAGTAATAAGTGCGAACAGGACGCCAATCGGCGAGTTGTTCTCCTCGTCGCGGTCGCTCCAAAACAGCATACGCAGGCCCATATCAGAGATAAGGCCAATGATAGCCGCAAGACCAAAGACGATCATACTGACACGAATATCGTAATTTTTAACGTGAGACATCTCGTGTCCCATTACAGCACGCAATTCTTTGTCGTCCATAATTTCGAGCAGGCCAGTCGTCGCGGCAACACAAGCGTGTTGCGGGTCGCGCCCCGTCGCAAAAGCATTCGGCGCCGGATCGTCGATAATATAAACTTTCGGCATCGGAAGGCGAGCATCTTCGGCAAGTTTCTCGATAATTCGATAGTAGCGAGGATTTTCTGGCTTCTCAATTTGGCGAGCGCCAGTGCCGAGAATTGCTAGTTTATCAGCGAGAAAATATTGAATAAGCGCATAGGCCGCCGCAATAATTGCCGTCGTGATAAGGATAGAAATATTGCCGTATAGCCAGGCAAAAATACCGCCGACAAGCGAGATAAATGCCACAAAAACAAGGATAGCCAAGAATGTATTGCGTCTGTTCTGCGCGATCTGTTTGCGCATAGTTGTTGCCATATATCTTATTATACCACGTAAAAATCCCCGAGCTTAGTGCTCGGGGATTAACCATTAGTAGAGGTGGCCGACAATTTTCGTGACAACCATTTCGCCTTGCAGAATCCCGTCGATATAATTGCGGATTTTTCGGCGAAGAGTTTCATCGGAGAAGCCGATATCGTCCTGCTCCAGCCTGCCATTCGCGGTGGCGGCAGATAGAATAATGGCCGCATTCATATCGTCATTATTCAGGAATACGATAATCGACGGAATCTCCGAATCATAACTACCATCAAGTCTCAGAGACGACACTGCATCAAAGATTTGGTGCGATAAGCTCTCATGATACTTATCATCGTTAACTTCGGACAAGTAGTCGGAAGCTTTGGTGATAATAATCGGGTAGTTTGCGATACCGCCCGAAAACTCCGCCAAACCGATGCCGGCGATAGCGTAACTTGGGAAGTCCATCGTAAGATCGTCGAGGATACTTCCCTGATTCTCAGCAATAAAAGAAATTGGGTCAGATTTCATTCATTTCCTCCTTAAGGTACTTTTGTTTACGAGAAACAAGATATCTTTCTATTATATCACACTTGGAAATAATAGTCAATGGCGCTTATGCTTTTTGGAGGGATTATTTGAGCTCAATAGTTTTTATTATTTCAAGCGCTTTTTCGTCTAGTTCGTCCATATCCATCTTTGTCGTGTTGGTCATGAAAGATATGCAGAGGTCCTTTGAATCCGACGCAACAATAAACATAGAACCTCGCTTATTGCCATTAATTATGGCATCAAATTTTGCGTAATAAATATCATCCTTCAGAATTTGGAATTTTTGAGCATTAATGTTGTTTTTATATCCATCACTATACGAGTTATAAAACAATTCGTATAGATATTTGCGGCCAATCTCAGACGAAAGGCCATAGCTCGTTATCTCGGATACCGTAGTCGTATCGTTCACCACTAGATAACCTTTTCCGTCATCGTAAGACAGGGCTTTTTTGTCTGGGCCTTCGGTAGCTTTTACCGAAGTGGATGTCCAAGGGCTTTTATAGGTCAGCTTGAAATGGCTTTCATCCAAGGTTTTTTCTTCCAAAAACATATTCAAAAAGTCCGGGTTCAATATAATTGCAGTGAAGCCAACCATACCAACGACGAAAAATAGGCCAAAAATGACCGCGATAATCACAGCCACCATCCCGCCAGTCTTTTTCTGAGCCGGTGCTGGCTGAGGTTGAGACTGCTCGATTGATTGAGGCTGCTCGATTGGTTGAGGCTGCTCGATTGGTTGAGGCTGAGACATTGGTTGAGGCTGCTCGATTGGTTGAGGCTGCTCGATTGGTTGAGGCTGAGACATTGGTTGAGGCTGAGACGTTGGTTGAGGCTGCTCGATTGGTTGTTGTGGCTGTGGGTTATATTCGTTTGGATTCATATTTATATCATAGCATAACCATTTTTTATAAAAAAACGCCCAATTCGGGCGGTTCTAAAGCATAAAAAATGGTGCGGGTTAAGAGACTCTAACTCTCGACCTCTTCCTTGGCAA
>CAMZEB010000008.1 GCA_947305705.1 uncultured Candidatus Saccharibacteria bacterium
TTCCCTATGACCTCCCAGAAAGATGATCTGGTTGATAGGCGCAAGGTGGAAGTATAGCAATATATGGAGCCGAAGCGTACTAATAGAGGCATTGCCTTTTTATGTCTCTTCTATTAATCTTGTGCTTGCACAAAATTAATAGAAGGAGTAGACTTAACTAGTAACTGATGTTCAATTCTGTCAAAAATACTATTGACGGAACCATCAGAGTCAATTAAAATAGCTATTGTGCATCTTACATCGAGGTAAGATTCTAATACAGAACCGCTGAGTATTGGTTCGCCCTTAGAGTCTTTCCTCGGTGTCCATAGCGCCAGGGAAATACCTGTTCCCATTCCGAACACAGAAGTCAAGCCTGGTCGCGGCGATTATACTGCTTTGCGGGAAACTAGCAAGATGCCGAATTATACGAAGAAGCCACCCCAACGGGTGGCTTTTCGTCTTTCCTGAGCTTGCTCAGGGAAAGCGAACAGTCACGCGAAGGGGTGGGCGAGGCGTTCGCCTCGCTGATTGCGCAGCAATCGCTTTCTCGTATAACGAACGGGCGCGTTAGCCCCGTGAGCATTATATATAATCTATCGTTTCCTGTCGTTTCTGCCACTGACAATTATCCTATGCTGGCATTATCAAAAACATCACAATCCGGTCCCAATCATGGTTGGTCATGCACTAATCGAAGTCGCGAGCGTCGTAATGATTTTAATAACATCGCTCTCGCCAGAGCTTTACAATATTATAACTTCTCTCTAGTTAGTGCCAATTCTGAATGCTGGCGAAACAGAACAATCTGCAACTGCCGTAATTGTGCCAGCTGTTCCGGATTCGGTGACCAAGCGGAACATATTTGCGTAGCCATTATCGGCCGTACGTAACCACCAATCTACCGTATAGCCGCTTATGGTCCTTTTTACTCTCGCTGCATTGGTGTTGTTTATTTCATAGTAATCCAATGGTCTCGTATCGGTATTGACATCATTCTTGTTGTCTCTTGTCCATTGATCGACCGGCAAGTTTACCTCCCTACTGGAAAGAAGATATAACTTGTTGATACTTGTATCTGCTGCGGTAACATCGGGCGAGTTACCGCTCGGGCCCGATCCTGACACGATTGGATATGTAGGAATAATTACGGCCCTTAAATCTTCTGGCAGAGTATTATAGAAGCTACTATTTAACCAAGTCGCCATTTGAGACCTAGCCCATCCGCCATTATTTGTTGCGGAATTATTCATTGTGCGTGTGTCTCTCTGGCTTCCTACAGGGCCTGCAAATTCTATTACGGTGCCACAAGCGGTTTGGGAATAACCTTCATTACTGCATACTTCAGGTGTCGATGTGTTAGATAATCTAACGGTATGCGGGTAGCTATAGTTACTTAGATAAATATCCTTTTCACAACCAACCGGGTAATAGTCAGGGTTACTAGCTATGTTTTGTACGATAGTATCCCAAGAATCCGTAGAGAATCCATTGCAGGAATCGAAATAATCGGCATAGATAGTGGTGTCGTGAGTGATAGGCGTATTAGCAAAATCAAAAACGGTATTGTGTGGTTCGTCAGCATACCAATCAAGGAATGTGAAGCTCTTTGTTTTTGTTGGCCCGTTTTCTGGTCTAGTTGCCGTTTCGCCATAAGAAACGGTCTGTGTTGATATTGTGGTCCCGCCGTATGTCTCGAACGAGACTGCAAATGTTGGCATCACGCCAATCCTGAATGCTGGAGCAACGCCGACATAATTCGAGCTGGAAGGCATCGATGAGAGCGATACGCCGTCGTTAGGAGCCGTCATGAACTCATTGTAACCACTCTTTGCCGTGCGTAGCCACCAATATGCATTTGAATTATTCTTCGGATTCGTTTTTATCCTCAATTCGCAACGATTACTGCCCGAACATGATTCGTAGATGTCAAGTATTCTTGTGTCGGTCAACAAATCTTTTTTGTCGTCATTCATCCACTTAACGTTAACTTCCATGGCGGAGAAGAGATAGACCTTATTCTTGTTCGTATCTTCGTTTGTTATATTTGGCGAAGTTCCATCATTGCCTGTGCTGGATACTATCGGATATGTTGGGATAATCACAGCCTTCAAATCATTTGGCAACTTACTATAGAAGTCGCTATTAAGATAAGTAATTAATTCTGTTGCCGCCCAACCGCCGTTGTTTGTATTGGTTGGATTCATTCTTCTCGAACCGACGGTATCGATAAACTCAATAACTATTCCACAAGCGGTTTGTGAATACCCTTCGGTGCCGCATACTTCTGGCGAGCTAGTATTTGCAAGCCTGACAGTATATGATTCATCCTCGCCATTGTCATCCATGTCGAGCGCGACTTCCTTTTCGCAACCAATAGGGTAATAGCTCGGATCGTTTACTAAGTTGTTGCGAATTGTATCCCATGAGCTAGTCGCAAATAACTCGCACAGGCTGATATACGAGGCGTAGATAGTCGTATTGTCGGTAATAGGCGTATCGTCAAAATCGAAAATTGAAGTATGCCCTGGGTCTGCGTACCAATCTATGAAAGATGACCCTTCTTTGGTCGGATTAGTAGCTGGTCTCGCGACTTTCTGACCGTAAGTGATAGTCTCCGAGGCAATTTCGGTACCGCCGTCAGTATTGAATGTGACAGTATAGCTCTCGAACTTGCCCTTTATGACGATATTATTTAGTAGCACGGTTGCATTATATTGTTCTTCGGCATAAATCGAAAGCGGAATAAGGCTCGCACCGATTATCAGAGTAGTAACTCCTAGTACTTTGTATTTTCTTTTGCCGCTAGTAATGCAGGCAATTAGACCGATTATTGATAATCCGCCAATAATTATTAATACGAGTAAATTATCGTTTGTTGCAGGATTAATGATGATTATTGCTTCTGATCCGTCTTCGCCTAGAAGAGAAAGCGTAATCGTGATTTCGTCTAACGACAATTCGTTCTGGTTGATTAATTGCGTCTTATAGATGATTTTCGCCTTAAAACTACCGGTACTACCGGATTCAATAAAGTCATCACTATACCGATATTCGATATCGATATAATTACCATCGTAATTATCGCTTATGGAACTAATTCTGTATTTTCTGGAGTCATTATTTTTGAGAGAAACATTGAATTCAATATAATCATCAGTGCTATTGAGTGTGATATTGCTTGTTATAGTGTTGTCCGCAAAAGTCGGGTCAGTCATAGCAATGCTTTCGCTTTTGTCGGATACGGTAACATCCGCTATTGTTAGGCTGGCGCCTGCGGCAAAAACAACCTGTGTCATAAATAGGCATATGGCAGCTGATGCCAAAAATATACATTTTCTCGCAGTTTTTCTCATGACTCCTCCAAAGTCCTTATGTTAAGTATAAAGGTTTGGGGGAATGGCCGTCAATGAATATTTTCGATAATTTTTGAAATACCGAAAATTCCGCCGGCAATTATGGCCGCTATTAAAGCGATAACTAAAATCGCGCCCAGAATGATCATGATAACGGAGGTAGGTTTCGTCTTCGGCTCGAAGTCTTTATTTTTCGGTTGATATTCTTGTGGCACCTTATATGGCGAATTCGTATCTATGCTCATGCCTATATTATAATAATAATTATGAAAACTAAGAAACCTCTAATTAATTATCTTGTTCTATTTAGTGGCATATTGAGCGTAGCTTTTTATCTGCTCCACGACATTATTGGTGCCGCAAATTACCCTGGATATAATTGGGCTAGTCAGGCTGTCAGTGACTTGACGGCGACGGATGCGCCATCTTTTGCTATCGCAGGAGGATTAAGCCATGTCTATGGAATTTTTAGCTGCCTTTGTTGCGCATTGCTCTGTATTTTGATTCAAAAGACAAAAAAGAAAACGCTTCGTCTTGGTATTTATCTATTCGCAATAATGAATGCTATTTCCGCAATCGGCTATTCGCTCTTCCCATTGTCTAGTGCGGGCTACGATGGCTCGGCGCAGACATTCATTCATGTCTACATTGTCACTACTGCAGTCGTTCTTCTATCTATTATTTCTCTAATCTTAATGTCTGTCGGAGCCTTCAAAACGGAGCATAAAGCACTCTGTATTTTAGCTGTAGCTGCATTAGTATTAATGTTCGTCGGTGCAGTTGGTAGTGGCAATGTACCAAAAGAAATCTTCGGTATTTTTGAGCGCTTTAGTACTTATAGCGCAGTTACCTTTACTGCAATTCTTGGCATTTATGGTTTCAAGGAGCTGCAATAATGCAAATCCATCTCGATCCGGAAATTTTTGAACAAGTCAAAAACGGCACCAAAAATGTTGAGGCGCGCGTAAATGATGAAAAGCGTCGTCAAATTAAGATCGGTGATATTATTGAAGTGCTCAAGCGACCAGATGAAAAAGAAACACTTGAAGTCCGCGTAGTAGGGCTAAAAACATTTGTGGATTTTACAGAGCTAGCGAATAATTATCCAATCGAGCACCTATATTCGCCAAGCTTTACGAAGGAAGAATATTTAGCACTCTTTCCAAAGTTCTATTCTGAGGAAGAAACCGCGAAATATGGCACTGTAGCAATAGAATTTGAGGTAGTAAATGAATAACGAAATAGAAGCAAGTTTTCTAGATATAGATAAAGATGAACTACGCGAAAAGCTCAAAAACATTGGTGCCGAATGCGTGATGCCTGAAATTTTAATGCGCCGCACGGTATTTGATAGTGGCCCGCATTCTTATGCGCGCGTCCGTGACGAAGGCGATAAAATAGTCATGACTTATAAGAACTTCGAAGACGAAGATTCTATAATGGGCGTCAAAGAGGTAAATCTAATCGTTAATAATTATGATGATGCTGTGAAGTTTATTGCCGGCTGTGGTCTAGAACAAAAAGCCGTCCAGGAAACCTATCGCGAGACCTGGATGCTAGATGGCGTTGAAATAACGATCAATACTTGGCCGTGGATCCCGACCTACATTGAAATTGAAGGACCGAGCGAAGAATCGGTCTGGTCTACTGCGAAACGACTTGGCTTCAAAAAAGAAGATGCCATGTTTGGCGCTGTCGATAAAATCTACAACCATTATTACGGCGTTGATACGGATATTGTCGACTTTGAAACGCCAATAATTAATTTCGAAATAGACCCGCCTGAATGGGCTATAAAAACTAACTAGTGTGCTTTTTGGCGCGCTTTCGCCAGAGTAATAATCTAGCAATAGCATACGCGCCACCTAAGATTGTGATAATCCAGACAATTGACGCCCAAACTGGCTGATCGTATACCTGTAGGAATGGATATGGTCCAACCCAAATATGCGCAAAGTTCATGCTAATCCCGACTATTGCATAGGCGATAGTTGGGATCATTGCATAAAAAGCAGCCTTTTTCGATAATTTTTCTGGTGCCAGAAATCTAAACATTAAGATAGCGATTGTTGGACAAAGCGAATGAGTATATAACATTGCGCCACTTGTTAAAATCCACCACAAGTCGCCGACCATCCATGACAAGACGAATAGAACAACAACTAATGTAACCGTTGTCGTACAAATTGAACAATAAGATAATAGATTGATAAAATGCGGAATCTTCTTAATTTTGCCCGTCATCACACCTATAATCGCAAAGACATTCAGTGCGCTCGTAATCATTAGAAATAGGTTACTAAGCTGAGTATAAAAACGAAGCGCGCTCGTGCCGCGATTAGCAAATGCAAGGCTAATGCCAATGCACTCCAATATAAAGATTGTGATATTGTAGATTAGATACCATAACAATCGTTTATTCTTCATGTTATCTATTTGAGTGTGCCTTTTTATGAGTGAATAATTTGTCTACGAAACGGTCCCAGAACCAGTAAACGAATTTTCCGATGTAGTGCAATAATGGCATCGAAAGTATCGCGAGAAGAATAGTTATTGTGGCCGTTTGAAGCGATAGCGGGTAGAGGCTGAAAATAAATGGAAGGAATATATAACAAATGATCATACATACCATACAGAGGGCGATGACTCCGCGTTTGTACCAACCGAGCGGTTTTCTTGCGACTCGGTAAATCATTTGCAGACCAACAAAGCCAATCAAAATCGTCGAGCAAGTTTGCACTTCTTCAACTGGCATATTAAAGACAAGGCGAACAATCACCATAATCCAAACCAGTAATACATCCGTTAAACCGCCCGGGACTGCGCGCTTCAGAATATTACTGACGAAGCGTCCACGAATCAAGTCATGGTTTGGCGCCTGAGACAGTAGGAATCCTGGTAGACCAATCGTGAACATACTAATGAGTGAAATCTGCTCCGGCATCAATGGATAAGTGAAGCTAAAGAGGATTGAGAAGGTTGCCATCAAGAAAGAAAACACATTCTTGACGAGGAATAAGCTACCGCTTCTTTCGAGGTTATTAACGACGCGGCGACCTTCAGTTACAACATCTGGCATGCGTGCAAAATCTGATTCGAGTAAAACTAATTGGGCGGCTTGCGCAGCCGCATCGCTGCCGCTCGCCATTGCGACAGAACAATCCGCGTCGCGTAGTGCCAAAACGTCGTTTACGCCATCGCCAGTCATTGCAACAGTATGTCCATCAGCTTGTAAGGCTTTAACGAATTTACGTTTTTGCTCAGGCGTGACACGACCGAAAACGGTGTATTTGCGCATTGCGTCGGCTATATCATCGTCTGTAATAAGTCTCGATGCGTCTACGAATTTACCGGCATTTTTTATACCAGCTTGCTTAGCGACCTCGGAGACGGTAAGGGCATTATCGCCAGAAATAACTTTAATTTCTACGCCTTGATCGGCGAAATATTGGAATGTTTCTGGCGCGTTTTTGCGCACTGGGTTCATGAGCGTAATCAGTGCAATTGGTGTTATTTTTTGATCGAGTTTTTTGCCGTTAATTTTGCCGGCATATTCCGCAAGTAATAATACACGGTAGCCTTTGCGACTATGTTTTTCACACTCATCGGCATATTTTCTATAATTATCGCCAAGCAAGAATTCCGGTGCACCGAGCACGTAGCTTTTTTCTGTGAAGCCTACGCCGCTATATTTGAACTCTGATGAAAAGCCGGAAACATTTTTCGCCTTCGCGTCGGAAGGGGTTGTAAAGAATGCTTTTAACGCCTCCATCGTAACATTGTCGGCACTTTGCGCTTTTGCAAAATCGCTCATAACACTATAGATATTTTCGCGGGTATTTTTGCCGAGCGGGAAATAATCGGAAACATGCATCGTGCTATCCGTAATTGTTCCGGTCTTATCTACGCAAAGCACATCGACGCGCGCCAAAGTTTCGATACTTTTCATATCATGTAACAAGACTTTTTTCTGAACGAGCTTAATCGAAGAAATCGCCAGTGCAATACTAGACAACAAGAATAATCCCTCTGGAATCATGCCAATCACGGCAGCCACCGCTAATTGAACTGATAATTGTGCGCCGGCTTGCGCGAAGAAGAATTGTTGGATAAAAATGAATGCACCAATCGGAATAATGGCGACACCAGCGATTGTCACGATGCGATTAAGCGAGCGAATAATTTCAGATTGCTCTTTGTTTTTGATTTTCTTCGCCTGCATAGTGAGCTGGGAGATATACGAATCGGCGCCAACGGCAGTAAGTTTTGCGCGACATTCGCCCGAAACAATGAAGCTTCCGGACATCAAATTGTCGCCAGCTTTTTTGTGAATTTCGTCCGCCTCGCCAGTCAGCAGGGCTTCGTTTACGGCGACTTCACCGGAGACGATTTCTGCATCTGCTGGAATCTGATTGCCGGCTCGAAAAATCACGATATCATTCAAAACTAATGATTCGGCATCAATCTTCTGCTCTTTATTATCACGAATAACATTCGCCGTCGGGGCATTGAGCATAATCAAACGGTCGAGCGTCATTTTAGCGCGGATTTCTTGGAAAATACCGATCAAGGTATTAAAGATGATGACCGGCAGGAATGTAATACTACGCCATGCTCCAACAATACATAAAATCACAGCAATCGAAGCGAATACGAAGTTAAAATAGGTGAATACATTCGTTGCGATAATTTTGCCGACCGATTTTGAAGGCGGTTTTACTGCCGTATTGACCTTGTCGGCCGAACGCATCTGCTTTACTTGCTCGTTCGTCAGCCCACGCTCTGGGTCCACATCAAAAACAATATTGTCTTTTCGCATACCTTTATTTTATCACGCAATCTCGCTAATATATGCCGTAGTTTTTGCTATAATACTCTTATGGCAAAACAAACTGCGAAGAGAACTAATACATCGGAAAACAGAAAAAAATCCACAAGAGAACTCTATTACCAAAGCCCTGCGACTGAGCGAACGGTGCCGCTAACCACGACTATTATCGTTGGTGCTATTACGCTGGCTATTGGACTTCTAGTCGGCCTAAACTGGGAGCAATTCGCTCCATATCTTGGCGGCAAAAAAGCAATTGCAGACATTGATTTTTCCTCTTTAAATGATGTCTATAAAGAACTAGCGAGTAACTATGACGGCGAGCTTGATCGCACAAAAATAATCGAAGAAGCCAAACGTGGTCTCGTCAAAGCAGCCGGTGATACTTATACCTACTATATGACCGCAACAGAAGCGGAAGAATTCAAAAAAGACCTTAATGGCGACGTCGGCGCTGGCATTGGCGTGGAAATTGGACAACGCGACGGCTGGGTGAAGGTTCTTCGTACAACCCCAGACAATCCAGCAAGAAAAGCAGGCGTTTTGGCTGGAGATATTATTTATAAAGCCGACGATGAAGATATTTCTACGCTGACAGTCGATGAAGTTGCAAAGAAACTTCGCGGTGTCGCTGGAACGACGGTAAAGTTGACAGTTGTTCGCGATGGCGAAGAGAAGTCGTTTGAACTGAAGCGTGAACTAATCAATAACGTTTCTGTCTATAGTGAATATAAGAATAAGACTGCCATTATTACGATTACGCGTTTCGATCAAGACACGGGTAGACTTGCTCGCAATGCGGCTCAAGAAGCGATTAACAAAGGTTGCGATAAGTTTATTATTGACCTCCGCGGTAACGGCGGCGGCTATGTTAGTGCCGCAAAAGAAGTGGCCTCGCTCTGGATTGACGGCAAACTTGTGGTTGAGCAGAAATCTAGCAATGGTATCTATAACGAGAAAACTTATGCCGAAAGCGGCAAAGCGATTCTATCCGGCCGAAAGACGATTGTTCTGACTAACGGTTCAACAGCGAGTGCGAGCGAAATTCTTGCTGGCGCACTCAAAGATTACGGCTTCGCGACCTTGATTGGCGAAAAGACCTACGGCAAGGGAAGCGTTCAATCGCTCGAGGATCTCAAGGGTGGTGAGTTGCTTCGCGTTACAATTGCGAAATGGTATACGCCAAACGGCACGAATATTGATCACGAAGGTATCGAGCCAGATAAAACCGTTGAACGCAGCTTCGAACAGATTAACAAAAATATTGACCCGCAACTTGACGCAGCACTCAAGTACTAGATAAACTAAGAGAATAAAGGAGGATTTCATGGAAACTAACGCCGCAACCGCAAAAACCGGCCAGCCAGAGTTTGATGTATTTCAGTGGGCAAATAACGTCGACGAGATTAAAAATAACGTATCAGTAGAGTTGTTTCTATTCAACAAGAACTACACCCCATACAAAGTTCGCTACTCAGATGCCTTGATGCAGGCAATTCGTGCTATGTTTATGCTCGAAGCAGTCGAATATATCATCAAAGAAGCCGACAAAGGCCTCGAATGTCGCGAATACGAGTTATCTGATGGCGAAGATAAGGTTGTTTATCGAATCGAACTTAGCAAAGTTGGGCGTGCCGAAACGCTTATTCATCTTATCGAGAACGAGTACAAAGATATTGCCTATTTTACCGATGATGAGTATGAATTTAAGCGCATCAAAGGTATTATTGCGAAATTTAGTTATCCTGGCGAGGATGGCCAAAAGTCATTCTATATTGCCAAGAATCTCGCTGCTTCTGCGGCGCTCAAGGGCAAATTAAGCTGGGAGCTCAATGGTGAAAGCTTTGAACCTCTTACTGCCGATCTCGCAATCAAGGTCCCAGAAGGTAACGAAACTGCTATCGTAGATGGCCAAATCGTTATCTTTAACCAGAGCAAATTTGAAAAACTCTTCCAATTTGACTTCAAGCAGCAGCTAATTTCTGAGCAAAAGGCCAAAGAGCTCGAAGAGGCTTATAAACTTAGCTTCCCAGAAGGTCTTACGCTTAATGCACTTCTCGAGGATAAAAAGCCTCTAGTAAAGAAGCTTCAGAGCGTCGAAATTGGCGAAATGACTCAAGAGCAGCTCTTAGATTACGCCGATGAAATGCAACTTGAACTTATGACTGATGATCAGGGCAAGATTATTATTATGGACGACAAGGACCTCAGTATGTTCGTCAATCTACTCGGTGAAGATTACTTCGTTTCGCCGGTAAACGGTCGTCGCTACGAGATTAAGAGTAAAAAACTCCTCGATGAGCCAGAGGGCGAGCCGCCACGCGGTTAATTATGCTAGTCGATACTCATACTCATATTCACGCCGAAAGCGACCGCTCAGAGAGCGCCGAAGACATTTTTACGCACGCTCATTCTCAAGGGGTAGATAAGATAATTACTATCGGTACGCGGCCCGAAGATTCGATAGTAGCTCAGAATTTTGCCGAAAAATGGGCGGAGAAGGGCGAAAAAATCTTCTGGACTTTTGGCTTTCATCCTAATGAATATGTCGAAAAAGACCGCCAAACCTTGACAAATGCCGTAAATATGGCGTCAGAGGCCATTAAGAGCCCCCAGAACGTCGGTATTGGCGAAATAGGCCTAGATTACCATTTTTACGGCTACGACGCTCAGAGGCAGCGAGAATTGCTTCTAGCGATGCTTCAGCTTGCCCAAGATAGCAAAAAGCCGGTTTCTTTCCATATTCGTGACGCTTTTGATGATTTTTGGCCGATTTTTGATAATTTTCACCTCGCTGCATCTGTTTTGCATTCCTATTCCGACAATGAGAAGAATCTCGCCGAAGCATTGAAGCGCGACCTCTATATTGGCATCAATGGGCTCTCGACTTTTGCCTCCATCCCGCATCCTCCTCTCGAGAGAGTAGTCTTCGAAACAGATGCTCCCTACTTGACACCGAGGCCATTTCGTGGTAAAATGAACAAGCCTGGTTATGTGAGGAACATAGCCGAATGGGCAACCGATTATTACAAGGTTGATTTCGACGAAGTCGCAGTGATAACGACTGCGAACGCTGAAAAAATCTTTAAGATATAAAAGGGAGGAGCTAGTTATGTACGAGGAAGAAGAATCTACCTTTCATTTGCCGACCGAAACAGAGTCGGTATCCAGTTTTGCCACCGTTTCCGATGTGACCGAAGTGGCTACGACTAAGCAGCCAGCACAGCTGACGCACTCTTTTTCGAGCCAAGAAAAACTAAGCGACCAAGCCCTCTTTGATGAATTAAATGCAGTTTCCGAGGAAGTACTAGAATGTCGCAATCGCATCTTAAGCAAAATCTCTTAAGCTTCCTTCGCAAACAACCGAATGCCGAGGAGCGCCGTGAGGCCGCCGAGCGCGATTTAGTAAATGCTGAATCTGCCCTTGGTCGCACTCTTTTTGGCGATGTCGTCCCTGGACATCAGCGTGAATTTTTTATGTACAAGAAAAATGTCTGGATTTGGCACGAAGATGGTCAAACTATCAGATATGAAGTCCGCCAAAACGGTGTTTACAAAAAAGTTGACGCTAATGGCTACCACAAAGTTACTGGCATCGAACTAGAGCATTTTCGTGCCGCGGCTAGCGCATATCTCAAACTTATCAAAGCGCGTATTTACCAATAAGTTATAATAGAATAGATGATCTACTTAGATTACGCAGCAGCGACACCGCTATCGAAAAAAGCTCAGCAGGCAATGCTGCCTTATTTTGACGAAAAGTTTTTCAATCCCTCCGCCGCTTATCTTCCGGCAACCGAGGTTCGCCGCGAGTATGAAAAAGCCAAAGGCGACATCGCTCACGTTATTGGCGCTAAAGCGGCTGATCTTGTTATGACCTCTGGTGCAACCGAAGCGAATAGTCTAGTTTTTGCCTCGATTCCTGATGATGCCGAGATTCTTATTTCTGCCGCTGAGCATCCATCAGTCTACGAGAATGCTAAGCAAAAGAAATTCCAAACCATTGATATCGATGCGAATGGTCGCGTTATTTTGGATGACTTACGCAAAAAAATCACACCTGCCACGCAGCTTGTATCTGTCTGTTTAGTGAGTAGCGAACTCGGGACAATCCAACCCCTCAGTGATATTGCTAGTATTATTGCCGAGGAACGAAAGCGCCGTGCTTTTGCCAGTGAACAGACTCCACTATATTTTCATTCCGACGCCTCTCAAGGTCTCGGTTTGATGGAGGTAAAAGTTGCTCGTCTTGGCGTAGATTTACTCACGATTAACGCCGCGAAAGTTTATGGCCCAAAGGGAATTGGTGCCCTTTATGTCGGTCACAATGTTCGCCTCAAGCCGCAAACTCACGGTGGCGGCCAGGAACTCGGTCTTCGTAGTGGCACGGAAAATGTGCCTGCGACCATTGCATTTGCGGCGGCAATTACAGAGGCGGAAAAGCATCTTGCCGGCGAGCGCAAGCGTCTAAATAATCTTCGCGCATATTTCAAAAAACTTCTTGCCGAGAAAATTGATGGTATAGAATTTTTGGGCAAAGAAAAAACTCAGCTAGTAAATTTTATGCCACTTACGATTCCGAGTTTAGATGCTGAACGCTTGATTTTCGCCCTCGAAGATCGCGATGTTTATCTTTCAACTGGTGCCGCTTGTGCAGCTAGTAAAGGCGAGAAGTCACCGACTTTACGCGCGATCGGTCTAAATGATAAACAAATTGCCGGTTCGCTCCGCATTACTCTCGGCCAGCCTACAACAAAAGAAGATGTTGAACAGGCTGCTCAAGCTATCGCAGACGTTGTTGCTAATGAGCGCAAACGTCTTACCAATGCGGGTTAAGATTAATTAAACCGCCGCCACTGCCGCGGCCTAGAGTACTATTCCGAATTGAATCTCTAGCTTCGGCGCTATTCACGGTGTTATTGCGCATCTCTTCGATTTGCTCCTCGCTGACTTGCGTGTCAGAAGTGCTATTGTTGTCCGAATCGCCGTCATTACCGCCGTTCATTTCCGACACGATATCGCCACGTTTCTGAATGATTCTTTCTCTTGCTTCCTGCGCTTTTTCGTCGCGCGGTTTTTGGTCGTTCTGTTTGCTTGCGCAATTGTTTTCTAGTAATACTCCTTCGGCGGTGCTATATAAAATCAAAGCACTATCGTATAGATTTTTGTTCGCCGCTTCGTCGGCCTGCATCTCGATACTATAGGCTAGATTGACGCGTACTTGGCAATTTTTCTCTTCTGGCGGATTGTTCTTTAGGCTATTTCTTAGCGCCTCCTCGGCTTTTTTGCCGTTATTGTCACGAATATATGCCGTGCCAAGATCATAGTATGCAATGTAAGGCTCAAATGCATTAGCAACGGTTTGCATATTGCCGAGCACTACGATTGCGGTGGCGTCCGGGTTATTGTAATTTACGAAATATAAAACATCGAAAATACCTTGCCTCACCAAGAATAAACCAGTCGCGAACAGTAGTATGATCGGAGCGGCAGTATAGGCAAATAATTTTTTGCGACGTTTCTTGCGAATTTTATCTTGGTCAATAATGCTCGGATCTAGATTTATCATTTTGCAGCCTTCCTTTCTAATAGGAGCATATCTATTATCGACATAAACTCGAAAAGTAATAGGATTATAATTCCGATTGCAATAATCCAATACAATTCTAACGAAGCGTCGGCAATATCGCTTCCGCGCGTAATAATCGCATCGGAATTAATGAATTTCGCAGTATCGTCAAATAAATCTCCCCAGCCCGAACGGCGGTAGTATTTTAGCCCGAGTCTGTCTGCGATTGCCGACATATTCTTCTCATTTAGACTCGAAATATGTTCAGTTGAAGCGAACCGTTCTCGCGCGTAAGAATTTTCACTGATGGTGCCGTCGTATTCAATTTTGTTAATGCGACTGCCTTCAAGTGAGCCGTAGCCAATAATTGCTCCGCCAGATACTAGACCTTTTAGCTCGCTAGGAATCGTGGTCGCATTGCTCGTGTCTTCTCCGTCAGAGAAGAAGAACACGAGACTCTTTCGTTCAGGATAGCGCTCGGAGTATTTTTTGATTCTTTCAGTCGAGTATGAAAGCAATTCGCTTAGATTCGAATCGCTACTCAGCGTGCTATTTTTTGGCTTGATGGTTTTTGCATACGAATAAGCCGTATCGGCGTCATTGACGAGTGGCAGCGGCTGGAAAATATTGTAATCAAGCGAAATGGCGGCGTATTTCGAGCCAGGGAAAAGCTTAATTATTGATTGAATGTCGGCAGTGACCTTTTCGTAACGGAATTTTGTACCGTTATCCATATCTCTTGCCGCCATACTCCCGGTATTATCTACGATGAAATAGATATTTAGGTTACTCAAGTCGCGCTCTGCGTGGCCGCCTCCAAATGCTGGGCGTAGCAGCAAAGCGATAAATAACAGAGCGATAATAATGCGGCGAAGAGTTCGCATTTTTCGCGTTCTTTTGTTAATCAAGCAAAACAGCGACAAGCCGGCGACGATAACGAGCAGTATTATGATTACGAATATTGGGATGACTGGCGCGATAATCATAGGTGCAGCCTCCAAATTAAACCAAGGAAAATTGCAAAACTAATAGCTGCAACAATTATTCCAGCAGCTGGAGAATCGAGATATAGAATCTCTGGCGCGCCTGTACTTTTTTCGGTTTCCTGTTTGATTATTTTTCCGATGATACTCTCAGAAATATCATCTGTTTCCTGATTTTCTCTCGCCATATAGAGAGTACCGCCGGTTATCGTGATAGCGTTTTCGAATTCAAGATAATTTTTGTTACTGCTCGAGTAGCCATTATAAATCCCATAGAATGTTATCCCGTAGCGATTTGCATAGCGCGCCGCCTGATTTATATCTACTGTTTGGTCACCGTATTCATTGTCGGTTGCAATCACGACGCTCTGCGCACGCTTACTATTCTTGTAAGAACCAAGATTATTGATGCAGCCCATCACGCCATCACCAATCGCTGAATTTGACTCGCCAAAAACAATATTTGTATAGCTGAAATTGCTAGTAATATTTTTGGCTAAATCGTCAATTTGCTCCATCACTGCATCATAATCGTCGCTTAGTGGAATAATATTTGCTGGTTTGCCGTCGAATATCGTGATGCCGATTCTTTGGCCGTGCATACCATCGACAATTTTCGAGAAAGTCTCAAGCAATTGTTTTTGGTAATTGGTCATCGAACCGCTTACGTCCAAGCAAAGAATTAGGTCGCGTTTTTCGTTTTCCGTGTTTCGTTCTTGACGTTCAATTGGGCGCGCGGCGACAGCTGTTAGCGAGAAAAATGTTACGAGGAAACAGACCAGGGCCAGGCAAAGCATAATGCAATAATTCCTCTTTGCGCGTCGGTAGGCTGGCAATCTTTTTATAGCACTTGTATGCGCGATAACTGCGACATTTTTTATCGTTCGTTCTTGTTGACGCTTCAAATGGCGCCCCCAAACGACAAGTAGGCAGGCAGCAATTGTGGCAAATGAGACAAAGAATAACCAACCGTAATGCATTACTGCTCCCTCACTATTTTACGTGCTCGTTCGGCGGCATCTGCGACGGAGCCTTTTTCTAGCGTATCAAATTCGTCCGGGTAAAAACTTTCAATTAATTCTGCGAGCTTTTTTTGGTTCGATTTTTTCAAATCACTTAGCGTCATAATGTCGGCCCGGAACCCTGCTGCTTCGTAGAAAAACAGGCGCACTATTAGACTGATTTGCTGATGGCATTGCGAAGCCTTCATTTGATTTCGTTTGTAGCGATTTTCGGATTCATTTATCATTTTGAGATATTTATCGCGCAAGACATTCATATTAATAATTCTTGGCTCGTTCGCTTTGAGCGTACTGATGGTTTTTATCTCTTTTTTGCGCGTGACGAAAATAATAATTCCAATAATGCCAGCCGCGACTGCAATCGCTAATAAACCAAAAATTAGCCAAATCGGAGAGTAGAATATTTGCCCGTAGTAATTACTATCGCCTGACATGTTTTTGCTCCTCCAACATCCCAACTATGCGCGGAATTGCGTGATTAGTGCTATCGACAAAACAGCAGACGATGCCCATTCTTCGCAAACTTCTCCGAATGCCAACTCGTTGCGCCTCGCGGTATTGGCTTTCTGCCGTCGAGACTTTTTTGTTCTGGCGGAAGAATCGCGACAGACGTAGCTTACCATCAATATCAATCGTGTCGTAATTTACTAGAAGCCCATTAGTTAGCGGCGAATCCTCAACGACAATAAACATTATTTCGTGACGAGCGTGCAGCTTGCGCACTAGCTCGGTGTCGATTTGTCCGACATTCTCTGGATCGCTAATGATAATAATGAAACTGCGTTCACGGTACGTTTTTATGACGTAATGTAGCAGGGAATTTAGGTCGCTTGTTGGCGAAGATAAACGAATCGACTCGTTGTATTTTCCGAGGAAATTTTCGATATACGCCGAGTCTTCTTTTAGCGCGTAACGTTTATTGCTCGCCTTATTCCCATAAATTGCACCAACCAAATCGCCGTGATGCTTTGCAATATAGGCCATTACGCCAGCGCAGAAAGTTGCAACTTCTTTTTTACTTTCGCCACTTGGCGCAAGCGTTGCCATCGTGTTTCCATTATCGGCCACAAGCAGAATATTGTGTTTTCTGACGGAGATATATCTGCGAATCATTACTGAACGCGAACGCGCCGTAGCCTTCCAGTCGATATCTTTTACGTCGTCGCCATAGTTGTATTCGCGCAAATCGTCAAAATCCAAGCTTCGCCCTTTGAAGACGGAACCATAATTTCCGGTCAGAACATTCCGCACGCGTCGCTGTGCGTAGATGTCCATCTTCTTCCTAACTTTTACGAGATAGCTTGGCATTTATTTATCCGGTTTATGGTGTTTGAATTTTTGCAAAAATTGCGTCAATAATCGCTTCTGGATGGACATCGTCGGCGGCTGCTTCGAAGTTCAGAATTATGCGGTGGCGAAGTGCGGCGTGGCGCAGCTGCTTAACATCGTCTGGCGTTGCATAGCCGCGCCCGTTGAGGAGTGCGAGCGCCTGCGCAACTTGAAGCAGTGCAATTCCGCCACGTGGGCTAACGCCATATTCGACATAACGCGCTAGACCTGCGTCGATGACGGCGCGTGGCGAGCGTGTAGCGGTGACGATATTAACAATATAGTTTTTAATCGACTCATCAACAGCTATGCGCTTTGCAAATTTCTGTAGCTTCTGAATGTCTTCGATTGAGACGCAATCGCTTTGGCTCAAAGAATCTGTAGTTCGGCCGCTAAGCGTATAATTTAAAATCTGCATTTCTTCGTCGCGCGTTGGATAATCGATAATTTCTTTGAGGAGAAAACGATCGAGCTGAGCTTCCGGCAATTCATAAGTGCCTTCCTGTTCGATTGGGTTTTGAGTCGCTAATACGACAAACGGCTCTGGCATTTTATAAATGACGCCGCCGACTGACACTTGGCGTTCTTGCATCGCTTCGAGCATTGCTGATTGAGTCTTTGCGCTTGAACGGTTAATTTCGTCAAGCAGCACGAAATTTGCGTGGACTGGCCCAATCTTCGTTTCGAAAGTGCCATTGTTGTAGTTATAAATTTGCGTGCCGATAATATCGCTTGGCAATAAATCTGGAGTACATTGAATGCGGCTGAATGACCCGTTTACAGCTTCGGCGATTGTCTTTGCGGCAAGAGTTTTTGCGAGACCTGGAACAGACTCGAGCAATACGTGCCCGCCGGATATCAAAGCGACGAGCATAGCGGTTTGCAGTTCTTGCTGACCGACAACTTTTTTGCTGTATGCGGCGCTTATTTTATTGATTATTACTGATGCTTCTGCGAGTTCTTGCTCGCTCAGGCCGTTGTTTTGGTTCATTTTTCTCCTCTCTATGCCCAATACAAACTTATATTATTTGCCATATTAATTTTATCGTCCTCAGAATATAAATCCGGCTGGTCGAAATAGTGGTCATCGTCAAAGAAATTATTTTGCAGAACGTCCATATATGTGCAGCCTTCGGTATCCATCAGAAACTTGTCTGAAACAGGTGAAGAAATATTGCCGACCGCTCCTGCGACTACTTTTGGTGTGTATGATTTCAGGATATTAAGTGCTACCTGTATTTGGAATGAAGTCCTAAGAATGTCAGCAAAAAGTAAGATATTGCGGTTGTTGAATGCTGCGAGGTCAAAAGAAGGATTTGGGTCTCGTTCGCCGTTAATCTCCGAGAACGCCTCGCGTTTCTTCTCCTCGATGGTGCTCATAAAATCACTCGAAATAAATTCGTATTCACTCTGCGAAATGTCAGGATTCAAAACGAAGTCGCCTTTTTGCGTGATGGCACCGAGGTCGCGCGTAATATCGAATAGGTCAGGAACCTCAGCGTAATTCAAAATATAGATATAGGCGTGCAGATGCGCGGCGAGTTCAATACAAGAGAGCAGAGAGCTCTTTTTTAAGCAAAAAATTATCGTCTCATTATTCCGATATTGAGACAGCTTTGCCGCTAATTGGTCTCCCAGAGCCTGACGGCTTGGATAAAACACGCACCACCTCCACTAAAATTGCTTATAGTTATTTTAGCATATTTTAGGCAATTATGCCGCCACCAATACAGATTTCGCCGCGATAAAATACGACCGACTGGCCTGGAGTGAGGGATTTTTGCTCCTCGGCGAATTTTAGTTCATTTGTATCTGCGTTATAATCGGCTTTTACGAGCGGCGCACGATGACGAATGCGTGCCTCTATATCGTGGCCATCATCGTTTCCGCGTAAAATTACATCTTTTAGTTTGATATTATTCTTCCAAAGCGACAGAGCATTAAGATTACGCGAAACGTAAACGATGTTTTTGTTCATATCTTTTCGTACGACGTAGTAAGGCAGGCCATTTTTGAGGTTTAAGCCGTGACGTTGGCCTAGCGTGTAATAGATTGCGCCGTCGTGCGTTCCTAGGATTTCATCACTCTCGAGCTCGCGAATTTCGCCTGGTTTTGTCTTGATAAATTCGCCCAAAAAATCGCGCATATTTGCTTCGCCGACAAAACATACGCCCATCGACTCCGGCTTATGCGCTACGGCGAGACCAATCTTTTCGGCAAGCGCCTTGACCTCGGTCTTGAGCATATCGCCAACCGGGAAAATTGTGCGCTCGATTGCATCTTCGGTTATGCGGTAGAGGAAATAAGTCTGATCCTTGTTCTCGTCGCGCGCTTTTAGAAGTTGGCGACCATTTGTTCTTGCGTAATGGCCAGTCGCAATCGCCTCCGCGCCTTGCTCAAATGCGGTCTCGGCAAAAAGTTTAAACTTTATCTCTTGGTTGCACATAATATCTGGATTTGGCGTGTTGCCTTTTTGGTATTCGGCAAGCATATAATCGACAACTTTTTGCTTGTATTCCGACTCAAAATCAAACACACGAAAATCGATACCAAGTTTTACGGCGACGCGTTTTGCATCGGCCAAATCTTCTGCCCAAGGGCACTTCATACCAGGGAGATTTTTGCTCCAGTTCTTCATATAGACGCCAATGACTTCGTGACCTTGCTGCTGCAAAAGATAGGCCGACACAGCCGAATCAACACCACCAGACATCCCTAGAAAAACTTTCATAAAAATATTATACAATCTAATTGTTATCTGCGCAAGCGTAAGTGCCGTCGCCTAACCGATAGAGAAGTGCAAAATTGCGCACGGTAGTACTCGTCGTGAGGCTGCCGTTATTTTTCCCGCATTTAGCATTCGTATAAACGCGGATGCCATGGTCGGCTTCGAACGTTGCCGTCTCTGGGTCGGCTAAAACCTTTTCGAATACGAAATGATATGGCACGCCGTCTTCTGGGTCGCGGAATTCGCTACCGCACGACGTGTCGGCCTCGTCTGGAGTTCTGGCGCGACAATTTTGGTCGACATAGAGAGCGACAAATTTTGAATCTGTAGCTCCGTTATACCAAGGAGTTTTTCCGTTATTATTCGTTTGATAATCAGTAGCATTACTGACGAAGCGTGCTAAATCTGCCTTGCGTATTTTATCGTATTTATCGTCATATTTGGCGGCAGTATCTTTCTGTGTTATCTCTTCGGAAGAGTCATCGCCTGAACCTTTCGGAATAAGCAAAATGATAATCGTTATCAAAAGCGCAATGACTATTAAGCTAATCACGACAATTGTAATGATTAAACCTGTTTTTTTCTTTGTTTGCAGTAAAATTGGTTGGCTATTTTTTACTTCTTTCATATATACATTATATCATTAGCACTATATGTGATTCCGCCCTAGCGACACGCGCAAAAATATGTTAAAATATATTTATGTTTGTTGATACGGCGAAAGTTTATATTCGAGCCGGCAAGGGTGGCAACGGAGCTATCTCTTTCCGGCATGAAATCTATATCCCTAAGGGCGGCCCAGATGGTGGCGACGGCGGCAAAGGTGGTGATGTGGTTTTTGTTGCTAGCAAAGATTGCGATACTTTGATTGATTTTCGTTTCCAGCCGAAACTTATCGCCGAGGATGGTAAGGCCGGTTCTGGCCAGAAATCCAGTGGTAAATCCGGCAAAGATCTCGAGGTTGAGGTTCCGATTGGCACCGTCGTCAAGCGTGACGGCGAAATTGTCGCCGACCTGACCTTTGATGGCGATCGCCAAATTGTCGCTCATGGCGGCGACGGTGGTTATGGCAACTGGCATTTCCGTAGCTCTACTCGTCAGACACCAAAGATCGCCGAGCTTGGTAATCCAGGCGAGACATTTGATGCTGAGCTTGAGTTGAAGCTTCTCGCTGATGTTGGTCTCGTTGGCTTTCCGAACGCTGGTAAATCAACTTTTCTCTCTGTCGTTTCGAACGCTACCCCAGAAATCGCCGACTATCCATTTACGACTATTACACCAAATCTCGGTGTCGCAAAAGTTGACGACCATAGCATTTTGATTGCTGATATTCCTGGCCTCATTGAAGGCGCTTCGGACGGCAAAGGTCTTGGCGATCGTTTCCTTCGCCACGTCGAGCGCACGAAGGCATTATTGCATTTGGTAGATGTCTATAGTGAGGATGCTGGCAAAGCCTATCGCGATATTCGTAACGAGCTTGCGAAGTATTCTGACGAATTGGCGGCGCGCCCAGAAATTGTCGCATTGACGAAGTGCGAAGGCCTAGACGAAGAGATTATTAAGATGCAAATGCAGGCGATTTTGGCGCAAAATCCAGATGCAAAAGTAATGGCGATTTCTAGCTCCGCTCATCAGGGCCTAACTGAAGTTTTGCGTGAGCTATGGCAAGTTATTGAAGCTAGCCGCGAAAAGAGCGAGCCGAAAACTATCGAAACTGAAGCCGAAGAAGACATTCCGGTCATTACGCTCGAAACAAAAGAACAAAAGCATCGCGCGCATCACCAAAAATATCAGCTTGGTGATCGCGGCTCTATCCATGAGCTTGAAGCTAATGAATATATTGACGAAGACTCCGAAGAATAATCATGTTCTTGACGAGTAAGCATAAACGTGATATCTTTATCTCAAGCTGGTACGCTCTGCGGGGTTCCACTGAGAAAATGTGGACAGTGTGGAGACTAGATACAAAAATAAAAACAGCGGATTAAAACAAACATATGCTTTGTGCCCCTGGGTGGGCGCGTAGCAGCTTTTAAAAATCTCCTCGAAAGAGGAGATTTTTATTTATCTTTGTCCGTATTCGATATTATCGACCCTGCGGATTAACTGAGCTAACTGTGGGTTTTCTATTTCTTCGCCACGAATGAAACGATTATAGCTGGAAGTGAATAATGCGCGCATCGTAACTTTTTTTCTTGTCTCTGGCGATATGATTTTCTTCCCAGTTAAGCGGAATGTAGTAGCCATGGACATATTCAGATTATCACCGAAAATCTTGCGCATTATCGGCTCTAAATTCTTTTCATTCCTTATATATATACTACTGCTAATACTGTCGATCAACATAGCATCGGCCATGTCTGCCCCTAGATTATCGGCGATTGCGGAGTAGTATTTTATCGATATAATCCCATTATGGTCTTTAGAGTCACTAAGAAGACCGGCGCATACTTTTGGACCGCCCGCAAAAAACTCTTTCACGGACGCTATCAAAATGTCTTTTGAGATATTTGAGGTTGAGAGAGGACTTATATTAATATCCTTAATATAGCGACCTAGACGCTCAATGCAATGTCTTGCACTATCGCAATCGCGAGCAGTTAGCTGCTCAGTTATTGTGCCGGTTATTTGGCTGAGAGTTGGTGGCGGTGCAATCTGGTGTTCTTGGCAGAAAATTGCAACATTTCGTTCATCATCAGAGACATAATCAAGATTATTGTTAAATTCTTCCTCAATTAAGGAGTTAATAGCTGATATTACTCTTTTTTTACAACGCGAACCGCTCATTTCGTCGCTACGAAGATAGGCTTGCCATAAATCTTGTTTATCTCTATCAATATGACTAGCGATGTCGCTAGATGATGTGTCGACCGATAATGCTTGATAGCTACCGTTGTTATCGATAATAATAAACCCGGTTGGAAATACGAATGTTTCGTCAATATTCTCGCCAAAGAGGGAATGAGAGAAGTCGCGCATTATTCTTTTTTCTTCCGCCAAAACACGCTCTTCGGGCAGGGAATTAAGTATTGTATTTTTCTGGATTTCTAGCTGGCTAATATCACTTTGCAATGCTTCGCGATCATCTTGGCAAAGGCTAGTACCAAAACGCGCCAAGGTGTCGTAATATTTTACCCTAGCGTTGATATACTTACGCATACCGGATATTATATGTTCTAATTGTTGAGCATAATCATCTGACTGTTCGTTATTTTTTGGCGCTAAGATGTCGAGCACTTGTTCTTTTGCTTGCTCGGTACTTAAGTTGTTTTTTAGTGTAAAGAATATACCTTCGGTTTGTTTTATTATTTGTAGGTTTTCTAGAAATTGTCTATTAGATCCGTGCATTTTATCAAAAACACGTGTTTGAATTTCCTTTGGCGCATGTAAGCTACCTTCCTTAGCTAGCTCCGAACTAATATCGCCGAGTATTGTATCATGTAACACACGTATCGCATAATCGAAACTATCATAAAGACTGCCGGGTAGATTAAATCTAAGGCTTTTGGTTACGTTTTTGAAACTAAAATGGTTTTGATTGCGCTTAACGTATTCGTATTCATTATCGCTAAGGTTACTATGTTCTATGACATATTCTTTTTTTAACTTTTCATATTCTGAAACGAAATCGCGTTCAAAAAAAGTATTCGAATCTTTTTCGCTTAGATTGTAAAATAGTTGATTCCGACGAGCGAATGCTTTCTTGGTTTTTTGATAGAGAAGGCTTTCCAGAACGCCTTCATCATCGATAATATCTTGCATATAGTTATGGCTTTTAATCCTGCTGGCGCTAGCACGGTAGCTCATCGCTATTTCATAGAGTTCGTCTTTTTTATCTATTTTATTATTCTTAATATCGTACATTATCTGTTCGATTTTGGGGCTATTGGCGGGTTGCTGCTTTATGGCTGAAAGTTTTTCTAATGTATCGTATTCTAAAATAGATAAATCAGCAAACATAAAAGGAGCATTTATGCCTTTGACGATATTTCTTGACACAGTAGTTATATTGTCTATTTCTTCTGCTACGTTTTTGAGACCACGCTCTTGATAGTCGACTATATCATTATTTTTATTTACCTTCTTCTTGCACTCATCGGCCTTATTCTTTCGTTGCTCTACCTTTCTTTTTGCATTTCTTATATCATCTTTACTGCCATTATTGGCTTTGAGTGTATCGTACTCTTTTTGCGCCTCTTCTAGCTCTTTTTGCGCCTCTTCTAGCTCTTTTTGTGCCTCTTCTAGCTCTTCTTGTGCTTTTTCTAGCCCATCTTCACATTTTTCTCGAACCGCCAATTTTTTGATGTAACCTTTATATTTACTGAGCCTATTTTCATTATGGTCATTGCTTTTAGCGGAGAGCCTATCATATTCTTCTTCATTATTTACTAAGGCCATCAAATTATCAGTCCGTCTTCTGTATTTATTGAGCCGATTTTCTGCACTATCTATATCATCTTTACTACCATTATTGGCTTTGAGTGTATCGTACTCTTTTTGCGCCTCTTCGAGCTTTTCTTTATATTTTTCTAGGGTAGCCAAATTGCTGATTCGCTTTTTAGCTTTTTTGAGCTTTTCCTGATCGCTACAATTTTTCAAGAGCTCGTCGTACTCTTTTTGCGCCTCCGTTAACTCTTTGCCGCACTGTTCTAGGGTTATTTGATAGTCGTCTTCTTTGACAATCGGTAAAGATTCATCTTTGTATAGTTTATAGTAATAAAAGAGGCTGGAACGCCTGCTTGTATATTTCGATTGTGTTTTTACAAAATCAGACGAGATAGCTTTTAGGGAGTCTTCATCTAAATCAGGTTTAAGTTGGGCGATAAAATTTACTCGTAATGTATCGGGGGAAATATTTTGGTTATGGCTACGATATTCAGCCTGCAGCTCGCCGCATTTAGCTAAAAACTCTTTTTGTATATCAGAGCGGACTGCTAGCTCTGCGCGCCCTCGTAGAAGGCTGCGGAATTCGGAGTTTGCTTCTATGAGCCGCGAGTAAAAATCTTCGTCACTTTCGGCACCCTCTATGATCTCGCTAACAAATTCGTGATGCAATTTATTTTGAAAATCTGAGTCGAAATTAAAAGTCTTTCCTCTGACTTCCAAGCCATGCGCGTCGATTGAGCCGAATCGATAGGCTAATGATCCAGGCTGCGGTCGCTGAACAGAAAAAAGGGTAACCGGATCATGAGCGATATGCGAAAGCAAAATTTTTTGCTTTGTGTGTAAATTATCGTAATATGACGTTGCCTCGCTTTTTTCTAGAGATGATAAAATACTAACTCGTTCTTTACATTCGCTAAGTTGCTTCTCGGCATTCCGAACCTCTTTCATACTACCATTAGCATCCCGAAGACTATCGTACTCCTTTTGCGCCTTCGCTAATTCCTCTTGCGCCCTTGTTGCGGAGACCTCGGCTCTAATCGCATCTAAGCTGTCTTTGCCGCGCAACAATTGCGCATCAAAAAGGTATCGTTTTTCGGATACATCATCCGCTAGAGTCTCGAATGATCGGATTGAATCATCGCTATCCTTCGGCGTTTGTTCCATTATTATCCTAGGATATTATTAATGCGTCCAGCACGCTTAGCTATTTCTATCAAGAAGGAGCGATCGGGACTGTCGGCACTAATTTCCTGCCCAATGTTCAAACTCATTATTTCGGCCTCACATCGCAATAACCAATCTTGTAACTTAATCATTGTATCGTTTTTCTCGATATCATAATAATGACTTTGCGAATCTGTCCAGGCTTCGCTTCTATTGCGGGCCTCTTCATAAAAATCTTCACTAACCGGACGCTTCTTACCATAAAGCTCCTTCGCTTCAGAGCTGCTCATATTAACTGCTTCGCAAATATATTTCGACATATAAGATTGGGCGATTCTAAGATGGCTGAGCGTTGCTTTCTGAGCTTCGTCTACATCACTAGCATCTATACAAGAAATTGTTTCGCCAATAGAAGTCGCCAAAGCAACCAAATTACGCGCATTAGGGCGACGATTTTTGAGAACTTCTTTGGATATATAATTTGTCGTAAGTGATTCAGTCAATGTGCCACGTTCAACGTCAGTATATCCTAACGGGGTGCCTACGCGAAATTCATTTGTAGCACCAGCGATATGCCTGTATCCAACTTTCTTTCCGTTTTTCTTGATTGGCGCAAAACGGTCGAGTAGACGACTACTGATTGGTTGAACCCAAGCCACCGACTGTCTCCTTTCTTTTGCCTCTTCGGCATCAATGGCGTCGAATTTAGCGTAATAGAAGCACAGATAATTGATTTCTTCTATGTCGCCATAAGTGTATGGGCCATATGCAAAAGTATATCTTTCGTCGCCAAATGATTCTAAAAATTCATCTACTGTAATATCTTCAACTGGAATGCCTAACATACGGCCTAACTCCTCTTCAGAATATGGAATATCGTCGTAAGAGAGACGGTTGGGCTCGGTGACCATATCTTTGTATGAGGCTATATGCACATCTTTATGTTCATCTAGATAGATTGCTTTAATATCGCATGGTAAATCTGTTCTGACTCTGCCTTTTTCGTATGCGTTATATTTGGTCGTGATGTAATCAAGGAATCTTTCTTGACTTGGCGACCAGGAACGTTCTAGTCTGACGCCACGGCGTATTTTGCTGACAAGATTAGCAATGTCTTCTATTTTCTGATTAATGATGGACTCATCTGAGTCGTGCACGTAATTATAAACTGATTCGGCTTCGGTCGGCGTCATTACGTCGCTTACTAGGCCATAACGGTCGAGTGCATCTGATAATTTTTCCTGTCTCTCGGATAATTCTCCTCTTTCGCGTAGCGCTCCAATTATTTCGTATTGTTCTAAGTGCTCAATTTCGCGAAGCGAAGTGCTAATTTCCTCGATTCGTGATTGTGGAAGAAAGCTTTTAGCGCAAGTCAGAGAAGCTTCTAGCGTATCGGAAGTCTGTCTTTGATACTGATCATAACTAAGCTCTGTACTCTCGCTGGGTGCTATTTCGGCGTTGGCTTCTTCAGAAACGCCGAAGTCGCTCATGAGCTGACTCCAATCGTCGTTAGTATTGTTCAAAGAAGTGTCGTTGTCGCCGGGGTTAATTGGCGAGTTGATCTTATGGTCGTCCATTTTCTATTTAAAATCCTTACGTATATAATAGCATAATTGGTATTACTTTTTCGCCTACGTTAAGACATAAAAAAGAATCGCTTAGTCGCGATCCTTTTAGAAGTGCACAATTAGTAATCCACCGGCACGGATTTGGCGCGGCTCATCGGCCGACCAATCGATAATTGTACTCGGCAAACTGCCGCCAGCTTTGCCACGCACAATCCCGTCAATACTCTTGATACGCGTTTCGACTTCACTAGAATGCATGCAAGGCTGTTCGCCGCGTGGATTCGCACTTGTTACGAGGAGCGGACCAGTTTCTTCCATTAACTTCAGCATATAATCATTTGCCGGAATCCTAATCCCAACCGTGTCAAAGTTATTGAAATAAACATGCTGGAAATCCGCATTTTTACGAAGAATCAAAGTTAATTCGCCAGGGAAATAATGGCGCGCTAAACGCATTTGGCGATGATTGATTTCGGCGTAATCCTTAATACTTTTAACGCTCGGAACCATAATTGTTAATACTTTTCCGCTATCGACTGCGCGGTCTTTAAGAGTGAGTAACTTCAAGATTGCAGCCTCGTTATTTAGGCTAACTGCCAGACCGTAGACTGTCTCTGTTGGGACGGCCAAAATGCCACCTTTTTTAAGGATTTTTGCCGCACCAGATTTATTAGTCTGAGAAATTAACTCCATATCCTTCCATTATAGCACATTTTGCATAAAAAGTCAAGAGCATAAGCACTTTGCGCTAAGTGGTATAATATGCTTATGGATAAAAAGAATCTTCACTATGATGGACCAGTTGTATTAGTTGTTTTAGATGGAGTTGGCATTCGCGAAGATTCTAGTTTTAATGCCGTCAAAAAGGCTCATCTCGAGACCTATAATCATCTTATTGAGGATTATCCTTGCGCCGCTATTAATGCGAGTGGAAAATGGGTCGGCATCCCTGATGGCGACATGGGCAATAGCGAGGTGGGGCACAATGCTATTGGCGCCGGCGAGATTGTCCTCCAGCGTAGTGCCGCCGTCGAGGAGGCGATTATGGGCGGCAAAGCCTTTTCCGAGCCGGTTTGGCAGGACACGATAAGGCAGGTCATCGACAATGATTCGACCCTGCATTTTATGGGTATTTTTAGTGATGGCAACGTCCATTCTAATATCGCTCACCTCGAGAAAATGCTCGAGCAGGCACACAATGACGGCGTTAAACGTATCCGTATTCATACATTGATTGATGGTCGTGATGTTCCGCCTCAGAGCGAGCCACGATATATCCAGCGCATCGAAAAATTCATCGAAAACCTCGGCAGTCCGGATTATAGGATTGCGAGCGGCGGCGGTCGCATGACGATTACTTGTGATCGCTACGAAAATGATTGGGGCATGGTCGAGCAGGGCTGGCGCACGCACGTCCTAGGCGAGGGGCGCCAATTCGCAAACGCCACCGAGGCAGTAGAGACCTATCGCAAAGAGCAGCCTGGCCTCCAGGATCAATATATGCCTGCCTTCGTTATCGCCGAAGATGGCAGGGCAATCGGTACGATTAATGACGGCGACGCTTTGATCTATCTTGATTTTCGTGCTGACCGCGCGATTGAGATAACCCAGGCCTTTACTTACAATGATTTTCCGCATTTTGATCGTATCCGCCGCCCAGATGTTCGCTTTGTTGGTATGACGGAATATAACGAGGATCTTCACGTCCCACAATATACGCTTGTTTCGACGCCTGTTTTTGAGCATACTTTGACGAAACATTTGTCAAATAATGGCATCCGCCAGTACGCCATCTCCGAAACTGTAAAATATGGCCATATTACCTATTATTTCAATGGCAATTCCTACGACGTGCCATCTGGCGAAGTCGAGGAGGAAGTCCCTTCGTACAAGGAGCCGTTCAATACTCGACCATGGATGAAGTCGGCCGAAATTACCGATAAACTCATCGCGGCTATCGAGAGTGGCAACTACGATTTCCTGCGCATCAATTATCCTGGCGGCGATATGGTCGGGCATTTTGGTGAGCTCGAGCCAACGATTATTGCGATGGAGGCAATCGATATTTGTCTGAAGCGTATCGTAGAGGCTGTTAATAAAGCTGGCGGCATAACAATCGTTACTGCTGACCACGGCAATGCAGAGGAGCTGATTGACGAGCAGGGCAACCCGAAGACTTCGCATACCACGAACAAAGTTCCATTCGCTCTTGTCGATGAAACGGAGAACCGCAATAAATATAAGTTGGCTGACGGTGAATTTGGGCTCGCAAATATCGCCTCGACCATCGCCGAATTGCTAGGCGTTGAGCCGAACGCAGCTTGGCTACCGCCAATTATTGTAAAAACTGCCTAGAAACGTTAAAATAACGGTATTATGCAGATCAAAAAAGCTATCATTCCAGTTGCGGGTTGGGGCACTCGCCGCTTACCAATTACAAAAGTTATTGAGAAGGCTATGCTTCCAATCGGCAACCGTCCGCTTGCGGATTATGTCGTTGAAGATTGCGCCAAGGCTGGTATCGAGGATGTCTATATCGTCATTGATGAAAAGCCATTTTCTCAGATCAAGGCTTATTATGAAGAAAACGAAAAGTTAAACAAGTATCTCGTCGCACGTGGCAAGGCTGATAAGGTTTCACTCGCAAACACTCAACGCCCAGGTATGACGATTCATTTTTATTGTCAGAAAGATGTTGATGCTCGCTACGGTTCAGCTTGCCCAGTGGCACAGGTCGTGGAAGAGTTCGGCATCGACGAGCCGACAGTAGTCCTAATGGGTGATGATTTTATCTATAATGCCGATGGTTCCTCAGATCTAGTTCGTCTTATGGAATGCGTCAAAGATTTAACCGACTCTGCGATGCTCGCAACCGAGATCGATCCGAACGATGTTGAAAAATACGGCGTATTAAAGGTTGACGATGGTATTTTGACGGGCATTTATGAGAAGCCAAAGAAAGAAGAAGCGCCAAGCAATCTCATCAATATCAGCAAATACATTATGTCGCCTGCGCTTTTGAAGCGTGTTGTCGATTATTGTCACGAAAACGATTTTGGCCCTGGCGATCAGGAGTATCTCATTACTGACCCAATTATCGACCATATCAAAGCTGGCGAGAAGATTTATGTGAAGCCAATTCAGGGCGAATACCTTGATGGCGGTTCTGCCGAAGGCTGGCTTCACGCGAATAATGTAGTTTGCGGAAATAAATAATGCGAATCTCTGTGCGCGTCAAACCTGGCACCAAGGGCGCGACGCGCCTTGAAAAACAACCGGACGGTAGCTACGTCGCCTTTTTGCATGCGCGCGCTCACGACGGGGAAGCAAACAAGGCTCTGCTCGAGCTGATTTCTGACGAGTTTAAAGCACCGAAGACTCAGATCGAAATTGTTGCCGGCGCCAAGTCACGCGACAAAGTAATTGAGTTATAATAAACCGCTGATAGCCTATTTATTTTGCCACATTTTCTAAAATGTGCCAAATATAACATACTTACGCTTGGTGGATGACATGAGTTAGATTTTAATTATTCTCATGAATAATCATTCGCATCTTAGAAAAATCGCAGATGAAATGCGGAATCATAACACTGAGGAAGCTTGCCTTTATAGTGAGCTATTTTCTGGTCGTTCGCGTATAATTAGACTCCCTATAAATGACAATTTGGTTGGTGGCTATGGGTGACTAATGATTCAGTGGAGTTATATTGCGCATATGGATAATTCTGGGCATTTCGATGGAAAATCTCACGGAGCTAGAGGCCATAGAGATGAGTCGCCACTTTCTGTGAGAGATATCTTGAAAATACCTACATTTTTTCGTGGCGCAAGCCAGCGTGTTTGTATTTGTCGAGGACAAAAATATGGACTCTGAAGGTATTCCATTGACTGTGAAAATATACGGGTTGTCGTAGAGATTATGAAAGACGGAAAATCTTTGAACCTGGTCACGGCTTTCAGAATAAACAAAAAATAGCCTTTCGGCTATCTTGTTCAATCGACGAATGTTGGACGAACCCACAATCGCCACGCCCGAAGCGATCGACTGCATCTTTATTATACGCAATAATAATACTAGTTGCAATATTAGCGGTTTATTACAGAATTTTTTCGTCTTTTATCTCGTCCGGCAGATAGTTCTTGTCGAGCTTGAAGCCAGCTTCCCATTTTTGACCTTCGCCAAAACCGAGGTCTTTCATAAGTTTGGTTGGGGCATTGCGGAGCCAAATCGGCACGGGGAGCCCCATCGTGCGGCGCGCCAAATCCTGCGCCTTGAACCACGCGTCGGTCGTTTCGCGCGACTTCTTTGCCTTAGCTAAGGCCGTCACGACGTGCGCAAGGATTAGCCCGCTCTCTGGCATACCAATCCGCTCGACTGCCATAAAGGCATTGAGCGCGAGGTCGAGTGCGCCATTGCCAGCAAGTCCAATATCTTCAGAGGCAAAAATTACCATACGGCGCGCGACAAACTTCGGATCTTCGCCGGCATTCAGCATACGCGCAAGATAATAAAGTGCTGCATCGGCATCGCCGCCACGCATCGACTTGATAAATGCGGAAATATTGTCGTAATGGTTGTCGCCTTTCTTGTCATAACCCGGCACCTTACGGCCAGCCGCCTCGAGCACTTCTTGTACGCCGACTTTTTGCGAAAGACTAAGCGCAAGTTCAAGGTCGCCGAGAGCAGAGCGTGCATCGCCGCCCGAAAGTTCGGCAAGATAATCGATTGCGGCGGCCGACACGCGCTTCGTGGCCTTCTCGGCCTTAATCGCGCGCTTCAAAACCGTAATAATATTGTCTTTACTAAGGTGTTTTACGACCACGACACGGCTGCGCGATAACAGCGGGGAAATTACTTCAAAGCTCGGATTCTCAGTTGTAGCGCCAATCAGAGTAATCAGACCAGATTCAACGTGCGGCAAAAACGCATCCTGCTGCGCCTTATTAAAACGGTGAATTTCATCAACAAATAGCACCGTGCGCTGCTTGAGATTCCAGTTGCGCTTCGCCGCTTCGACGACTTTTTCGACGTCCTTTTTGCCGGCCGTAACTGCCGAAATCTCGACAAAATCCGCCTTGAACTCATTCGCAATAATGCGCGCAAGCGTCGTCTTGCCAGTCCCTGGCGGGCCCCAGAAAATAATATTCACCGGCTCTTGCTTGCGGACAATCTCTGTCAAAATCTTGCCGTCGCCAATAATATCTTCTTGTCCCACTACCTCATCGAGCGACTTCGGTCGCATCCGTTCGGCGAGCGGGACTCTATTGTCCATACTGCTCCTTTAGTACTTTTCGTGCGGCCCGCAAAATCGCAAGCTCGCGCGCAGTAAAGAATTTTGCCTGATAAATCATATCGGTCGTGTCGATTTTCTCAACGGCCGCAATCGCATCGTCAATCGTGTCAAACCATTCGAGCTCGAAACCATCCTCAATCTCATCCTCCATCAGCTGTGTGCCGACGAATTCGGTCGCGCGAGCGAGAAACGCATACGATACATTGAACTGCTCGAATTTGTGGCGAGTTTCGTGCGTATAGCCAAGCGGGCAGAGCGTCTCAATTTTCCAGCCAGCTTCCTCTAGTACTTCGCGATTTAACGCCTCGGAAATCAATTCACCCTCATCGATGCCGCCGCCAGGCAACTTATAATAGCCACGCTTACGCGCATTTATCAGTGCAATGCGGTAATCTTTGTCGATCAGCACTGCGCGCGCGGCAGTCCGTGTTACGAAACTCCCCTCATCGCCGCTCTCTGGCATACCAAAGTCGCTATCGCGAAAATGCTCAATACATTCTGCCGGCACAACATCGACGCGAAAATCGGTGAATGTATTGTTCTCGTTAAAATGAAAATATGCATCGATTTTATTACCGCGCAAGACCTCTGGCATCCAGTGCTCGTCGTCGCCCCACATCTTGTTGTATGGCAAATTCGTAATCGGATACCATTCGGGTTTAATTTCATCAGTCTCAATTGGCTCCCCCTCAAAATCCTCGCTCAAATAAACGTGCATCACGTCGGTTTCTGGCTCGCCCTTGAAATAGAGATCGCGAAAAACGACTTGGCCGACTTTCTCGCAAGATTTTACGCGGATGCCGACTTCTTCAAAGGTTTCACGAATGGCGGCTTCACGCGTGGTTTCGCCCGGCTCAACTTTTCCTCCGGCGCCATTGATCTTACCCATACCGAAACCACGTTTTTTAACACCCAAAAGCAGCTTGCCGTCGCGTTTCAGAATCATCAAAGTTAGGTGTCGAATCATAGTTTTAAATCTCTCTTGCTCCTAAGATATATAATACCCCATTTGCGAAAAACCAGTCTAGGCTTACCGCTGTGCCAATTGCCTTTTCTGCTTTGCGTACAGCCCGATAAAGCTTCTGAATTTGCTCTGGCTCAATATATAGGCTATCGCCGCTCTCTAGCGAAACGGCGCCATCGCGCTTATTAATCAGTATCATTTCTGGCTCATCTTCGCCTAGCACGCCCTTATTTGACCAAAGTTTAATCTCGGCAAGAATCTCGTTTTCGTCGCCAGTGTAAGGATTCTGAGAATATATTTTTCCAACCAACTCGGCATCGTGGTATTCCTGAACAATAATCGCGCCAGCCAGCCCTTTTTCGGCCTGCATCTGTATAATTGAACGAATAATTTCATCTTTTTTGACAGGCAAAATACTAGTAATCCGCCCGTCGTCAAGAATTGGCGCAAAACGTATAACTGCACGCTCAATGCTGAGCTTATCTATTTCTCGAGAAATCTCATTACTAATCCCGTAACCGACTCTTCTTCCTGCGGGCAGCACAAAGCCTCGCGCGACACGAATTTTTGCCCGCGCAATTTTCGCCAAATTCGCCGCCAAACGTCCGACAACTTTTTCGTCATTGCATGCGTCGATTAACAGAGTAAAACCCATCCGCTCATTATAGCAAAATATTGACTTTTTTACTAATCTGTGGTATAATGAAAATATATTTTGGTGTGCTTAGCACAAGATCTTTAAAAGGAGGGAACGCTATGGCGACAGGTAGAACAAAAGAGAGTCTCTATGAAGAAATCGAGCAGCTCAAGCTCTCGAACAATATCATTAGAGGCGAAAATGAAAAACTCCGCAAGGAGAACGAAGAGCTCAAAGAAAAGCTAGCAGCCGTAAAACAACCCCAGGCAAAAACTGGGCCGAAATTTGTGGTTCTTGGTGATGCTACCCGGGCTTATAAGAGCCGTCTCAGCCAGCTGATTGACGCTCTGCCTGACAAGGAGTTCGTTAGTATCGAAAGAACAGCGAAGCCGACCGAGGATGAACTCATCGACATCTTCAGAGAAGAAGAGAAAAGTAACAGTGATAAAGAAGACACTGGTCTCGATCTTGACGCAGTTCTGGAGTATATCGACGACAACAACGATGAGGATAACGACTCAATGGAGCCCCTCAAGCGGCAGTACTCGCGCATCAAGCGGGAAATCAGAGAATATCCCGACCCCGATGACGACGAATGACATATTATTGTCTCCTTTCTTCAAAAAGCCACCACTTGTTATTTAAGTGGTGGTCTTTTTTATCTCTTGCAATCTTACGCTTTAAAAATGCTTTTTACGTCATTCGGAAGCATAATGACGGTCTTCTGAGAAGGATCAGAAGAAATCTTTTCTAGCGTCTGGAGAGTACGAATCTGAATACCGCCAGGTGTTTTTGCGAGGAGCTGAGCCGCTTCTGCGACGGATTTCGCGGCAGACTTTTCGCCCTCTGCGACAATAATTGCGGCGCGGCGTTCGCGTTCAGCTTCTGCCTGCTTTGCCATTGCACGCTTCATATCGCCAGGAAGTTCGATATTTTGAAGCTTAACATTTTCGATGTCGATACCCCATTTATCGGTCTCTTTATCGACAATCTCCTTGATTTGCGCGGAAATCTCGTCACGTTTACTGAGTAATTCGTCGAGCTCGAAGTTACCAGTAATATCGCGCAATGCGGCTTGCGCAAAGTTCGTTGTTGCATAGATATAATTCGTTGTTTCAAGCAATGCCTTCGCTGGATCAAGTACGCGGAAATAGACAATCGCATCTACGCCGACAGTAACGTTATCTTTAGTAATTACTTCCTGTTTTGGCACATCAATTGGTGTTGAACGCACATCGACGCGCTGAATTGTCTGAAAATATGGGAAAATCAAGCGCAACCCAGGCTGCTTAATTCCGCTATATTTACCAAGCGTAAAGACTACGCCGCGCTCAAATTGTCTAATAACGCGACAACCTGGCAAAATTACCAAAATAAACACAAAGAATATGATCATAAAAATCACCATTGGCATATTTTTCTCCTTAATTACCGAAGATATTATAGCATAAAAGCCATTAAGATTTTGAGGCTAAGCCCGCATCCATCAAGAGTTTGACTTGCTCGTAATCGTTTTTGGTGTTCCAGTTGCCAGCAAAGCCGTTCGCGGTGTATTTATCAAACACGAAATATGGCACACCGTTGATTGCTTTTTTCTGCGCCTTTGCGGTGTTGTCGTCTAGCTCCTTGACGGTTTCGTCATTCTCCATACAACTGACAAGCTTGTCACGGTCAATCGTATCTAGCGAATCGGCAATTTCATAGAAATACTCATCGGACAAGGTAGGAATTTTTGGGCTAGTGCGATCCACGCCAATTCCGCGCGAATGGTAATCTTTGTAAACTTTTGCTAGCAGCGCATAATAATAGCTCCAGAAGTCACCTTGCTTTGCCGCGCAATACACCGCCTCGCCCGCCGGCCGACTGTTCTCGGAGTGGCCATTTTCATAATTCATATCTGTTACGCGTATCTCAAAGAGGATGTTTTTGTCTTCGATGTAGTTTTTCTCGAATTCTTCTTGGTTTGCCGCTACGGCATCGGAAAACTTATCGCAATATGGACAAAAAATATCTGTGTACATTATAAAATGATGCTTCGCCGTCTCTGGATCGCCTTTCGCCATCATATTATTCCAGGTTTCCATATCTGGTGGCGTCGGGTTAAGTATATTAAAAACCACGAGTGTTCCAAGAAAACCGGCAACTAGCACGAGCAGCCCGATTCTAATGGCTTTTTGCATGTTCCTCCTTATAATTCTTACTACCGATTATAACGTAATTGATATAACCTAATCTAATAATCGAAAAGAGCAATAGCGCGAAAGCGAGAATAGTAAAAATATGCCCGATTGTTTCGGCGAGCGCAACTGCACTTGCCCCTGCAATCGCCGAGAGTAGGGGCGTAAGCAGACCGACGCCGCAACTTGGACAGCCTAGTGCTATAAAACCGAGGATTGCGCCGATGCCACCTGTGCTGGCGCTATCAAGCGCGCCATTTTTCTCGCGATTACGCCAAGCGAAGATAATCTGCATAATGACAATTGCCTGGAAAAATGACAAAAAGATAATCGTGACGCCATAAAGAGAAATGAAGTTTTCTAGCATCGCTGGGAAAATCTTTCCAATTACCTCCAACTTGCGGTCGAGAGGCAAGCCTGACCAGATTAGCTGCCAATTACTGCTACCGTCGCGGAAAAAGGTTAAGAAGAATAAAAAAACGAAAAAACTAATCAAGAAAGATAGTAGATATTTCCGTTTTTTCAGTAAATAGACCGTGCTAACAAGCGCAAACTTACTGCGGTCTGAAACCGTCTCGATTATAGTTCGGACTGCCATAGGCCGTGAATATTACAAAATGCGTAAGCGCGGAGCCCGCCTTTTCCTGACATTTTTGAGAATTTTACTACAGGCGGGGTAGAAAGAGTAAGGCGTTGAATCTCAACCCTGTCTCCATCTGTTAGAGCAATCCACTCAATACGGTGTTCTGGTGTCATTGAGTGAAGTTGCAGGCCGACCTGGACTTCAGTATTATTAGCCTTAACTTCGATGATTGGTAGGTGCTTTTCGCTGCCTTCGACGCCGTGAGTGCAATCTAGAATCTCCATATCGTTGCCGCAGCACGTTGGGCGCACATCTGGATCGACCATTACAAAAAACAAATTGCCGCAGGTATTGCAGCGGTAAAATTTCAAACCTTCTTCTTCTGTCATGAACCTCCTTGATTAAAACTATTTTAGCTTATTTTTGCGTCATTTGCCAATGTATTATTTCACACTAAAATTGCAGAATGTCAATAGATTTTGCTAATCCACCCCTGTTATTTCTAAAATAATAAGAACATAAAACAAGAAAAAGTCAATGTTGACCAACAAAAAGCTAATGAATATAATAATAGCCAGAAGGTGTTTCATCGGACGAATGGTGAGAGATTCGCCGGATGGTTAAAAAAAGGAGCCGCTTCTGCGAATGGCTTCTTTTTTAATTGATCGCCGTTTTGTGTTAAAATAGCTTCATGGTGCGTTGGCGGAGCAGTTACGCAGCGGTCTGCAAAACCGCGTAGACCAGTGCAACTCTGGTACGCACCTCCATTAACAAGTGCCTTGCCCGAGTGGCGGAATTGGTATACGCGGCGGACTTAAAATCCGCTTCCTTTACCGGATTATGAGTTCGAGTCTCATCTCGGGCACCAAGACATTAAA
>CAMZEB010000009.1 GCA_947305705.1 uncultured Candidatus Saccharibacteria bacterium
CTTAAATTTTTCTCCGGGGGGTTGATTTTTTAATCTCCTTTGAGCTTTTTTACAGGAGTGCAGGTTCTTCTTGCCGCTTTTTTGATGTTCCTTCCGTTACGATTCATCTCCTTTCAAGAATTGTATGACCTCCTCACATACTAAAACAGCACCTGCACTCCTGTAAAAGGGCTCAAGAATCACACAAAAAGAGTCTAGAAGAGGGGAGGAACACACTTTGAGTCGTAGCAAACAGCAGGTAAAGAGCTCAGAAGACCAGAGTTTCCGCTGGGCTAATACAGTGGAGGGTCGAGAGAGGCAGCTTATTAGCCTGGCATATGAGCGAGTTGGGGAGAAGATGTTAAATGGCACAGCTACATCGCAGGAGCTTGTGTTCTTCTTAAAGCTCGGAACTACCAGAGAGCAGATAGAGCGGGAGATCAAGGAGCGAGAGCGTGAATTGATAACCGCAAAGACTGAGGCCATCAAATCTCAAAAGCGAGTTGAGGATCTTTATGCTAATGCTATAAAGGCATTTACCTCTTACCAGGGGCACGAGGATGAGGATTATGAGGAACTACAGTGATCTATCTAAGTTGAAAACTTTTAATGACCGATTTGAGTATTTAAAGCTTAACGGGGCTGTCGGCCAGAGTACTTTTGGGTTTGATAGGTATTTAAATCAGACATTCTACCAGTCGGACGCATGGCGATCGGCAAGACGTAAGACCATCCTTAGAGATAGTGATGGCAATACAGTTTTTGATCTGGGTTGCAAAGATCGTCCGATTAATGGGAAAGTTTATGTTCATCATATGAATCCAATTGATGCTAAGTCTATAAACGATCGCAACTCAGATATTACTAACTGCGAGTATCTCATTTGTTGCTCTAAAGAGACCCATGATGCTATACATTATGGAGGGGTTGCTCCAAAGGAAGATACTCTTATAATTAGGAAGCCAGGGGATACAATACCATGGAGGTGACGCAGTGTGCATAGCATTCTAAATACTATAAAAAAGATTATTGGTATTGATGAGTCGTATACGCATTTCGATACAGATTTAATAATGCATATTAACTCTGTATTCTTTATATTAAACCAGCTCGGGATTGGACCAGAAGAGCCATACAGTATAACTGGCCCAGATGAAGAATGGTCTGACTTTTTTATGGGATCTAAAGAAAGCGAGATAGTTAAAAGCTACATCGCAATGAAGGTCCGCATGATGTTTGACCCACCGCAGAATAATGCACTTGCGCAAGTAATTAAAGAACAAATTTCAGAATTTGAATGGAGAGCCAATGTCGCTTCCGGGGTGTGACATATGGCTTTTATTTTTTATAATGCAAACCCCGAACGGAGATCTACTATCGACTGTACAGTTAGAGCGATCTCCAAAGTGTTAGGCCTTACCTGGGAGGAGGTATACATAGATCTTTGTATTAGAGGCCTATTTCGTCATGATATGCCAGAAGTAAATAGTGTATGGGGAGGGTACCTCGAAGAATCTGGATATCGAAAAACATTATTACCTAATGTTTGCCCCAACTGTTGCACAGTGGTTGAATTTTGTTACAACCATCCAGTTGGGTCGTTTCTTGTAAATACTGATAGACACGTCGTTGCTATTGTCGACGGAAACTACTATGACACCTGGGATTCAGGTGACCAAATAGTAAATTATTATTGGGAAAAGGAGTAAATTAAAATGTCAACCAGTCAGTATTACCCGCAGCCGGTCGCAACAGGATTGCAGTATCCGGCACCAATGAGTTACACATCTCAGCCTCGAATGCCATATGGAGGTAGTGCACCGTACGATACAGCATATGGTGCATCTTATGGCAATTCCTCGTACTCTGATTTTCGTTGGGTTCAGGGCGAGGCCGGGGCTAAAGCATTTACTATGCCTCCAAATTCGCGGGCTTTACTGCTGGACTCCGAGTCCCCAGTATTTTACATTAAGGTCACTGACATGAGTGGAATGCCGCAGCCACTTCGTATCTTCGATTATACGGAGCGAGTTGCTACGGCATCTCTCCCAGCAGTGGACGAGAGTAATTATGTAACAAGAAACGAGTTTAACGATCTTCGCAAGATGATCGATGACTTAACTGCTCCAAACCCCTCCTCTAACACAGAAAGGAGGGCCTAATCATGGCGAACCCATTATTTAAAGCCTTTGGAAATAGCCAGCCAATTCAAAATGCTGGCAGTCCGTTCGACATGTTTGGAGGACCCCAGCAATTCCAGCAAACTCTTAATAACTATGCTCAGAACTTTATGTCTAAGATGACGTGCACTCCTGAGCAGAAAGTTAGAGAGCTTTTGGATTCTGGGCGGATGACCCAAGAGCAGTTCAATCAATTGAGTTCTCTTGCAAATAGGTTAACCGGTAGAAACTAAGTATACAAACCACTGGCCAGGGTTTAGTATAAATATTTTTAAATCGAAAGGAAACAATAGCATTATGTCTTTAGTTGATGGTGGTGTGGGCATGTCCCCTGCCGATATTGCGGCAGTCACTCGTAACAATGGTTCTGGCTTTGGCTGGGGCGGCGACGGTTCTTGGGCTTGGTGGCTTATTATTCTTCTGCTGTTTGGTTTTAATGGCGGCTGGGGTAATAATGGCTTTGGCAACAACGGCGCTATCCCGTATATGATGAGTAATACTACTCAGACTGATGTGCAGCGAGGTTTTGACCAGTCTGCTATCATGAATGGTCTGAACGGTATTACTAGTGCAATCTCTACCGGTTTCTCCAATGCCGAGATTTCTCGGTGCAATTCGCAGGCTAACATCCTGCAGACGTTAAACGCAAATCAAAATGGCTTACTGGCTGGGATGAATTCTCTGGCTATGGGTCTGCAGAACTGCTGCTGCGATAATCGTGCAGGCTTAGCTGACTTAAAGTATACAGTGGCGACTGAGAACTGCGCCGATCGTAATGCTTTAAGCGAAGGTCTCACCAGCATGATGATGGCAAACAACGCCAATACCCAGAGCATCGTTAATGCTACGAATGCCGGCATTCAGTCCATTATGGGTAAGATCTGCCAGCTTGAGCTTGACGGTAAGAATGAGCGTATTGCCGATCTGCAGCTCCAGCTCAACGAGGCCAATCGTCGTGCATCCCAGACCGATCAGACTGCTCAGATTCTGGCGTCCCAGTCTGCTCAGACCGCAATCCTTGAGAACTATCTGCGGCCGTCTCCCATCCCCGCTTATGTGGTGCAGAATCCTAATTGCTGCAATCAGAATTACTACTCCGGCTGCGGTTGCGGTATGTAAGGAGGATTAGTGATGGCTGAATGGACTAACACCGTAGAGCAGATTGTTAATCCTGGAGAGTCCGTCATCTTCACTATTAATAGCGTTACCTGCACTAGAGGATTTGTACGTAATCGTGCTGGCGATGGCAATTTTGTACTGAGCGGTTGGGTTCCTAACTCTCGGTGCGGTTGCTGCTGCCATAGGGCAGATAGCTCAGCAATCTACTTCGTTGACTTTGGTGCAAATATTGCCATACCTACTGGCGGTGAAGTTGGCGAAATTTCTCTGGCTTTCGCTATAGACGGAAGCACCATACCTTCAACTAGCATGCTTGTTACTCCTGCTGCTGTGGAAGAATATTCTAATGTTAGTAGAGCTACGAACATTCCTATCTGGCGCAATTGCTGCCAGTCTTTAAGTGTTCGTAATACTTCTGACCAGCCTATACTGGTTAGAAATGCTAACATTGATTTTTCCAGACCAGACTTAGAGATTTCTATGTAAAAAAGGGGGTGCAGTAATGGCTGATTGCAAGGTTTATTCCGACCTCATTGATATTGTTGAGGCCGAGCTGAAGAAGCTTGTTAAAAAGGGCGAGTTAAACGCCAGCGAAACTAGTGCTGCTAAGGATGCTGTTTCTTGCATTCTTAAGTCTATGGAGCTTAAGGATAGAAAAGAAATGGAGGAAGAGTTAGCGCAGCGAGGATATTCCTATGGCGATGACCCATATCGTAAGTGGGAGATTCTGAGCTATGGCGGGCGTAACATGCCTCGTATGTCGATGGCCAGTCGTCGAGATGATATGTCTAGAGGATATAGCCATCATAGTATCAAAGATCGAGCCATTAGCCGCTTAGAGACCATGATGGATGAAGCGGGTAGTGAGTACGAGCGCGAGAAGGTTCGCGAGTTTATTCGTAGATTAGAAATGATCTCCGAGTAATATTTTTAGGAGGGTGTCTTCGGATGCCCTCCTATTTTTTATAGGAGGGATTCGATGAGTAACACTATATATTTACAGCATTATGGAATCTTAGGTCAAAAGTGGGGAGTGCGAAGATTCCAGAACCCCGATGGGACATATACATCGGAAGGAAAGAGAAGAAGGAATTCTGATGGCAATTCCGATAATTCAGAAACTAGTTCTTCTAGAGATAGAAAAAAAAATAGAAAAATTGCAGCGGCAGGAGCTATCGGAGCTGCTGCGGCAGTTGGCGGCATTGCTGCGTATAATGCAAGTAAGAACAAAAACATTGGCCAAGCAGACAAGAGAGCCAGTTTAAACGACTGGTTCGAGCCTAAAATTAAAAGCGGCAAAGATAAGCCTCCGATGTCGAAGGCCGAGAAGGTTTCAAAAGAATCTGAAAAGTCTTTTGGAGGCGTTGAGAAACTTGTTTCGTTTACTGAAAAACTCAGAAAAGTTGACGAAATTAATAAACGAAACAAAGAAATAGAGAAAATGACCGACGATGATCTTCGAAAAAAGACAAATCGTTTGAATTTAGAAACCGGCTACATTGATGCAATAAACCGGAGAGAAACGGCTAGCGGAAAAATTGCAGCTACCGATATCATTAATGCAGTTGGTGGGTCACTTGCAATTATTGGAGGCGTAGTCGGAATAGCCACCGCTATAAAAACTAAATAATATGCCGTAGTAGGCAATGCTGTTTAATTTATGTGCTTTTTCATATAAATTTCATTGCATAAATTATTTGGCCAACATATTAATAGAGGAAAATCAAAATGGAATATTGTTTACAGCATTATGGAATCTTAGGCCAAAAGTGGGGAGTACGACGCTACCAGAACGAGGACGGAAGCTTAACTCCTGCTGGAAAGAAGAGATATTCTAATGGTGATCTTGCTTATAAAGATTTTAAAAAAGCCATTAGACGCCAAAGAGGAGAAAAGCTTGGCCAATCAAATAGATGGATGTCTGGACATGGAATAGGTGAAAAATCAGATCGTCTTTTTCAAGAAGCAGATAAGAAAAGGCAGGAGTATGAAAATTCCCATCAGTATAAGCAATGGTTAAAGAAATATGACAATTATTATAAGGTTTCCGAGAGAAAATTGCAAAATGGTCAAATAACTGTAGAAGAATTTGACCGAGGCGGGGATGAGATATGGAAGCAACGCCCAAAGAAAAATTTTAACGATCCAAGAGAAGCGGTTTATGTTGTTGGAAAAGGATATGTCAATAATTATATTGAACGAGGCGGAAAAGATCTATCTATAGCTTATATCGAAGATATCGGGTTCAACAAAGAGACAGCAGAAAAAATAGTTGAGTCGATTATAAAACGTAATAAGACCTTAGGTGGAGTCTAATAAGGAGTAATTCAACATGGCCTTATCGAATACTGCTGTACCTATTTATTACGGCCAGTTTCGAGAGGCCGTTTTAAATTTGGAGATTCCAATCAATCGAGAGATTGAAATGGAAATGAATCGGATTGACGCACTCATTGCCGACCCGAATATTTATTATGACCCAGCCCCTTTAGAAGGATACATTCGTTTTTGCGAGAATGAGCTAACACTGACCGATGGATCCGATCTAGTATTACTAGACACATTCAAACTGTGGGCAGAACAATTATTCTGTTGGTACTATTTTGTTGAAAGATCTGTATATGAACCAAATAAGAATGGTCATGGCGGACATTATGTGACTAAAAAGATTAAGAAGCGTTTGATTAATAAACAGTATTTGATTATTACAAGAAATGCTGCAAAATCTATGTATCTTTCAACTATACACGCTTATTATCTTACGGTTGACGGAACAACTACTGATCAAATTGTTACCGCCCCTACAGTTCGACAGTCGGAAGAGACTTTATCTCCTATAAGAACCGCTATAACTAGGTCACGAGGTCCACTGTTTAAATTTATGACAGATGGTTCTTTGCAAAATACTACAGGATCTAAAGCGAATCGTGTTAAGCTCGCATCCACCAAAAAGGGTATTGAGAATTTTTTAACTAATTCTATTATTGAGACTCGCCCTATGAGCATTGACAAACTTCAGGGTTTGCGATGCAAGGTCGCTACGGTCGACGAATGGCTCTCTGGCGACACACGAGAAGACGTTATAGGTCCTTTGGAGCAAGGCGCATCCAAGCTTGATGATTACTTGATCATTGCTGCTAGCTCTGAAGGCACGGTTAGAAACGGTCCTGGCGATACAATCAAAATGGAACTTATGAGTATACTTAAGGGTGAGTATATTGCTCCTAATGTTTCTATTTGGTACTATAAGTTAGATGATATTAAGGAAGTATCTGACCCCTCGATGTGGCTTAAAGCAAACCCTAATCTTGGGAAAACAGTAACTTATGATGTGTATCAGAGGGATGTGGAGAGAGCTGAGAAAGTTCCATCGACAAAGAATGATATTTTAGCAAAACGTTTTAATCTTCCAATGGAAGGTTATACATACTTTTTCACATATGAAGCCACTCTACCTCATAGGCCAAGATCTTTTCGTGGAATGCCATGCGCTCTTGGAATGGACCTTTCTCGTGGCGATGACTTTTGCGCATTTACATTTTTGTTTCCGGTATCCGGAGATGCATTCGGCGTTAAAGCTTTAAGCTTTATTTCTGAGAAGACATTACAGCAGCTTCCTCTTGCAATGCGCAATGCTTATGAAGAGTTTATTAAAGAAGGAACATTAATTGTTATGGATGGTGTTACTCTTGATCTTGATAGAGTATATGACATGCTTGACTCGCACATCATTAATAACAATTACGATGTTCGTTCTGTTGGCTATGACCCTTATAACGCGGACAAGTTCATTACCAGATGGGAACTTGAGAATGGCCCATTTGGCATTGAAAAAGTAATACAGGGTTCAAAAACAGAATCCGTTCCGCTTGGGGAGCTTCGCAAGCTTGCAGAGGAGAGGCTACTGTTGTTCGATGAGAGTATTATGACATTCTGCATGGGAAACTGTATTACTTTAGAAGACACGAATGGCAATAGGAAGCTTCTTAAAGAGCGTCGAGATAAGAAGATTGACAATGTGTCGGCTATGATGGACGCGTATATAAGCTATAAGAATAATCGGGACGCATTCGAATAATTCGGCTCATACGGGAGGAAAATCAAAATGGAATATTATTTACAGCACCATGGAATTAAAGGCCAAAAGTGGGGAGTACGACGTTACCAGAATGAGGACGGGACTTTAACTGAGGCCGGAAAGAAGAGATACGGTTTTTGGGACCGTCGAAAACATGGGCGAGAGATATCAAGAGATTACAACAAAGCATATTACGATACTTTAGAGAAACTTCAATCTGAATCTAAAGAGTATCAGGAAGCATCCAGGAAACAGAATAAAATCGCAGACCGATATGGTCTTGATGAAGATGGTAGACCCACTAAAAAGCTTGATGAGGCGACCGGGCTTGATTCGCTTGCAGATGCATGGGATCAGCGCCAGGCGGCTAAACGCTATAAAGAGCAAGAGGATATTATTCTTGATCTAAATGAGGATTTTTATAAAAAAGCAGAAGCGTATGCCGAAAAAACTGTAATATCTAAATACGGAGATACTGCATTATCCGATATGAACCGATATAGAGGGCAAAATGCAGCCGCATTAGTCACAGCAATATTACTTGCCGGAGGAACAATGCTGATTGCAAATTCCATTAATAGGTAGGAGTAAATGATGGAACTCTATTTACAGCATCATGGCATTTTTGGCCAAAAGTGGGGAAAAAGACATGGCCCTCCATATCCACTCGGTGGCGGTAAATATTTTAAAGAATACAGAAAGAAGCTTAAAAGAAAAGAGCGTAAAGATAATAGCTTATACAACAAAAAACATTATGATAAGACTATTACTAAAGGAACCGTTCTATCGACATTAAGCTACGACAAAGATCGCACAAAAGATGTCGATATGTTTTATGCGGCGTACAAGCCGTTAGATAAACATCAGTACAATGCTCTTTTTAATAAAAAAGTTCAGCAGGATGTATATGACGAAAATGGAAATCGAATTGGCCATGACACATTTTATAAGTTTCGTATAAATAATGTGGCTAACAAGGATATTAAAGTTGCTAGCGAAGATTCAGGAGCTGATACATTTAAGGAGCTTTGGTCTAAAGATAGAGACTTTTATAACTTTGTTATAGACCCGTCAAGAATGCAAAGTCATTTTGTTGACAGTAAGTATCGTTTTAAAGGCTATAGAGAAGCTCGATCTGCTCTTGAAAAAATGAGGAACGATAACTATGTGCCAACAGAAAAAGAAGTGCATACAATTTATAGAATGTTTAATTATGTAATACCATCCGATGGCGGCGGAAACGCAAGAATGGCGAAAGATGTAGCAACACAAAGAGCAAAGCTTTTTAAGGCACTGAACAATAAAGGGTATGGCGCAATGCTGGACACTAATGACGCTATATATGGTGGGTTTAAAGCCACTGCCCCAGTAATAGTATTTGATATGTCCTCCATAGTTTTGCAAGATGCTAATAGAGTTACAACAAAATCAAAAAGATTTTCAAATGCTGCTTTTCTTGGGCGTAAGGTTCTTGGAATTTGATATTTTAAAAAGTTAATTAAGGACGGTGAGGTTTAGTGCCTATAGTATATTCTCAAGATTATTTGGTCCACTATGGTATTAAAGGTCAAAAGTGGGGAGTACGCCGTTATCAGAATGAGGACGGGACTTTAACTGAGGCCGGAAGAAAACGTTATGGAGTGGACTTAGACATTAATGATAAGAGCCGCACAAACATTGCAAGGATTAGAAAAGGCGAAGCTTATCGCCGGCTTGACTATGCTATGAAAAATAATCCTACAAATACATATAGAATCGGTCAATTACAAGCTAATGTCCGAAATGCGGAAAGAAGTGAAAAGCTAGCAAAACGAATTGATAGGGGTTCTATCCTGGCAGCAAGGGGTGATACGATTACTAGAAATAAGCAAAAAAAACTTATGGCATATGGAGCCAGCGTTGTTGCTTCAATGGCTACTACGGCTATTTTAGCCAAGGGAATCGGCAATCTTATGAGCACCGGTCAATATACTGCCGGCCATTTGGCGACTGCTCAGATTTTTAATAAATATGCCAATGCTGCTTTTACCGCCGCATTTGTTGGATACGCAATTAAGAAGAACGCTGATAATGCGGCTCTAAGAGCTTATAATGCTTCCAAATATAATGGAACCGGTACTATTAAAAACATTGGTGGGCAGGAGTATAAGGATGTCGTCGATAGAAGAAAGCGGGAGGGATAATAATGTACGCGTATGATGAAAGTCAATTGATAGTTCATTATGGCATTAAAGGCCAAAAGTGGGGAGTAAGGCGCTGGCAAAATGAAGACGGAACATTTAATGAAGCCGGAAAAAGAAAATACTTTGGGCAAGGATACTATAATAGTAAATCTAATAGATGGAATAACAAAGCGGATAAAGCTCAACGTATGGCCGACATGAACCGACGGGCTTCGGAGACTGGCCCAAAAATTTTATCTGGAATCTATAAAAGCAACGAGCGATATTATCAAGCCGAAGCTGATAAATTTCGCAATAGATCTAATAGAGCAAAACAGAAGGCCAATGCAATCATTGCTAGGAATTCTAATAAAGAATTATCAAAAATTAGATACAATGAACAGATCAAAGAGGCGGTAAAGAAATACCAAGCGGCATATGATCGTGCAAGCGAGGCTTCCGATCGAGCAGACGCGATGGCCGACGCTGCAAGATTAATGCGGAAGGGTCTTGGTAAAAATAATTTAACTAGAACTATTAGAGCTGCTCGAAATAAGACTTCGGAAGCTAAGGCTTACAATAAAGCTATGGACGAGGCTACAGATGCTTTGGATCGCGCTGATGAATTATGGGTAGAGGCCAATAGACTCCGGAAGGACACTGGTAGAAATCGAATTTCTAGAACTATTAATAATATTAAATATGATTCAAATCGCCGTTAAAAGGAGCTTATAATGCCAACACTAATTGAGCGTTTCAAAAGCGGATGGGACGCTTTTATAAACAATAAAGACCCTACCTATTCGCAAGTGCAATACGGGTCTAGTAGCTATTATAGACCGGATAGAGCTCGTTTAACTCGCGGAAACGAACGATCGATAGTGACTGCTATTTACAATAAGATAGCAATCGACGTAGCGCAAGTTCGTATTCAGCATGTTATGGTTGACGAGAATGGACGATATGTAGAAACCATTGACTCCGACCTTAACTATGCCCTTTCCACAGAAGCAAATATTGACCAAACGGCCCGTTCTTTTATTCAGGATGCCGTCATGTCTATGTTTGATGAAGGGGTTGTCGCAATCGTTCCAGTTAGAACCGATGTCGATCCCACACTTGGGGGCGGATTTAAAATTGGCCAATTACGTACTGGTAAGATAGTTCAATGGTATCCGCAGCATATTAGGGTTAGTCTTTATAACGATCAAAATGGAAGACGAGAAGAACTAATTTTCCCAAAGTCAATGTGTGCTATTATCGAGAATCCATTCTATTCTATCATGAATGAACCAAACTCTACTCTACAGCGTCTTATTCGTAAGCTTGCATTACTCGATGGAATCGACGAACAAACTAGTTCTGGAAAATTAGATTTAATTATTCAGTTACCGTATATAATTAAAACTGAAGCTCGTCGTCAGCAGGCCGAACTTAGACGGAAAGACATCGAAATGCAGTTATCTGGGTCTAAGTATGGTATTGCTTATACTGATGGAACTGAGCGTATTACTCAGCTTAATAGACCTCTTGAGAATAACTTGCTTAAGCAGATAGAATACTTAACAAATGTGCTGTATAGCCAGCTCGGTTTTTCAGAAGAGATCCTTAAAGGAATAGCCGATGATAAAACTATGCTGAACTATAATAACCATATTATAGAGCCAATTCTATCTGCGTTTATAGATGAAATGGGACGAAAGTTCTTAACTAAAAATGCAAGGACTAGAGGCCAACGGTTAATGTTCTTCCAAGATCCATTCAAGCTCATCCCAGTTACTAGTATTGCGGAGCTTTCTGATAAGCTTACTCGTAACGAGATAATGTCCTCGAATGAGGTTCGTTCGCTTCTTGGCTTAAAGCCTTCTAAGAATCCAAAGGCTGATGAGCTTAGAAATAAAAATATGCCAGATCAGAAGACGGGGCCTTCCGAGATTGTTCCATCTGATGATACGGCAGAAAATACTACAGAAGGAGAAATTCAAAATGGGACGTAAATACGATTTTGGCGGTTATGCTACCAAGAACGATATTAGATGTTCCGATGGACGTACTATTCGTAGAGATGCTTTTAAGGAGCAGGATGGTGCAAAGGTGCCGCTGGTATGGCAGCATCTGCACGATGACCCGAGTAACGTGCTTGGACATGCCATTCTTGAAAATCGTAATGATGGCGTATATGCATACTGCACATTCAATAACTCCCCAAAAGGCACGACGACGAAGTCGTTAGTGGAACATGGTGATGTAGTAGCATTATCCATTTATGCCAATCAGCTTAAGCAGCAGGGCGGTAATGTGCTGCATGGATGCATTCGAGAAGTAAGCGTTGTTCTTGCTGGCGCTAATCCGGGGGCACTTATCGATACTCCAGTTTTAGAGCATGGCGATACATACGTAGAGCTGGAAGATGAGGCCACGATTTACACCGACTCGGCTATTGAACTTTATCATGCTGACAAGGATGATGAAGACGCTGATGAAACTAAAGAGAAGAAGGAAGAGGGTAATGAGCCCGCTCCTAATACTGTAAATAATAATTCCAATAAGGAGGAAAAAGAAATGAAGGAAAAGACCGTTAAGGATGTTTGGGAAACTTTAACTGAAGAGCAGAAGCAGGTCGTCTATTTCATGATTGGCCAGGCAGTTGAGGATGCTCAGGGAAATGATGATGACGATGATGATGCTAAGCACTATGATTTTGGAGGCGATGCTATGAAGCACAATGTTTTTGACAACAGCATTGATACCAGTTTCACCCCTATCACCACTGAGGAGTTTACTCAGATTATGAATGACGCCAAGCGGCTTGGCAGTATGTCTGATGCTGTTATGCAGCATATGGATGGCGGCGTATTGGCTCATGCCGACACTCAGCCTCAGTATGGCATTGAGAATATTGACTACCTGTTCCCCGAAGCCCGCACCCTTGGTGGAACTCCTACCTTTATTCGTAGAGATAACGGCTGGGTTACTAAGGTTATGAACGGTGTTCATCGTAGTCCCTTCTCTCGGATTAAGTCGGTGTTTGCTAATATTTCCGAAGATGAGGCTCGGGCTAAGGGTTATATTAAGGGCAATATGAAGCGCGATGAGGTGTTCACTCTGCTGAAGCGTACTACTTCCGCTACCACTGTGTATAAGAAGCAGAAGATGGATCGCGATGATGTTGTGGATATTACCGATTTCGATGTGGTCGCATGGCTGAAGACCGAGATGCGCAGCATGCTGGATGAGGAGATCGCTCGCGCTATCCTGATTAGTGATGGCCGTAGTGCTTCTGATGATGATAAGATCAACGAGGTGAACATTCGTCCTATCTGGAAGGATGAGGATCTGTACACTATCAAGCAGGCGGTCACCGTTGCTGCTAACGCTGATGATGACGATGTCGCCAAGGCTATGATTAAGGCCGCCGTCAAGGGCCGCAAGAACTATAAGGGCTCCGGCAATCCTACTTTATTCACCACTGAGGATGAGCTGACCAATATGCTGCTCCTGGAAGATAATCAGGGTCATCGGTTATATGATTCTCTGGAGAAGCTGGCTACTGCTATGCGTGTTCGCGAGATCGTGACCGTTCCTTCTATGGAGAATCAGACTCGCACTGATGCTGCCGGCACTACTCGTACTCTGCTGGGTATCATTGTCAATCTTGATGACTATAATGTTGGTGCGGACAAGGGCGGTGCCGTCAATATGTTCGACGACTTCGACATCGACTACAATCAGCAGAAGTACCTGATCGAGACTCGTTGCTCTGGCGCTCTTGTTAAGCCTTACTCCGCTATTGCTCTGGAGAAGGTTGTTGGTAATAACTAACTATTTGATGTAAAAGGAGGACCATAAGAATGTTTACTTTATTTGCTAAGGCTTGGGAAAAGTTTGCCAAGAGTGTTATTCTGTTCTACAAGGCCTCTGACGGGATTCTGTATTATGGTAAGACCGGTACCACTTATACTAACCCCGTTTCTAAGGCTGAGCTCGGCAACTTGTTTAAGAAGGGTATGGTCGTTATTGACACTGGCGACGATTTCGTTCGTCCTACGTTCTTTGGCGAGGATACCAATTACGCCTATGTGGGCAGCGTTCGCGCTGATAGCTCCGATAAGGCTGTTGAGACCTTGTATTATTCTGACGGTTACGAGGGCTAACTAGAACTTATGAAATATTATGGAAATGTTGGGTACAGAAACACTAAAGAAATTCGCCCTGGAGTATGGGACACCGAGAATGTAGTAGAGCGCCCTTATTATGGGGATGTTTTAGAACCTTCTAGACGGTTTTCATCTTCCGACAAAGTGAATGATGATATTTCCGTCGAGAATAGGGTCAGCATTATCTCGGACCCATTCGCGATAGAGAATTTCCATAATATTCTTTATATTTCCTGGATGGGCTCTAACTGGAAAGTTACGAAAGTTGATGTGCAGTTCCCAAGGTTGATATTAACGCTTGGAGGTGTTTATAGTGTCTAGCAACTTTGAAACTAGTCGCTTAAATTTTGATGCCAAGCTTAGATCAATCCTTGGGAACTCTAATACTTACTTTCAGCCACCAGAAAATTTAAAAATAAAGTACCCAGCAATCATTTACTCTTTAGACGGTCTTGACACAGATCATGCTGATAATTTGTGGTATCGATTCGGATATAGGTTTGAGGTTCAACATATTCATAGCGATCCGGATGTTGAAATTATGGATTCTATGAGAACCAAATTTATATATTCTCGATTCGATAGACGTTTTGTTTCAGATAATTTGTATCATGATGTTTATACAATTTACTATAAATAGGAGGTTTATCTATGCCTGAATTAGTGTGGGATGCTGTTGGTGAGCGCTCGTATGAAAACGGTGTGGACCATGGCGTTTTATATGTTCAGAATACTAATGGCACGTACCAGAATGGTGTTGTGTGGAACGGCTTAACTAGTGTCAGTGAGAATCCAGAAGGTGCCGATGCTAATGACTTGTGGGCTGACAATATTAAGTATGGCTCCCTTCGTAGCGCTGAGACTTTTGGTGCAACCATTGAAGCCTATGTTTATCCGGATGAGTTCGGCATTTGCGATGGCTCTATTGACATTGCCCCGGGCGTACGAATTGGCCAGCAGAAGCGCCGCGCCTTCGGTTTCTCTTATCGTACTAAGATCGGAAACGATACTGACGACGAAGCCGGCTACAAATTACACATTGTGTATAATGCTACGGCGTCTCCGTCTTCCAAGGACTTCGAGACCATTAACGACTCTCCCGATGCTATTACTTTCTCTTGGGAAGTTGACACCATTCCGGTGCCCGTTCCTGGTTTTAAGCCTACGTCGACCATTGAGATTGATTCTCGTAAGACAAATGCTACTAAGCTTGCGGCATTAGAGGCTATTCTTTATGGTAGTGATTCTAGCAATGCTCGTCTTCCAAGTCCTAGTGAGATTATGGCGTTAATGAGCGGCACTGCAAATAACTATGCTGTTCAGAACAATCTCATTAATGTTACTTCTGACAATTCTGATACCGTTGTGGCAGCTTCTAGCAGCTATAGTGCGCATTTGACTGCCGCTTCCGGTTATAGCATTGCGAATGTGATTGTTGTTATGGGCGGCGTTGACATTACGTCCAGCGCTTACTCTAGTGGCACCGTTACTATTTCTTCCGTAACCGGCCCAATTACCATTATGGCCGTGGCGAACGAGACTTAAAATCAAAATGGAATCTGAGCGGTATTCAGTTCGGCTGGCCGCTCTTTTTTAAATCTTGAAAGGAGATACATTTAATGCTTAGAAAAGTTGTAACTTATAAGGACTTTGATGATATTGAGCGTCAGGATGAGTTGTGGTTCAATTTGACCAGAACTGAGGTAACTGAACTTCAGCATTCTGAGGTTGGCGGTTTAGATAAGGTCATGGCTAAGATTGCTAAGACCAAGGATAAGAAGCGTATTCTTGAGCTTATCGAGCTTATAGTTCTTAAGGCATACGGCGAGAAGAGCCCTGATGGCCGCAGGTTCATTAAGAGGATGGGCGATCGTATTCTTGCGGATGAATTCCGTGAAACTATGGCGTTTGACGAGATTATGTTCGAATTCTTTACTCAGCCAGATCACCTGGCTAGCTTTATTGAAGGGATTCTTCCTGAGCTTCCGGAGGAGGCTAAGACTAAGATTGAAGAAATTAAGAAGAACCCCGATCTTATTAATGAAATCTAAATAGGAGTTGGTGAGATATGCTCCCAATTAAAATCCCAGATAAAGAATTGTATATTGAAGAACAGAACGAGTTCATTACAATTAAAGGATGCACCTTACAGTTGGAGCACTCACTAGCCTCTATTTCAAAATGGGAAGCGAAATGGGAAAAACCATTTCTTAGTACCGATAATAAGACCACGGAGCAGCTTATCGACTATGTTCGGTGCATGACGATTACAGAAAATGTAGACCCGAATGTTTACTATATACTCACTCCATCTCAATTTTCAGAGATTAATGAGTATATTAACGCCAAGATGAGCGCTACATGGTTTTCAAAAGATTCAAAAGGGCCATCCAGTAGAAAGATTATTACGTCCGAAGTGATCTACTATTGGATGGTCGCTTTTAATATACCTTTTGAATGCGAGAATTGGCACCTTAATAGGCTTATTACTTTAATCCGTATATGCGGAGAAGAAAACAAGCCAAAGAAGAAGCTAAGTAAAAAAGAAATTTTAAGTAGAAATAAATCGCTTAATGCCGCTAGACGTGCGGCTCTTAATACTAAGGGGTAACCGCAATGTCAATGGTTAAGCTTTCACAGTCTGGTAACTTCAAGCACACTGAGAAGCTACTTGACAATATATTTCAATTGAATATTAGAAAAGAGTTAGATAGGTTCGGAAAAAAAGGAGTCGAGGCATTGCGAGATGCTACTCCAAAAGACACAGGAAAAACTTCAGAATCTTGGGGATATAAGATTTTTGTGTCTAAAGGCAGCGCGTCTATAACTTGGACCAACTCTAATTCAAACGATGGCGTCCCCATCGCGTTAGTTATACAATATGGCCACGGAACTCGAAACGGCGGGTATGTCCATGGCATTGACTATATTAATCCCGCATTGCAACCTATATTTAAAGAAATAGCCGATGAAATTTGGGAGAAGGTGACTAAAGATTGAGCATCGATAATCGAATAGTTAACATGGAGTTTAATAACTCTAAATTCGAAGCTAATGCCAAGACCTCAATGAACACTTTAGAGCGTTTGAAGCAGGCTCTGAATTTTGCAGGTGCTGAAAAAAGTCTTAACTCTCTTGATTCGGCTGGGAGAAAATTTAATCTTGCAGGTGTTGGGAATGCATTAGAAACGGTCACCGGTAAATTCTCAGCATTTGAGATAATGGCAGTAACTGCATTATCTAATATTACTAATAGAGCTGTTAATGCCGGTATTGCGATGGCCAAGTCTATGTCGGTTGACCAAATTGCTGCCGGTTGGAACAAGTATGCAGAAAAGACTACTGCCGTTCAGACTATTATGGCGGCCACTGCCGATACTTGGGAGGCTTCTGCTAGAGCTGCCGGATTTGATGGCAGCCAAATGGAATATGTCAATGCCCAAATGGAGAAGCTCAACTGGTTTACTGATGAAACCTCATACAACTTTGTTGATATGGTGTCAAACATTGGTAAATTTACAGCAAATAACATTCCATTGCAAGATGCTGTTACATCAATGCAGGGTATTGCTAACTGGGCCGCTATTTCTGGACAAAATGCGGGGGCAGCTTCCAGAGCAATGTATAATTTATCGCAAGCTCTTGGTGTTGGAAGTGTTAAACTTATGGATTGGCGTTCTATTGAGAATGCCAATATGGCTACTTCTGAATTTAAGAAAAAAGTTCTTGAGGTTGCGGCTGCTAATGGAAAATTATCTCAGGACGCTAATGGCGTTTACAAAACGCTTGAAGGAACTGAAGTTACAGTTGAAAGTTTTAGTCAGACTCTGTCTGAAGGTTGGTTTGATAAGAAAACACTGATTGGTGTTCTCGATTTATACGGCGGTTTTACAAATGAATTATATACATTCGCTGAAGCTACAGGTTTAACTGCCACCCAGATTTTACAGCTTATTGACGCTAACAACGAAGGAACGTTGTCGACGGAAACTCTTCGAAAGACTTCTAGAGATACTGGGGTTAGTGTCGCCGAACTTAAAAAAGGTATTGATAAATTAGGATCTAGCCAATATGACTTTGGTAGAAAAGCATTTAAAGCCGCTCAGGAAGCAAAAACTTTTGAAGATGCTATTAATGCTACAAAGGATGCTGCTTCTACTGGATGGATGAATATTTTCGAGACCATCTTTGGCGATTATGAGAAAGCTAAAGTTTTATGGACTGATTTTGCAAACTTTTTATATGACTCTCTAGTTTCTCCATTAGAGAAAGTTCAAGAACTACTTGATGGGTGGGCTGATACTAAAGGTCTGCTATTCGACATAGTCAATCTTGATGAAAATGCCAATCCGATCAATTATAATTTGGACACGGCTATTGGCCAGTATCTTAATACGGCCAACGAGCAAATTAAGAGTGGCGTATCTGAGGCAGAGACTCTTAGACAATTATTTAATCGGCTTAACGATGTCGGCCTTGACACCAAGGAAGTTCGTCAAAAGATTTTAGATTATGCAAAGGTTCGAGGTATTTTAAAAGAAATTGCCAATGATACCTATATCAATCTTTTGACCGGAGAGCAGTTCACTGCAAATGCTGATAATTTAGATACCGTTATTACAAAAATAGGAATTCCTTTAGAGCAGTTATTATCAGTAATTTCTAAATTTGAGGTTGCTGGTCGTGACTATATTTTTGGGAATGAAGAGTACGGTATAATAGGTGCATTTACGTATTTGAAAGCCGCTATATGGGGGCTTGATGATCTTGGCACCGAAGGCATATTAGGTGCTATAAAACGCGCGGCCGATGAGGCGTTTGACAAATTTGATTATAGTAATCTTATAAATGCCTCTATTGCTTTTAATAAGTTTACTAAACGGCTAATTTTAGGGGAAGGCCCATTAGAAGACATTAAGAACGCATTTACTGGCTTATTTACTATTTTACAGCATGTTGAGCATTTTATTTCTCAAGTATGGAGTGCGACCGAACCAGTTCGTAAGTCTCTTGTGAATTTAGCCGGTGCATTCCTTAATTTATTTGGTAAGATTGGACTTGCTTTATCTCAAAGTAAAGCATTTTCCGATGTTTACCATGGTTTTTTAGATGCGGTTCAATATGTTTCGGACGCAATTGCTAATTTTATAAATTATATTGCCGAAAAAATATCGAACTCTGAACTTCCAGATCTTTCTGATATTCTTAGCATTATTACTCAACCTATAGTCAAATTGTTTGAAACTATTGGTAAACTCGATTTTAATAAACTTGGTGAAAATTTATCATTCGTTCTTGATAAAATTGGAGAAGCATTTTCGAAACTTAAAGAAGCTACTGGAAATATTAATCTCCAAAAGATAATTGAGTTTTTTGACACAATCGTTAATGATATATTTGAAAAACTTAAGCGCTTTAAGGAGTTCTTAAAGGAATTTTTTGGAGATGCGGATATTTATACGTTCTTAAAAGACTTTATTAAATTTAGTGGGCTTGTCGGAGCAAATGCACAGTTTGTTAAGATTCTGTCTAATTTAGCAGCAGTCCCAGAAAAATTTGGTGGTCTTATTGATAATATTTCCCAAAACATTACAAATCTTGGCGGAATTAAGGATATTTTTGAGTCAATTTCTAAAATATTCAGCGGCGGAAACGAGAAAAAGATCGATTCTTCAAAGATTCTTGATTTTGCCAAAGCAGTTGGTATCCTTGCCGTATCCCTATTTGTTTTAAGCCTCGTTGATGGCAATAAGCTTCTCGGCGCAGTTGGCGCGCTTGGTAGTATGGTTGGCATATTAGTTTTAGTAATTAATACTATTAATACGCTTAAGCTTAATAAAAAAGAAGTATTAACTGCGACCGCAGCCATTGCGGGTCTTGCTGTTTCTATGCTGATAATGGCGGCTTCTCTGGCAGTATTCACGTTGATCGCTAAGTCCGCCGATAATGCGATTGCGGGCGTTTTGACTATGGCGGTAGTACTTGGAATGTCAATTGCAGCAATGGACATGCTAGGAAAGGTAGCTAAGAGCATAGGCAAGAAGAATATTTTAACGGCAGTTGGAGCGCTTCTTATTATGGCGACCGCAATAACCATGCTTGCTATTGCCATGACGATATTCGTAGTCGCGGCTAAAAGCGACAGTCTTGCTGAGGGAATAGTTTTAATGGCCGCGTCATTACTTATTATTTCGGCCGCGTTTTCATCCCTTGGGAAAGCAACTAGTAAACTAGGAAAAAAGAATATTTTAACTGCTGCTGGGTCACTTCTCATTATGGCAACGGCTATGATCGCCATTGGCGCTGCAGTCGCTATATTCGTTGCTGTTGCTGGAAATAAGAATGTTTGGACCGGGTTTGCCCTTATGGTTGGAACCATACTGGTTATGGCCGCGGCATTTTCATCCTTTGGAAGTGCTACGGATAAAATTGGAAAAAAGAATATTTTAACTGCTGCTGGGTCACTTCTCATTATGGCAACGGCTATGATCGCCATTGGCGCTGCAGTCGCTATATTCGTTGCTGTTGCTGGAAATAAGAATGTTTGGACCGGGTTTGCCCTTATGGTTGGAACAATGGTCATTGCTATTGCCGCTATTGCGTTACTTGGCGTGATTACCAAAAAGCTTGAAGCTAAGAATATTCTTGCTGCGGCGGGCGCGCTTTTGATAGTCTCTATTGCGGTGACTATATTTGCTGTCGCTATGGCAGCGTTTACGTTGGTTGCAAGTAGTGATAATGCCGTGTCTTCTATATTTTTATTAGCCGGTGCTTTGGTCGTAATGACGGCTGCTTGCTATGGACTATCGTTTATTGCGGTCCCGGTATTAACTGGCGCTGGCGTATTAATTGTTATGGCGCTGGCAATTGGTGTGCTGTCGGTGGCAATCTTTGCTCTTAATATGGTTCTTCCAGAATTCTCAAATGCTCTTGTTATATTCGCCGAAGCTATTGGCAAGATCGCAGACATAATAATAGCGAAAACGATAATGGTTGGCAACGCAATAGGTATTGTTATTTACACTATTTTAGAAAAAGTTGGCTACGGTGTTGGCAAGCTTATCGAAAAGATTGGCGAAGGAATTGGCTTAGGTTTCGAGAAGATTGGTGCTGGTATTAGTAAAATCGGTGATGGCATCGGTGATATCGGTGACGGCATTGGTGATATTGGCGATGGCCTTATTAGGTTTAGCATTGGGGCTAAGAGTCTTCAAGACGTTAAGTGGCTAAGTATAGGCGCTAGCGTTGCTGGGTTTGCGACAGATCTTGGAAAGCTTAAGAAGAACTCCCCAGATTTTAGCTATTTAGATATTGATAAGTTCGTTGCGTCGATTGCGTTGTTGATTGGTGGACTTGAAAACTTATTGCCGAATCTCGAAACCATGGGCGAGAAATGGGACAAGGCCATATCCGATGGGCTTAGACACGGTCTTCCAAGTTTAAAACTAGAGTTTAGCGCAATCCAAACGGCTCTTATTAACACTGCACGAGGATACTATAATTCTTGGTATTCTATTGGCCAAGATGCAATGTCTGGGTATGCAGATGGCATAAAGGGCTCTTCTAAAAATGTTAATTCTTCCGTGTCGACAGTTATTAAGGGCGGAATTAATTCGGCTAAAGCAGCGCAACAATCCAAGTCTCCATCAAAGATTTACGCAGAGCTCGGAGGTTTCGGTGGCCAGGGCTATGCGAATGGCTGGCTTAGCAAAGCTGGTGTCGTTGAGGATGCGGTTTCCGAAGTGGTGTCTAGTCCATTTGCTATCGCTGAGTATACCGCAAATGCGATTCAGGCCATCCTTAGTTCCGACTTTACGCCGACCATTAGACCGGTTCTCGACTTTGAGTCTATCCGTCAGCAAGCCGGTGCGATTAATGGCCTTATTCCAGAGACCTCAATTAGTGGTGTTCGCCAAGTAAGCAGCCAGTATCGTTCAATGAATACAAATCAAAATGGAAGCGATATGGTGACTGGTTCTCCAATTAATAACTACTTCACGATTTACGCATCGGAAGGTCAGGATGCTAACGATTTGGCCAATGCTATTTCTAGAAAAATTAATGCCAGTGTCGAAAGGAGAAAGAGCGTATGGAAGTAAATTCGTTTACATTTAATGGCGTTAACTCCCTCGATATGGGTATTTATGTTTCTAGTCGAGGCGAGTATAAAGAGCCAGAGAAAGATTATGAGGTGGTCTCCGTTCCTGGTAGGAGTGGGGACCTCCTCTTCTCCAATAATAGACTTAAGAACATTGAAGTATCCTATACTGTTCTTATTCCGCCAAATGGTTGGAATGAGGATAAGGATCAATACCTAGCCAAAGTTAGGGCAATTAAGAATTGGCTTTATACATCGGATGGCTATTGTAAGTTGACGGATACCTATAATCCAGATGAATATCGAATGGCTGCATATATTGGCCCATATGATCTTGACAGCTATTTCTCAACGGCAGGCTCTGTTGAGCTAGTCTTCAACTGCATGCCGCATCGTTTTTTAACTAGTGGCGATGAATTTGTTTCGTACACTAGTGGAAGCATAGTTAATCCCACGATGTTCGATGCTAAGCCAATCCTATCCCTTAATTGTGAGGCGTCAACTGCCGGGTCTATAACAATTAACGGTAGGACTCTATATATTAGTGCCGATAATACTTACACTATGATGGACGCCGATTCTGTACTAGAAAGTGCATTTCTAAATGTCTACGAGCTTGGCGTCGGCCGGAAGTATGTAGATTTAAATGCTTATGTGTCTGGAAAATACCCGATATTAAAGCCAGGTTCAAATGCAGTTTCTGTTTCTGGTGGGGTTACTTTACGTGGATACACTCCGAGGTGGCATCGGTGATTTATTAGTAATTTGGAGATGCTAAAAATATGGCATATACTATAATACATATTCCAGCGATAATCGAAAAATTATATTTTTTTTACGACTATTCTGGCAATTCTGCGCGTGTAATAACCAATAATGATGGTGGCGTTGTTAGAACTACGTTTAATGAGTATTTTTATTTTGGTAGTTGGCGTAAAGAAGTAGCAGACTTTAAGGATGAGGCCAATAACTGGACTGGTGCAATTTCATATTCAATATACCAGGGCGCTAGTAAACTTTCATCTGGCGAAATTATGACAGTTATTGATGGCCAAAAAAAGCAGACTGCTGTTCGTGGGTATAGATTTTACGCAGGCTCTTCTCGTGATTATGATGTGTATTTTAGAGCAATTGAAATGTCAACGCTTAGCGTATCTGCTCCGGAACAAATTAGTAAAATTACATTTAGTAATGGAAGAACTTATGATTCATCGAATCCATCCCCAGTGCTTTTCAATTCTAAAATAACGGTTAGCTCACTTACATTGCCGAGTGATTATAGTGACGAGTACGGTGCTGTGGTTGCAAAGCAAGGCGAACGGCCACTTGGTTTAGTTGCGGAAATTAAGAATGGTGAAGTTCACATTTCGGATTATGAAATAGAATACGATGGCTCGGATTCCTCAGTTGAATTTTATTATGGCACTAAGTTAATTAAGTTCCATGAAGATGGCCAACTTGCATTAATCGAAGTAATTTCTACTGATGAGTATGTGCTTCCTGAGTGGACGAGTTCCGGCAAGTCGTTATTAGGCTATTCCTATAATGGGAATATTTATAATCCTGGAGATACTATACACATTGATGACGTTGCTGATATAACCGTAGTTCTTATTCCCAACAACGATCAAGATACAGATGACGGGGTAGTAAGCCCGATTTTATTTGGTCCTAATGGGGAACCATACGCAACATATATTTGGAAAAAATACTCATATCCAAAAGCGAATTCATCTTCCAAATTATATATTTCCACTAGCGAGTATCCATCTTCGGTATTTGTATCTTATTATGAATCATATCCGAATTATTCTGGCGGAATAGTAACCCCAAAGAAGGCACTGTCCTTTCAAGTAACGCCATATGTATCTGATGAGCGGCTTGAGGAGCTATTTACCTCTCTGGCCGACAAGTACATATCAAAGTCTAATAGCATATACCAGATTGATCAGCCGCTTAATTGGGGTCGTGATGATTCAGGTGTATATGTAATGTCCAAACAGTTAGAGAACGCTGCGGGTGACTACATTGCAGATGTCTATGCCAGCGTTGGAATGTACCCTGATAATGGGAATTCTGGTGGATATTGGTACATTAAGCAATCCGGAGGGCAAAACTTATTTTCTGGCTCCGGATATGGCCGAATGATCGACGCTACAGAGTGGCATGTTGAAGAGGAACTAAATGGCCAATATGAGCTTAATATGGTGTATCCATCGTCCGGGCCATTGTTTGAGCATATTAACCGCAGAGCCATAATTCGTGCGAAAGTAAGCCCATTTGATAATAAGACTCAGGACTTTAGAATCTATGACATAACCAAGCCAATTAACGGTCTTATTGAGATACGTGCGCACCATATTTCGTACGACTTATCGGGTGTTATTGTTAAGGGCTTTACTGCAAATAATCCATCTTCAGCTATGACTGCAATCGCCAACAACCAGGTCGGCTCCTCTGGGTTTACGTTTACCACCACTGTAAGCGCAACAAAGGAGTTGGCAATTACTGCCCCGACATCTGTTCGCGCTGCTCTTGGCGATGGTGGAGAATCTATTCTTGGCTGCTATGGTGGCGAGTTTGAGTGGGATAATAAAACTGTTAAGCACTCTCTAAATCGTGGGCAGAAGCGGCCAGTTAGGATTGCGTATGGCATTAATATGATCGACTTCCAGCAGGAAGAAAACATCGCAAATTGCGCCACATCTGTAATTGGATATGTTCGGCATGAAGGCTCGTTTATTTATGGCAATCTTATTCGAGCTGATGGATTTGATTACGATAATTCGATTGCTGTCGACTTCACTTCAAAATGGAATAGTGACGCTGCTCCTAGTACTTCTCAAATCGATTCTATGACCAGAGAGTACATGTCTTTAGAGTCAAGTAATATTGGCAAGCCTGAAATTTCCATTGAAGTATCTTATGCTCAGCTTTCAAAGGCATTAAATTCTATAGCAAACCCTCCATCTGAATATGATGCTTTGGATGTGGGCGATACTATTACTATTTACTTTGAAAAGCTTGGTATTGATGCAGAGGCTGAAGTTATTAGTAAAAACTACAATGGCAAGCTTGATAGATATGACTCTATTGGCGTTGGCGATAGAGCTAAAAATTTAAGTGACACAATCCTTGCTCAGAGCACCATTCTTGAGAAAACAGTTACTAATGACTTTATGGTGAATGCGATCGCTGACGCAACTAGACTTATAACTGGAAATAAGGGCGGAAATGTTATCCTACATGATTCGGATAATGACGATAAGCCGGATGAGATTCTAATTATTAACACCGATAAGATAGAAGACGCTACCGAAGTTTGGCGATGGAATAAAAGCGGTCTAGGTTATGCAAGCGGCCCAAATGCTTATGCTGGTCCGTACGCATTAGCAATAACAAATGATGGCCATATTGTTGGAAGCCGGATAGACGTAACTGGAATGACTGTTGGGTCTGCAAATATTGCTGATGCGGCAATAACCAATGCTAAAATCGATACTTTAACTGCAAACAAGATTAATGGCGGAACATTCAATACCAATAATGCTGGTATAAGTGGCTACATAACAGTTCCAAAAGAGTTCTCCGTCATCGGCTCTGCAGAAAGTAAGGTCACAGGTGCTCAATGCCTTAACTTCGAGGCAACTGGTACTCTATCATCTCCGGGGAATACTCATTTGGGAAGCGAGTATCGCATATGGGTAACTCCATACGGTGGTAGTCCAACTGCGCTTGCGACCTATGTTCGCGATAAAGCAGCGACCGCGGCAGTATTTGGATAAAATGGTGGTGAATTAAATGGCTACTCTTACAGTTAATATGCCATCGGTTGTTAACTCAATAACGTTTACCAATGGCAATACTGCGACTAATCAAAGTGGAACCGGTTATATTTCATACAGCAGCGCTGTAAAAATTAGTTCTGTATTTATTACTGGTAGATATTCTTCTTGGTCTGGAACTCTATACTGGAGTAATGGAACGAATACATTTGCTTTCGCGACTGTGAACAACGGCAGCGTATCCGTCTACAGTACTAGCTCACAAGAAAGTATCGACTATACTGGTAATCGAACTATTACAGTAACCGCAGTTCAATCTAGTGCTACTCTTACCGTTAACATGCCTTCGGTTGTTAACTCGATAACGTTTACTAATGGAAATACGGCAACTAACCGAAGTGGAACTGGTTATATTTCCTATAGCAGCGCAGTAAAGATAAGGTCCGTATCTATTGCTGGTGGATATTCTTCTTGGTCTGGAACTTTGTACTGGAGTAACGGCACGAATACGTTTGCCTTTGCAACCGTTAATAACGGTAGTGTGTCCGTCTATAGTACCAGCTCGCAAGAAAGTATCGACTATACTGGTAATCGAACTATCATAGTAACTGCAGTTCAGTCTAGTACCACAATTTATTATAAGTATCGGTATATTGTAGAGTCAACCGGGGCAACTTTAGAAGATAGTAGCGTTTATAGTGTACCCACCGAACTAAGCCCTGCTGTAGCATATGTCACGTTATCTAATATTCCGCAGCCAACCAATACTGATTACGTTAAAACCGGTAGCTATATAGTCGTCGCTCATTGCTCCATTAATCGGGAAGACGGATATGCGTCATGCAGCGGTACCAGCGCATCTGACCCATCGATTATTGGCGTAAAAGTCCAGTTTAATAAAAAGATATTTTACTATCAGTATCAGTACATTAAACCGGATGGAAGTGTACTAGAAACATCAAACATTTACGCAAAAGGTGCAACTCTACAGACTACTTCTATAACTGTAAAATTATCTGATATTCCGCAGCCATCGTCGTCCGGCTATACAAAAACTGGAAGCTATACAGTCGTCGCTCATTGCTCTATTAATTTAGAAGACGGGTACGCCTCCTGTTCTAGTACAAGTACTTCAGATCCATCGATTATTGGTGTAAAAGTAAGGCCGGCTATAAAGATATTTTACTATCAGTACCGGTATTTAACGCCAAATAGAAGAACGATAAAGAACTCTAATATTTACGCGCAGGACGCCACTTATTTTGATTCGCGAATTAGCGTTCGACTTGCTGATATTCCAGGTCCTAATGTTGGTCGATGGGAAAAGTCCGGTGAGTATTCTAATGTAGCTCATTGCTCTATTGATATGGAAGGCGGGTATGCATTGTGTTCTAGCACAAGTACTGCAGATCCTTCCATAATCGGAGTCTATTGCGAACAAGAGCCAATTAGTCGCTTCACATGGCTTGGCAGCGACCCCCAAGATAATGCTGCATTTGCTAGCGGAAAGTACATAAGCGATGCCATAACCGCCAGCGGATGGAATGCAATGTATGCAAAAATTAAAGAGCTCGCGGAAGCAACTGGCGGCCAATTTGACTATGACGCAGTTTCAAAGGGCGACCAAATAACCGCTACCGAGTTCAACTACATGCGTTTGGGTATTATAAATCTACCGTGGCATGGGTCTCTTCCGAACGCAGTTGCCGCTGATATGCCGATATTTGCCGACTACTTTAATGGCTCTGTAAGCCTGAAAAGCGCATTAAACGCTGCGATAGATGGATTCAATAATCAATGAAGCTGACTCAATTAATTTTGCATAGAGAATATGACTATCTTGGTAAGTTATTAGCAAGACGCCATAATCTCGGTAGGCCATTGCTACAGATTGACTCTGTTAGCGATAAAAACTGCGCCATGATTAGCTTGGCGTATATATACGGAGCGGAGCGTTATCCCGAAATTTCCAGATTATCTGGGCGAAATGGGGTTAGCGCTCTACTCCTTCGTCATATGATGAAAAAGTTAGGGTCTAAAAATCCTCATTGCAGGTATTTAAAAGGCATTGGCTGGTCATTTAAATCAATTAAAAACTTATGTGATATGGGTTTCCCAGTCATATTGACGGCGCTTCATGATGGACGTGGATATTACAAAAACCACAGCGTCATAGTAACTGGGTATGAAGTGTATGAGTCCGGAAAGAAGTTCCTAATCGTATACGATAACTTAAATGACGAGCCATGCTTAATCGACTACAAGAAACTTAGTATTATATCAGCTATATATTGGGCTTAATTTAGAAAAGAGGTGACTATATGGGGTTTCCAAGAGGAACAACGCCAACGCTTAAACTGAAGCTTCCCGAAAGATTTGACTTAGAGTTGGCAAAGTCTGTATATGCCACGTTTACTTTAGTTAATGGTGAAGCAATTATTAAAGACTCCATTGACGGGAGCGTTACGGTTGAGAAAAATATTGCCAAAGTAACATTAACTCAAGAAGAAACATTCAAAATGGTATTGGGAAAGATCAAGGTGCAACTTAACTGGATGTACGATGATGGCAAGCGTTGTGCAACAAAAGTTAAAACCGTTGAGGTCACCGAGCAGTTATTAAAGGAGATACTTGACTAATGGATGAGACGTTAGTAATACCTCTTGAGGTAGAAATCGATGAGGAAGTAGACCTTGATATCGAGGGCTACGTCGACCCTCAGCTTAATCGTAATTACGAAATTTTAGAAAACAAGCCGTCCATTAATGGAGTAACTCTTATTGACAATAAAACTTCTAAAGATTTGGGGATTGACCAGACATATATCTTCTACCAAGAGTCAGCCTCTAGCATCTGGACAATTCCCCATAACCTTGATAAGTTCCCTTCAGTTACCATTGTTGATAGCGGAGGAACCGTGTGTGAAGGGCTTATAACATACCCCGATAGAAACACGGTAATCTGTGAATTTAATGGCGCATTTAGTGGGCGCGCATATCTTAATTAAAAGGAGTAACTAATATGCCAACTAAAAATATACTGGCTAATATTAACCTTAATGGTAACGAAGTCCAGAACTTTGTACCCCATCCACTTGCTACTGCGCCATCTAACCCAGCGCCGTGGCTTATGTATACTAATACTTTTGATGGGTTAATATATCAAAACCATGGGACATCCGCGAACCCTAATTGGGTGGCAATCGGCTCCGTCTTATCAGTTAATGGCAAAACTGGAGTTGTAGTGTTAGTTAAGGGCGATATCGGCCTTGGCAATGTTGATAACACTTCTGATGCTACTAAGAAGACTAATTTTACAGGCTTAATCGCTGATGGCAATACTGGATTCGTTACTGGCGACCAGGCATTTGAAGCTTTAGCGCTTAAGCTTGATCTTGCCGGCGGTACCCTCACTGGCGCTATTGCGATGAGCAGCAATAAGATTACTGGACTTGCAACCGGTACGGCTGACACAGATGCTGTGAACGTTGGCCAGCTTAATGAGGCAATCAATCAGGCGAGTGCAAGTTACAAGGGAAGCTTTGCAAGTAAGGCAGCGCTGGATGCAGTTGCTTGGCAGGATACTAACCCATCCGCCGCGAACTTCGTAACGAATAACGATTATGCTTATGTCGCGGATGACGAGACGCATAGTCATGAGGCGTGGCGTTATATTTATTCAAAGCCTGGAGCTGCAACCGGTAGCTGGAGCGCTGCTTATCGTATCAATGAAGCTCCGTTAACTGAGGCTCAGATGGCAGCCATTAACTCTGGCATTACAGCCGCGTTGGTTTCCCAGATTACTTCGAATCAGAATGCTATTGCTGCTATTCGTAATGGTACAAGCATTAATAGCTTTGCGGAAGTTGAGTCTGCACTGGCTGGTAAAGCAGATAGTGTTACTAAAGTGACTGGCACTATTGGAACGACTGAGACGTCCGTTAGTGTTAACTATAGTGGCACTTTACTGAACGCCTATGCTACAATGAACGGAGCAGAAGTTATTGTTGATATTGCCATCGGAGTATCGTCTGTCACTTTTACCACGGCACAGGCCCCGTCTGCGGAGGTGACTTGCGTGGTTATGTACTCGTGAGGCGGTGATTTGGGATGAAGTATCTTGGCCCGATTACTGACGGAAAAGATGTCACTACCAAGGAGTATGTGGACGGCGGTATAGAAGCAGCCAATCGTGTGGTCTACGGCATCTGCGACACGGCGGCGGATGACCCGGATAAAGAGGTCATTCTGGCTTGCCGTGATCTGGATAATTTGGGCAAAGGGGTGCTGCTGTCCGTATATTTTACCTACGGCAACACGGCCTCCAACCCCGCGCTTTTCCTCTATAACTCCGATGAAACAGATGATAAGCCGCCGGATGACATCGTGCTGTGGGCGGATGAATCTACCCACATCACCTATTTGGCGGGGCCCGGCGCCTGGCGCAACGGCGAGCAGGTCCTGTTCACGATGCTGTCCTCCGGGGAATGGCAAATCGTAGGTCGTCAGCCCGCGCTGAGCGACCGCTACGGCGTCGTCGAGCTGAGTGATGCTGTCGACTCCGAGTCCGGCGCAGACTCGGCCAAAGGTCTGTTCCCCGGCCCCGCCCTCGCCGCCACGCCGAAGGCCGTAAAACAGGCCTACGATCTGGCGGCGTCCAAGCAGGACCCGATAATCGGCGGCAACGGCGTGGAGATTACGGGCGGCACCAATGTGGGGCTGACGGATAAGTTTTACAACTATCTGGTGAGGGAGACCTTTGAAAAGCCAGAGCTAACGCTGACGATGAACGGCGTTGGTGTAGACAGGGAGATCGGAACGCCACTGTCTATTACGAGCATTAAACACCGTGAGACCAATATTGATAGCATTAAAAGTGAAACACTGGCTTTTTACCGGGATAACGTGCTCGTTGAATACATTAACCCGTCGGATACGGAAGCTACTGTGACGCTGGGAACAGAAATAACGGAAAACCCGACAGCAGACGCACAGCACGCTTACGTCCTTAAATGCACCGACACAATGCCGGGCGCCCCAACCCCTCGCTCGTCCAACACGGTAACGGCAAAGTGGTATAGATACGCATACTCTGCGTTGAACAATGACACCACCAACCCCCCGGTCAGCGGAAATACGAAGCAGACCCCTATCAGCACGTTTGCTTCCGACGGTGCGTCATTTAACTACGCTGTTGGTCAATGCTTGTGGCTATTTACCACGAAAGCAGACGCGAAGATACAGACCAATGTGCTGGGACAGTGGGCAGACGTGACATTTTACAATGCCGGTCCGGTGCAGCTCGTGCAGGCAAACGATGCAACGCATACCTATTACGCTTATCGTACAGCCGTTTTTGACGGCGCAGGTACGGCGAAATACCGCGTTTCGTAACAGGAGGTACGATCAATGGCGTTAACAATTAACACGAATATCGTGAACGACGTAGGCGGGTATCTTCTGGACACACGAAACGTGAAGGCCAGGGAGAATGGCGGTGAAATGGTCATGCTGGACGAATACCTCCGGGAGGCGGAGACTGTCGTAGCATCAAAGGAGGACATCCCCGAACGGACTGGTACGCTTCCTGTCGCCGGGCCGCTGGTGAAAAACACCATGTACTATCTCGGTGTGATCGAGGAGGGAATCTCTATCGCTTTCCCCGATAACAGCAGCGGGGATTTGCGTTTTGGCGACTGGCTTTATTTCAACTACAGCACGCCATCTGACCCCGTGCCTAACGTGACCGTGAACCCCAATAACAGCATCGGTCTGGATACGGTGCCATCATGGACGATGGAGAGTTGCTCCTACACGGCGATGGCAATGTGGGACGGAGCAGAGTGGGTATTCGCCTATCGTACCATTGATATAAGCTAGTAAGGGGGGATAGGCATGATAGAGCGCCTATATTATCTCCTGCTGATGTCCGGCGGGAAGATGATACGCAGAATCCGCGCAGCCCCTTCCTCCCTCATTTCTGCAGTTGGCACGTTGTTTTCTGACGGCTCACAAAGAGGCAACGCATCTACGCTGGCCTCCGCCGTGGGCAGGCTCACAAGCGGAGCAGTATCGGCGGCGGAAAGCATTACGCAGACACGGGTGAGCGCCGATGGAACGCTTTTGTCGCAGGAGTACCGCTACACCGCCGTTGCAAAGATGCAAATCCACGCTGCGGCGATTGCTAAAACGGCAGTGGAAACGCTGAACGGCGCTGTGAAGACGGTATTGACCGCCACGGCGATTCCCACGGCGGCGAAAACGCTGGAAGGTGCAGCAAAGACAGTGTTGAAAGCTACGGCTACAGCAATACGGGCAGAGCTGCAGGCTATCTACGGGCAGAGCGGCGATGGTTTCCGTGGCATAGGAAACGCAACCTGGATGCAAATTAAAAACCTGGAGTCCGTTACTGCCTCCACGTTTCGTGCCGTGGGCATCGCCAGCACAGAGGCGTTTGCGCCTGTTGCCGGGGGAAGCGGTGCTGCCTTTGCCGCCAATGCTGCCGCAAAGCTGTTCTCTGTGTTTACGGTATCCGGCTACCCCCAAATGGCGGCGGCAGCCATAGGCAACCTCGCCCAGGTAAACGCTCCGGCATCGGCGGCGGCAGCTATGGCTACGGCGGCTATCGGTGTACTTTACAACCGCCCTGTAACGGCTTTGACCGGGCGGGCAGACAATGCAATTTCGGCGCATGGGCAGCTATTTAACAGCACAAATACCCCTCATGGGGACGGCAGCACCAGAGCCGCCGCAAACGGTCAAGCTCTCTTGCTGACCGGGCGCAGCGCCGTTTCCCGGACAAGCACCACCGTGTCGGCGCAGGGGGCGGCAGGTGCCCACGCCACCAAACGAGGACGGACAGACACGGAAGTATCCATAACAGGGCAGGCCGTTGTCGACGACACCAAACAAGGATTGGTGAGGACTTTTGTATCTGCTATCGCCGCCGTCGTGAGGACAGAGACCAGCCAGAGCCGCCCGGAGACCGTGGTATCGGCTGCGGCGAACGCAACCATAGCGCAAAACTCAGCATCGGATACGAAAACAGCGGTAAGGGCGCAGGGCAGTATTACCACCGCTATCCTTCGCTATGTCTCCGCCACGGTGAGTATGACGTCGAAGGCTGTGGGTAACGCCACGGCAGCCGTTGTGTCTCTGGTAGGACGCGGGGCTACCGCCGTATTGAGCGTGGGAGAACTGATGCTGCAAAACTTCCGCGGTCAGGCAAGCACCGCGGTATCGGCAGCAGGGCAGATTACCCCGTATCAAGGCCAATGGGTTGACGGAAAAACAGAAACCAAAGCATCCGCTGTCGGCGCACTGACCACAGTGGAGGCGAGATCGCTGAAAGGCAGAGCGAAATCCCTTGTCGCCGCCATTGCAAGCGCAGTCGCCAGCGGTACGCAAAGGGCATTTACTGGCACTATGTTGTCGGCGCAGGGCATAGGTACGGTCCTTTCTGGGGCGATCCAAGGAACGGAAGGCACTATGCTATCATCGCATGGTGTAGGTACTGTCCTTTCCGGGTCGATCCAAGGAACGGAAGGCACCGGCGTCACCGCCACAGCTACGGCGACCTATCAGGTTCTGCTTTTACATGGCAGCACATCCACGGCGGGGAGCGCCACTGGAAGCGCCTCCGTTAACGCATGGTTCATCTATAACCGCGAGACCGAAGATTTGTATATCAGACAGACCGTCTCTGCCAATCAGAACGGCAGCAGACTCACTGTGCTTAATCACTATCCGCACACAAACAACTGAAAAGAAAGGAAGTAATGAAATGATTAGCAAGACTTATGAAGTCAGCATCCTCAACGCCATCGCGCAGCGCTTCAACAATGACACCGTCACCACCACCGTCAACTTCCCCGCCAATGGCCACCTAGCCCTCTTTACCGGGACTCCAGTCCGCAACGCCAGCACCGGCGAGCTCGAGATTACCAACGGCACGGAGGTGTCCGGCGGCGGCTATGCACGGGTCAATCTGAAGGGCACTCCCTTAAGCGGCGGCCACTATTTCAGCAACACTGCCGACTGGTCTACCAACCACATGGCGATCGCCAACAGCGTGGCCATCCAGTTTCCAATGGCCACCGCCAACTGGGGCGACGTGGTCGCGTTTGGCATCTACGACGCTGCTACCAGCGGCAACCTCACCATGGCGGGCTACCTGGTCGACTCGAACGGCAAGAAGGCGACCGTGACTGTGAATAAAGACAACGCCGTGGCTTTCGCCGCCGGTCAGCTTCAGATCAGTCTCACTGATACCATTCCCGCCGACCCGGCCTGACGCGACCAGATATGAGGTAGTACAATGGCAAATGTTATGCTGGTGGACGGCGCTAACGTCCCACATACCTATAATAATGTCAGCTCCATCACGCTGCCAACGCCGGATAGCGGCACGGTGACTTTTTATGCCAGCGCTTCTGCCTCTATTGACTTCGGCGTGGAAACGGGCAGTAGCCTGAATGCTGTCTATTTCAATACCAGGCATGACACCACGGCTCTGGACGACTATCTGGAGGGTGCAAACTATCCCTACACAGGCGAATTTCAGGACGTCGGGTTGCTTTTTAACATCCTTATTTCAGACAGCAACAACATCCCGCTGGTATATATCGCCTCGCTGCCCGAAGTGCTGAACAGCGCTTACATCATCTACACCATAATGGAGCAGACACCGGTGATATTCTATTCCACCGCAGCCGTTCCAGGCTTCGCGGTTCCGCAGGGCTGGCAGATGGACTATGCCTCGTTGGGCGCTACCGTAACTATTGGCGAAATAGAGAACAATTTCGTCGCCATCAAAGACAATTACATCGCCAGAAGCGCTGAAGCCTACGGAGAATGGACAAGCGGCGCACTGCTGACAGGGGCAAGCATCAGCCCGGATTTCGCCAACGGCGACGACACATACAGCGCCCCGGATGGAAAGGTTGTGCGAGAGCTGACTGTAACCAAGCCAGCTACACTTATCCCGGAAAACATTGTCAAGGACGTGGTAATCGCCGGAGTGACGGGGAGCTTTACAGCCGCTGGAAAACCGTATAGTTTCGGCGCTCCTACTGTCAAGAAAAACCCCATGTACAATGGCGGGGTACAGTCCCCTACGCTTAATGGCTTTTTTGCCGATTATATGACCATGGGTGGGACTACTTCGGCAACGGCGGTAGGCAGTTATACCATGACCTTCTCGCTGAAAGACACGGAAAACAGCCAATGGAGCGACGGTAGTACAACGCCTAAAAGCGTAACATGGCAAGTGACCGTCAAGCCCGCCGCCGTGCCGTATATTGTGTTTTCCAGCGAGGGGCCGTTTTCAGTTAGTTTCTCCGGCGGTAAAACGTGGGATGGGACTATGCAATGGTCTCTTGACAATAGCGTCTGGACAACCTGGAATGGCGAGAGCATTCGGGCGTCACTTCAGAATGATACTTACCGACTGTTTTTCCGAGGAAGCAACACCCATTTTAACGGAAGCACCACAGCCCATTTTGCATTAAGCGGCAACAGTATATACTGTGATGGAGCGATCGAATCCCTTATCAGCTACTCTGCCGTGGCAATGGGCAGAATGCCAGGTCTACGTGGTAATTCGCTCCAGTATCTATTTTACAACTGCGCCAATCTTGTTTCCGCGCCACAGTTCTATTTGACTAGTCTAATGGATGGGGCCACTCCAGCTACTTACTGCTATCAGTATATGTTCTCCGGCTGTAGGTCACTGACCTCTGCTCCGGCACTTCCAGCAACTACTCTGGTTTCTTACTGCTATGCGTATATGTTCTCCGGCTGCACGTCGCTTACCTCTGCTCCTGCACTTCTAGCAACTGCGACGCAACAATACTGCTGTTATTATATGTTCCAGAATTGCACGTCGCTTACCTCTGCCCCGGCACTTCCAGCAACTACTCTGGCTTCTTACTGCTATGAGTATATGTTCTCCG
>CAMZEB010000010.1 GCA_947305705.1 uncultured Candidatus Saccharibacteria bacterium
TACCTCACTCTCCATGCCTTCATTCTACAACAAAAATCCCCACGAATTAAAGCGTAGGGATTTTGCGAAATCGTATTTTACGAATTACGACGTAATTTCGTCAGTAGTGTCTCGAAATCTTGCGCATATACCTGAGAATCAGTTTGGAAAATAGCCGTTTTATCGTTTACCTTTACAAGAACAGAAATTCCATCCATATTATCGCCCACCATTCCCACATATTTCGTTCCGGTAATCTTGCTATTATCAGCATTAAAAACGCTAGAAGTAAGTGTGCCGGCAGTTACATTACTGTCATATGCGCGCTGAACGCTAGAAATCTGCTCATTCAAAATTATAAAACGTAGCGCATAACGCGAACTTTCGTCATCTATCGGATCTACCTGGCCAGGACGAAAATATGCCACAAAATCACTATTATTCGTGCCATCGCTCTCAACATAAACGCTCCAAGTCTTCGGATACTCAAAACTAAGCGAACCGTAGTCACTTGGGCCAGTAAACTTGCTAAATGGCTGCTTCTCCTCCTCGGCAAACTTGGCGTTATCTTCCTCTTGTTGCTTCGCAACAGCATCAGCAACCGCAACACTCTTCTGCGATTCAAAATCGTTCTTCAAATCATTGTACTGCATAAAGAAATACACTGCAAATACAATCGCAGCCGCTGCAATCAGACATACGACAATCAAAACAATCGTCTCGGCAAGCCCTGAAGATTTCTTTTGCTGGATACCAGCTGTCGCCATAGGCGGAACCGGAATATTCGGCTGTACATTGTTTACTGGTGGCATTGCCCCAGCCGTCGAAGCTCCAGTTGGCATCGTAGCTGCAGCGTTATCTGGCGCAGGCACCGATGCATAACCACCCATATTAGAACCTTGATCCATAAGACAATTATATTTTAGCTTATGCTTTTTCGCAACAATTATTTGCTAAAATCTTCCTCGATGACCTTAATGTCATTCTTTAGATTATCTAAATCCTGTTGTATTTCTTTTGCCAAGCTAGTCAAAGTTTCGAATTTTTCCGCTGCTTTACTTAAATCGAAATCGTCAGAATAAAACCAATCCACGCCAGTCTTCAAATCATTGATTTTTTCGTTGATAGTCTTTGTCATTTTCGCTCCTTTATGTTCGTTACATTTGCTTCAATTTCTTGCTTTTTAGTCATAATTTCAATTTGCGCGCCAACCGCAACATCGCCACGTATTATCGCATAGCCGCGCTCCAATACTTTTTCCGGATTTAATTGCTCTAATATTTTCCAATTATTGGATACTTCATTATAAATTACTGCAATTTTACCAAAATACCCGTCCACAAGACGCGTAATTTCCGACCGTATTACAGCTGTTAATTCGATGATTTTTACATTGAGCAAATTATTTATTCGTTCTACGTCAGCTGTTATATTCGACTTAATTTCGCGTCGATCACGGGTCAGCATTTGCGCCGCATTTGACGGCGTCGAAGCCACCACGTCCGCCGCCAAGTCACACAAACTTTCATCAACTTCGTGCCCAATTCCCGTTATAACAGGAATCCTACTAGCCGCTATTGCTCGCACTAGTGCCTCGTCATTAAACACCGCCAAATCATCTGCCGAGCCACCGCCGCGAATCACGGCAATTACATCCACCTCACCCCGCTCGTTAAAGTATTTCAAGGCCCGAATAATTTGGTCAGCCGCCGTCATCCCCTGCACCTGCGTATGCGCAGTCAGCACCTCTAGGCCACCCCACCTTTCATTCAAGATTTTACAAAAATCCGCATAGCCGGCCGCCTGCGTGCTAGAAATCACGCCAATCTTCGTAATGTTGTCTGGGAGCGGACGTTTCTTCGCTGGATCAAATAAGCCCTCAGCTGTCAGCTTCTTCTTTAGCATCTCAAGACTCTTCTTTATGCTACCTTCGCCGACCGGCGCAATCGCCTGAATCGTCAGAGAAAACTTCCCCCAGTTCGTCAGCTTCGGCACTGCCCGCACCCGCACTCGCATCCCATCTTCTATCGGAAAGCGCAACGCAAAAGACATCATAAAGCAGCCCACGCTCGATTGCTCATCTTTCAAATCAAAAAAGACATATTTCCCCTGATTAAGCTTAAAACTCGCTACTTCCCCCTCAACAATCACGCCAGTAAAAGCCGTCTCCATTATCTGGTTGCAGACCGCCTGAAAATCTGAAACCGAATACACCTGCTGCTCTTCCATGATATAATAATAGCATATGCAATATCTTGTCGTCCTAGGTCGCGAAGCTAAGATTTCCCTCACAGAACTCGAGGCGCTTTTTTCATCCAGCAAAGTAAAGCAAGTCTCCCCAACCCTAGCTATCGTCACCGCCAAATTCGTTGATATCAACCGCCTCGGCGGCGCACTCAAAGTTGCGAAAGTCCTCGATGAATCCCCTACCGACTACCTCAGCCAGCTCCCAGAAGGCAAAATCACCCTCGGCGTCAGCGATTACTCCGCCAAAGCCAGCCAAAAATCCGCCTGGGCGCTCGCACTGAAGTACAAAAATCTCCTCAAGCGCCACGGCCGCAATGTTCGCCTTATCCCGAGCAAGTCCGCCATCATCTCTAGCGCCACCGCTCACCACAATCAACTTGGCGAAAAACTCAATCATATCGAACTCATCAAATTTGGCGACACCTTTGCGACCTCTGTTGGCACGCAGAATATTACCCAATACGCCAAGCGCGACCAAGCTCGCCCCGCCCGCGACGCTTTCGTTGGTATGCTTCCGCCAAAGCTTGCCCAAATTCTCATCAACCTCGCCACCGAAGGCGCCAAAGAAGGCCGCCTCCTCGACCCATTCTGCGGCACCGGCGTCGTTTTGCAAGAAGCCAGTCTTATGGGCTACTCGATTTATGGGACCGACCTCTCCGACAAGATGATAAATTATTCTGAACGCAATCTATCTTGGCTCGCCGGTCGCTATTCCGACATCGTCGCTAAGCCACAACTCGAGGCTGGCGACGCTACCAATCACCAGTGGAAGCCCGCGCCAGATTTCGTCGCTAGCGAAATCTATCTAGGCCATCCGATGTCGCAACCACCAGCCGAGATCAAATTCCGCACCGAAAAAGAATCCGCCGAAGCCCTCCTCACTGCTTTTCTCAAAAATCTCGCCCCTCAAATCAAGAGTGGCGCCCGCGTAGCCCTCGCCATTCCAGCTTGGCTCCGCCAAAACGGCAAATATTCCGGCCTCGATATTCTTGACAGATTAGATAATCTTGGGTATAATCTTATGCAGTATCGATTCGCGTCTTTCGATGACCTCTTGTATTATCGAGAGGGCCAAATCGTTGCGCGTCAAATAATAGTATTAAGGAAAAAGTAAAGTATGTCACATGTCAAAGCTGGTGGTACCAGTAAAAACATCCACAACAATGCTGGCCAACGCCTCGGCGTCAAGCGCTTTGGTGGCCAAACTGTAAAGACTGGTGAAGTTCTCGTTCGCCAAACCGGCGCAACCAAGCTCGCTGGCCCAGGCACCTTCATGAGCCGCAATTTCACGATTCATGCTGCCATCGATGGCAAGGTTGTCTTCGTTAAGACCAAGAAGAGCCACTTCTCCGGCAAGAGCGTCCGCCGCACCCGCGTCGAAGTCCACGCTGCTTAAGTTAAAAGCATCAAAAAAATCTCCTCAAGTGAGGAGGTTTTTTCTATATCTCTATACTCACACTTACTGCCGCATGATCGGAAACCAATTCCTTATGAACCTCAAAATTCGACCACTTTATACCATCACTAATTAAAATATGATCGCAAGCCACATCCTTCACAAACTTCAGATCCATCAAGGTTTGTTTCGTACCAGTCTCGCGCGTCAAATCAGTCAAAAAGTCTAACTCGCGCATCGCCGGCGATTCGTAAACCACATTCAAATCGCCGCACATCAATACCGCCCCTTCTTCGTTACGAATCATATTCGCCGCTTCGCGCATGCAGCGCACCGTCTCCTCGTCACCTAATGGATCAGGCAACCAATATCCCATGATAGGTCATTACCGTCAAACCATTTTCAAGCTTCACCTTTAAAGCATAGCAGCCCTGATCATCGCCAGCACCATTCTTATTAGAAAAATCCGAATCTGGATCATATTTACCACAAATTAACTTTTGCTCAGTTTCAATAATCGGATAACGGCTCAAAATCACGTTCCCCTGTTCCATCGTAGCATTACCACCAAGCAAGTCAATTCCCCAGTTTGACACACGTGCATCATACTGCAAACCAGAAGCTTCCTTAAGGTCTTCTACCGTATCGACAAAATGGCCCAAAAAGTCATCTGCTTCACTCCAAACCGCTTCCTGAAGGCAAATAATATCATATTCATTCTCGCGCAAAAAACGCGTTAGAGCGCCCTTCATACGCCCAGTCCAAACATTCAACTGCAATATTCTCATGTTTATAATTTTATCACGCTAAAGGCAACTAATCTTAAGGAGCGCCATCTTTATAATCGTCCACGACTCCAAACCAGTTGTCTTCATATCGAGATCAGCTCGCGCCAAAATCTTCATTGCCTTCGCCGCCTTCGTATTATTCATCTGTAATTTCTTTGCCGTTTGCGTCACCATTAGACCCATAAACATATATGGGTCATTCGTCAGCTCAATTTTTTCGCACATTTTCACCGCACTCGTACCATCACCTCGCATCGCCGTATCTAAAATATCAAAAACGAGATTCTTGTTCGGATCCTCTGCGACTTTGAACTCTTTAAACTCAACATCCTTACTTAGTGCCTTGTAGGTCGCCGAACGCTTATCGAGTTTGGTTTCCCATATCACAATATTATGGCTGCACTCTCCGACGAAGCCCGGCAACATACCCCAACACTCTTTGTTCTCCGATAAATCCTTGATAAGAATGTTCCGCGTATCGCCAAACAGAGACGTACCAAGAAAAACTGAAGCCATATCGCTCGCCTGCAGACTCTCCGCCTCTATCACCTCGTAATCCGCCCCGAGCTGCTTATCTATCATCTTGCGCGCCGTCACGCGGTCATCACCATAAAAAACTCTAATCATCGCTGGCACCCCTTGCAATAATGCGTTCCGCGCCCCGCCGTGCGCGTCTTTTGTATCTCGCTACCACAGCGCGGACATTCGCAACCCTCGCGACGAAAAACCTGCGCGAATTTCTCGAGATAATTTCCCCGCGTGCCATCTGCACGCACATAATCCTTCATCGTTGAGCCGCCACTATCAATCGACGCTTGCATTACTTTCCGTAAGCCTTCCAAGAGCTTGTCCGACTCCTCGCGCGTCAAATCGCCGCACTTCCGCCAAGGCAAAACCTCAGCATAGAAACACCCTTCATCAGCATAAATATTCCCCACCCCTGCGATATTATGTTGATCGAGAATTGCCGCTTTTACCGGCGACGACTTGTGCTGCTGGAGCATTTGCCAAAAAGCCTCCTCTCCCATATCCCAGGGTTCTGCACCCAGGCTAGTCAGAAACTTATCTGTCGCCAAACTCAACTCGTCCATCACCGCCCAGAAGCCAAACTTGCGCAAATCATTAAAATATAGATGAGTACCGTCGTTCAAATCCGCAAAAATCCGCGTAAAGCGCCCCGGCATCTTCTCATGGAAGCTCTCGTCAGGATGCCCTGCCGCAAAACGCTCCAGACCATCATGAATCATCTGACCCGTCATTCGCAAATGAACCATAATCGTCAGCTTGTTCCCCAACCGAATCAATAGCGCTTTCCCGCGCCTATCGATACTAACAATCTCTTGCCCCTCTACTAACTCCGGCTTGCCACGAAAACTTTTTTCGCACAAAATATGAATCTTCGTGATTTTCTTTCCGACAATACACTTCTCTAGCCCACGTTTAATCGTCTCGACTTCTGGCAACTCCGGCATACTTCTATTATAAGCTATGCTACAAACAAGAAATAGAACGCAATGCCGTTTTTTATCATATGGAGCAACACACCAGACCAAATCGTACCCGTCAGCTCGCGCATCACACACATCCCCAAACTCATCGCAAACACCGTCACGCCAACATTTAGCTGACCGTGCATTATGCCGAATAACAGAGATGTAATAATAATCGCTGGCACCGCCGACATTCGGAAGCGCAATTTACCGTATAGCCAACCGCGAAATATAATCTCCTCGCAAATCGGCGCCAACACTACTAAGCATATAAACGCCAAGAAGAAATCGCCCGCTCTGTACAGATTATTATAACCCACTTCTTGCGCTTGTTCCCAATCTACGCCAGGCAGTATTGCCATCATAATCGCCATAAGGATACCAGCCGCTATCATCACGACAATGAAACCTATCGGTGCAAGGAAAATATCTGTCCAAGTCGGCAAACCACGCAACCCGAGCTCATTGCGCGATGTCCGATAATGCAAGACCGCCCAAGGCACAAAGATAATCGCCGCCATACTGAGTGCGTACACTAGCACCTGATAAACCGAGCTCACAACGTTCGAAGTCAAATCCTCTCTCGGCAATATCTTTACGAATAGAAATGCGACTACAAATTGCGCCACAAATAGCACCGCCCCCACCCAAACTGCTAGGCCGACCCCAAACAGCGTCAACCACGCAGTGCGTTTCCAACCTTTGCTCTTTTCAAAGCTCTCGCGAATCCTCGCAAATCGCCCCCTCGGCTTCGCCGGCGCGACCTTTTTTGTCGTTTTTGCAGTCTTCTTCTCTTTAACTGTCGCCATTACTTAAACAACCTTATTATATCTATCACTGTAACCACTGCTACGATTCCAAGTAGCACCATAAATGCCCTGCTAACAATCTTTTCTTCCGTCTCTTTCGTTAATTTTTTCTTGCGCAATTTAAAGATCGCAATTAGTAGCCATCGCCCACCATCAAGCGCAGGTATCGGCAATACATTCATACACGCCAATGAGATAGAAATGAGCGCGGTAAAGAACAGCAAGTTGCCTATGCCGCTAGATAGCACGCTCGGGAACAATACGCCAATAATCCCGACTGGGCCACTGACTGAATCGCCCGCCGTTTTTACTGCCGCGGCGCCACTCTCGCGCGAACCCTGGTCAAAGACATTTAATTGTCGCACTAAGCCAGAGAGAAGATTCCAAACCAGCTCGCCGATGCCCTTAAAAGTCTCACCCGTAATCTGTAGCATCGTGCCAAAACCGACAATTGGCGCACTCCAGCTACTCCGATAAAACGCGCTACTCGAAATACTAGCACCTAGAATATATTTCTCGTCCTTACTATTGAGCGTCAATTCTGCCGTCCCAATATTCTCGCCACGCTGATAGGTCATATATACCGTCTGACCTGCGTATTTCGCGTCAAAATCAAGCAAATCTTGCGAGACGCTTATCATTGCTAGTTCACCATCAGGAACGTCACAGGAGCCGTCCTCGCAGCCCAGAGAGCGCATTTGTAGCACGACATCACCCGACTCTAGGCGCGCTTTCGCTGCAGGGCTATCGTCTACCACTTCGCCTATCGTTACCGGGTCAGTCACTACGACTTGCGTATCCGAATCAATCTGAAATTGGTTATCCAAGAAATGCGGCATCCCAACCCACGCTAGTATTGTCAAAACGATAAACGCCATCAGCCAGTTCATCGCCACGCCAGCGAATAAAATCTTCGTCTTCGCCCAGAATGATGCAGCACCAAAACTTCCTTTTGCTTTGTCTGCATCGCTCTCACCTTTCATCTGACAAAAGCCGCCAATTGGCAACCAGTTAAGCGAGAAAACTAGCCCCTCTCCCGGCGGGTTCTTCCACTCTGATCTCTTGAGACGGCGCCACTTACCATCAACTTTTCGCCAGGCGATTGCTCTTGGCGGGAAACATATCCCGAATTCTTCGACAGTCACGCCGTTTCTGCGTGCCGCCAAAAAATGCCCAAACTCGTGTCCCGTAACGAGGAGCATTAATATAAATAAACCAACAATAATACCAAATACCACACTCATACTTATTTAATAATAGCACAAGCACAAAAAAATATCTCCACACGGGAGATATTTAAATTAATTCCCTAGCACGCCCGGCCAAAGCGAACGGGCAGTAGTATCTGCAGCATAGAGAGTTGCGGAAGTGCTAATATCCCTAAATATCTGAGTAGTGTTCGTAGAACTGCCAATTACGAACGTATTAGGAAGTGTCAAAGAAGTCAATGAAGTCATATACATAAACATATTGCCCATATTCGTCACCTTTGAAGTATCGAATGTACTAGGCAAAACCAGTGTAGTCATCTTCGTTTGAATAAACATCTGGAACATATTAGTTACATTTGAAGTATTAAAGTTGGATGGGAAAGTAATAGACGTTAAATTGGTCATATACGAGAACATGCTTTCCATATTAGTGACATTTGAGGTGTCAAATGTATCCGGCAGAACAAGATTAGCTACTTTGACATGACTAAACATCCAGCCCATATCCGTAACATTCGAAGTATCAAAACCACTAGAGAACGTAAGCGAAGTCAAAGACGACATATTACAGAACAAACTATTCATATTAGTTACATTTGAAGTGTTAAAGTCGCTAGGGAGTGTAAGCGTGGTAAGAGACGACGTACCGCCAAACATCGAGCCCATATTTGTTACATTCGAAGTATCAAAACTATCCGAAAATGTGAGCGAAGTCAAAGACGACATATTACCAAACATATTGCCCATATTCGTCACCTTTGAAGTATCAAAGCCGTTCGGCAATGTAAGCGAAGTAAGAGAAGTCGCGCCCCAAAACATAGTATTCATATCTGTAACATTTGCGGTATTAAAACCACTCGAGAACGTAAGCGAGCTCAGAGATCCCATGTTATAGAACATGCCATTCATATCCGTAACATTTGAAGTATTGAAGTTAATCGGAAGCGTAAGTGATGTCAGAGACGACATACTTCCGAACATTGAGCTCATATCCGTAACATTCGAAGTATTGAAACTGCTCGGAAGCGTAAGCGAAGATAATGAAGACACTCCATAAAACATCCTCTTCATGCTTGTCACACTAGAAGTATTAAAACTGCTTGGAAGCGTAAGTGAAGTCAATGAAGACATTTCATTAAACATTTCAGTCATGCTCGTCACCTTCGAAGTATCGAATGCATCTGGAAGCGTAAGCGAAGTTAATGAAGATAGCCTGCTGAACATACTTGGCATCCACGTCACATTCGAAGTGTCAAATGTCGAAGGAAGAGACAGTGAGGTTAGATTATTTAATCCACCAAACATACTGCCCATATCTACGACATTCGAAGTATCAAAACTTTCCGGAAGAGTTAGTGATGTCAACGAAGAAGATACGCCCGAATATATATAGAACATAGCACCCATACTTGTCACCTTCGAAGTATTAAAACTAGACGACAAAGTTAGCGAAGACAATGAATACATTTCACAGAACATCCAATCCATATTAGTCGCCAAAGACGTGTCTACTATAGTTGGGATATTTAGTGAAGTAAGTGCCGTCATATCCGTAAACATTTCCCCGGAATAGTCATTGGTATACATCTTTTCCGCCTCGGTATAGACATAATAATCATCACTAGTGGCTTTATAGGCATAAATAGGCACATATTTGTTAGTAGAAATATTAATCTTCGGTGCAGTTTCAACATCTATCGTATTCGGCAAAACATCGACGAATTGCAAATTTTTTATCGCATAATCCTTCGTATAGTATTCCACACTAGCATCATCAGCTAGATTATTCGCTAAGCGCTTTAGAGACGTATTAAAGTTATACCCCTCAACCATCATTGGGCCATACAAGCTTGGCCATAATGAATGAGCCGTCGCATCGGCAGCACGGAACAAAACCGCTGCGTAATAAATATTTTCAAACAACGAATTAACATTCGTAGAAGGATTAATCGAAAAAGTATTTGGCAAAAATAGTGCCTTTATTGAATAAAGCGAATAGAACATTGAGCTCATGTCCTCGACGTTCGAAACAACAAAGCTCGTCGGCAGATCAAGCACGTCTAGAACAGGAAGATTATAGAACATCTTGCTCATATCAGTCACACTTGAGGTATCGAAATCTTCAGAAAACTCTATCGTGTTTAACGCATACAAAGTGTTAAACATACCCTGCATATTTGTCACATTTGAAGTATCAAAAGAAGACAGATTAAGCGACTTCAGAGAATATAATTCGCTAAACATGTAGCTCATATTCTCAACTTTTTCAGTATTTAAATTAGTCAAATTAAGCGACTGGAGAGAATACACTTTTTCGAACATATAGCTCATATTCTCCGCATTTTGCGTATCCATATCTTCAAGGCCGTTTAGCGCCGATAGGTCATACAGGCCACTAAACATATGGCTCATATTTATTACATTTGAAGTATCGAAACCATTCGGCAAAGTAAGAGTGTTCATCTGATAAATATTCTTGAACATATTACTCATATCCGTCGCGCTTGAAGTATCAAACTCGTCTGAAAATGTTATAGATTTAGTGTTATATAGTTCACTGAACATACCGCTCATATTCTCAACGCTAGAAGTGTCGAAGTTGCTCGGTAATACAAGTGATTGCATTCCATATAAGTTACTAAACAAATAGCTCATATCCGTCACATTTGACGTATCGAAGTAGGCTAAGAAATCAAGCGAACTTAAGCTATACATCCTATCGATCATATGGCTCATATTCTGCAAATTCGAAGTATCTATATCTTCCGGAATAACCAAATTCGCAACGCTATTTATGTCATAGAACATATAGCTCATATCCGTCACATTTGAGGTATCAAAATAATCCGGTATCGTTAACGAACTAACTGGAATACCGCTGAACAGATACGAAGAATCTGCATTCGCAACTATTGTACTAGCTTCCGTATAAATGGCATAGCCATGCTCTGCGACTTTATAGATATAAATCGGTTCCGAATCTTCTTCTGCTAAATTTGCCTTAGGAGTCGTCTCATCAACTTCTTCTGGCAATTCACTCACGAATTCTAATGTTCTTATCTCGCTATCGTGGTAATTATATGGTCGCTCGTCTTCGTTCGCCAATGTCTTCATCGCAGCGTTTACACTTTTACCTGATCTAAGCGATGCAGTCATCTTTACTTCCCACTGCGCATATAGCGTCACTTCCCCACCAATCGTGAATGAAGTAGTTTCTCCATCAGTATAGGAAGTACCAGTACCATCAGCCTTCGTGTTCCAGCCATCAAACGAATAGCCAGTATAAGTAAATGTATTGCTCGCCAATGTAACATTTGTATTCAAGTCGATATTGCCTTGATCGGCAATTGAACCAATACCGCCATTAGCATCGTATTTAATACGAACTTTAGAAGCACCAATGATACTACTGAATGAACCGTAGTTATTGATGAACTTATTAACTAGCGAACTATAAGCAAACGTTACCTTGTTATTAGTCGTGTCTACTTCATAGCTCATTCCACTTATACCCATTGGGTTGTTCATGGTAACAGTATTGTCGCCACCGGTAGCTAGAGTGATATTTTTACAAGTCTCAGTTTCAAAATCGTCAAAGACTAATTGGGTATCGAAGCCTGTACCGCTCACCGTAGCAACAAAGCTTGAACCGGCATAGCTTGTAGCCGATACACAGATATTCCAATTGCCATCAGAAATAGTAGCCGTATTGCCAGAAGTAGCATAGGTATTACTTCCACCCAGTAGGCCTGCAATGATTCCAGAAATTACGGCAAACACCGCAAATATCTTCTTTTGCATTTGTTTCTCTTGTTGCAAATGTGTTTATCTTTATTTCGACTACTTTTTATTTTGACCTAGTCTTGTATCTAGCTTACGCTTTTTTAAGAAAAAAGTCAAGGACTTAAGCCAACAAAAAGACCCGCAGTAAGCAATTTTCCGCGGGTCTTCTATAAGTGAACTTAAGCGATAGAAACGATTTCGATTTCGCTATATTTCTGGCGGTGACCAGTTTCGGTATGGACACGCTTCTTGGAGTGGTAACGGATGACACGAATCTTGTCGCCAGCTACCTTTTCGTTAACGACCTTCGCCTTTACCTTAACTCCCTTGACGGTTGGCTCACCAACAGTGGTCTTGTCACCGTCAATTACGAGCAAAGCATCGAGAGCGAGATCTTTGGTTCCTTCCGGGAGGAGGTCCACACGGAGGGTCTCTTTTTCAGCGACAACGTACTGCTTGCCGCCAATCTTTACGACTGCTTTTTTCATAAAATTCCTTTTATTACTCCGCATATTATAGCAAAAATCCGCCCCTTTTACAAGCATAAAAAGAAGCAGCGCCGGGATACCCTAGCCGGCGCTACTTACAAAGGAGTTATATATGCTTATTTTTTCGTCTTATCAAGACTTTTTTCGATCTTCATAAGATCTTTTTGACTGCGGTACCAGTAGACACCGCCAGTTGCGATACAAACTACGGCAACAATTGCGAGTGCGATTTCGCCTGGACCAGTCTTTGGAAGTTCTGGTTCATTTGGCGTTTCTGGTTCTTCAGGAGTACAAATCGGATTATTTGGACTCTCCTTACAGATGCAATCCTTGTCGTTCTCGTCACAGCCTTTATCTGGCTCGTCCGTACATTCGTTTGTAGAAACGTAAATCGTAGAGCTATCGTTAATCTCACCAGCATCGTGGTCTACATAGATAGTGTTTTTGAACGCTTTCTTCGTGCCACATTTGATGCCATCGACAACATTATTATTCAACTTAACTTGATAAGTAATCGTTGCAGTAGTTCCCTTACCGTAAAGACCAGTATTGAAACCATTCGCGCCGATGATATCTTTCATCGTTAAGCCATTTGGATTGGCCGCATTTACAAGCTTCGTAGTGCCAGCGACTAGCGCCACACCTTCTGGTAGCTTATCGTGAAAGGTGACATTCGTTAAATCAGTCGTACCAGTGTTGGTAAATACTACTTTGTAGGTAAGCGTATCACCAGGCTTAGCATCAACCGACTCAGAGAAGTTGGCACCATCTTTCGAAACCGTCTTCTCGACTTTCGCGCCAACTTGCTCAGCACGAATGTTATAGACGATATGGCCAGAATATTCCTCACAACCAGGTAGAATACCAGAGAGCTTATTATAGCCAATTGCGACACCATTTTCCATAAGATTAGATGGTAAAGTTGTGCCGTTTAGCGCACCCTGATTGTAAATCTTCGCTGAACCTTGAACGTATTTCAAGATGACATCCGCAGAAGAATCAGTCGTAAAATACGCATTATCCCATACCTCGAGTGGATCCGCATTCGAAGACGAAATAACACCAGTAACCTTAGAAGATTTAGATGAATTAATCGTCCAAGTAGAAAGGCCGGATTTAACATACACATCGCGCGCATAACCAGAAGCATCAGCATTCATACTAGTCTTTGCGTTATTGTGATAAAAAATCCACACTTGGTATTCCTTACCAGGAACAACCTTTACGGAATCGCTAAGAGCGTTTCCAGAGCCAACCTCGCCTACGCGGACAAAGTTGCGTTCATCACCAACAACATTGTTGTCAGTGATAGAGTTGAAAGTAACCTTGTCGGCTGGGTTGTTCATCGTGTAAGTCGTACGTTCCGGACCCCAGGCAGAGGCCGAAGCGACTGGCACGATCACTGATACCGCCGCAGCGACGAGACCAGCTACCGTCAATCTCCGTTTAAATTTGATATTTGTTTGTTTTAGCATTTTTATTACTCCTTTTTTACTAACCTAAATTTGTCCTAGATGTCGCCATTATCAAACATATTGTTTAATTCTTGGTTGGACTTTTCGCCATTATCATTTCTCATTTGTATCGAACCATCCTCCATCTTGACGGCCCTTTCGCCATTTTCTTCAGCTATTTTGTTATAGTTATCTTTTGCTTTTTGTTCGGCCGCAGCCTCAGATTCTTGACGTTTCTGGTCTTCTTCCATACGGTTGGTCTGTTTAGACGTATTCACTTCCTTGTTTTTTTCGTCGATGCCGCCCTTCGCCTCAGCCTGCTCGGAAACTTCTTTTACAGTTCTACCACTGCCGTCATTGCTTAACTCGTTAGTATCTTGTGCACCTACCTGAACATTAGAGTCTGGCGCGACAACCGGAGCAGTAGCAGTCTCAGCCACAGTTTCCTTCACGGCCGCCGTCGTTTCAGGCGCCGCCGCTTCGGTGCTGCCTGGGAATGGCGCCATCGTTGGCTTCACTTCCTCAACCGCATCAGTCTGCGGCTGAACGTCGACCGTTAGACCGTCAAGACCTTCTTCGACGATTTCCTGGACAAATGGAGCCTTCGTCTCCGGTTCTGGAGCTGGAGCAGTTGGAGTCGGTGCCTCTGGAGCTGGAGCAGTCGGAGTCGGTGCCTCTGGAGCTGGAGCAGTTGGAGTCGGTGCCTCTGGAGCTGGAGCTGGATTCTCTGGCTGTTCCGGCGTACCCTCATTAATTGGCGTGCCTTCTGGCACCATCGGCTGGCAGCAATAGCGCCATTCACTACCATCAGCATTGTGTAGAATAACAACAAATCCTTCCTTCGTATTGCTAATCTCAATATCATCAAGATTAATCTTCGCCAAGAACGAACCGCCATTCTCGAAGGTGATCTTTAGAGCCTTCATATTATTTTCGTTCGTCTTCGTGTAGCAAGCGCCAGCGTCATCCATATTTTCGATATGGCTGTTATTGCTCTTATCGAAAATATAGTTGTTTTCGTATACGCCATTAAGGATAACTTCCTCAAACTTGGCGCCCTTTAGATTTTCAACCCACTCAGCAATAACCTTCTGCTGATCTTCCTCGGACATCTTTTCGCAAGCCTCTTCGCCAGCGCGAATCTTTCCTTCGCTAATCCAGTCACTAAATAGACCAGCCTCTGCATTCGCATAAGCCATATACGTACCAGCCTGTTCGCGGTTCTCTGCGAACGCACTAGCTAGAAGCACGCGATATGCATCATCTTTGTTTGCAAGCTCATACTTGCCGTCTTTTTCGACGACTTCAACCTTGCCCTTGTTTATCAAATCGGCCATATAATCGCCAGCATTCATCCAAGCATTGTGCGAAGATTTTCTTTCGATATTATTCCAATAATCATAGTTGTCTTGGAATCCGAGCTTTTCAAGATTCTCCTCATCTTCGGCCGTCGTTTCTTCTTCTGTTGAAGCTTCCGTTTCCGCTTCGGTTTCATCTTCGTTGTCCATCGACATTTCGGTAGAAACCATCGGCTCATTCGACTTATTATTCGAACCGCTATTTGACATAAATGTAATCGCTGCTAAAGTCCCAGCTGCTAGTAGCAAGCCAGCACCAAATTTACGCAAACGCCTAAATCTGCGCTCTTTCTCAGCATTTGCCGCAATGCCCGCCTCGCCAGTGTTCGTGTCGCTGCTGCCAGCCTCACCGCCAGCAACTGCGCCAGCTGCCGCGCCTACCGCAGCACCAGCCACAACACCCGCAGCCGCACTATCGTCATCTTCAGGTTCATCCTCAGTCTTCGTTAATTCTTTTATGCGATTCGCCAAGTTTATCTTATCCTCGTCACTCCAGTCATAAACATCAAAAACATTCGTGATTGGCTTACCCATCGAATCCGCCGCATCAAAAACATTCGTGAAAGTACTACTATCTATTACTTCTAAAGCTTCTTTTACTTCGTTATTCTCTCCGCTCTCAGCACTCGGATCCATATCATTCCAAGCGCCGCTCTCGCTGCCGTTTGGCTTATTTGGAATATTCTCTGGCATACTCTTGTTTTTCCTGTTTATTTTTATATTCTTGACCTAATTTTGCTCCTAGTTTACCACAAGCATTTTCAAAAAGTCAAGTACTATTACAACATCAAAAAAGGACCACCTTGCATTTTGCAAACCAGTCCTTTTTGCTGCTACCTGAGTATTATTTTACATTCCTCTGTATCCTTATTTTAAAGTTAATGAACAATTTTTTATCTTATAGGCTTCTCCTTTTTGTTTTTATTGTTTATCCGTCTCTATTATTAGGCAGACAAATTACGAATGAAGTTCAAGATACCGCTACCGCGTTTCTGATCGGCTTTCTCGCGCTCCTTACGCATTTTCTCGATCATTTCTTCCGTTTCTTTCGATACTTCTACCTTGCTGCTATCGTACTCGTCAGGCTCGATGCCACTTTCGTATTCAATTGCGCCATACATTTCCTGTTTTTCCTCTAATTCAGCTTCGCTATAATGCTCTTTTGCTGCTTCCGGTATCGCGAATTCGCTACTTCCCATTTCGTATTTGTTTGCCATTTTTTGTTTTCCTTTCTTTTTTTGGCTAGTCTCCTTCCGATACCCTGGGAATTTGATTTTCTTTTTTGTGTTGGCTTTGTTTTGCTCAACTGTCTTCATCCTATCACACTTATGCTTATTTGTCAATAGTGTTTATGCTATATTTTTGAAAAATGTCAAAAATAACAGAGGTAGATTTGCCCTTGCAAAATCAAAAAAATATTTCCACCGCCCTTCCAAGTCGTGGAAATATATATCACAGTTAGACTAAAATTAGGCTTTTTCCAAGCTAATCGTCACATTCTGACCGTCGACTTTTACGATTTCATCGTACGCATAGTTGTCAGTCGTTAGTTCTACCGCCAACACTTCGTTTTTCAATGTCTCGACATAAGCCTCCGGCACTTCGCAAGATACGCTAAGTTTGATGCGATCATCAACATTTAGTTCAGCCTTCTTGCGTGCCGACTGAACAAAGCGAATCAACTCACGTACAAAGCCTTCCTCACGCAACTCCTCGGTCAATTTCTTATCAAGAGCAAGCGCCTTTCCGTGCTCAACCTTCTTCACGTTCACCTCTTCGGCAATAATCTGCTCGTAAAACTCGTCGAGCTTCTCGCCGCCATAAGTCAAACTTGCAAGCGGCTGACGCACCTTGATCTGACCAAACTCATCATTGCGGTCCATACGAATCGCAAGGCCATCAGTAATAATCGCGCGACAATCCGCCATCTTGTTAATAGCATCCTTATCAATTTTGCCCGCTGCCGGCCAATCCTGAAGATGAACACTCTCGCCGCCCATCATATTCTGCCAGAGTTCCTCTGCGAGGAATGGCGTAAATGGCGCCATAATTAGCGCGAGATAACTGAGCACATAGTGCAGAGTTTCATAAGCTTCCGCCTTATCACTGCCAGACTCAGACTTCCAGAAGCGGCGGCGACTGCGACGCACGAACCAGTTCGACAAATCATCTACAAACGGCAAAATACCACCGGTCGCGAGCGGAAGATTATACTTCTCCATACCATCCGTAATCTCATCGCGTAGCTGATAAAGGCGCGCTACAATCCAAGCGTCGAGCGGATTCTCGAGCTTCGTTGGCGCAACCAACTTGTCGCCCTTGAATTCCCAACCATCCACCTCGGCATACATCGTAAAGAAGTCATAGACGTTCCAAATCATCGTCAACTTACGCGCCGTATCAGAAACATCCTTGTCAATCAGCGCGAAATCCTCGCCAGCAAGCACTGGGCTCGAAAGCATCACGAAGCGAAGCGCATCTGCCGAATACTGATCCATCAAAACATTCGGGTCAGTATAGTTGCCAAGAGACTTGCTCATCTTACGACCGTCATTACCAGCGAGCGTACCGGTCGTAATTACATTCTTGTAAGCACATTCGCCAAAGAGCGCCGTATTTACCGCGTGAACATAGTAGAACCACGCACGCACCTGACCGACATATTCCACGATAAAGTCTGCTGGATAATTCGCCTCAAACTTCTCCTTGTTCTCGAATGGGTAATGAAGCTGCGCAAACGGCATCGAGCCAGATTCAAACCAACAGTCGAGCACCTTATCGACGCGCGTAAAATGCTCACCATCGATATCAAACTCAATCTCATCAACCCACGGACGGTGATAATCTTCAAGGCGCTTACCAGATAGCTCATAAAGTTCATCATAAGAACCGACCACCTTGAGTGTGCCCTTATCGCCACGCCAAACCGGCATCGCCGTCGCCCAGAAGCGATCACGAGAGAGGTTCCAATCTGGCGCCTGCTCAATATTCTTTGCAAAGCGACCGTGCTTGAGGTGTTCTGGGAACCAGTTAATATCCTCATTTTTCTCGAGCATTAAAGGCTTGCTGCCTTCAATATCAAAGAACCAGCTTGGAATCGCGCGATACATAATACGCTGTTTACTGCGCGGGTTAAACGGATATTCGTGCTTAATATACTCAATCTTCCAGATAACACCCTTTTCCTCTAGACATTTCGCAATGAACTTGTTTGCCGCCCAGACCTCGAGGCCATTCTCATCTGTATCGCGCACACCAATCTCGTGAAGCTTCTCTGCCCACTCTGGGAAATAGTAGCCGTTATCATCAATCGTATGGCGAGTTGGAATTTTATTCTTGCGCCCCAACGCAAAATCATCCTCACCATAAGCTGGCGCAATATGAACAATGCCCGTACCATCTTCGGCGCTAACGAAATCAGCCGCCCAGACTTTATGCGCATTCTCGTCCTTCGCAATCTCATCGTCCATTACAAAGAGCGGCTCGTATTTCTTGCCAACCAGCTCCTTGCCTTTTACTGTGCTTTCTGGCGCCTTGTAAGCGTCGCCGAGCGCCTTCTCAGCCAATTTAGTACAAAGATATACCTTCTTGCCATCGAGATCATAGAGGCCGTATTCGAGCTTCTCTGACACGGCAAGCGCCATATTCGCAGGCAAGGTCCAAGGCGTCGTCGTCCAAGCCATAATATATTCATCAGAATCAGCAAGTTTAAAGAGAGTGAACGCACTCGGATCAGTCACGGTCTGATATGCATCATTATCCATCGTCACCTCTGCCTTAGAAACAGGGGTCGCAAACTTCGTATCATACATCAAGACCTTTTCGCCTTCATAAATCTTACCCTTTTCATAAAGGGTCTTAAATGCCCACCAAACCGACTCCATGAAGTCCTTATTCATAGTGCGATAGCAGTTGTCGAAGTCTACCCAGCGGCCAATGCGATCAATCGTACCACGCCAAGTCTCGGAGTTCGCCACCATCGACTCGCGCGCTTTAATAATATAATCCTCGAGAGAAATCTTCGTGCCGATATCGCGGCGGTCAGTAATACCAAGCTGCTTCTCGACAAAATTCTCTGCTGGCAACCCGTGGCAATCCCAACCCCAACGGCGCTCAACGCGCTTACCGTTCATCGTCCAAAAACGTGGCACAGCATCCTTCACAACGGACGAAAGGAGAGTTCCGTGGTGCGGCATACCCGTAATAAATGGAGGGCCGTCATAAAAAACGTACGAGTTCTTCGCATCACGATTATCGACCGACTTTTCAAAGGTTTTGTTTTTCTTCCAAAAATCGACGAGTGCTTTTTCGTACTCACTCGCGCGACGTCGTTCACCATATTTATATTTCATTGCCCACATCTCCTTTCTATTGAACAAAAAAATTCCAATTTTCATTGGAACTCCTCGGAGCGGTACCATCCAATTTCTGAACTAACCTAGCTCAGCTCTCATTTCTTCCCTCACGCGGACTCACGAATGGTTCTACTCGACTCGTCTACTCGCAGTTATAAAGACGCGTCTTTCTTCCATTAGCTCGCAGCTGATGACTGCTCAAACGCTTTATGCAAAAATTATACCACATTTATTCAAAGCGCAACAAGCATTATCTTTTTTTATTACTGATTCATCAAATAGTAGTTCACGTCATCGATTCGTGGCAGGCTCGGGTTCATCCCCCGCCATTCTTGGAGCAATTTTCCTTCATCGTCGAATGCTAAAATTGTCGGGTATTCTACTACGTCATAAGTCCGGCATATACTCTCACCGTCTGGCGAATCCGGGCTAAAGCTTTCCGGCGCCTTGCCAGTCCTGTGCTCAAAATCTCTCAGCCACTCAATGACTGTTCGTGCGTAATCCGATTCTTCACGCCAAATAATTACCACCCGCATATTTTTTACTCCTTTTTTGCTGCTTTCTTTTTCATTCGCTCTCGCTGTTCAGCGATACTGCGTTCCAAATCATCAAGTGATTTAAATTCCTTAAAGACACTCGCGAAGCGTACATACGCCATCTCATTCGTATCGGCAAGCACCTCTAGTATCGTCTCACCAATCAGGCTCGAAGGAACCTCATCCTTGCCCGCATCATAAATACGCTCCTCGACAGAGTCCACCACATATTGCACATCAAGGTCGCTATTAAAATACTTCCCGACCGAGTTGCGCACCGCCTTCATCAGCTTATCTCTATCAAAAGCCTCGCGCGCACCAGATCGCTTGCGCACCATCATTCCTGGGCGCTCAATCCGTTCGTAAGTAGTGAAACGATGCTTACCATCAAGAGACACTCGTCTCCTTCGTATCATCGTGCCGTCTTGCGACTCACGACTCTCAATAACTTTGCTTTCGCCAATTTTGAGATGGCTCATCCCGCCCCTCCTTAATCTTTATTCTTTTTGCGGCGCCTCAAGATAGCTGGAATATCACTGTCATCATCTTCGTCATCGTTACGAATCTGATCCCACATATTAACATTGCTGTCGTTTGTAAACGAAGCAGAAGCTGACGTTTCTGGCTGAATCGGAGCATTATCGACTGGCGCCATATTCTGAACAGGGTCAGCCGCCGCCTGAGTTGGCGCAGCTGCAGTATCATTCGTTGAAGAATAGCTACTCGTGAAGCTGTCCTGATTTGCGCGTGGGTCATCACCATAGTATTGCGAATCAAATCCAGTTGCCACGACAGTAATGATAATCTCGTCTTCAAGCTCTGGGCGAATCGATGCACCCCAAATAATGTTTGCATCTGGAGCAACACTTGCTGTAATCAAATCAGCTGCTTCCTGAATCTCTGCCATCGTGACATCATAACCACCGACAACCGAAATAAGTACGCCGCGTGCGCCATCAATCGACACCTCAATAAGTGGAGATTCGATCGCCTGTTGCGCTGCAATCGTTGCACGGTTTTCACCAGAAGCCGTACCGATACCCATCAATGCTGAACCAGCATCTTTCATAATCGTCTTAACATCAGCAAAGTCCAAGTTGATCAAAGCATTCTCGTCTGTGATGAGCTCAGAAATACCCTGAACACCCTGACGAAGCACATCATCAGCAATGCGGAAAGTCTCGTTTAGTGGAGTACGAGCATCAATCGTCTGGAGAAGGCGATCGTTAGGAATTGTAATAAGTGCATCGACATTGCGTGCAAAATGCTCAATTGCCCAATCAGCATTCGCTTTGCGCTTGACGCCTTCAAACGAGAACGGTTTCGTAACGACACCGACCGTCAAAATGTCTTGCTTGCGTGCCTCTTCGGCAACAATATAACTTGCACCAGAACCAGTACCACCACCAGCACCGAAGGTCACAAAGCACATATCGGCACCCGCCAAAGCGTTGCGAATATCTTCACGACTCTCCTCGGCAGCACGTTCGCCAACCGTCGGATCAGCACCCGCACCGAGACCATTGGTTGTCTCGTGGCCAAGATGGACCTTTACGTCCGCCTTTGAATTGTGCAAAGCTTGCGCATCGGTGTTCATCGCGATAAATTCGACGCCAGTCAAACCAGCCTCGCGCATACGGTTAACAGCAGAACCGCCGGCGCCGCCGACACCAATAACTTTGATACTAGCTGTACTCTCCACCTCGCTCGGTTTTAATTCGGGCATATGCTCCTCCACTTTTCAAAAATACTTACCTAGATAATAACACCCAAACAAATATTTGCCAAGTTTCGTATAAATTATTTGAACAATTTGAAAATTCTAGAGAAGAAGTTGCCTTCTTTTTGCTTCTTTTGCTTCTTCGGCGCCTTCTTGTTGCCGCTAAATCCGTCGATATTTGAGCGCTCATTGTCGCCAAGCATCAAGCCAATCGCCGCCGCGTACTCAGGTTTTAGAATATCTTCACTCACGCCAATAATGCCGCTCGGCTTTGCGATACGCACTGCGAGCTCAACGTGCTTACGTACGAACAAATCAATATTGCGCAACTTCGCACCGCCGCCACAAAGCACCAAGCCTTCTGGCAAGCGACGATCATAACCTGCTCTCTTGAGCATATTGCGCACACCGTCAAAGATTTCTTCGAGACGAGCCTCTACAACCTCTTCGACATCTTTGCGCTTAAAGCGGAATTCCTCACGCCCTCGCTTAACTACAATATCTCTGTCGCTATCTTCTTTCGTGGCCGAAGCAAAGCGCATCTTGATTTCCTCTGCCACATCAGGGATCGTCGCAAGCACCGTCGCGAGATCTTTCGTCACGTCATTGCTGCCAATTGGCACCACGCCGACAAACTGAAGTTCGCCTTCGTCAAAAATCGCAATACTCGTCGTCGCGCCGCCCATATCAACAACACCAACGCCGTTTTCGCGTTGCGCGCTATTCGTTACTGCTCTTGCCGCAGCAACTGCAGTCGGCTCGAACGGGCCGTGTGGCTCAATCGCCGCACTTTCACAAACCTTACGCAAATTCTCGCAGTCTGGCGTCAAAGCCGAAACAACATTCGCACGAAGCTCCAAACGAGCACCGTGCATACCGAGTGGCTCGTGAATTCCGCCCTGACCATCAAGAATATATTCATACGGCACCAACGCCAAAGTCTCACGGTTCGCTGGAATCTTGCCCGCAATCGCCGTATCAGCAATACGAACAATATCATCTTCGTTAATCTCGTGATCAGCAACACCAACCGCAATCATACCGTCAATCTTAACGCTGCCAATATGTGTACCGTTAATACCGACGTTTGCACGGTCAACTTTAATACCGCTCATCCCCTCAACTTTTGCAAGACACTCATCGATAGCCTTTGCTGGCGGGATTAACTCTTTTACAACACCGCGGCGCATTCCTTCCATCGGAACTTCACCGTAGCCAATAACTGATACTTCCTCCCCCTTTACAGTACCTAAAACTGTTCGCACAAAATTCGTGCCAACATCAATCCCCACCGCAAAACGCGCTTTTTCTTCCATAAGCATATTGTAACATATCGCTTTATGCTTGTGTTAAAATTTCGTAACCATCATCAGTCACGAGAATCGTGTGCTCAAAATGCGCACCGAGCGAACCATCGCGCAGACAAACCGTCCAGCCGTCATTATCTTCAACGACCACCGTATCCGGCTTGCCAAGACTCGACATTGGCTCAATACAAATCGTATCGCCAGTATGGATCGTCAAACCTTGCCCCTTTTTGCCATAGTTCGGCACCTCTGGTGGCATATGCATACTCGAACCAATCCCGTGCCCGACGTAATTGCGAATCACGCCCAGCTTACCTTTTTCTAGCACTTTCTGCACGGCCGCACCGATGTCGCCTAGTTTCGCCCCGTCGCGAACCTGTTCGATGCCCTCATAAAGCGAAGATTCCGTAAAGCTCAAGAGATGTTTCTGCGCTGCCGTTGGCTTGCCAAGAATCATCGTAAAGGCTGAATCAACATAAAAGCCGTGGTATTTTATTACGAGATCATAGCTAACTTTGTCGCCTTCCTCGAGCGGAATATCTTTTGGAATGCCGTGAATCAACTCATCATTTACCGAGATACAGATAGAACCCGGGAAATCCACCTCTGGTTCGTAATATGCCACCCCCGCGCCAGCACTCAAGATTTGCTTCTCGACCCATTTGTCGATTTCTTTGCCAGTCATACCGACTTGCGTATAATCACGTAGCTCTGCAAAAAGCTGCGCCATAATCTTGCCGCCAGCTCGCATTGCAGAAACTTTTTTATCATCCATGAATTATATTATACCCCATTCACGAAGCACCTCCTCAATCCTCTCCGTGATTTGTTCAATCGGGCCAACTCCGTCTATCTCTTTAATTTTTAAGCCTTCTTTTCCGAGGATGTCACACATCGCAGAAATTGTTTGCTCAAACACTTCCCAACGACGCTCAATTGCTTCTTTTTTGTCATCAACCCGGCCACGTTCTTCAAGCCGCTTCCAGAGTTCCTCTTTTGGCACGTTCAAAATAATTGCACCATCGATGCCAGCCAAGTCGCCATTAGCGACAATCCATTCTGCCTGCCATACGTCGCGCGGATAACCATCCAAAATTGCATTCTGGCCTGCCGCCACGACTGCTTCTTTTGCTTCGTGCATCATCTTTACGACGAAATTATCGTCAACCAAGCCACCCTCTTTCATCGTTGCATCAAGTTCCGGGTTTTTCTGATCACGCAACAACTGCCCAACCGACAACCAGCGCCAACCATATTTTTCTGCCAATAACTGACCTTGTAGGCTCTTACCGCTCCCTGCTGGTCCGAATAATATAAACATCTTCCTCCTTTTTATTTTTACGTTAAAAATACCCCCAATTAAGAGGGGTATTTTTTATTTAAGGCCTAACTTCATACGTTCGGTTTTTTCGGCTTTGCGCTTGTCACGAAGAATCGCCTTCTGGCGACGCTCACGCTTGGAGATAGGCTTCGAGAAACGAAGACTCTCCTTCGCAGTAGCCATCACGCCACTCTGAAGAACCTTACGATTGAAGCGACGAATAATGTTTTCGTTTGCTTCGTTCTGGTCTTTTCTAGTTACTTTGATTGCCATACTGTCGCCTATTTTATCATATCTGACCGATTACTTCAAGAGAAATTATCATCCCCTCGATCTTCACATTTCCGCCCCACTCATTTTTCGATAATGTAAATTGCGTTTTTACAATATCGCCATTTTTTACCTCAAAATATTCGCTAGGGCTGTAAAAACTCTTTATACAAAATTCATTCTCCCCGTCACTCACCGTCAAAACTATATGCTTTTCCTTTAACTCGCGCTTAGAGATAACCCTTCCCGAAAACTCAAAAATCGGCTCCTCATTTCCCGTGCCAAACGGCTCCAGCTGACATATTTCTTCGTATAACTTCAGAGATAGCTCGCTCAAATCCTCAACAATCACATCACTCTTAAACCGCAAAAACCGTTCTTGGTTCTTTAGTCCGAGCGACAAATAATAATCTATTATCTGCTTCTTGAACTCATCCATCTTATCTGCCGCAAAACTCACGCCGCAAGCTGCCGCGTGGCCACCACCAGACAAGAGCAGCCCATCTGGGCAATTTTCCAAAGCTTTCGCTAGCGAAAAATCACCAAAGCTCCGCCCGCTCCCCTTTAGCACTCCACTGTCAAGCTCCGTCAAAGCAAACGCTGGCTTTTTGTATAACTCCGATAAACACCCCGCCACAATCCCCAGAATCCCTTCGTGCCACTTTCCGTGCGCAATAATTACCGGTTCGTCACCGAAACTGCCATCCACCTCTTTCACCGCTGCATCCTGCGCTACCCGTCGCTCTTTGTTTAGCTCATCCAATTCTTCCGCTAGTCGCACCGCCTCCGCTCGACTATCCGCCATCGCAAGCGCTAACGCCAAATCCGCCGACTTCATCCTGCCTGCCGCATTGATACGCGGCCCCAGCTGAAAGCCAATTGCACGCGTCGTAATCTGTTCGAGCTTACATTTTGCAACCTTCGCCAACTCCTGAATGCCACGCCGACGCGTCTTCGCAAGCACAATCATCCCATAATAGACCATTATACGGTTCTCATCTCGTAGAACCATCGAATCACAAACCGTACCAATCGCCACCAGATCAAGCAACCACTTTTCCTGTCCGTCACATTTGCCACCATTTTTTCGCATATTCAACGCTCGCGCTAGCGTAAAAGATACGCCAACGCCAGCCATATTTAAGCCGCACTTCTCGCCTCGTCGCTTCGGATTTATTACCGCCACTGCCGATTTCGGTATCTTCGGAATCTCGTGATGATCTGTCACTATCGTCTCTACACCCTGCTCGCGTAGCATTTTTATCGTGTCTTCCGAGCCACTCCCGCAATCTACCGTTATAACGAGCTTGGCGCCTCGCTTGATAATCTCTGGCACCGCCGTTTCATTTAGCCCATAGCCATCGATAAAACGATTCGGCAGCATTATATCTATATCTCCACAACCAAAAGACCTCAGCGCATTCTCGCACACTACACTAGATGTCACGCCATCCGCATCATAATCACCATAAATAATAATCTTCTCGCCACACTCCCGCGCCTGTTCTATCCGTGCAACCGCCGCCTCTACCCCTTGCATCAAAAACGGATCAAACAGATCGCCATATTTTGGCGACAAAAAACTCTTATCTAGCCCACGATCGGCCAGCAACTGTTCAAAAATTCGCGTCATCCAATAATCTTACTTGGGGTCTTTTTGGCGTCTTCCGCCTGCTGACTTTTTATCACTATACTCTGTAGCTCTTTCAAGATTGGGAACTGCTTGTTCGTCTGATAAATGCTAGTATTGCCCTTCTTCGTCGCCACCAAGAAACCACCCTTCGTCATCCTGCGCAATTCGCGCTGAATATTTCCTGGGTCTTCCTTTATTAATTTCGACAATCCACGGACATGCGTCTTGAAATCTGGATATTTTGCAAAAACCACAATAATCTTCCGCCGCACCCGACTCGTCACGAAAACGTCTAACATTTACCTCCTTTGTCTAACTCTATTTTAAATAACGGTTGTAAAAAACACAACATTGACATTCGTAATTTTTATACCGCAATTTTCCGCTATAATATCTCTATGAACTACTATCTGGTCGCGCCCGCCAAATCCTTCCATCAGAGCGAAAATCTTCTTACCTATGAGTCGGAAACGCCTCTAAAAATCGGCCAGATTGTCGAAATACCCCTTGGCAAAACCACCGCTATCGGCATTGTTACAAAAAAAGTATCTCAACCAGACTTTGCCACCAAATCTATTATTCACCCACTTTATGACACCCCACTTCCGAAGCATATCCTAGACGCTCTCTTTTGGCTCGCCGATTATTATCGCTGTCCGCTCTCTAGCGTCGTCAGCACCATTCTCCCACGCGGCATTACAAAAAAACGCCGCGCCACTACTGATACTTCTATAAATTCTCTCTATAATCCCGCCAGCATCAATCCGCTCAGCCCCGCTCAAAACAGTGCCATCGAAGAGATTGAGGCTAACCCGGCCAACACAATTCTCCTCCACGGCATCACAGGCTCCGGCAAAACAAATATCTATATAGAACTCACAAAGCACCAACTCGCCGCCGGCAAATCCGTTATTGTACTCGTCCCAGAAATCGCCCTCACTTCTCAGCTTGTCCAAAATTTCCAGCAATTTTTCCCTGACGTTATCTTGCTCCACTCCGAACAGACCGAATCCGTCCGCCATCAGCTCTGGCAAAAATCGCTCGAATCTGGCACGCCGCAAGTTATTATTGGCCCTCGTAGCGCCCTTTTCGCCCCTGTAAAAAACCTCGGGCTTATTATCATCGACGAAGCTCACGAACCCGCCTATCATCAAGATCAGAATCCAAAATATTCCGCCCTCCGCCTCGCAAGCCAGATGTGCCGCACCCTACTCGGTAGCGCAACTCCTCTGATTTCCGATTATTATATCTGCAAATCCCATAACGCCGTCATTGAACTAAACGAACTCGCAATTAAAAGCGACAAAACCACCACAACCTCTATTATTGATTTTAAAGACCGTGCCAATTTTTCTCGCAGCCACATTATCAGTAATGCGCTCGCCGAATCAATCCAGCAATCTCTTAATAGCAAGCAACAATCACTCATCTTTCATAATCGCCGCGGCACTGCTCCGCTCACTATCTGCGACCAATGCGGCTGGCAAGCCCTCTGCGAAAACTGCCTCCTTCCTCTAGTGCTCCACGCCGACAAATTCCAACTCCGTTGTCACACTTGCGGACGCAATTATCCTGTCCCGACTGCCTGCCCAGATTGTGGTAACGCCAGCATTCATCACAAAGGCTTCGGCACTAAGCTTATCGAAGAAGAACTCACCAAACTCTTCCCGCAAGCAAAAATCGGCCGCTTCGACACCGATACTGCCACCGATGAACAATTAAATAAAGTCTATACCGAAGTAAAATCTGGCGCTTACGACATTCTTATCGGCACCCAAATGCTCGCCAAGGGCTTCGATTTCCCGAAGCTCAGCACTCTTGGCGTCATCCAAGCCGACGCCGGCCTCAACCTCCCAGATTTCTCTTCTGAAGAGCGCACCTATCAACTCCTCACTCAGGTTATCGGTCGCGCAAATCGTGGCCATCAAAATAGCCGAATTTTTATTCAAAGTTTCCAGCCAAATCACGAAATTATTCGTTTTGCTACCTCTGGAAAATACCAAGATTTTTACAATTATTTGCTCAATAAGCGCCAACTCGCAAAATTACCGCCATACACATTTTTGCTTAAATTATCACTGAACTACAAAACTGAACAAGCCGCCATCGCCAATGCGCAAAAATTGTTCAGGCAAATTCATCAAATTATCAAAGACCAAAAACTGAATCAAATTTTTGTTTCTCCCCCTATGCCAGCCTTTCACGAGCGCAACCGCGCCGGTTATACTTGGCAAATCACTATCAAGGCAAAATCTCGCAAAAATCTCATCACGATTTTTGACCAAATCGCCAAAAATCCCTACCTTCACTACGATTTCGATCCTTGCACATTGCTCTAACGCTTATGCTCGCATTTTGCTTTAGATTATGTTAAGATAACAGATAATTATGAAGATTGTTACTACCCCAGATCCACGCCTTCGCACGAAGTGCAAAAAGGTTAATCATATCGACGACGAAATTCGCCAAATTGTTGATGATATGATAAAAAACAGCTTAGAATGGGAGAAAAAACACGAATTCGAAGTTAGTGCCGCCCTTGCTGCACCGCAGCTCGGCTACGACCGCCGCATTATTATTGTCCGCGACGATATGGATAACAAAGAAAACGCTAACTTCGTTCCTCTTCTCAACCCAGAGGTCATCAAAACCGAAGGCAAAACTCTCTACGATTTTGAAGGCTGCCTCTCTGTTCCAAATTATTACGGCAAAGTCCCTCGCCCAGCCAAAGCCCGCATCAAAGCCCAGACTATCGACGGTCAAGAGGTACGCATCAAAGCTGACGGTTTCCTTGCCCGCACTCTTCTCCACGAGATCGACCACCTCAACGGCATCCTCTTTATCGACCATATCAAAGGGGTCAAAAATGCCTTCTTCCGCCTAAACGACAAAGGTGACCTCGTACCTGTTGATTACGACAAAGAAATCGCCAACAACAAGGATCTCTATCCAGATGACGAAGACTAAAATTATCTTCTTTGGCAACGAGCAGCTCGCTCAAGGCATCAAGCCAAAAACTATTCTCTTTGACGCACTTCGCCAATCTGACGATTTTGAGATTTGCGCGCTTATCTTAACTAACCCAAATCACCGCAAGCCCTACGCTATCGAAAAAGCCGCCAAGGCCGCCAATATTCCAGTCTATTTCAGCAGAAATAACGACGAAATTCTCGAGATAATCTCTCGCTATGACACCCCTGTCGCGGTTCTTGCCAGCTTCGGCAAAATCATCCCTGAACGCATTATCAATGCCTTCCCTTATGGAATTATCAATATTCATCCGTCACTTCTGCCGAAATACCGCGGCACCACCCCTATCGAAACCGCCCTTCTAAACGGCGACGACGAGACGGGCGTATCTGTTATGCGCCTTGCCAAAGCGATGGATGCCGGCCCACTTTTCGCTCAAGAAACCGTCAAAATTGACGCTTCCGACACCAAGCAATCGCTCTACGAAAAGCTCGCCACCGCCGGCGCAGAGCAACTTTTGCGTGTTTTACCTGGTATTATCGCCAAAAATGCCCCTGAGACCGCACAGGATGAAGCACAAGCGTCTTTCACGGCTCAACTGACAAAAGACCTATCTCTTCTAAAACCTGCCACCAAAGGCGCTCAGACGCTCTACAACGAGGTTCGCGCTTATGCTGGATTCCCAAAATCTAAGCTCGAATTACTCGGTGTTCCGTGCACTATCACCGCCGCCCACGTCGCCGACGCTACCGTCACAGAAATCGACCAGAAGTGCTCCGATGGCAAATACCTCGTCATCGACCGCCTTATCCCCGAGAATTCCAAAGAGATGGACGCCAAGAGCTTCCTCAACGGTCACAAAAAATAAGCCCCTGTTACAGGGCTTATTATTTATCTTATTGCATACTTGCTAGAAGCGCATCTTTGTTTGCGGTAATTTCGCTACGCAAACCAGCCAACGAATCGTCGATAATCTGTTGGTATTGTGGGCAATTTTGATTTAGCCATTTCGCCATCACGTAATCGCTCAAAACCTCGTCGCCTTCACCAAGACTCTCTGTTAATTTCTGGTAAATAGCGTCATTTTTGTAGTCGCCCGCACCGGCAATCCATTTATCCATAGTTGCCTTGTCGTTATCTATAATTTTCTCAAACTCGTCTAACTGCGCGTCAGATAAACCCTCGCTCATCTTTTCGCCAATTCTAACCTCGAGCTGATCCTGAGCATACTGCAAAAATGCCTGCTTTTGCTCCGCTGGAATCCCACCAAGGCCCACGCTCTCGAGAAAACTGTCGTCAAACTTATACATAACTTTCTCCTATTTCCCCCATTGTAACACAAAAAGCCTATGCTTAAGCAATTTTCTTTTTCTTGTATTCGCGGACAAAGAACTTAATCGTATCGCCAATCTCGAGCTGAATCTTTTTCTGAGTCTTTAGCGACATACCGCCAATTTCGCCTTCAGCGAGCGACGGAACATCAACTTTACCCTCCTGGACGTTCTTTACCTCAACTTCACCAAGAAGCTCTTTTTTGCGATAAGCACGGCCAAGCATACCTGGCGCAATTCTACCGCTCTTCACCTGACCGCCAGTGATAATCTCGGTCTTTTCGGTACGGAAAACGCCCTTTACTTCGAGCTCGCCCGTCTCTGTTTCTATCATCTCAGCATCAAGCAAATTCTCCATCTCGTGCTTCGCATCATCAAGAAGCTCGTAAATCACGCGATAGACGCGAACCGGTACGCCATTACGCTCGGCAATCTTCGCAATCGCATTCGGCACCGTCACGTTGAAGCCGTAAATAATCGTCTTGTCGCCAGAGGCCATATAGACATCGTTTTCCGAAATCGCACCTACACCAGTCGAAACGATATTTAGGGTGATTTCGCCCTGCGTATCAATCATACGCAAAGAATCCACCACCGAGGTAACTGACCCCTGAACATCGCCTTTAACAATGACGTTCAGCGTCTTCGTATTGTCGGCTGTGTTCATCATACGGAGCAAATCCGTAGAGGTAACGTTTGCGTTTGCCGTCTCATTCGCCTCCGCCTGAGCATTTAGCAATGCCATACGGCGCGCAGTCTTCTCGTCTGCAACTTCCTCAAATTTGTCACCGAAGTTCGGCAATTCCTTGAAACCAGTCACTACAACAGGGGTCGAAGGCGTCGCTTTGCCCTTCGGCTTGTTCTTCCAGTCAAGCATCGTGCGAACCTTGGCATAAGTTTTGCCCGCAACAATGAATTCGCCGACTTTTAGTTCGCCGCCGGTCACCAAGAGGTTCACGACCGAACCCTTGCCAACTTCCATGTGGCTCTCGATAACGAGACCTTCGGCCGGGATGTTTTCATCTGCCTTTAGCTCATCAATGTCCGCAGTGAGCAAAATCATATCTAGGAGTTGCTCGAGATTCTGACCAGTTTTCGCAGAGATAGGAACCATAATCGTATCGCCACCCCATTCTTCTGGGTTAAGATTGAAGTCGGTTGCGAGCTGCGCCTTCGTGCGGTCGATGTTCGCGCCTTCCTTATCTATCTTGTTGATGGCAACGATAATCTTTGCGTTTGCCGCCTCGGCAAACTTAATCGCCTCTGCCGTTTGTGGTTTTACACCATCATCTGCTGCTACGACGATTACGACAATATCGGTAAGCATCGCACCGTGCTGGCGAATTGCCGCAAACGCCTCGTGACCTGGCGTATCAAGGAAGGTAATCTTGCGATCCTTATATTCCATCTGATAGGCCGAGATGTGCTGTGTGATGCCACCCGCCTCGCCTTCGACTGTCTTCTTCTTGAGAAGAGTGTCAAGTAAGGTGGTCTTACCGTGATCGACGTGGCCCATCACTGCCACTACTGGTGGGCGAAGCTTCGCATCTTTGCTTAGCTCGCGCTTCGTACCAGGGAGTTTCGCCGAGTTTTCCTTGCGCTCAAAGCGCACATTCGTGAAGCCAAGCTCCTCGGTCATAATTTGCGCCGTCTCAACATCTAGGCGCTGGTTGATGGTTGCCATAATGCCGTTTTTGAATAGTTCGCCAATAAGATGAGTCACCGACACTCCTAAAGCATTCGCTAGCTCGTCAACCGTTATCGAGCCAGAAACCTGTATTATTTTTTCTTCCATCCTTCTAGCTCCTTTCGCTTAAAAGTTAATAAAAAATCCGCCCCATAAAAACTCCTTCTATTTTATCATATAATTCCGTTTTTGTTAATTCCTCCCCTCTCAAACGGCGCGGCGCCCCGCCACCCACACGCCCAGCCAGCCTCCCCCTCCTCCATAACACCAACAAAAAATCAGGCCAGAAGCCTGATTTTCTGCGTAAAGAATCGCCTTATTTTTTCTTCTCAGAGAAGCTGAGAGAAATCTTGCGGCCTTCTTTATCGATGTCGAGAACCTTGAATTCCTTGCGCTCGTTAAGAGTGAAGATCTTCTCTGGGTCAACATCGCTGCCTTCGCCGAGTTCAGAAACGTGAACTAGAGCTTCGACAGCTGGCGAAATCTGAACGAATGCGC
>CAMZEB010000011.1 GCA_947305705.1 uncultured Candidatus Saccharibacteria bacterium
ACGCTTTAATTCGTGGGGATTTTTGTTGTAGAATGAAGGCATGGAGAGTGAGGTAATGAGTGCGAACTCTGGCGCAATAGTAGTGGCGCATGAATTGAAGGCGCCGCTGAGTTTGATGCGCCAACTCGCTCTGTCTTTGGATTATGAAGAAGATATAAAAGGGGCGCGCGAGGTCGGGCGACAGATTGCGGCGACGAGTGAGCGTGCGATTCATCAGGTGAATGATTTGGCGCGAATTGCGCGGCTAGATGACGCTTTGTTTGAAATGGAGCCGGTGAATCCGCGGGCGATTTGCGATGATGTAACGACGGAGTTGTGGAGTCTGTTTAAGTTTAACCGGCGTGAACTACGAATAGATTATCGGAATAAGCGACGCTTGGCGGTTGCGAATGCGCAACTGTTGTATTCTGTGGTCTATAATTTTTGCTTGAATGCGATGAATTATGGGGGCGAGGAATATCCAAGCGAAGTGGCGGTGTTTGACCGTGGCGACAAGATACGGATTGCGGTGAGGGATTACGGTCCGACGGTTCCGACAAAGATATGGCGTGAAATAAAGGATGGATTCGTAAAGCAACCGGTGGCGACGCCGATGCGGCCTGGTTCGAGCGGGCTTGGACTCTATATCGCCGCGAAATTTGCGAATTATATGAACAGCGATTTTGGATTAATACGACACCGAGACGGTACGAGTTTTTATATTGATTTGCCTGTGAGTGGGCAGTTGAGTTTCTTATGATATATGTAATTGAGGATGACAAGGGGTGGGAGGACTATTATAAGCGGATACTCGGGAAATATCCGATGCGGTTTTTTCGTGATGGGATTGCGGCGATAAGTGGGATGGACGAAGAAGTGCCGTCGCTGGTGTTTTTGGATGTTCTGCTAACTGGCCCAACGGGCTTTGCGATATTAAACGAGATGCGGAGTTATCCGGAATTAATGAACGTGCCGGTGGCGGTCGTGACTAGTATTCAGCTCGATGGGGAATTAGCTGAGAAATATGGGGTGGTGGCGGTGCTAGATAAGGGCGAGATGAAGCCGAGCGATCTGCTGGACCTAGCGAGGAAGTATGCGTGATTTACGGACAAAAGCGATAGTTTTGAAGCGTACGGATTACGGCGAGGCGGATAGGATTTTGCAGCTTTTGACGCCAGAAGGGAAGAAATCGGTGATGGCGAAGGGAGTGCGTCGCGAGAAATCTAAGCTGGCTGGGGGAATAGAGTTGTTCAGCGTGTCGGAGGTAGTGATTCACGAAGGAAAGGGGGAACTAGGGATTTTGACTTCGGCGAAACTCCTAGAGCATTATGATGCATTCGTGAGAGATATTGAACTTTTGGAATTGGGCGGGAATCTGATGCGTGATGCTTCGCGGAGGGCGGAACAGGTGGATTCTGAGGAATTCTTTAATATTTTGCGTCAAAGTCTCCAGTCTGCGCAAAAACACGCCCTAGAAGGCTCTGAGACGCGCTGGAAGGAGCTTTTGAGGGCTTGGGCGAGTATGAACCTACTGCGCGCTTCGGGAGAGGAAATAAACCTAAAATACGATGTTTCGGGGGTTCGGCTAGATCCTGGTACGCGCTATGCTTGGGATGCGGAAAATGCTGCTTTAATGCCGCACGAAGCGGGGCGGGTTGGTGCGGATCATATTAAGATGATGCGTGTGATGATGGCGACGCCGCTAGAGGTGGCGATGAAGGTGGTGGGTTATGGCGAGCTGATGGACGAGATAAATTATGTCGTGAGATGCGCTGAAAAGGCAACTAGTTTATAATAAAAATATGAGTGAAAAAGATTTAGAGAGGGAGATTGCCGCTATTAAAGCGCGTAATTCGAGAGTAGAAACCGATAAGGCTTGGGAGACGAGCTGGACGCGACGCATCTGTATTATGGTGCTAACTTATGCGGTCGTCGTGCTTTATTCGACGACGATTTCGCAGATTTCGAATCCTTGGTTAAGCTCGCTAATTCCGGTGATGGGCTTTTTGCTATCGACATTGTCGCTACGTTTGGTTCGTAGGCTTTGGGAAAAACGTCGTTAAGTGGTAAAATATATCTATTATGGGTGTAAAGATGGAAGATATTGTTAGTTTGTGTAAGCGCCGTGGTTTTATCTGGCAGGGTTCAGATGTATATGGCGGTATGGCGGGGACCTGGGATTTTGGTCCGCTCGGTGTTGCGCTTAAGCGCAAGATTATGGACGCCTGGTGGAATTACTGGGTAGAGAGCCGCGAAGATATTTTTGGTGTTGATGCGGCGATTATTATGAACCCGCGCACTTGGCAGGCTTCTGGTCATACAGCGACTTTTGCGGATCCGCTCGTTGAATGTGGCGAATGTCACGGCCGTTTCCGCGCCGACAAGATAGCTGATGGTATTTCCGAGAGTGTTACGACTGAGGAGTTTAAGGCGCTTAATGTGAAGTGCCCGACTTGTGGCAAGGTCAACTGGGGTGATATTCGCAAATTTAATATGATGTTCCAGACGCACGTTGGACCAGTTGATGACGATTCTTCGATTGCTTATCTCCGCCCAGAGACGGCACAAGGGATTTTTACGAATTACAAGAACGTCGTAGATACGATTTATCCTGATTTGCCATTTGGCTTGGCACAGCAGGGCAAGGCTTTCCGCAATGAGATTTCGCCACGCGATTTCATCTTGCGCGACCGCGAGTGTTCTCAGATGGAAATTGAGTATTTTGTCGCGCCAGAGGCTTGGGAAGAGAATTTCGAGAAATTGCTTCGTGAACAGCACGAGTTTTTGACTAAGGTGATGGGGTTAGATAGTGCTCGCATTCACGATCTTGAGGTTGCACCAGAGGATAGAGCGCATTACTCCAAGCGTACGGTTGATATCGAGTTTGATTATCCAAATGGACGTGAAGAATTGATGGGTTTAGCCTATCGCACGGACTTCGATTTGCAAAATATTCAGCGCGAGAGCGGTAAGAATATGGAGTATATCGTCAAGGGCGGCGGCGCACGTTTTGTGCCGCACGTGATTGAGCCGTCGATTGGCGTGGAACGTTTGCTGCTTGCGGTTTTAACTTGTGCTTATCGGCAGGAAGAAAGGCGTATTGTTTTGGCGCTACCTGAGAATTTGGCGCCATATCGCTTCTGCGTTTCGCCTTTGCTCAAGAATAAGCCAGAGTTGGTTACGCGTGCTCGCGAGGTCTATTCGCTTTTGCGTGCGAAATACCACAATGTGACTTGGGACGATTCTGGGAATATCGGGAAGCGCTATCTCAAACAGGATGAGATTGGCACACCAAAGTGTATTGTGATTGATTTTGATACGCTCGAAGATGGCACGGTTACGGTTCGCGACCGCGATACGACCGAGCAGATTCGCGTCAAGCCAGAGGAGCTATAGCGTTTCGCTTCTTTTGCAAGGGGGCTTTACCTTACGGGAGTGGGTTTTTGTTTGCCGTCTTTTATCGTCCAACAAAGATAACTTTGTTGGGTCAAAAAATAGGCGGGTGGCGGCGAGAGAAGGACTACTTTATTTGCGCTTCTTGGAGATGGCGGCGCGGTCGGCTTTGGCTTTTTTCTCGGGGGCCCCGAGGGTGGTTTTTTCTGGTTTGGCGACGAAACCCGGGAAGAGGGAGTGGAGCTGAGAGAGGAGTTTGTGACGGGCGTGTTTGCTGCCGACTTTATCGAGCCAGCCGGGGTTCGGCTGGGAGTTTTTGGCAGTGATAATCTCGACGACATCGCCACTCTGGAGCTTAGTATTGAGGCTGACCATCTTGCCATTAACGCGGGCGCCAGTACAGGCGGCGCCAATTTCACTGTGAAGGCGGTAGGCGAAATCTAGAGGCATAGAGCCTAGCGGTAAATCGATAATGTCGCCCTTTGGCGTGTAAACAAAAATCTTGTCAGCGAAGAGAGTGAGGCGGAGTTTTTTGGTGTCAACTTTTTCGCCAGAGGCGAGCTTGGTCGCAGTCTCTTGAAGCTCCTTGATCCAAAGGAGATTGCTCGGGAGACGACTTACGCGCCCTTCGGTATAGGCGGAGGTGAGCTTCTGCTCATTGTAATAGAAGGTAGCAGCAAGACCGCGTTCAGCGTAATCGTGCATCTCTCTGGTGCGAATTTGAAATTCGACAATCTGTTCATCCTTCGTAATGACCGTGGTATGAATGGACTGATAACCGTTCTGCTTAGGCATTGCAATGTAATCCTTGATGCGGCCGTCCATCGGCATAAACAGCGAATGAATCAGGCCAAGGACAAGATAGCAAGTTGTCACGTCATCAACAATGAAACGGAGCGCAATAAGGTCATAAATGCGATTAATATTCTGGTCGTATTTGGCAAGTTTTTTATGGAGCGAATAGATGGATTTGACGCGGCCGTCGCAACTATAATGAATGCCTTCTTTTTTGAGGAGGTTTTCGACGGCGTGTTGGGCATTTTTGAGCTTTTTGTCGGCGAGTTTAAGACGATCCTCGGTGAGTTTCTTGAGCTCTTCGTAACGCTTTGGATCAAGATAACGGAAGCTGGTCTCCTCGATCTCGACGCGAACGCGCCCCATCTGGAGACGGTCGGCAAGCGGTGCAAAGACCTCAAGCGATTCGCGGGCGATTTTTTGCTGTTTATCTGGCGGAAGGGCACTAAGCGTGCGTAGATTATGGAGACGGTCGGCAAGCTTAATAATCAGGACGCGAATATCTTGTCCGGTGGCGATGAGAAGTTTGAGAAGGTTGTCACTGGTCTCTGGAAGATATTCGTCGAGGTTTTTCATATCGCTGCGGGCTTTGCCGAGCTTTGTGACGCCATTTACGAGGAAAGCGACATCTTTGCCAAATTGTTCTTCAATATCTTTGAGAGTGACCTCTGTATCTTCGACAGTATCGTGAAGTACGCCGGCGATGACGGAATCTTCATCCATATTCCACTCCTGGAGAATCTTCATAACAGCTAGCGGATGCGTGATGTATGGTTCGCCAGTTTTGCGAAGTTGGCCCTCGTGTGCTTTGGTAGCAATAGCGATTGCTTGCTTGATGCGAGAATTATCTTGTTTTTTTGGCGGTTTTTCCATAGCTTTATTGTAGCATTTATAATATACTGAAAGTAACGCTTATGTTAAAAAGGGAGTAAAAATGATACAAAAGCTAAAAAACTATTTAGCCATCTGGGGTGCAGTTGGCGTTGCGGGCGTCTTTGTGATGAGCGCAATCGGATTTTGCTTCATCCAAGGAGCTATTGCTTCTAGCGAGGAATCGGTAAGCAAATACAAAAGCAGTATGAGTGCCGAATATTTGAAAGAATATAACGACACAATTGGTGCTTATTGGAGTCAGGCGGTTCCGCTAATTATTTTGTCTATCATTGCAATTGCGGCGATTGTTCTCGCTGTAATTCACGCTGCTCGTACTGCTAGCGGCAAGAGTCAGAAATCCGTGATTGGCTACATCGCAATGGGCCTACCTATTGTGGCGCATATCTTTATGATGGTTCTTATTATCGTTCTTTTGTCCTATGATGAAAAATCTACTTCGAGAAGTAGCAAGGACGTTCAGTTGTTGCTTGGCACTATGAAGGCATCCGTCATTCAGGCATGGACAATAGTGATGGCTTTGATCGTGTCGATTCTTAACACGCTAATATCGATTGCGGCTTTTGCAGTTGCATTTGCGCCAGACAAAGACGGTGCTGCTGCGCCTGTTGCGGCTGCGCCATACGCACCTGTAACTCCAGTGGCTCCAGTAGCCCCTACGGCTCCAGTTGCCCCAGTCGAGCAGCCAGCTGCTCCTGTTGAACCGGTGGCTTACGAAACGCCAGCTGAGCCAGTTGCTGCGGCTCCAGTCGAAGAGCCAGTTGCGCCCGAACAGCCAATGAACCCAACATTTTAAGGCATAAAAAGAAGCGCCAGTCTGAATCGATTGGCGCTTTTTTGATTAGAGAGTGAATTCGATTTTTTTGCCGGAGGCTTTGTATTCTTCGCACTTGACGCCGCAGCGGCGGAGCATCATCTTGGCGGCGATAGTGTTTTCGGCGTCGGCGTACTTGTCGTCGGCATAGACGACGCGCTTGATGCCGGATTGGATAACGGCTTTGGCGCACTCATTGCAAGGGAAGAGAGTGACGTAAAGCGTGCAGCCGTCGAGCTTGGCGACGGAATTGAGAATTGCGTTTAGCTCGGCGTGGCAGACATAGGCATACTTCGTATCGAGGAAATCGCCCTCGCGTTCCCAAGGCATTTCTTCGTCTTTGACGCCGGTTGGCATACCATTGTAGCCAGTAGCGACGATCTTATGGTTGTCGTTGACGATGCAGGCGCCAACTTGAGTATTAGGGTCTTTGCTACGTTGCGCTGATAGCAAGGCGAGCCCCATAAAATATTCATCCCACCGAATGTAATCTTTGCGCATATTTACACTCCCTTTGTTTAGATAATTGTAGCATAAAAAATCCGCCCCTTATAAAAAGGGGCGGTTGGCTTGTGCGCCGAAATACGGTCAAATTCGGACATACAAGTGTTTAGTCCTAAAGAGGACTTTTATGTTGTCGTCGGAGGCGTAATCGTCTTCGTTATCTTCTTCGTCGTCGTCGAGATGATAATTATTGAGCGATTCGTTATATGATTCTATTCTAAATGTTAGCAACTCCTGAATATCTTCGCTAATCTGTTCGATTTCGTCTCTGTCGATTTCGAAGGGAAGCTCAGATATTTTAAAAACGTAGCCTTTGCCATCGGCGTCTATACGCACGGCGCCCATATTGATTGCACTGAAGATGAAATCCTCAAGCTCTTCAATATCACTCTCGTAACAATCTCCGCTTGGAGTCAGGAAACCTTTATCCATAAGAATTTCCTCCTTTATGAAAGTACAAAAGTTAGCTTTCGCGAGCTAACTCTGCCTCTTTTAATTATAGCAATATGCTGTATAGATAGTCAAGTGGTGCTAAAATAGAGATATGAAGATTGCGTCTTGGAATGTGAACGGTTTGAGAGCGATACTGGGCAAGGGGACGCTCCAGAATTTTATTGAAAAATACCAGCCAGATATTGTCTGTTTGCAGGAGACGAAGGCGAAACAAGGGCAGGCCGAGGTGGATTTTGCGGATTATGAGGAGATTTGGAACTCGGCCGAGCGGGCGGGCTATTCGGGAACGGCGATTTTTTCGAAGCAAAAACCGCTGAGCGTAAGATATGGTTTTTCGGCGCAGCAAGAGGCGCTGGAGGGCTGGGCGGACGAGTTCGGCGATGCGCGCAAAGAGGGGCGGGTTTTGACGGCGGAATACGATGATTTTTATCTGATAAATGTTTATGTCCCGAACGAAAAAGATGATCTCGGGCGAATGGCATATCGCGAGAAAGTCTGGGACAAAGCCTTGCTTGAATATATGAAGGAATTAGATGCGGTGAAGCCGGTGATAGTGTGCGGCGACTTTAATGTGGCGCACGAGGAAATAGATTTGGCACGACCGGAGCAAAATGAGGGGAACGCTGGTTTTACGGAATCTGGGCGACAGGGGATGACGAACTATCTTAATAGTGGTTTTGTTGATATTTGGCGTGAGCGTCATCCGAATGAACAAAAATATAGCTGGTGGTCGTATCGTGGCGGTGCGAGACAGCGTAACGTTGGGTGGCGGATTGATTATTTCTTGATGAGTAAAAGACTGTGCGATAAGGTAGTGGCGACAGATATAAAGAACGAAATTATGGGGTCGGATCACTGCCCAATTACGCTGGAGCTAGGATGAGCGAAAACTTGGATTATTGGCATCGCCAGAGTACAAAAAAATTATACAGTGACATAGATTTGCTTCCGCCAGAGCAAAAGCGCTTTGCGGGAAAGGTTTTAGTAATAGGGGGGAATAAGGGGATGTTTTTTGCAGTTGCGAGCGCGTTGGAAGCAGCGAAGAGGTTCGGCGTGGGGGAAGTACGGGCTTTGATGCCAGATTCGCTTAAAAATCAGGTGCCAAGCACACCAGAGCTGTATTTCGCAGAGGCGGAGGCTTCGGGGGCATTTGGCAGGATGGCGCTAACAGAGATGTTGCGCCAGTCGGAGTGGGCGGATGCGGTGATTTTGATTGGCGATAGCGGCAAAAATGCGGAGACTACGCTGGTATTTGCAGAGTTTATGGATAAGTGCCAGAAGCCGGTGTTCGTAACGCGTGATGCGGTTGAGGCGGTGACGCCATCGGCAACAGATTGGGGGATGCGCGAATACGAAACAGGGGTATTTTTGACTATGCCGCAGCTCCAGAAAATGCTAAGAACGATGTATTACCCAAAGGTGGTGACTCTGACGATGCCGACGAACCAGCTGGTTGAAACGCTACATAAGTTTACGCTGAGCTATCCGATGACAGTGGCGACTTATCATAATGATTTGGTGATTATTGCGCAAAATGGCGAAGTAGTGACGCAGGCGCTCGGCGAGACGGCTTATACGCCGATTTCGCTTTGGGGCGGCTCGCTATTGGTTCAATCGGTGGTTGCAAGGCTCTGGAACGCGGAAAAAGATTATTCCAAAGTATTTGCGAGCGTGCTATAAAAAAGGGCCGTATTAATACGGCCCCCTGCGCAGGGAAGCGGTTCTCATTGATTCCGCGTCAAGGAACAAAGAGAGAAGACTCACCATGCTGGCAATTAACGCAATGCTAAGGGAGAATTGAATACCTTCAGCTTTTTGCATTAATAGGGATATGTACGAAATGACGATTAAGAAGAATATTAGCCAATTTCGCACGATGTTTACGATGTAACTACTGTGGTTCTGACCGTCGGCAAAACTGCAACGTCCACTGACGTGCCACCAAGAGGTGACGATGTCTTTGACGACGATGATTAGGATGCAGAAGCCAAGCGGAAATACGATGTTGATGTGGTTGATTGCTACGTTTGTTTTGGTGACCAAGATTGCGATGGCAATCAGTTGGCCGGCAAACAGGATTTTGCGGGCTACCGTATCCGTCCAGCAGTAAAAACGGTTCGTTAAGAGACGCTTGCTGCGAGCGTAGTAATACTCGAATATCTCGGAACTGAGCATAAGGGCAGTTGAGATTATCAGAGCGATTACGAGGCCGTATTTTCGCTGAATAGCGATGAACGGCAGACAGATGGCGGCGGTTAGACGTATCATAGAGACTATGTCTAACCCGGTTAAGTTGCCCTTGCTGTGAATCAGCCAGGTGCGATCGTATTTTTGGAGCACGTGAGCGACGGTTCGAAGCATTTCGATTATTGAAATGACAGCGATAGTCGTCCAGACGAAGATGCTCGCTTCGCTGATTCTGAACAAGATTGCCAGAAGTCCGATGACGTAAAGGGTGAATTTGAGATATCTCCCTTGTTTGTAGATGTCATCTTTCTTCGGGCAGTGTTCGTGTGACATGTTGTGAAAATCGACGAGATACCAAGCACCACAAGCGGTGAATCTGATAAGGTCGGCGATGGCCGCTATTATCAGGAAATACAGGATTTTTGGCGCGATAATCGATAAGATTAGCGCCAGAACAAGGCAGAATGCATTAAAAAACTCAATCATACCTGCCGTTCGCTTGTACGCTGTGCGAACAAAAATTCTCAGTACCATACCTATCCCTCCTTGTAATGAACTACTGTTTTTGTAAGTTTGGGTCAAACAAAAAATAAAACAATTGCTATTATTTTATCATAAAAATGTAATTAAGTCAAGAAAAAGACGACTCAACGGAGTCGCCTTTTGTGCGAGGTCTCTTCAAGCGCTCGCCTGTAGCGCTCGTAGTCGACCTCGACACTGATGATGCTTAGTATGGCCGAGATAATGCACATACTTAAGCTGGTTATGACGAGACGGTTGTCGCCAGGGATTGAGAGATTGAGAGCTGTGGCGAGGAGCCAAGCGCAGATGTAGGCCATACGGATTTTGTCCACTAGGCTGGCGCTGAGTCCTCTCGGCAGTTTTCGTCCCATAATGAAGAACCATAGGAAGAAAAGAATATCTCTCGCTGCGGTGATTCCGATAAGAATCATCGTAACCACCATTGTTCGTTTTACTAAGTCACTGCCGTCCAGGCTGTTTTGATAGATCATCCAGAGGAATGCGATTGCATTCGGGATGAAGATTATCTTGTCGCCTAGCGGATCTAAGTATTTGCCAACTTTTGTGACGTTGCCAGTTTGACGGGCGACGAAGCCATCGATTGCATCTGTTCCGATTGCGATAATTAGAACAGTAGTAGCAATGATGTTGCTGTTTTCTCCGAATGACTGCGTCATATAGACGTGAGGCATAACGAAAGAGATAGCGATGCGGCTGATACTAACCCAATTGGCGATACCGATTTTTCCTCGGCTTCCGATGAGCCAATCTTTGTTGTGCTTGTGCAGAGTGTGAAGGAGGCGACGAAAAGTCTCGATCACGGTTGCAATTACGATAATATACCACAGCCAACTGCGTATATGTCTGATGCAGGGCGGGATATCCTCGATGATAAAGATTGGCAGGGAGATTGCGAGCAACAGGATGATGCCAGAGATTTTGATGCAAGCGAGAACTGCTGCGTTAGGATCTTTGGCTGGGTCGTGGTAATGCGCTGTTTCATGAAACGGGGCGTAATACCAGGCTCCTCTGAGGATGAAACGGAAGATGTCCGCTATAACCATCAAAGCGATGAAATACCAGGCTCCCTTACAGGCGATAAGGGAGTAAAAAGTGATGAGAAAAACGTCACAGAAGAAATCTGTCATTTCTATATGGTTAGATTTTCTCACAGCGGTGCCAAAATAATGCTTAAACAAATTTATCAACCCCTTTCAAGGTGCATTATTGGTTTGGATAACAAACAACTAACAATACTATTGTATCATAAATTGCTCAAAAAGTCAATATAGAGAGGGGTTAGATAAGGGGTTGAGGCTATTTTTTTGGCTGCCATTCGATGACTTCGCGGCAAGATTTGCACTTGCCGACGGTGCCGATGACATGGTTTGGTTTGCCGCAGTTTGGGCATTTGATGACGTGCGGGATGGTTTGGTCATATTCGCTGACGGTTTCTTTTTTGCTTGTGGCGTTGTATTTTTCTTTAATCTCGTCGCCGTTGCGGGGGAGTTTTTTGGAATATTCATCGTTGTCTTTGCTGTAGGTTTGGGATGCTTTATTCACGCTCCTGAAGAATGATGAGGCGGCCTCTACGACGCGTTTAAGGGCAATGCTAAGGATTAGCATAATAATTGCGAAAACGGACGTCCAGCGGCCGTAATCAGTGAGTTTGGCGTAGAGTGGGTGGGCGCGGAAATCGATGAATGGTTGGAAGACGGGAATATTGTCGCCAAAGTTAGTTTGGAGCAGTTCGTAGCCGCGAGGGGCAAGACATAAGAGGGCAACGATAAGGATGATGGCTGGGACGCGGTGGTAGTGGTAGGTACCGAATACAAAGAGACGAATAATCGTCAAAATGACGCCGATTGGAGGTAAAAAGTATAGCGTGACGAGGATGACGGGGATGCTGCAAATGATTTTTTGAATGCTTGGAAGACGAAAAGAAAAATTTTGAATACTCATAAGCATATTCTATCATAGTTTGCACCCTACGGGTTCTGCGTCCCTCTCTCATATGAATAAAAAAATATGACCAAAAGGTCATCTTTTTTTATTGGTGCGCGAGGAGGGACGTCGTATCTCGCGATGCTCGATACTCTCTCGGGGCGTCGCCTCGGAAAATCCGAAATGTAAGCATTTCTCCGTTTTCTCTCGGCTCCTACCGAGTTTGCACCCTACGGGTTCTGCGTCCCTCCTCTCATATGAATAAAAAATATGACCAGAAGGTCATCTTTTTCTATTGGTGCGCGAGGAGGGACTTGAACCCTCACGGCATTGCTGCCACAAGATTTTGAGTCTAGCGTGTCTACCAGTTCCACCACTCGCGCAAATTGTAAAACAACAAATATAGTTTAGCACAAAATCTCCCCTTATGCTAGAATAAGAGTAATGGACAATCAAAAAGGTGGGCAGTCTAATACTATTCCTAGTTGGAATGCTTGGGGACAAGCGGCTTCCAAGAATGCAGCGAATAGCAATCCGCAGAGTCAAACGACGACTGCTCAGCTTACGTCTGCGCAAAAACAGCAACAGACGGCGACTGCGTTGGCGCGGCAAAAAGTATTGGATGCCTACAAACATCAGCCTCAGAATTATCGCGAGCCGACAAAACAGGCTCCTACGCCGCAAGTCAATGCAGAAGATTGGCGGAAGTATCATTCGGCGTGGCAAGATTATTACCAGAAGTATTATGGCGATTATTATGGTCGGGCGGCGAAGGAATATGTCGCGCGCGAACGCTTGAAGATTGAGCGCGATATGGCTGAGCGCGAGGCAAAGAATGCCGAGGAGCGCGAGATGCTGGCGTCGGTGGCGAAGCAGGCTGGGAATGGCGCAGAAACGCAGGATGACTTCAAATCAGCGATTCAGAAGAAGGTTGCAAAGCGTGCGAAGAAGATGCGCAAGTCGCGACACTTTATTCCGATTGCAGTTGGTTTGACAATTTTAATTTTGGGCTTGCTGTTCCAATATAATCAGGTGATTATTGCGAACGCGGTGGCTTATATGTCGCCTGGCGGGTCAGAGGTAAACGATATTACGGCGATTGATCCGACAGTCTCGGCCAATATTCACGATTCGCCGACTCTGATGATACCGAAGTTGAACGTTGAAGTTCCGGTCGTATTCGGGTCGAAGAACGATGTTAATTCGATGTCGGCGGCGATGTCGAACGGCGTGGCGCATTTTTCGATTCCTGGCGCTTCGGCGAAGCCGGGGGAGATTGGAAACTTTGCAGTTTCTGGCCATTCAGCGGGCAACATTTATCAGCAGTCAGATTATAAGTTCATCTTTTCTGGTCTGACGAGAATGGGCGGCGGCGATTTGATTTATATGGATTATAATGGGCAGCGTTATACTTATCGGGTGATTGGTACGAAGACGGTCGATCCGTCGGATTCGGCGGCTCTAAGGAAGATTGCGAATGATAACGCGGGTAAGCCAATGATTACACTTATCACTTGTACGCCGCTTGGTACGTCGAAATATCGCCTACTTGTTTATGGCGAACAGATTCATCCTTCTTATGAGGGGGCGCCAGAGACGGAATCGCCAATTGACGAAAACACGGAAGAAGAGCACACGATGCCAAAGAATGACGACTCACCGCTAGAGCAATTCTGGAAGTGGTTGACCGGACAAAACTAATAATTATTGAAGCTTTTTGCGCTTGAGCGTATATCGAATAGCTGTTTCAGTTGGCGAAACAGGGACGGAATCGGATGGGGTTTTGTTGGTCGCGTCGGTTGCGGTTTCTTCTTCGGTAACATCGAAGTAGTAGAGCCAGCGGTTGTTTTCGGTAATAACAACAGGGAATGGGTTGTTGGCGTCGGCGATAATCATACGGCGGTTGTCACCGTCAAAATCGCGCGTATAGATGGAATTTTCGGTCTTCTGCCAGATAAGATAATTGTCGAGCCAGTTGATATTGGAGAGAGGGGCGGCTAGTTCGACGTCGTAGCAATCTTTTGTCTCGGTGTCGTAGCTTGTGAGTTGATTGTCGCCAGATACGACAATGACGCGCTGGTTGAAGTTGACAGACATAAGCTGTGGCAGATAGTTAATGTCGCGTTCGAGCTTGGTTTTGAGGCTAGAAGCTTTGTCGCGGCCGTATGATGGGTATCTGCCGCCTAGAATATATAGACGCTTGTTGATGGTGTAGGCGAGCCAGTTTTCGTTCCAGTAAGTGCCCATTGCGAGTTTGACAGTGACATCATCGGAAGCATTGTTGATCTTCGTGATAGCCGTGTAGCCTTTTTCACCTTCTTTATAGATGGAGAGATTGCGATCGTCGCCGTCTTTATGAATGAAGGCTGCGACGTCGCGATTATTGGCGACTTTTTCGATGTTTGTTGCGAAAACACTAGAGATGGTATGATTGTTGGCGTCGATGATGCGAAGATTGCCATTTTCGAGCGCCCAGAGCTTGCTGGCGGAATCATTTTCGACAAGAATGCTATCGAAGGCGAGGTTAAAGATATTACTGAGGTTAGTGCTGTTTTCGTTATGCTCGAGATCGACGAGGTGCCAGCTAATTTTACTATCGCGAACCCATTTCATAATAAAACGGGTGTTGTTGTCGTTCCAGGCAGTGATAGAAAGGGTGCCTGTGAGCGCGTTATTACTAGTAGTGCTAAGTGCTTCGTCGAGGTCGATTTGGGTAGTTTTGTAATCGTTCTGAATGTCGGCGATAGTGATTTTGTTGCTATTTTTTTCGATAGTAATTAGTTTTTTGCGGTTTGGTGAGAAAGTAGCGAGACGAAGGTCGTTGAAGGTGGCAACGTCGTTAATTTCTGGATTATTAGGGAAGAGGCGAATCCATTCGATGCGGGTGAGAAGCCCGGAGTCGACGCGAAGACGCTTGGTCCAGGTGTCGTAGTCGGATTTGGAGATTTTGACGTCGTGGTAGCCGCCACTGAGCATCTTGCTCATCTCGGTATGGCCAAATTGAGATTTGCCGTCAATCTCGACAGTAGCGCCAGATGGGTTGGAAACAAATTGAGCGAGTCCGGCCTGTTCAAGCTTACCTTCTTCGTTAAAAGTGAAGCCCATCGCGAAAAACATCAAAATAAAGACGATGACTATGACGGAAAGACTCATAAATAAATTAGTTGCAATAACGCGAATATTACGAATGCGTTTCGATTTTGCTCGGTCCATATTTGCTGCCTTTATTATAGCATAAATACTTTGAAATGAGGATGGTTCTGTGATTGAACAAAATTTTTAAAATGCTATTGATTTCTCTATGCTTATGTTTTACGATAACATTAGCAGTATAAAGCGAGGTATAAATGGACGGCATAAAAGTCAGAGTTGCGAAATCACAGGGTGCAATTGATGCTAGCGCCGTGAATCAACGCCGTCTACAAAGCTCCTCTACTCTTAACCGTAAATTCGTGAAAAGGCCGACTATTATGCCTCGAATCAACGCTTCGGCTGGTGCCGCATCGAGGGCGTTGAAGGCTCAGAACGCTAATCACGTATTGATGACAAAAAAGCAGACTGTAAAGATTCAGCCTACGGCGGCTGGTCAAAATAGTGCGGCGATTGCTCAGGCGACCGAAAAAGTTGTTCAAAAAGCGCAGCAGCAGTTGGCGAAGAATCAGACTCAGCAAAAACAGCAGTTGTCGAGGGGGCAGGTGCAACAGAAACTTGCGTCAAAGGCAGCGTCGAATACTGTTTCACTTAGAAGTTTAGCTTCGGTAAAAATTGCCGATGAGGATTTGATTGCGCCAGTTCAGGATTCTAAGGTTGCGAAAGTCGCGAAGGCTCGTATGGCGGCGCGCAAGGCGGAAGCGCCACAAGCGCTAACGGCACAAGAGCTAAAGGATCGTGCAATCCAGCAGGCTTTGCGCAAAGTTTCGACGATGAATGCGGACAGCCAGGAAAAGGAATCGCAGCAGGTTTTGCCGAAAAAACGCTTTGCTATTATGGCCGGTTTTGCGGTGATTGCAGTGATTGTTTTAGGGTATCTAGTGAGTATTAATTTGCCAGACATATCCGTACGTGTTGCGGCAATGCATAGCGGCATAGAGAAGATTTATCCGAGCTATTTGCCTTCTTCTTATCGTTTGGACGGCTTAGTAAAAGAGGAAAATGGTCGCGTTACAATGGCGTTCAAGAATGATTTGGGCGATAAATTTACTTTGATGGAAGAAAAGTCGTCTTGGGATTCATCAGCAGTGCTTTCGAATTATGTTATCAAGAACTGGGGGATGAGCTATTCGGTAACAAAGGGGCAGGGTTTGATGATTTATATATCAGGTTCGCGCGCGGCGTGGGTTAATGGCGGCGTGTTCTATGTGATTAATGATGATTCTGGAACGCTAAGCTCGGCGAATTTGCACGACATTGCAGTTAGTTTGTAATTTTTGAAAATCCCCTGGAGTTTTGCTTTGGGGGATTTTTCTTGTGGTAAAATAGGAGTAAGTATCGTGGAGGATTTATGATTGATTTTAAGTGTGAATATGGGAAGTTTCTTTCGCCTGACGAACTAGAGGCGCGTGTTTCTGGCGTCCGAGATTTTGTGGCACGTGTGCAACAAGATGAGTTTGGCGGTTGGGTTGATTTGCCGATCAATTACGACAGAGACGAATTTGGGCGGATAAAAGCCGCAGCGGAACAGATTAATAGTGATTCAGACTATTTGGTTTGTATCGGCATTGGCGGTAGCTATCTAGGCCATCGTGCCGTGATAGAGGCGCTTGGTGGCGAACGTGGTCGGACGAAGATTATTTATGTCGGCAATTCGTTTAGCGCGCGAGAGTTGCAGCGAGCAATCAAACAGATTGGCGAGGCGGATTTCTCGGTGAATGTCATCTCGAAATCTGGAACGACAACTGAGCCAGCGATTGCTTTTCGTATTTTTAGGGACTTGCTCATTAAAAAATATGGCGAGCAGGATGCGATAAGGCGAATATATGTTACGACCGATGCGAATAAGGGCGCGCTACACGATGAGGTGGCTGCGAAAGGTTACGAAGCCTTCGTGGTGCCAGATAATATTGGTGGGCGCTATTCGGTGCTGACGGCAGTTGGCTTGTTGGCAATCGCAGCGGCGGGCATAGATATAGACAGGTTGATGGACGGCGCCGAAGAAGAACGTGCGGCGTTAATCTCTGATGGCGGCAAGGCGGCTGAATATGCGGCATTACGCAATGTGATGCTCGAAAAAGGCTACAACATTGAGATTCTGGCGAATTTTGAGCCTGGTTTTATGATGCTTAACGAGTGGTGGAAGCAGCTATTCGGCGAAAGCGAAGGCAAAGAAGGCAAGGGTATATTCCCAGCTAGCGTGGTTTATTCGACGGATCTTCACTCGCTAGGGCAGTATATTCAGGATGGACGTCGTGAGCTGTTTGAAACATTTGTAGAGATAGAGAATGAGAATAGCGGTGTGGTTGTGCCAGCGGCATCAGAGAATCTAGATGGCCTTGGCTATCTTGAAGGTCGTGACCTCGATGACATCTGCAAAAAAGTTGCTCAAGCGACGCGCGAGGCGCATACGTTGGGTGGCGTGCCGGTAATGAGGGTTATTATGTCGAATTTAGATGAGCGTTCGGTTGGCGCTTTGCTATATTTCTTCGAAATGGCTTGCGCGTTGAGTGCATTAACGCTTGGCGTGAATCCATTTAATCAGCCTGGCGTAGAGGCGTATAAGACGCGAATGTTTGAGCTATTGGGCAAGCCGGGGTACGAAAAGTAATGTTTTGGAATTTTGTTAAAATTTTCTTGATATCAATGGTGCCGCTGATTGAGCTACGCGGTGCAATTCCGATTTCGCAGCTATGGGGGATGCCAATTATCTGGTCATACATTGTTTGTATTATTGGCAATATGATACCGGTGCCGTTTATTTATCTTTTTGCGGCGAAATTCTTGGAGTGGGGCAAGGACAAAAAAGTGATTGGCGGCTTTTGCTCGTGGTGCCTCAAGAAGGGACATCGTGCAGGTAAGAAACTTTCCGATAAGGCAGGTCAGAGAGGAGCCTTCGTTGCTTTGATGTTATTTGTTGGGATTCCGATTCCTGGCACGGGCGCTTGGACGGGGACGCTTGCGGCAAGTTTCTTGGGCTTTGGTCTAAAAAAGTCGGCAATTGCGGTGATGGCTGGCGTTTTGCTCGCAGGTATTATTATGATGGCGGCTAGCTCGCTCGGTGTTGCTTTGTTATGACGGACGAAAAGACGAAAAAGAAGACGACGAAAACTGCCCCAAAGAAGCAGTTTAATAGCAATGTCGTAGGCAAAAAGACAGCGCAAAATGACATAAAGATGGCTTATATGGCCGTTACGATTATTGTGCAGTTTATTGTTATTATATTTTTGATAATTGCTCTGACGATGGGTAGAACTGGCGCTAACACCGATTTGGCGGATGGGACTAAACAGGTAGTTAGCACTAAAAGTTCTAGTCTGAAGTTATATCGCGATAAGATTGACGCCTCGGCGGAAAATGGCTTCATCGGTGACCACGTTTTGGGAAATGTGGATTCAGAGACGACGGCGATTATGTATGTCGATATGCAGTGTCCGGCTTGCGCTTCGGTAATGCCGAGATTTACTAGTGTGTTTAATAACTATCAAAATAAGGCGAAATTTATCATTCGTTATTACATTATTTCTGGTCATAATTATGCGCGGCCGGCGGCAATTGCGGTTGAGGCGGCGGCAAAGCAGGGATATTACTGGGAGATGATGAATGCGTTGTTTACCTATCGATCAAATTGGGCGTATGTGAATAGCGACGAATTGTTGCAATCGCGCTTTGTAGAAATTTTTGTGACTGCAAGTGGAAGTAAAGGCGACAAGGAGAAGTTTTTGGTGGATTTGAAGGATGAGAATTTGGCGAAGAAAGTCGATTTTGACCACAGTATTGGCGTAAAAGATAACATCAATGCGACGCCGACGATAATTGTGAATGGCAAAGAAATAGATTTTGAAAATAGCACAGAGGGAGTTGAAACGTTATTTAAGAGAGCAATCGAGGAAGGATAAGATGGAGGAGAAGAAAAATAGTTCAGTTGGAAGCATAATCGCAGGAGTTATAGCGTGTTTGGTATTCGCCGCTTCTATTACGGCAATTATTATTGCAGTAAATAGCGGCGATAAGTGGGGCGGATCTGGCGATGAGCCGGGCAGTGTTTCGACGAGCACTGGCGAGCCGATTGGCGAACACGTGCGCGGCAAAGAAGATTCTGACGTTGTGGTGATTGAGTATGCCGATATGCAATGCCCGGGCTGTGCGGCAATGATGCCAGTTATGGATAGTATGTACGAAAAATACGGTAGCAAAGTGAAGTTTATTTATCGCCATTATCCAATAAATAGCCACAAAAATTCGAAAGCGGCGGCGACTGCGGTTGAGGCGGCCGGTCGTCAGGGTTATTTCTGGGAGATGCTTTCTAGCGTGTTTGCGAACCAGATTGACTGGTACTATGAGAGTGGCTCAGAGTTGACGGACGCTTTCGTGGTTTTGTTCAAAGAGGTTTCTAGTGGCAAAGGTGATGTCTCGCGCTTTAGGACTGATTTGGGCGACTTAGCGATTGCGACAAAGATTGATGAAGATAAACAATTGGGCATAAAGTCTGATATTACTGCGACACCATCGATTTTTGTGAATGGTAAAATGGTTGAGACATTGAGCGCATCGACTGTCTCGTCTATGATAGAAGAAGCGTTGAAAAAATAAAAAATAACCCCTTGGCGGGGGTATTTTTTATTTGAATGGATTTGTGAGCCCGAGTGTAGAATTTGCTTCGGCGATGCGGATGAGCTCGTTGTATTTTGCGATGCGTTCTGAGCGGCTAAGCGAGCCAGTTTTGATTTGGCCAGTGCCTAGGCCGACGGCGAGGTGTGCGATAGAAGTGTCCTCTGTCTCGCCGGAACGGTGCGACATAACGCAACGGTAGCCGTTTTTCTTAGCGAGGATTACCGCGCTAATAGTTTCGGAAAGTGAACCAATTTGGTTTGGCTTGATGAGGATTGCATTACCAGCGCCCATATCGATGCCTTTTTGGAGTAATTTTGTGTTTGTGACAAAGAGGTCATCACCGACGAGCTGGATTTTGTTGCCAAAACGTTCAGTGAGTTTTTTCCAGCCATCCCAGTCGTTTTCGCCGAGGCCATCTTCGATGGAGACTACTGGATAGTTATCGGTAATCCATTGGTACCAGTTCGAGAGGTCGTCGCTAGATTTCCAGTCGCCGTTTGTTTTAAGTTCGTAATGGTCGCCAACGGCAAATTCGGAGCTGGCAACGTCCATTGCGATACAGATGTCTTCGCCGAGGCGGTAGCCAGCGGCTTCGACGGCGAGCTTGATAAGCTCAAGTGGCTCGTTGTTGCCGTCTTTGACGTGTGGAGCGTAGCCGCCTTCGTCGCCGATGGTAGTTGCGTAGCCGCGTTCTTTGAGAATTTTTGCTAGGGAATGGAAAACTTCGGCACCCATTTGAACTGCGGTGGCGATATTAGTTGCGCTGGTTGGGATAATCATATATTCTTGGAAATCGGTTGACCAGCTGGCGTGTGCGCCGCCGTTCATAACGTTCATCATTGGCATCGGGAGGCATATTTCGTCAGTCGTGCCGGCAATCTCGGCGACATATTCGTAAAAGCGCATGCCCTTGGCGTGGGCGACGGCTTTTGCGGCAGCAAGGGAAACTGCGAGAATAGCATTTGCGCCGAGGTTTGACTTGTTTTCGGTGCCGTCAAGGTCTAGCATAAGGCGATCAATGGCGCGTTGGTCGGCGGCGTCGTTGCCGATAAGAACGTCTGCAATCTTGTTATTTACGTTCCAAACGGCTTTGAGGACACCTTTGCCATCGTAATGGCTCTTGTCATTGTCGCGGAGCTCTAGGGCTTCGCCAGCGCCAGTAGAAGCGCCAGAAGGGACGGCGGCGCGTCCGGCGTGACCGCTCTCGAGGATGACGTCTGCTTCGACGGTCGGATTGCCGCGTGAATCAAGAATTTGCCGCGCGTGAATATATTTAATGTTGGTGTTTTTCGATTGCATATTATTGATGCCTTTCTCCCTTAATAAAAACAAAAGCGTATTAATAATATGATAGCATATTTTGCTTCGATTTTTTTACGAATGCGGTTACGTTTATGTTATTATTAAGTAAAGCTTATTATAGGAGGGCATTTGTATGGTTGCAAAAAAGCAGTCTGCTGTGGCAAAGAAAAACGCTGCGCAAGCTGCAAAAAACGCTTCGCCTGCGAAGAAGCGAAAACTAGATGTTAGGAAGCTCTATACTGAGCGTTGTCCAGAGAAGCATCAGGCGACAGGCAAATATAAGTTTTTTTATATTTTGTTTGCTTGCACGACACTTTTCTTTATGGCGTTGTCGGTATGGCTGTTCGTTTTCGCGAGCGAATTGCAAAACAAATATGAGTCAATTGAGGCCTGTGCGCGTGCGCATACCTCGTGCCATATTACTACTACCGATGAGGGGTGGGAAGTAGAAAGTGCCAACGAATGAGCGATGATTCGCAAGATGAGATTTTCGACAGCGAATCTGATAGTCCTGTAATAAGAAATAGCAATTTAACACCTGAACAAATTGACGAAGAGGCGAGAGCGGAGGAAGAATTTATTTCTGCACCAGAAGACACAGTAATAAACCCGTTAGTTCCTGCTTGGTCTCAAGAGCTAGATAATAATCTTGAGGGCGCAATTAGTTCAGGCACGTTAGATGATATGAATAAAATATTAATTAATAATGAGGGAAATATGCTAGACAACAACGAAGCAAACCCTGCAGCTCCGGCTGCGGAACCGACACCAGTACTCGGTGCCAAGAAAGCAAAAGAAACGCCAGCTCCTGCGCCAGCAGCGGCTCCAGTGCCTGCAGTACCTGTAGCAGCTCCAGCAGCACCTGCAGCAGCCGGTGCATCGAAGAAAAAAGGCAAAGGCGGCCTAATCGCACTTATTATCATCTTGGTTCTCTTGGTGGTTGGCGGTATTGTCGCGGCTGTTCTATTCATCTTTGTGTTTAATGGCGGCAATGATATTGACAAAGCAATTGCCGGCACTTTGAAATCTGAGAGTATCCAGGTAAAGGGTGAGTTTAAGACCACTGGCGGCGAAAACAAGAAAGACAGCTCAAGCACTGAATCTTACGCAATCAATATGAGCGCTAAGAGTGGTACGTTTGAGGGCGTTATCTCCGATGGTAAAATTAGCGGCTCAACTAACCTAAAGATGGAAAACGGCAGTGGTTCGTCTTCAGATATGAAGGTTGATTTCGCTTATGACAAGAGCGGCGTTTACTTTAAGACCAACGATCTTAGCAGCTCCTTCGGTAGTATGGCTAGCTTCTTCGAGAATAAATGGTTCCTCGTCGATCCTTCGTTTATGAGCCAAAATAATACCACTGGTTGTAGTGATCCATTTGGCGTGATTTCGACCGTTCTCAGCAAAGATACGCTTGCTGATTTTGCGAAATCATACGAATCGAAGCCATTTATCGAGATTGATAAAGACGCTAAAGAAGAAGAAATTAATGGTCTTAAATATTACAAAGTAAAGGCCAATGCAGAAAAAGCAAAAGAATTTGCCAACTCCGTAAAAGACAGCGATTCTGTCAAGAAGATTCAAGCTTGTTCTAGCAGCAGCAGTGATAGCAACGACAGCAATAGCAGCAGCAAACCAGAAGTTATGCTCGCGGTAAAGTCGGGTAAAATCGCTGGAATGAAGGTTGTGACTAAGAATGGCGATGAGACTACGACCGTAACGATGACCTTCGAATATGAGAAGAAAGAAGCATCAATTCCTAGCGACGCAACTTCACTTACATCTCTAATGCAGATGTTTATGGGTGGCAGCTCAAGCTCTTATGGCGGTTCTTCGTTAAGCCCATATAGCAGCTCTTTGAACTCTGGTTCATCAAGCTGGAGCCTATTGGATGATGACGATGATGATGATGACGACGACTATAGTAGCTTATACAAAAGTCTATTAGACGACGATGATGAAGACGATGACGACGACGATACGTCTGATTATTCTGATCTTCTCGAACAACTATTGAATTAATAGCTTCGCAAACAATCCGCTCAGTAAAATGGGCGGATTTTTGTGCTACGATAGAAGTATGACGCCTAAGCTTAAAGAGAAGCTAAAAGAACTCCCACGCGAGCCGGGGGTGTATTTTCATAAGAACCGTGAAGGGGAAGTGATATACGTCGGCAAGGCGGCGGTGCTGAGGAACCGTGTGCGCCAATATTTTCAGTCGCCAGAGCGGAAGGATGCGAAGACGCGAGCGCTAGTGGCCGAGATTGATGATACGGATTGGATTGTTGTTGATACAGAGATGGATGCGCTTTTTCTCGAGAGCGAGATGATAAAGCGCTACAAACCGAAATGGAATATTCTCCTAAGGGACGACAAGTCGGTTTGCTATGTGAGAATAGATATGAAATCGGCGGTTCCGTATGTGACAATGACGCGCAATCCGGAAGATGATGGGGCGGAGTATTATGGTCCATATTACGGCAAAGTGGCGATTGCGAGGGCGCTCAGAATCTTGAGGCGAGTTTTTCCTTATTACGATAGGCCTTATACGGGGCGAAAGACTTTGAATACAGATTTGGGGCTAACGCCAGGGATTGAGACCGGGAGGATGACGGCGCAAGATTATAAGCATAATTTGCGTCGGATGATTAGTTATCTGAAGGGGAATCGCAAGCGTTTAGTAAGAGATATCGAGAAGCTGATGTATGAGGCGGCGGCAAACGGAGAGTATGAGCGGGCAGCAGACTATCGGAATCAATTCTTTGGTTTGAAGGGGTTGGGAACGAAGATCGTGTTCTCAGATAAGGAATTTTTGGATATATCGAGCGATCAAGCTTTGCAAGATTTGCAAGAGATTTTGGGGCTCAAGAAGCCACTGGTGCGAATTGAGGGCTACGACATTAGCCATCAATCTGGCACGAACGCGGTCGGTTCGATGGTTTGCTTCATAAATGGGACGGCAGATAGGACGAAATACCGGAGATTTAAATTGCGTAAGCAGCAAAATAACGATCCAGAGAGTATGAACGAAGTAATTACGAGGCGCTTGAGACATTTGAGTGATTGGGGGAGACCAGATTTAATTATCTTGGACGGTTCGGTGGGGCAGCTATCAGCAGTGCGTGCGGTATGTAACGAGAATGGCGTGCCGGTGATAGGGCGCGATAAGAGTGGAGATCACAGTAGAAATGCGCGCGTGAGAATAGTATTACCAGAGAATGAGGAAGATTACAGGATGGTTGAGCTGGCGCCGGATAGCCATATTGCGAAGCTGATTGCGCGGATAGACGACGAGAGTCACCGCTTTGCAATACAATATCACACTTTATTAAAACGCAAGGATGCTCTAAAATAGGCTTATGGTAAAAAGGCAGGTGTTAGCGTTTATTTTGCGTTGGCTCGTATCGAGCGTGGCGATGTATATCTGTATAAATTTTTTCGCCACTTTTGAGGAAGGCTACGAATGGATGCGGACGGGCTTCTGGCTCTATCTGACAGCGGGCTTGATTTACTCGATTATGAACGCCGTAATTAAGCCGCTATTGACGATATTTTCGTTGCCATTGATATTTTTGACGTTAGGTCTATTTACGATTTTGCTCAATGCGGCGATGGTCGGGCTGACATTCTTCCTCATTCCTGGCGTAAAGATATCAATTCTCGGGGCAATTGAGAGTTGCTTGCTGATCTCGTTGATAAATTATCTTGTCAATCTAGCGATGTCTGATGTAGAATAGTCTTATGGAAATAGGTGCTATTTGTAATACTGTAACTGGCATTTCTGCCGTTTTATTAATCTTATTGATTTTGCTACAACAGCGCGGTGCGAGCCTTGGTGCTGGTTTCGGCGCAAGCGGTGAGCTTTTTACGGAGCGTCGCGGTTTAGAGAAGTCGATGTTTAACACGACCGTCGTGATTGCGTTTATATTTGCGCTCTCGATTCTTACAACATTAATTGCAGGTTAAATGAAGAAAAAAACCAAAAAGAGTGGGCAGAGGCGTTTAAGCCGAAAAGATATCGCGAATTTTTATTATGAGTCCGCCGATAAGGTTGGCAAGCATTTTTCTGATAATTTTATTTCGAGGATTCGCAATATTCACGAAGTACGCCTTTGGGTGATAGAGTGGGTGCTCTTGATGGTAGTGGTGTTTTTGTTCGCGATAGTCCAGATTATGTGGTATGGCAATTCGTATCAGACGGATGCGTTTGTGCGTGGCGGCAATTATACAGAGGCAGTGCTTGGCGAGGTGAATTCGATGAACCCGCTTTATGCTTCGACGAGCGCTGAGAAAACGCTCGGTCGGTTATTGTTTGCGAATCTAGTGTCGCCTGATTCGACTGGGCATCTGAAAGGTGATTTGGCTAAGAGCGTAAAGATGGATGATTCTGGCAAGGTTTGGACAGTACGCTTGCGCGATAATATCTACTGGTCTGATGGTGAGCCGATTGTTGCGGACGATATTGTTTATACTGTCGATCTCATTCGCAACCCTAGCGCCAAGACGACGATTCCTTCTGATTTTTCGAAGGTTAATCTAAAGGTGCTAGATGAAAAGACGGTAGAGTTTACACTGTCTTCGACTTATGTGGATTTTATGGACACGCTAGAGTTTCCGCTTTTGCCGAAACATATTCTAGGCGATACGAATCCTGCGCTCGTGTATGAGAGTGATTTTTCGACGAATCCAGTTGGTTCTGGTCCGTTTGTTTTGAACACGATGCAAATTACGAATAAGGTGACGAGCTTGAACACGAGCACGATTTATTTGAATCGCAACAACAAATATTATCTGTCAGATACGAAGTTGGATTCGTTTACGATTAAGACCTACAAGAATCGCGAAGATATTGTTTCTGCGCTAAAGTCGTCAGATGTGACGGCGACGGCGGAGCTTGGGAACGAGGTTGCGGGCGAGATGCCGAAGAATGTTTATTCGCGCGAGAGTTTGCTAAACGGCGGCGTCTTCGCATTCTTTAATACACAAAATGAAAATATCAAGAATCGGGACTTGCGCCAGGCGATTCAAAAGGGAATCGATATGGCGAAAGTGCGTGGCGATATTAGCGATTCGTACTATCTAGACTATCCGTTTTTGCCTGAGCAGACCGATGCGGAGATGCCAAAGGTGGCGGAATATGATCTTGAGAGCGCTAAGAAGCAGATTGTCGCTGGTGGCTATCAGTATAACGACCAAGGGAAGATTTTGAATAAAGATGGCGGTTTGGTGGTGTTAAATGTCGCTGTTCAGAAGCGCGACACGATAACCGCGACAGCAGAACGTTTTGCGGACGAGCTAAGAAACCTCGGGTTTGAGGTGTCTTTGAATATTTACGACGAATCGCAGGTCGCGACGGACTTCTTCTCGACAGTTGTGCGTCCGCGCGATTACGACATCTTGATTTATGAGGTAGATTTGGGCGTGAGCGCGGATCCGTTTGTGTATTATAGCTCGACACAGGCGATTGCTGGTGGCTGGAATTTTAGCAATTATTCGAATAGTTTGGTTGACGATGCGCTCTTGTCGGCACATACGACGACGAATATGAATTTGCGCAAGGCTAAATATGAATACTTCTTGAAGGCTTGGATGGCGGATGTTCCGGCGATTGCGTTCTACCGGTCGAGCTTGCGCTATTATTATGGCTCGAATGTTGAGATTTTCTCAGAGAACGTGAAGATGACCGATGCGTTAGATCGCTTTAATGACGTGAGATATTGGGCGTCGGAGAGAAAGAAAGTCCATATTACGCCGTAGTTTGCGCTTGTTAGAATAGGCGTTTTACAAAAGCAGAGAAGTGTGGTAAGATAAATCTATCTGCGCCCGTGGTGGAATTGGTAGACACGCTAGCTTGAGGTGCTAGTGGCTATTCAAACGGCTGTGCTAGTTCGAGTCTAGTCGGGCGCACCATTATCGAAGCTAAAATTGCCCATCTGGGCATTTTTTCTTGCCGTTGCTCGGTAGATAACCGCGCAAGGCAAGAAGAAAATACCCATCTGAACAATTTTATCGTTCGATAATAAGGTGGTTTTATAATAACCGCGCTCAAACGAAGAACTCACCCACCTAGACGATTCTATTCTCGAATAAAAAGGCTTAAGCGCTATTGACTTTTTTGGCATTTTGTGCTATAATGATAATTGTTAGACACAATATTCTTTAAATACTACGAACGGGGGTGATTTATGTGTCTAAAGTCTTTTATAAACCTACTTTTACAGTGTTACACACAGTTGGTTCTGATTTAGAGAATGATATCTCTTTTCAGAAGGCAATGTGGGGCGAGGGTAGAGCTATCAGATATGAGAATCTTGTTCGCATTTGCGACGAGGCGAATATCGATGCCTACTCTGGCGTAGCAGTCCTTGGCTTTAATCAGGACGTAAAGGGAGTAGTTAGAACTATCGTGATGCCGGATGATGATCCGTACACGAAGATTCCCGGTAATGTTCTGATTACCAACATCAAATGTCCGTTAGTGGCTTGGGCAGCAGACTGTTGTCTGGTGGCCTTAGCGACCGACGATGGTTGGGTTGGAGTGCTGCACGCATCAGTAAATACGCTGAAAAATGGCGTCGTTGATGATGCGGTGAGAGCACTTAGAGAAGTCAGTACAGGAAAAATTACAGCCTATGTTGGCGCTTGTGCTGGCCCGTGCTGCTACGAGTATGGCGAGGAAAAGGCACAGGTGGATTTTGCGGATTATCCGCAGTTTATCCTGCCGAATCCTGAGCCTGGAAAGGTCTTTCTTGACCTGCACGGCGCCGTAGTGAGCGCGCTCGAAGCGCACGATGTAGCTGTAACAGAATTTTTTGACGATGATTGTCGTTGCACGATCTGTTCAAAAGACAGAGACGGAAATTATCTCTTCCCGTCATTTAGAAGGGATGTAGATAAGGATGGCAAGCACGTCAATGGACAGTACGGTATCGTAATCTGTCGCAGATGAAAGTAGCAAAAAGGAAAGGGGGAAGGGCCGCGTAAAAGCGGCCCATTTTTTGTCGAACTATAATGCGCTAATGCTTTGGTTGTGCTACAATAAAATAAACATAAGTGCGAGGTGTAATGAAAAAGGTTTATTTTAGGTTTGGCGTGGTTTTGCTAATGGCGGCGGCGATGGTTTTGGCTGCACCGTGTGTTAGCGCAGAAGATATCGTTGCCCCGTCTGAAGAGTCTAGCGAGGTGCAGACAGTCGAGGAGCCGAAACTTGATGATAGTTTTACAGTGGTGAGCGAGCTTGATTTTGGGCGCGCTACTGAGCTTGGCCGAAGTTATACGAAGCAATTAGATATTGTAAATAACACTGCGAGCGACGTGGTCGTAAATACGGTGATTCGTAAATATGAAGGCGCTGGCGAGGAAAGCACGCAGTTATGGGGCTGGCTCGTGTTTGTCGGTGGGCAAACGAATTATGCTATAGCAGCTGGACAGACGCGCTCTATCGGAATTCGCGTCGTTGTGCCAGAGGATGCGAAAGCTGGTTCGCAATACGCCGAGATAGTGCTTAGCGACGCTGACGGCAATACGCGCGTCGTCTCAGTTAAGATTGACGTGGCTGGCGATGATTTGAAATATGCCAGTGAGGCAGTAGATGCTTGGATTGAACCTTTCCGTCTCGCTGAAGATTTGAATGGGCACGTGACAGTTAAGAATACCGGCACGGCTGGGTTCACGTCTGTTTATCAGGTGAAAGTGAAGAATTTCTTTGGTGGCGACTGGTCGGTTGTAGCCGAAGAAAGCAAGGAAGTTTATCCTAATGGTCAGGTTTCGTTTGAAGCGAAAAATAACATCGGCTACGGTGTTTTCTCGGTAGAACAGAGGGTGACTTACGTTGACAACGAAGGGCGTATGAAAGAATCGTTGGTCTCTAGGACGATTATCAATCTTCCTTGGTGGGCGATTGCAATCGCTGGCGGCGTGTTACTATTCATTATTATCTTGATAATTGTTTTGAAGCATCACGGCAAGAGCGATAAAGAGGCGAAAAAGTTGGAGCGTGCAGAGAAGAAGGCGCGCAAGGCGAGTATCGAACGCATTGAAAAAGCCGAGACGAAGACGATTGTCGAAGAAAAGTCTGCGCAAGCGGAAGAGAAGAAAGCGGAAAGTTCCGAAAAGCCTGTCACTAGTTACAGTGAAATTGTCAATGTTAATGTAGAGAAGCCGACGGCGGCGCCTCAGCCAAAGGTAGCAACTCCTGGCGCCCCAGTAAAGAAGAAGCCTGTCAAAAAGATTATTATGTAAAAAAAAGATGCCCCGCTCGGCGGGGTATTTTTGAGCAAAAAAATGGTGAGTCCGGTGAGACTTGAACTCACGACACCCTGCTTAAAAGGCA
>CAMZEB010000012.1 GCA_947305705.1 uncultured Candidatus Saccharibacteria bacterium
AGTGGGTTCTGGTCCCACCATTCGGGGGTTCGAATCCCTCATCCCCAGCCAAGATTTCGTAATAAAAAAGAATCCGCGAGGATTCCTTTTTTTATGGAGAAATCTGGCTGGCTTGAATGTTTGCATTTCAAGAGCCGAGGTTTATCTCGGCGGATGAGGGATGAGAGCCGGGTTCGTCCAATGCCCGGTTGCGCAGCAACGGCGGCGCATTGTTTATATCCCGAATCCCCAAGCCAAGATTTATCTCGGCGGATGATATAATACGCTTATGAAAGCCGAGCACTTGGTCTTGAATTTTGGCGTCAATAAAATCTACGACGACTGTAGTTTTCATTTTGATGCGCAGGATAAAGTCGGCATTGTTGGCGTCAATGGAGCTGGTAAATCTACCCTGATAAAAGTAATTCTCGGTGAGCAAAAACTCGATGACGGCAAGATTGAACTACCTAGCCTTCGCATCGGCTATTTGCCGCAAGAGATCAAAATCGAATCCGAACATGACGACAAGACGGTCTGGGATTATATTGCCGCCGGTCGCCCGGTTGACGAGCTACAGGAGAAGCTCAATCAAGAATACGAAAAGCTCGCGAAATATCCTGAATCTAATGCAATTATGGATCGCATTATGAAACTCCAAGATCTAATCGATTCCTATGATATCGCGAACTTCGACTATGAGCTGCTAAAGATAGTAGAAAAAATGCATCTCCAGGACCTCGTCGATAGGCGCATTAGTCAACTCTCTGGCGGTCAGAAATCCAAGGTTGCGTTCGCAAAAGTACTCTTTGAGAATGCTGGCCTCTTGCTTCTAGATGAGCCGACCAACCACCTCGATGCAAGTACGAAAGATTTTGTTGCGAATTATCTTCGCAATTACCGCGGAATGGTACTGGTCATTAGCCACGATACGACGTTTCTAGATATGGTCGTCGGCAAAATTCTTTTCGTCAACAAAACTACGCACAAGATGAAGACTTATGAGGGGAATTATACGACCTTCCGCCGGCGTTATGCCGAGGAACTCGCTGAGCAAGATCGTCGCATTACGGAGCAGGAGCGTGAGATTAAGCGTATTCGCGAATTTGTTGAGCGCGCTCGCAATGCCAAGCGTAGCAATTATGCCTTAATTCGCCAAGGGCACGTTCGTGAAAAAATGCTCGACCGTAAGCTCGAGGAACTCGAGACGCGCGAAAAAGAATACGAAAAAGTCGCCGTCAATATCTCGCCAGCTAAACAATCTGGCAAGACGCCGCTCGAGATTCAAAATCTTAGCTTCCATTACGATAATAAGCCGCCACTTTACGAGAAGTTGTCTATTCAGCTTACGCGTGGTGAGAAATTCCTTATCGTCGGCGAGAATGGCATCGGTAAATCTACCTTGCTCAAACTTATCGTCGGCCAGCTTGAGCCGGACGAGGGCTCGATTATCTTTAGCCAAAACACAACTGTAGCCTATTATGCGCAGGAATTAGAGATTCTTGACGAGAATCGCACGATTCTTGAGAATGTCCGTAGCTACGATTTTACTGATACTGATATGCGTGGTATTTTGAGTAATTTCCTCTTTAATGGTGACGATGTAAACAAGCAGGTAAAAGTTCTCTCGCCGGGCGAAAAGGCGCGCGTTGCACTCTGTAAGATTCTGACTAAGCGTGCAAACCTTATCATCCTGGATGAGCCAACTAATCACTTCGACCCAGAAACCCAAAAGATCATCGGCGAAAACTTCCGTGACTACGACGGCACGCTAATTATGGTTAGCCACAATCCGTCATTTGTCGAGCAAGTTGGAATCACTCGTATGTTGATTCTTCCTAGCCACGAGCCGAATCAGCCAGCCATTCCGCTCATCAAAAATTATTCTAGCGAACTGCTAGAGTATTACTACTACCTCAATTCCGACCTAGTCTAACCAGCGTTTTTCAGTCTGGGCACGCAAAATTTTTGCCGTCTTTGGGCAATGCCTTTGCAATTGGCGATAAATTGGCACTTCGTAAGCCAAAAATTCGTCATCTTCGTGCGTGGCGCTGTGTGCGTAAAAGCGATTTCGCTTTGCACGCTCCGAGTGCGCCTCCGACAAACTTTCGGTGAAATTCGCATAATATCGCACGGCGGTCTCAGGGTAGCCAAGTAAAGCGCCAATCTTCATATCGATTTCTTTGCTTTTGCCTTTATTCCAGAGTTCGTGAAATGCATCCTGTAATTTTGCGGCGCGTTTGTGAGATTTAGCGACAAAATAATAGATATCGAGCGCACCGCCGAAACTTCTGCGCTCAAAAATGACGCGAAGACCTAGCCGTTCGAGCAGTTTCGTAAAACGCCAAAGTTCATTCTCGCCAATCAAATCCGCTTGTAGGCTATTGAAAGCGGAGGGCTTGATATCTGCAACAACTCCAACAATATCCGCAATATCGCAAGCGGCAGTCGTAGGACGGATACTGTATCTATACATAAAACGCTCGATTGCGCGCAGATTTTTGTCGCGATTAAACATAACCATATTATACCAAGAAAAAGCCCGCAATAATTGCGGGCTACTCTTTTTTACTGCGGCAGTCTATCTGTCTTGGTTGGTTCAACAGGCGTGTTCTTGAGCTTTGCGATGATTTCGTCTTGATGTTCGCTCGCGTGATGAATCGCGTCGAGCGTATCGCATATTGAACGAACATTTAATCTCAGAATAAAGAGCGGATCGGACCAATCCGGCCACTTTTCCTTCGCTACCTTCATAACGGGCAGCAAGAGTACGTTCGTTTCGACGATATTTTTCTCAATAGATTCGATCGGCATCTCTCCCTCCATTGTGGAAAGATTATGGAACCTATCGAGGCCCTTACAGAGCACGGCGCCAGGATTGCGCAACAGCCCATTATAATAGCGCTCTTTGCATTGCCATTTGCTTTCGCCAACGTAACTTTTGATAGTCATGCAATCGACGATTTCGCGCGCCTCATCGCTTACCGGCAAACTAGATAGGGGTGTGCCAGTATCCTCCGGCACGTCGTGTAGTAGAATCGCGGCGATAATGCTATCGTCTCTAATGCCAATTGCTACTGCATAACATGCCATCCAGAGAGGATGGATGATGTAGGGTTGTCCATTGCCTTTACGGGTATAACCAGCATGTTTTTCTCTGGCGAAACCTAAAGCGGCCATACTTTGACGCATTCTAGCACCGTTTAGAAATCCTCTGAGATAAGTGAACATCTTGTCTTCGTTGTAAGTTTGCATTGGGCACCTCCTCGAAAAAGGACCGCAGCATTTCAAAAAGAGCGACCGAAGTCTACTTCTAGTATAAGCCAGAAAAATACAAAAGCAATCGATATGCTAAAATAAACATAAGGAGAATGAATGAACGACGATAACGGAGTAATGCCAGGAATAATCGGTCAAGAAGCAGGGAACTCGGGCGGGAAGATTTTTGATAACTCCAGCCTTGCGGGCGATGTCAATATCGAGACGATTAGTTTTTCGGCAGATGGTCAAGAACAAAGAAAGCCAGTAAAGAACCAAAGCAATGGAAATTTCTTTACGAAATGGCAGCCTTGGGCAATCGCGAGCCTTGTTTTTCTTGTATCTGCGGCCATTGCAATCGTCATTCTTATTATTAGCTATGAAGGCAGGATTCGTAATTCCGAGTCCATCGCCGAATATATCTCGCTTTCCGATGCGATGAATAATGCTAAAACGGACTTCAATAACAAATACCAAGAACTCGTAAAAGACGCCTATGGCGCCAGTAGTACGCCTGGCAATAATGACATCTATCCATTGCAAGATGAGATTTCTCAGGCAAAAGAAAACTGCCTCTCTCGCCAATCTATAAGCACCGACGATGTGAACTATGTTTCCTCGCTAAAACCAAGCGCCGATTTGCTCAAAGATGGGTCTGATATATCGAAAGAAAACGCCCGCATCGAACGCATATTGGCGGGCTTCACCAGCGCAAAAACGAATATCGAATCTTGCCGTGAAGACGTTTTGGCGCCAATTATGAAGAATTTTGACATTAGTATTGGTGAGTTAACTACCTCTGAGCATGTATCGGTCTATGGCAACGACTATCTGGATGTGAATTTGCCAATCTCGGTTATCAATAAAAGCGACAAACCGATTCGCAGCCTTTCAATTTCCTATAATCTAATCGATAAAAATGGCATTATCGTTAATAATCGTTCGATATATTTTACTAGCTCTTATACTGACGAAAGCACTTGGTTAGGCGAGGGCGAAAAAATGACAATTAACCTATATAACGGTTACACGGTCAACAAAAGCGAAATCGACACGATAAAGAGCCTGCAGCTTTCAATCCGCTCAATTAGCGGCTACTACGCAGCCAAGTAAAAAACTTGTATTTTGATAAAAAATCTGCTAAAATAACCCCTAAGAGTTTCGTTAGCTCTGTTTTGCTAATGCTGGGCAATCAGAGCTTTACAGCAATATTAATCAATAAATAAAGGATTTTTTGTGCCTACAATCAATCAGTTAGTGCGTAAGCCACGCAAAACCGCTAGCAAGAAGAGCAAAGCTCCTGCACTCGGTTCTATCGTGAATACGCTCAAGACCCGCTATTACAAGCAGGCCGCTCCACTTAAGCGTGGTGTTTGTATTAAAGTTACTACCAAGACTCCAAAGAAACCTAACTCCGCTCTCCGCAAGGTCGCTCGTGTTCGTTTGACTAACGGTCAGGAAGTTTGGGCTTACATTGGTGGTGAAGGTCACAACCTCCAGGAGCACGCAGTTGTGCTCGTTCGCGGTGGTCGTGTTCCTGATCTTCCAGGTGTCCGCTATCATATCGTCCGTGGTACGCTCGATCTTCAGGGCGTTCAGGGCCGCAAGCAGGGTCGTTCCAAGTATGGTGCGAAGAAGGAGGATAAGTAATTATGCCACGTAAAGTTACTGCAAGTTTGCAACGCAAAGTTTCTCCAGATCGCAAATATCAGAGCGTTATGGTCCAACGTTTAATCAATCGTTCTATGCTAGACGGCAAAAAGCAGGCCGCTGAGCGCGCTGTTTATGGCGCTATCGAAGGTGCTGCAAAGAAATTGAAGAGTGAGAATCCAGTAGAGGTCCTCGAACAGGCTATCAAGAATATTAGCCCAGATTTCGAAGTTAAGTCCCGCCGTGTCGGTGGTGCTAACTACCAGATTCCATTCCCAATTGCTGGTCACCGCCAGCTCCACTTCGCGATGATGTGGCTCGTTGGTGCCGCTCGTGAACGTTCTGGTATGCCTTATACCAAGCGCCTCGAGGCAGAAATTGTCGATGCTTACAACCAAACCGGTGCTGCCTTCAAGAAGAAGGAAGATTGCCACCGTATGGCAGAAGCAAACCGTGCATTCGCGCACTTTGCTCGCGGTTAATCATCCGTCAATCATTATCCCAGTCACCGAAAGTGGCTGGGATTTTTGTTTGCGCCTATGCTAAAATAAGCTTAAATACAATGGCTAAGCATACGCTAATCTATCAGATTTATCCGAGCGCGGTGGGAGATTTGCGCGACATCGCTGACAAAATCCCACTTATTGCTGCAAAAATTAAGCCAGATTATATTTGGTTGAGCCCGATTTTTGAGAGCCCGTGGGTGGATGGTGGCTATGATGTAAGTGATTACTGTAAAATCGATCCTCGTTTTGGCACGATGCGCGATTTTCGACATCTGATAGCAGTTGCAAAGAAGTACAAAATCGGCATTTTGCTCGACCTCGTCATAAATCATACTTCGATTGATCACGTTTGGTTTCGCAAATCCGAGCTTCACGACCCGTGGTACAAGGACTATTACGTTTGGCTTGATAAACCGCTCAACTGGAAGTCGTTCTTTGGCGGGCCAGCTTTTGATTTTTCGGCTTTACGCGGTAAGTATTATCTCCACCTCTATGACCGTTCGCAGCCGGATTTGAACTTCAATAATCCACGCGTAGTAAAAGAATTCAAACAAATTATCGCATTCTGGAAGAATGAGGGTATCGCTGGCTTCCGAGTTGATTCAGCTAATATCTTGGCGGAAAATAACTTCAAAAAAGGCCGTATTCCTGGCTTGCCGGGCTTCTTTAGCTATTATCAAACAGATAACACAATCAATGTTCTTGAAAAACTCCTTGCGAATAAAGGTCTATTTACAATCGCTGAGCCGGTCGGTGGCGAATTCTTTAGTAAGCGAAAATTCCACGAGCTGACCGACAAAGCCTTCGATGCGAGCTTTAATGTCGGTACTCTAGATATTGCAGATTCATTTTTCTCAACAAAAGATAGGGTATTGCCGGTTAATTATCGCCGATGGTTTAAGAAGCTCGCCAAGTGGTCGCCAGAACCGGCCTACGCGATGGCGATTGAGTCGCACGACGCACCGCGCGCCCCAAGCCGTTTTGACGTGAATCCGCGCGTGCTCGCAATGCTCCAATTCCTCCTGCCGAGCTATAATCCGTGCATTTATCAGGGACAGGAACTCGGCACGCTTAATGCTGATCTTAGCATGAATATTAATGATTACCCAGGAGTTCAGTCGCGTCGCGTCTATCGCCGCCTGCGCCGAGAGGGTAAAACAAAGCGCCAAGCGATGTCAGTCGTGCGCCGCATCTCGCGCGACAACGCTCGCCAGCCGATAGATTGGGGTGAATATATTCTGCAAAACCGCCAACCAGAATCAATCCTAAACTTCTATTCATCAATTATTCGCCTCTGGCGCGAGGATGATGTAATTCGTGATGGCGATCTAAAAGTGAAGCGCATTACAAAAAACGGCGTGTTCGAATTTTATCGTTCTCTTGATAAAAAAAGATATTTCGTCCACTTGGATTTCTCTGGCCAAACCGCCTCTTTTCTTCGCGATAACGATAATGAGCTTGTCTTAATCGCTGAATGATTATAAAATGACGCCATAGCTATATATCAAAAAATGCAAAGGAGGGTTTGCCATGATTGGAGATATTAAGCTTGCACCGGACGAAGATTTTGTAGAATCTTGCAGAGATGACTGCTCTGGCGATTACGATGATTTTTACAAGGATAGTTTCGATTATGATGGACATAGCGATGGGAACCAAATCATGGCTTCCGCGATGATATCTGTCTTTACGATACTTTCACTAATCCTTTGTTTTGTCACTGTAATTGCCGGAATTGTTGCCGTTGTTAAGATTATCCGCAAGTTGTTTGGCAAGCTGTTTGAGCTTTGCCTTGGCGTAGGATGACTAATCTTCATAATTTTTCTTTTGCGCCCCTAGAAATATGGGGCGCTTTTTCTTTCATAATAATCAAAAATATGTTACTATATATCAAAAGCACTAATCGGGGCTACTATTACTAATGGCCCAAAATATTAACTATAAGGAAAAATATGGCAAACGAAAAAGTCACAGACTTGTCCAAGTACCGCAATATCGGTATTATTGCCCACATCGATGCTGGTAAGACTACTACTTCGGAGGCAATTCTTTACCGTACCGGTCTCAAACATAAAATTGATCTCGTCAAAGGCGACACCGGTGGTGCAACTACCGACTGGATGGAGCAGGAAAAGGAACGTGGTATCACTATTACTTCCGCAGCTGTTACCGCCTATTGGAAAGGTCACAAAATTAACATTATCGATACCCCAGGCCACATTGATTTCACTGCAGAGGTTGAGCGCTCTCTACGCGTTCTCGATGGCGCAGTTGTTGTCTTCGATGGTAAGATGGGTGTCGAGGCTCAGTCCGAGACTGTTTGGCGCCAGGCTGATAAGTATGGCGTTCCACGCATCTGCTTCGTAAACAAAATCAACCAGATTGGTGGTGACTTCTATAAGTCTCTCGAATCTATTCACAAGCGCCTTTCAAAGAATGCATTCGCAATTCATCTCCCAATCGGCTTCGAAAAGGATATCTGCGGCGTTGTTGACCTTCTTACGATGAAGGCTTACACCTACAAAGATTACGCTGACCATGAGCTCGTCGAGGGCGATATCCCAGCAGACATGGTTGAGAAAGCTAAGAATTATCGCTCAATGCTCGTCGAGGAAGCTGTTCAGGCTGATGAAGCTCTTATGGAAAAGTTCTTCTCCGAAGGCGAAGAAGCTATTACTGTCGATGAGCTTAAGGCCGCTCTCCGTAAACGTGTTATCGATGGTCAGTTCTTCCTAGTTACTGGCGGTGATGGCCGCGGCGTTATCGTAGAAAAAGTGCTTGATCTTGTTACCGATTTCTTGCCAGCTCCAACTGATATCCCAGCAATTCTTGGTAAGAATCCAAAAACTGGTGAAGATATCGTTCGCCACAGTGATGAAAAAGAGCCGCTTACTGCGCTCGCATTCAAGATTGCAACCGATCCATTCGTCGGTAAACTAATCTTCATCCGCGTATACTCTGGCCGCCTCAGCTCTGGCAGCTATATTCTTAACGCTACTACTGGCGAAAAAGAGCGCGTTGGTCGTCTCGTTCGTATGTTCGCAGATAAGCGCGAAGATATCGAATCCGTTGGCGCAGGTGATATCGCCGCTGTTGTTGGTCTCAAAGATACTACGACTGGTACTACGATTTGTGATCCTGCACATCCAATTCATCTCGAGTCTATCGACTTCCCAGATCCTCCAGTATCTATCGCTGTTGAGCCAAAGTCTAAGGCTGACCAGGAAAAGATGGGTATCGGTCTTGGTAAACTCGCAGAAGAGGATCCAACCTTCCGCGTTCGCTCTGATGAAGAATCCGGCCAGACCATTATTTCAGGCATGGGCGAGCTTCACCTCGATATCATTATCGACCGCTTGAAACGCGAATTTAACGTTGAATGTAACACTGGTGAGCCTCAGGTTGCTTACCGCGAAACTATCCGCGGCACTGCCGAAGCTCAAGGTAAGCACATTAAGCAGTCCGGTGGTCGTGGTCAGTATGGTGATGTTTGGGTCAAGTTTGAGCCAAACGAGCCAGGCAAAGGCTTCGAATTCATCGATCAGATCAAAGGTGGTGTCGTTCCTCTCGAATACCGCAAGCCAGTTATGGAAGGTATCAAGGAGACCCTCGAAGGCGGTGTTATTGCTGGTTACCCAGTGCTCGACGTTAAGGCAACCCTTTATGATGGTTCCTACCACGATGTCGACTCCTCCGAGCTCGCATTCCACCTCGCAGGTGTTCTTGCAACTCGCGAAGGTATTAAGAAAGCGAAACCAGTTCTTCTTGAGCCAGTTATGAAGATTGAAATTACCACCCCAGAAGACTTTATGGGTGATGTTATCGGCGATTTGAACTCTCGCCGCGGTCGCATCGATGCAATGGAAGATCGCGATAATGGCGTCAAGGTCATCACTGGCTTCGTTCCACTTGCAAATATGTTCGGTTACACTTCTGACCTTCGTGGTATGTCCCAAGGCCGTGCCGCTTCTACGATGGAGCTCAACGGTTACGAGGAAGTTCCACCAAACATTGCTCAAGAGATTATCGATAAGCGCAACTCGAAATAATCTCGACTAAAAGCGCGAATAAAACTCACACAGAAAAGCTCCCCTTTAATGGGGAGCTTTTTGTTGCATAGACTACTTACAGAAAAGTGCATCAAACTCAGAATCTGACATAGTCAGGATAGTATTGTTCAAGGTCTCGTTATAATCCTTGTAGGGCATAATCAGGACGCTATCACAACTAATTACCTCGCCATTGAGTCTCTCGACGCGTGTACCGCGTCCAGAAATCACTCCTGAAGGAGTTTCGGGCTCACCGTCTGAGTCTGGTTTGTAGGGGCTAGTAACCTTGAGTTCAAGCTCAAAGTAATTGCCGACAGGGCGAACGTCGTCATCGACAATCTTGAAGTGAACTTCTCCGTCGGTAAACATAACATAACGATAATAGGGCTTTTCGTAGTTAGTGTCTTCCGGGTAAAAAGCAACCGAAACGAAGAAATCGTTCAAGAAGTACGCATTGCGCGTGCGCCATAATTTCCGGCGAGCGTAACTGCGAAAACCGTGAAGGTTGTCGCAGGAAATCATCACTACTTTCCCATTTTCGAGCGCCGAACAGATTGGACCATTTCTGAGATCTTCCTTGTCTATGCAAGCTAAAGAGCGAACACTGTTATCTTTCATTTAACACACCTCCTGTGTATAGATTTGCAAAGAATACAGTTACTTATTAATTACAGTATATATTCTCTTAAAAGTCAATAAAAAGCTCCCCTATATAGAGGAGCTTTAGGTATTAGACTATTCGTAAGTCTTTAACCTTTCAACGAACGAACGGCTGTTTTCTGGATAGTAGGGAGTTATTTCGTACCAAAATCCTTCGGACGAATAATGAGATTTGCTACTGTGGACGACAATCTCGTTATGGACGAGTATTTCCATTGCATTTAGTACTAACTTTGTAGGGCATTCATAAACGTCGTCTCCGTCCTCGACAGAAAAAGAACTGTAACCTGGTGTTGTCTTCGTTTCGAAATCTTTAGCGTCGAGCCGCCTCGTTTCAATCTCGATAAAACTCCCGACTGGGCGGATATCGTCATCAAAGATATTGAAACAAATGTTATTACTATTAGCAAAGACAATTGCGCGACAAAGCACATCACCAGGCTTCTCGTCTTTGCGCGAAAAGACGATCACTACCGGAAACCATTTCGGTTGGCTTGCGTGCGAAATCGGTTTTAATCTGGCAAAGATATAATTAGGGAAGCCATACGCCTCGCTTGCCAGCATTATTTCGGTGCCATCTTTCAGCTTGGAATAAAAAGGGCCTTTTTCGAAATCGTCTGGATATAACTTTTCTAAAGATCTGATACTGCGTATTTTCATAAGCTACACCTCCTATGTATAGCAACTAGAGCGGACAGTAACTGCTAAAATTATAGAATATTTCATCGCACTAGTCAAATAAAAACTAAAGAATAAAAATAAGATTAAAAATAGTCTTTTATGCTTTACAGTTCTTTAAAAATCGTATAAAATATACGCATACATAGCTTTGGGCTGGTTAATATTAGTGCCCAAAATTATTAAAAATAATAAGGAGAATAATAAAACTATGGCAGATTTTGACCGTAGCAAACCGCATATCAATGTCGGTACCATGGGTCACGTTGACCACGGTAAAACTACTTTGACTGCTGCTATCACTGCTGTTCTCGCGAAGAAACTTCCTTCCGAGATCAACAAGCCAGTCGCTTACGACCAGATCGATAACGCTCCAGAGGAAAAGGCACGTGGTATTACCATCGCTACTTCCCACCAGGAGTATGAATCTGAGAAGCGCCACTACGCACACGTCGACATGCCAGGCCACGCCGATTACATCAAGAACATGATTACCGGTGCTGCACAGGTTGATGGTGCTATTCTCGTCGTTGCTGCAAACGATGGTGCACTTCCACAGACTCGCGAACACGTTCTCTTGGCTCACCAGGTTAACGTTCCAAAGATCATCGTCTTCTTGAACAAGATGGATCTCGCAGATCCTGACCTCGTCGAACTCGTCGAGGAAGATATCCGCGACCTTCTCGAGAAGAACGGTTTCGATCGCAACTGTCCAATCATCAAGGGTTCCGCAACCAAGGCTCTCGAAGGCGATCCAGCCAACGAAGACGCTGTCATGGAACTCGTCAAGGCTATGGACGAATACTTCGATATTCCAGAGCATGATCTCGACAAGCCATTCTTGATGCCAATCGAGGATGTCTTCTCCATCAAGGGTCGTGGTACTGTTGCTACTGGTCGTATCGAGCAGGGTACTGTCCACATCAACGACGAAATTGAAATCGTCGGTCTCAAAGACACTCAGAAGTCTGTCGTTACCGGTATCGAGGCCTTCCACAAGACTCTCGATCAGGGTCAGGCAGGTGACAACGCTGGTCTTCTTCTCCGCGGTATTGAGCGCGAGCAGATTGAGCGTGGTCAGGTTATCGCGAAGCCAGGTTCTATCACTCCACATACCGAGTTTGAGGGCCAGGTTTACATCTTGAAGAAAGAAGAAGGCGGTCGCCACACTCCATTCTCCAACGGTTACAAGCCACAGTTCTACTTCCGCACCACCGATGTTACTGGTGAGGTCGAACTTCCAAAGGACAAAGAGATTGTTATGCCTGGTGATACCGTCACCTTCAGCGTCAAGCTCAATGCTCCTATCGCTATGAACGACAATGACCGCTTCGCTATCCGCGAAGGTGGCCGCACTGTCGGTTCCGGTGTTGTTACCAAGATTGTCAAATAATCTATCGTAGCACACGAAAAAAACACCCTCGAAATCGGGGGTGTTTTTGTTGGAGGAAATTAATATAACATTTCAAGCTCGAGGCTTCTTAGTGCGACAGATAGAGGATGCATAAACATAAAAGAGCAGGTGATCGTATCGACTTCGATAGTCTTCCTTAATGTGGCTAGAAGTTTACCTCTGTTTGCATCGAGGATGCAGATCAAATCGTAATTCGGTTGCTCTTTGCCTCTTAAGGCGTATGCTTCCTTTATCATACTAGTAATGGTAGATTCTAAGAATACATTTACATTGACGAACTTCTTTTCGAACGCGAAATGCGGCTCGATAATTACGGAATGAGAATCGATATCGACGATATAATCGATGACGAGTAGCTTTACATTCTCATAGAGAATATAATTAGTGTTTGCATATTCTTCGAGCGCATCAGCTAGGACGGATGCTTTATAACGCCCGATGAAGGTGGCATCGCTATTAACAGAGCCGCTATCTATTCCAAGGTGCTTAAACAACTCTTGGCATAGAGGAGAAAACTGTTGTTTCTGAAACATACTCATATCACTCCCTCCTTATAAAAGTACTACGCACAAGTGCATTAATGATATTATAACATATATTTGCGAAAATGCTTGCTTTTTCTGCAAAAGTGTGATATAATAGAGATGTAGTCGCTGTGACGGCATTTTTTGTTGTCCAGGGGTAAGTACATTAATAGGAGGTAGATACTATGGAGTATTATGCAATGATTTTGGCAGGTGGAAGAGGTTCACGTCTTCCGATTGCGGGTTCGACGCCCAAGCAGTTTGCCCCGAAATTCGAGGGCATCACCTTTGTTCAGGACGTCGTCAAGATGATTACGAATGAGGCAATTAAGCCCGCAAGAGTGATTGTTGTAGTAACAAATGAGGAGCAGAGAGATCTCGCGATTGCTCAGCTTACGCCCTATCGCGTACCGAGCACGAACGTGGTATTGTTCGACCCTCATCTTGGCTATGTCGCTGTTATGGCGGCCGCAGCGGACTATATCCGCGGCATCGACGAAGAGGCGGTTGTATTTATCTCGCCCTCGGATCAGCACATCGTCGGACAGAAAGAATTCACGCAGTCAATCATTGATTCCTGCGAAGAAGCTGCCAAGGGCAATCCGACGCTCGTAGGCGTGAAAGTTGCCGACGCAAATATTGTTGGCGGCTGTGGCAATGCGATGTATGATGCAACGCAGCCTGGACCGACTTACGAAATCCTTGACTTCATCGAAAAGCCGCTCAAAAATGGCGGCCCCGAGAGAGTTAAGAAAATCTTGCTCGACGATAATACGGTGGTTAACACTGGTTTTTACGCCGTAAAGGTCAAGCAGTTTTGCAAGGCGTATCCCATCGTTGAGATGGAGCTTCTGCTCGATAAGTATTACGAAGCCAAATCCGAGAAGACCGATCTGGGTCTCGACCCGACAGAAATGGTCAAGAAGCTCGGTATGAAGCTGATGATTGGCAGATTCGACTGGAAAGACTGCGGCACGCTCGCTGCGTACTACGAAATCCAGCGCAAGACGCCGAACCACAAGAACGCGAGCATTGGTCAGGTTACCAGATATAAATGTCGCGACAGTATGTTCGTATCGTCGACCGAGGGAGTCCATATCTATGGCTCTTTCATCAAGAACAACATTGTTGTCCTGTCATTTATGACAAAAACTGGTGGAATCGACATTGCGGTGATCAATATGGCGATGAGCCAGCTGGTCGGCAACGTCACCGACTTCTTCGAGTCAGGTGATGCAATGTCCTACTCTCTGAAGAGCAGAAACTGCATTATAATGCCCAGCAATCTCAGCGAAGTAACTCGTGTCGCTTTCCTTGGCGTACAGAATATGTATGTCTTTGTGAATCGTTTGGAGGATGGCGATATTAATGTTAATGTATCCGCTAACGGCGAATGCGTTTATGACGAATAAAGCTCTACCTCCTATTAGCTCGAACTCCCCTCAATATTTGAGGGGAGTATTTTTATGCAATTGACAAAATTGGCTATCTTTGGCATAATAAAGGAATATTAAATTAATTGCCGCGAAAACTCGTGGACGCTCCGTCTAGGTAGCATCCGAGGTTACGCGGTTGCAAGAAAGGATATATTCCAAATGGCAGAAAAAGCCGAAGGTCTCAAGATTCGTATCCGCCTCAAGGCCTACGATCATCGCCTCATTGACCAGAGTGCAAAGCAAATCGTTGATACCGCTATCCGTACCGGTGCAAGCGTCAGTGGCCCAGTTCCACTTCCAACCAAGCGCTCATCTTTCACTGTTGTGAAGAGCCCACACGTCTATAAGACTGGTGGTGAAGCTTTCGAGATGAAAGTTCACAAGCGCCTTATCGACGTTATCAACGCTACGCCAAAGACGATTGATGCTCTCCAGAATCTTTCGCTACCAGCAGGTGTTGACGCTGAAATCAAGATGTAATAGTCAAAAAGATACCACTCGCGAAATTTGAGTGGTATTTTTGTTGACAAAACAGCGGTATATATGATACAATACCGAGGTATATTATCAAAATAACGTCACTTTGGCGCAAGAGGTAAGGTCCAGAACCGCGCAGGCGATGGATACCACTCATAAGCCAAATGATTTTAATGGGAAAGGACGCCCACAGATGAAAATCATCCTCGGCACCAAGATTGGTATGACCCAGATCATCGGCGACGACGGTGTAGTTACCCCTGTAACTATCCTTCAAGCCGGCCCATGCACAGTGACTCAGACTAAATCTGTCGAAAAAGACGGATATAGCGCTGTTCAGGTGGCATATGGTCAGGGTAAGAATCTGAGCAAGGCCGTGTCCGGACACGTCAAAAAATCCGGAAAAGATATCAACCCTAAGTACATCCGTGAGTTCCGCGTCGACGAAATTCCAGAGGAAATTACCCTCGGTAGCGAATTGACCGTCGCAGAATTCAGCCTTGGCGACAAGGTTCAGGTCACGGGTACGAGCAAGGGTAAAGGTTTCGCTGGTACTGTCAAGCGCCATAACTTCCAAGAGTCCCGCAATACGCACGGCTTCAAGGGAGATATCCGCAAAGTCGGTTCTATCGGTTCTATGTACCCACAAAAGGTTTTCAAGGGTAAGAAAATGGCTGGCCGTATGGGTCATGACAAAGTTACCGTCAAAAACCTCGTTGTCTCTTACATTGACTCGGATAACAACCTTATTGGCCTCAAGGGAGCAGTCCCTGGTCCAAACAAAGGTCTCGTAATGGTGGAGGGAAAGGACTAATATGGCAGACGCTAAGTTAAACAAAGACGTCTTCGGTCTTTCCGTCGACAATCACGAACTAGTTAAACTCGCTTATGATGTTTACCTAGCAAACAGCCGTAGCTCACACGCAAAGACTTTGAAGCGTGGCGAAGTTCGCGGTGGTGGCAAAAAACCTTGGAAGCAGAAAGGCACTGGTCGCGCTCGCTTCGGCAGCACCCGCAACCCTATCTGGCGCCACGGTGGTGTAGCCTTCGGCCGCACCGGTGAAGAGAACTTCACTAAAAAGATTAGCAAGAGCGCAAAGCTCCAAGCTATCCGCCAAGCTCTCTCTATGCAGAAAGCTGACAAAAATATCATTACGATTGCAGATTTCGTTGCCAAGAGTGGCAAGACCAAAGATGCAGTCAAAGAACTCAATATTGAAAGCGGCAAGAATTATCTCGTCGTAGTCCCAGAAAAGACTACCGAAATCATTCGCGCAACTAACAATATTGCCAATATCAAAGTTGTACGTCCAACCTATCTAAACGTATTTGATATTCTCAATGCTGATAAAATCATCATCACTGAGAAATCTCTTCCAGTTATCGAAAACTGGCTACTCGGAAAGGAGGCAAAGTAATGTTAGTCCGTTCTATCGCTACTGAAAAAGCCTACACCGAGCAGGCTAAGCGCACTTATATGTTTGTCGTCCCAGCTGACGCAAGCAAACAAGCAGTCGCAAGGCAGATTGCTGATCAGTTCAACGTAACTGTCCTCGGCGTTCGCATCGTTGTTCGCAAAGGCAAAGCTACTCGCTTTAGCCGTGGCAAACACGCATATCCTGGTACAACCTATCGCCAAGACAAAAAGATCGCTTATGTCACTTTGAAAGAAGGCGACAAGATCAAGGTCTTTGACGAAGAACCAGTTGAGGAAGAAAAAACTACTAAGAAAGCTGAAAAAGCTGCCGACAAAAAGGCAGATAAGAAAGCCGACAAGAAAGGAGACAAGTAATGGCTATTAAAGCTTACCGTCCAACCACGCCGGCTCAGCGTCAGAAAACTACTCAGGACTTCGATGAGATTACCACTCGTAAGCCATTGAAGAGCCTCGTAAAGAGCAAAAAACAGCAAGCTGGCAAGAACAACTCTGGCCGCATCACTGTTCGTCATCGTGGTGGTGGCGTCAAACGTCACTATCGTATCTTGACTCACAACCTTCCTGCAGGTCTCACTCTTCGCATTGAAGAGATCGAGTACGATCCAAACCGCAGCGCACGTATCGCTCGCGTTAAGGATCAGAACGATGTCTATTACTACATCGTTGCAGATACCAATATGGTAAAAGGTGCCGAGATTAAGACCGGTTCAGAAGCTCCAATTGAAACTTCTAACCGTATGCCACTCGAGCTAATTCCAGTTGGTACTCAGGTTTACGCAATTGAATTGACTCCAGGCAAAGGTGCCCAGATGGTTCGCGCCGCTGGTGCAACCGCACAGCTTATGGCAAAAGAGAATGGCTATGCCACCCTTCGTATGCCATCAGGCGAAGTACGCAAAGTTCTCGCAACTTGTAGCGCAAACATTGGTGTCGTTGGTAACGTCCAACATCAGAATATTAAGATTGGTTCAGCTGGTCGCAAACGCCACAAAGGCATTCGCCCAACTGTCCGTGGTGTCGTAATGAACGCATGTGATCACCCACACGGTGGTGGTGACGGCGGTCGTCACGGTTCTGGTAAGGCTCCACGCACTCCTTGGGGTCAGCTCACCTTGGGTTATCGCACCCGTCACAATAAGAAAACTAACAAGATGATTGTTCGCAGTCGTCACGAAGGAAAGAGGAAATAGTCTATGTCTAGATCTCTCAAGAAAGGCCTCTTTGTGGACTATAAGCTTCAGAAAAAGATCGAAGCTCTTTCCACTGAGGATCGCACTATTATCAAGACCTGGGCTCGCTGTTCTACGATCAGCCCAGAGATGGTTGGTCGCACAATCGCCGTCCATAATGGCCGCGTTCACGTTCCAGTCTTCGTAACTGAGAATATGGTTGGTCATAAGCTCGGTGAATTCGCACCAACTCGCAAATTCAAACGCCATGGCGGTAAAAAAGCTGCTGAAGCTGCAGCAGCAAAGAAGGGAGCATAACATATGGCCCAGAAAACTGCACATGCATATATCAAAGGCGTTGATAGCCAGCCACGCAAAGTTGGCGTCGTTGCTAGCCTAGTTCGCGATCGTTATGTTTCAGATGCGATTGTCATCCTCGAAAACACCCCACGCCGCGCTGCTAAGCCAGTTATGAAAGCTATCCAATCCGCAACCGCTAACCTTATGAACAGCGGTAGCATCGATACCAAGACGATTGCGATCTCTCGCATCTCTGTCACTGCCGGTACTCGTATGCGCCGTTACGTTCCGGCTAGCCGCGGTCGCGCTCTTCCATATGAGAAGATTTCATCCAACATCTTCGTCGAGGTCGTAGGCGATGAAAAAGCAAAGAAAACTGCTGCAAAAGCAGAAGAAAAGAAGGAGAACAAGTAATGGGTCAGAAAGTTAACCCAGTTAGCTATCGTCTCCAGGTTAACAAAAACTGGAGCAGCAAGTGGTTCTCCCGCAAAGCTGATTTCAAAAATTGGCTCATCGAGGACGTAAAAATCCGCGAAGTTGTTGAGAATCGCTTCAAGAGCCGCCCAACTATTGATCGCATCAGTATTGAGCGCAGCCCTAACCTTACTACCGTTACTATCCGCACTGCAAAAGCAGGTGCTGTTATCGGCAAGCAAGGTGCAGGCATTAACGAACTCAAAAAAGAGCTCGAAAAAGTCACCAATAGCCCACTTCGCATCAATGTTGAAGAGGTTAAAAAACCAGAACTTAGCGCAAAGCTCGTTGCTGAAAATATCGGCTTCCAGCTTGGCAAACGTATGAATTTCCGCCGTGCCGTCAAGATGGCGTGCGCATCTACGATGAACGCAGGTGCAAAAGGTATTCGCGTTGAGGTCGCTGGTCGTCTTAACGGTGCTGAAATGTCTCGCCGCGAGAAGTTTATCGAGGGTTCAGTTCCTCTACATACTCTCCGCGCAGACATCGACTTCTATGTCGAACACGCACAGACTATTGCAGGTATCGTTGGTGTCAAAGTTTGGATTTATAAGGGGGAGAAATAATTATGGCACTTAGTCAACCACGCAAAGAAGAACATCGCAAGGTTCGCAAAGGCAAAAACGAAGGTAACGCAACTCGTTGTAATTACGTCGCTTTCGGCGATTACGGTCTAATGAGCCTTGATAATGAACGCATTAATGGCCGCCAAATCGAGGCAGCCCGCCAGGCAATTACCCGTTACGTCAAACGTGGTGGTAAAATCTGGATTCGCATTTTCCCACATATCCCAGTAACCAAGAAACCTCTTGATGTTAAGATGGGTAGCGGTAAAGGCGAACCACAGTATCACGTTGCTAAGGTAAAAGCTGGTACCGTTATGTTTGAGATTGCAGATGTTACGGATGAACAGGCAAAAGAGGCACTTCGCCTTGCTGGCCACAAACTTCCAGTTCGCTGCAAGATCATAAAGAAAGAGGAGCTCTAATATGGCAGACAAGAAAACTGACAAAAAAGCCGCAAAAGAAGCAAAAGTTGTTAGCAATCTACCACTAGACGAGCAACTCAAAGCAAAGAAAGAGGAACTCTTGATCGCACAGCAGGGTCTCGGTACGACACTTCAGAACCCACACCACATCAAGGCCCTCAAGAAGGAAATTGCACGCATCTATACGCAAATTAACGCCACGAAAGGAGATAAATAATGGCACGCACACTCATTGGAGTAGTGTCCTCCGACAAGCGTGACAAGACGATTACCGTCATGATCACCTCTCGTGAGACGCATCCAATTTACAAAAAGCAGTACACTATTACGCGCAAATACACTGCTCATGACGCCAAAAACGAGGCTCATGAAGGCGATAAAGTTATGATCGCCGAAACGCGCCCAATCAGCAAGACTAAAACCTGGACTCTTACGAAAGTTATCGAAAAGAGCCGCGGCAAAGTCGAGCTAAAAGAAGACGTCACTGAGGTCGTAAGTGACAAGGAAGGAGAAAAATAAATGATTCAGCAAGAAACCCGCTTGAAGGTTGCCGATAACAGCGGCGCTAAGGAACTTGGCGTCATCCGTGTTCTCGGTGGCACTCGCGCTCGTTACGCTCACGTTGGTGATGTCGTTACTTGCTCTGTCAAGGACGCTTCTCCTACCGGTAACGTCAAGAAAAAAGCCGTTGTTCGTGCAGTAATCGTACGCACTCGCCAAGCAATCCGCCGCCCAGATGGCTCAACGATTCGCTTTGACGATAACGCAGCAGTATTGATCAACGAAGATAAGACTCCAAAAGGTACTCGTGTCTTCGGTCCAGTTCCACGCGAACTCCGCGACCTCGGTTACAGCAAAATTATCAGCCTTGCGCCGGAGGTACTATAATGGGTATTCGCATTAAGACTGGCGATATTGTAAAAATCATCGCTGGCTCCAACAAAGGTCAGACTGGTAAAGTCACAAAGGTTAACCCATCCGAAAACAAAGTATTTGTCGAAGGTATTGGTAATCGCACTCGCCATATGCGTGCAAATATGTATCGCCAAGGTGGCAAAAAAGAAATTCAAATTGGTATTGATGCATCTAACGTCGCTCTCGTCATCGATGAAAAAGCTGGCAAAACTAGCCGCATCGGTTACGGCAAAGACAAAGACGGCAAAACCGTCCGCATCGCTCGCCAAGCTAATAATAGGGAGATCAAGTAATGGCTGAAACGAAATATGAGGCACGTCTTAAGACTCTCTACAATAAAGAGATTGCAAAGCAGCTCCAAAAAGAGCTTGGCCTCAAAAATATCAACCAAGTTCCAAAACTTGAGAAAATTATGGTTTCCTCAGGTGTTGGCAAAAAGCGTGAAGATAAGCGCTTTACTGAGACCGTCGAATTGACGCTCACAAAAATCACTGGTCAGGCAGTTGTTGCCCGCCAGGCAAAGAAATCTATCGCACAGTTTAAGATTCGCAAAGGAATGGGTGCGCCTGTTGGCTACGTCACGACTCTTCGTAACGACAAGATGTATGAGTTCGTCGATCGCCTCGTCAATATCGCACTTCCACACGTTCGCGACTTCCACGGTGTTCCACGCAAATTTGATGCTCAGGGCAACTACAGTCTTGGTCTAAAAGAACAGACTGTCTTCCCAGAAATCAGCTTCGAAGATGCAGCTGTCCTCCACGGTCTTGAAATTACATTTGTTATCAAGAACGGTTCAAAGGAAGGTAGCGCAAAATTGTTAGAAAAATTCGGAATGCCATTCGAGAAGGAGGGCAAATAATATGGCTAAGACAAGTGCTGTACTCCGCGACGAAAAACGCCGCAAGATGTATGAAAAATACGCAGAAAAGCGCGCTGAGCTAAAGGCAGCAGGCGACATCGAAGGTCTTCAGAAGCTTCCACGCAACTCTAGCCCAACTCGCCTCAAGAACCGCGATATGCTCGACGGTCGCCCACGTGGCTATATGCGCCGCTTCGGCCTCAGCCGTATCAATTTCCGCGAAAAAGCAAGCAAGGGTGAAATCCCTGGTGTAACAAAGAGTAGTTGGTAGGAGAAAGGAGAAGATTATGTCAATTCAAACCACTGATCCAGTAGCTGACTTGATTACTCGCATCCGCAACGCTATCGCTGTCGGCAAGACCGAGATTCGCGTCCCAACCAGCAAGCTCAAATATGCGATTGCAGAAAAGCTACAAAAAACGAACTATGTCGAAAAAGTTGAGCTCGAAAAAGCTGAACCGCGCGACATCCTTCATATCGTTATCAATAACGAAGGCGAAAACGCCCGCATTAACGAAATCTCAAAGGTTTCTACTCCGGGCCGCCGCATCTATGCCGGCGTCGCTGAGATTCCAAAGGTCAAATCTGGCCGCGGTACCGTCCTCATTTCAACGAGCAAAGGTATTATGACTGGTCAAGAAGCCGTCAAGAATAAACTTGGTGGTGAGATTCTAGTCAAAGTTTGGTAATCTATAAAACGCAAAAGATCCCCGCAAGGGGATTTTTTGTTGTTTATCGGATGAGCTGCTTGCAAAACAAAGAAAAATATGAGATAGTAATAAGGCATTTTGCAAAAATGAGTACTTTAAGGAGGATGGAAATATGAAACTTACTGTTATTGGATCTACGCAACCAGGCTTTACGCTACCGGTCCAGCAAGCACTGATATTTTCCGGACATGAAGCGGGAATCTGCTACATGCCCGAAGATATCGAAACGCTTCTTAGTGAATCAGACGATGTTGCTATTCGTCGCGCTAACGCAACGTTGAAGTCTGGCCACCATAGCGTTATGGGGCATGCGACTTACAACTTCGTGCTAGAAGGTGTGCCGAAAATCATAGCTATGCTCTTAAATAACGAGCAGGAATACTACACCAGCGAAAAATCGGCACGTTACACTACGATGAAGACAACGAGTCAGGAGCAAAAGATCTACGAGAAATGGATAAGCAAGTTCGAGACCTTAATTAGAGACCGTTATCCGCAGATCGACGAAAAGACAGTCCATAAACTTGCACTTGAGAATGCACGCTACTTTATCTCAGTTTTCACGCCGTCGACGACGATGGGCTATACTGTGAATTTGCGCCAGGCGAATTATATTATTAAATGGTGCAAAGATTTAGCTTCTAGACACGACGAAAACCCGTTTCTCGAGCAGTTATCCCCGTATCTGATCGAGCTCGCTAGTTTGCTGACGCAGACGATTGGCGTAGATAATCTATACGACAATCAAGGTCGAGCCTTTACGCTATTCTCAGATAGGGAGCGTGAAAATGAATTCGGTGAAAGTTACTGCATCAGCTACGAAGGTACTTTTTCGCAACTCGCACAGGCGCAAAGGCATCGCTCACTGTATTACGAAATGGGTATACCTGATAGCGCTAAGGCAAAGTATTATGTTCCGCCAATTATCAAAAATGACGTGGATCGTATTGAGTACCTGATAGATATGAATGTACTCGCTAATCGATTCCCGCAAGGAATGCTTATAAAAATAAATGAGCGCGGAACAGCAGAAAATTTCTGCAAAAAGTGTCATGAACGTCTCTGTGGGGCCGCTCAGCGTGAGATTTGTATTCAAACGCGCGAAACACTCAGAATTTATCTTGAGCGCACTACAGATAACAACCCAGAAGTTCATCAGCTCCTCAGTAAATATGAAGGCAAGACGAAATGCCAGCTCGGCTGCTATAAATGCGACCGATCTTGTCCGCTTGGACCAGTTATGGCATTTGAACGTCTTATCTAAAACTTATAAACCCGGCCGACGAAAAAGCCGGGTTTATTTTCGATTAAAAATATTGCAAAACTTCATCTGTTATGATAAAATATCAAAGATATTATTAACAATAAGGAACGCAATGAGTCGTATCGGAAAACTACCTGTAGAGGTTCCTGCAGGCGTGACAATTACGGTCGGCGATAAGGATATTACTGTCGCCGGTCCAAAAGGCACGCTTACGGTTCCTGTCCAGGCCAATACCCAGACCAAGGTCGAGGGTAATCAAATCATTGTAACCCGCTCCGATGACGAGCCAAAGTCCAAAGCTTGGCACGGTCTTCAGCGCGCGTTACTCAACAACGCCGTCAAAGGCGTTACCAAAGGTTTCGAGAAGAAACTCGAGATTAATGGTGTTGGTTTCCGCCTAAGTGGTGGTCCAAAAGAAATCGAAATGGCTCTCGGCTTTAGCCATCCAGTCAAGTACAAAGCTCCAGAAGGCATTGAACTCAAGACTGATAAGATGACTATTACCGTCTCTGGCATCGACAAGCAAATGGTCGGCCAGGTCGCAGCTGAGATCCGCGCACTTAAGAAGCCAGAACCATACAAGGGTAAAGGTATCAAGTACGTCGATGAAGTTATTATCCGTAAAGCCGGTAAGGCAGGGAAGAAATAATCATGAAAGCAGAATTTAGAGCGAATCGCACTCGTGCAAAGATTCACGGCACTGCTGAACGCCCACGCCTTAGCGTAAATATCAGCAACGCACACGTTACTGCACAAATCATCAATGATGATAACGGCACTACGCTAGCTTATGCTACTACCGTCGGTAGCAAGCAAAAAGGTAGCAAAAAAGAACTCGCCGCATTTGTCGGTAGCGAAATCGCAAAGAAAGCAAAGAAAGCCAAGATTACGAAGGTCGTCTTCGATCGTGGCGCACGCCTTTATGCTGGCCGTATGAGCAGTCTCGCTGATGCAGCTCGCAAGGAAGGATTGGAGTTCTAATATGGATAACAAGCAACCAAAGGTAATCAACAAGTCTGGCACTACCAAACTCACCGACGAAGCAGTTGCAGCAAAAGAAGCAAAGGCAGAAAAAGACTTCAAGGGTCGCCGCCGCGACAATCGCCGCAACCGCCGTGCAGCAGAGGAAGGTAAGAAGGAATTTGATTCCGTAAATATCTCAATCAACCGCGTATCCCGCACCGTCGCTGGCGGTCGCCGTATGCGCTTCCAGGCCCTCGTTGCCGTTGGCGATCACAAAAATCGCATCGGCGTCGGCCTCGCAAAAGGTAACGATGTCACTAGCGCTGTTCAGAAAGCAGAACGCCGCGCAAAGAAGAACATGATTACCGTTAAGATGCAGAATGACACTATCTGGCACGAAGTCGAAACCAAGGTTACTGGCGCTCATGTCCTCATGAAGCCAGCCGCTCCTGGTACCGGTATTATCGCCGGCGGCGTCGTCCGCTCCATCATTGGTCTTACTGGCATCAAGAACCTCATCAGCAAGAGCCTCGGCTCCACCAACAAAGCAAACATTGCTTACGCTGTTATCGAAGGTCTTCGCCAGCAGGTTCCAAAAGATGAATGGAACGGTGCTAAGAAAGCCGAAAAAGCCGACAAAAAGGAGGCTAAGTAATGAAATACAACGAGTTAGTAGTTAGCAAGAACCAGAGCAGCAAGCGCGTTGGCCGCGGTATCTCCGCTGGTCAGGGTAAGACTGCTGGTCGTGGTACTAAGGGTCAGAAATCTCGTACTGGCCACCATAAGCTCCCGGCAACCTTCATGGGTGGCCAGCGCGCTATGATGCAGGCAGTGCCAAAGATGAAAGGCTTCAAGTCTATTCATGCTAAGGCTCAGGTCGTCTACACTGACGCCCTCAACGAGCTTAGCGGCAAGGTCGACAACTTCGTCCTCGCAGACAAAGATCTCATCGCTAACCCATACGCTTCCGTCAAGGTTATCCTCCGCGACGAGCTAAAGGCAAAGATCGAGCTCGAGACTCAGTTTGCTAGCAAGACCGCTATCGAGGCCATCAAAAAGGCTGGCGGTAGCTTCAAGAAGGTCGCCGTTCCTGCACGCAAAAAGCAGGCAAAAGAAGATAAATAATTATTCTTCGAAAAAATAAGCGAAAAGCACTCCCCCGGGGGTGCTTTTTGTGTTATCATAAAAAGAGTAAACAAGAGGTAACATGAATTTTAAGACCATTTTCAAGTCCTTCAAGAATAAGGACATGCGTAAACGCATTCTGGCCGTACTCGGGATTCTCGTCGCTTATCGTATTTTGGCGCATATTCCTGTCCCACTCGGCGACACGACAACCTTCAGAGAGGCAGTCAACAAACTAGTAAACAACACCGATCTTGGTGGCTTCATTAACCTTATTTCTGGTGGCGGTTTAACTAACCTATCTATCATCCTCGTCGGTCTCTCCCCATACATCACCGCATCCATCGTCATGCAGCTCCTCACGAAAGCTATCCCAAGCATGGAGGAACTCAGCAAAGACGGCGAAACTGGCCGCAGAAAAATCAATCAGTGGACCCGCATTGCGTCCATACCTCTTGCTGTTTTGCAATCTATTGCATATATCTTTATCCTTTCTAATACCGTCCTCGCTCAGAGCTCAACTGGCGCCGTATCTCTTACGCCAGAGAACTGGGCACTAGCCGTTACGGCTATGACCGCCGGTTCAGCACTTCTCATGTGGCTCGGCGAGCTCATCTCCGAACAGGGCATCGGCAACGGTACCTCCACTATCATTCTTTGTAGTATTATTTCCGCCTTCCCAACCACCTTCGCAAACATGCTCTCGCAGCTCTTCGATACGAGCCAAGGCAGCCTCAGCCTCTTTGGCTGGATCAACTTGCCAATCAACCCAGCAATGGCAGCAATCATGCTCGCGCTAGGCGTAGGCCTCATCATCGTTCTTTACTTCCTCGTCAAAGTCAACGAGGCACAGCGTATTATCACTATCAATTACGCAAAGCGTGTCCATGGCAACTCTGCCTATGGCGGCATCAAATCTATCATGCCTATCAAGCTCATCGCAGCCGGCGTCGTCCCAGTCATCTTCGCCGTCGCATTCCTTTCCGTTCCTGCCTTCGTTGGTCAGCTCATTCAGAACGCAGATCCAAGCAGCCAGGTTGGCCAAAACCTTGTCTCCTGGTTCTCCGCACCTAGCGCACAGAACTTTGACCAGTCCGTCGGTCTCCAGGGCAAGGACTTCATCTATCCAATCGTATACTTCGTACTTGTCGTGATGTTCACTTACTTCTACACGAGCATCGTCTTTAACTCGAAGGAAATCGCCGAAAACCTACAAAAGCAGGGCGGCTTCATCGAGGGCGTACGCCCAGGTCTAAAGACCGAGAAGTACTTTAGCCGTACCGTTAACCGCCTAAACCTATTTGGCGCACTAGCTCTCGGCGTTATCGCAATGCTTCCATACATCACCGACTACATCTTCATCCAGACCATCGGTTATCCACTAGGCATTTCTGTGTCGGGTACCGGTCTCCTCATCGTTGTTACCGTAGCACTTGAAAACATCCGTCAGGTCAATTCCCGCGCGTTAATGGTCACTTACGACGATTATCAATAGGAAGATCTAGGGATGGGCCTAAAGATCGACAGAAGAGCAGCAAAAGCGACAAAAATTGCCGGTATTATTGTTCTGTTCGCAATTGTTGCCTGTATGATCAAAATCCTCATATGGGAACATAGCTATTACCAAAATAAAAGCGCCGAAACGCGCAATCCTCAGCAATCAGTCATCACTAGCATCGAGGACGCAAAGAATCCAAGCGAAAACGAACCTACGCAGGCCGATATCGACAAATATCAAACCTACACCACTTCTCCACGCTACCTAATCATCAAGCGCCTAAACATTAAGGCGCGCGTAAAGGATAGCAGCATAAATGAGAACACTCTACCGCTCCCAGATAACATTTTTAATGTATCTTGGTATTCCGGCTCTGGCAACCCAGGCCAAGGCGGCAACATCCTAATCAGCGGCGTAAGCGAAGGTTCAACCAAGCATGGAGTATTTTCCAATCTAGACAGTCTCGAAGAAGGCGATGAAATCACCCTCGTCCGCGGTGATGATGAAACCTTCAAGTATTCCGTACGCGAAATCATGATTATCGACAAAGCAGACGCAAAAGACAAGCTGCCAATCGCCCAAAAACGCATTGACGACAAAGAAACCGTTGCATTAGTCACCGTCCGCCGCGCAGACGAAAATAGCGATACATTCAATTCGATCGTAATTGTGCGCGCGACGATAAAATAGTCTTTACTTTTTTGACAAAATCTGCTACACTAAATCTTGTAATTTATGGCTAGTCAAAAGGGATCGAAAAAGGTCACAAAGAAGGCCGACTCATCGGCTGTTTCTAATAACCGGAAGGAAGTTATTAAACTTACCGGTAAAGTTGTTGAGGCCCTTCCGGGGACCAAATTTCGCATCGAACTTGAGAATGGTCATATTATTATCGGCCACATGTCTGGTAAAATGCGTAAGAATTATATCAGGCTGG
>CAMZEB010000013.1 GCA_947305705.1 uncultured Candidatus Saccharibacteria bacterium
CTCAGACTATCATCAATAACTCAAACCTCACCTTCTGCAACACTACTGCTTCCGCCGCAAATTCGACAACACTGATAACTAGTAAAGGTACACTTAATCTAGAGAGTTCTACCCTTTCTTCGAATTACGGCATAGTCCTAAACATTCCACAAAACGGCTCAACACTAAATATAGATGATGATTCATATATCACATCAAACCAATCTGTGGCTATCAATAATAATAGTACGGATTTAACAATAACAGGCGGACATATAACAAGCAGAGCCTCAACCATCTACAATACTGGGACAATCACTATCTCGGGCGGACAGATTATTGGCTCGCGCAATACAATAAATAACAGCGACAACGCCAATGTCATAATAAATGGCGGTAGAGTCGAACAAAATGGATCGACGGAATACTACAAGACGGCAATATATAATGGCAAGGTAACCATTAATGACGGCGTTGTTGCTAATATTAACCCAGCGAACACATTATCGGTAATGTTCTACTTAACTAAAGTTACCATGAATGGCGGCAAATTAATCTCTAGCGGCAACTCCATATCTCCAATTGGTATCTTAGGCAATGTCAGTACATTAACCATGAATGGTGGCACAATAGAAGCAGATGGACCAATCGTTCAAACTGGTGGCACCCTAACTATGAATGGTGGCGTAATAAACGTTAATGCTAATTTATCGAATCTCAATGTAAATGAAAATAGCACCAGCTCCACCGCTATTACAATGAACGGTGGCACAATCAATGCATATAACGAAGGATCAATAAGCTGTCTTAGCGGCAATACAGTCGTCGTTAATGACGGAACAGTTAATTGTGAATCGAAGAACGGTACTGCCTACGCAATAAGTGGAGGTACTAAATATATCTACAGCGGAACAATTACGGCAAACTCCATAAATGGAAACGCCTATGGAGCAGACGGTGGAACGTTATATATCGGGAAAAATGACGATACTATCCATAAAGACACTCCAGTTATACAAGGAAAAACATATGGAATAACTGGCAGTAGTGTATATTTCTATGACGGAACCCTAAAAGGTGCCACCCACGCATATAACAATATCAATATTATCGCTGTCCCAGACGGCGCATTGACCCATACCGAAACTATCGACGATGTCGAAAATTGCTGGCTCATCGAAGATGAACCATATTTAGAGTCTAACGGCATCCAATATAATTCCTTCACTAAAGCGTACAATGCAACCGCAAGTGGCGACACTATAACAGTTATCCGAGACTTTAGTTCATCATCTGTTTTACCTACTAACCCAAGCGGAAAAGAAATTACTATAGATTTAAATGGATATGATCTAGTCTATACCCAAACACTCAACAACAACGGAACTCTAAATATCGTCGACACTAGCACCGACCATAACGGTTCAATTAGGAACAGTAATAACGCCTCAACCATCTACAATACTGGAACAATCACTATCTCGGGCGGACAGATTATTGGCTCGCGCAATACAATAAATAACAGCGACAACGCCAATGTCATAATAAATGGCGGTAGAGTCGAACAAAATGGATCGACGGAATACTACAAGACGGCAATATATAATGGCAAGGTAACCATTAATGACGGCGTTGTTGCTAATATTAACCCAGCGAACACATTATCGGTAATGTTCTACTTAACTAAAGTTACCATGAATGGCGGCAAATTAATCTCTAGCGGCAACTCCATATCTCCAATTGGTATCTTAGGCAATGTCAGTACATTAACCATGAATGGTGGCACAATAGAAGCAGATGGACCAATCGTTCAAACTGGTGGCACCCTAACTATGAATGGTGGCGTAATAAACGTTAATGCTAATTTATCGAATCTCAATGTAAATGAAAATAGCACCAGCTCCACCGCTATTACAATGAACGGTGGCACAATCAATGCATATAACGAAGGATCAATAAGCTGTCTTAGCGGCAATACAGTCGTCGTTAATGACGGAACAGTTAATTGTGAATCGAAGAACGGTACTGCCTACGCAATAAGTGGAGGTACTAAATATATCTACAGCGGAACAATTACGGCAAACTCCATAAATGGAAACGCCTATGGAGCAGACGGTGGAACGTTATATATTAGCGACGGAACAATATCGGCTAAAACAATTGGCATAAACAACTCCACTGCTTATATCGGCACAAATGATGGCACCGTATATGAATACCCTACTATTATCGGAGGAGACTATGCAGTTAAATCCGGAAACATCTACTATTACGATGGAATTCTAAAAAGTAAAGAAACAGTAATTAATAGTAGTCGCATTATAAAAGATATACCTTCAAACACGAGCATTCACTCAGGAGCAGAAACAATCGACGGCACAACATATTATACAAATTTCATCTCTACGCCAGATGAAGTCGTTCAGATAAACGACATAAAATATACATCTATCTCAAATGCTCTAGCTAATTCCACGACAGGCGACACTCTAAAACTTATATCTGATAATTATCTCTATTCCTCTCTTATAATCCCAGCAAACGTTCAAAACGTCACCATCGACTTGAACAATTACGATATTATTGCTTCTAATCACATAACTAACAATGGCGTCATTACAATCCTTGATTCGCAAAATAACAGCCACTATCTAGACTATTATAATTCTGACTATTTTATTCAGAACTCAACCGGAGCGACACTAAAACTAATCGGACTTTCGCTAGATTCTAGCTCTTGTATAAAAAACGATGGCGTATTGTCCGTAGATAATACTACAATAACATCTAGCTCGATTGGTATTTATAATTCAGGTAGCGCAACTATCTATAACTCCTCAAGAATTACAGCATCTTCAACGGCCGTATCGCATCAAGGGGGGACCTTATCTATCGATAATTCATTTATCTCAACGAGTGCCGATGATGGCGCCACATTAAATGCCGGCGATAGTGCTATCACGACAACAATATCGAATTCCACAATCGAAAGCAGTTCAATGTCTAAATACGCTCTAAATAATAGAAGCGCCAATGCTCTTATTACTAATAGCATAATAAAAGGAAGAATCTATAATAATTCCAATAAAACAATTAACATAAAACAATCGACGATAAGTAATCCAAATAATCGCAACTATATAACTGTTCCAGTAATCGATAATGACGGCATAATGACATTAGAAGACATGCTTATTGACCCTATCTACGGAAGCATATCCACCGGATCCAGCTACACATCAATAATCATTAACTCGAATAATGGGAATCTTACTATGATTGACACTGATATAGTCAGCTCATTTACGGGCACTATAAATGGAAATTTCTATGCTATATACAACGAAGGCGTGACTAGCTATACAAATACATCTTTGACTATTGATACTCATGAAGCAGTAGGTAATTGCGCTATAAAAGGATTATTCAATAGAGGAACTCTAGCTTATAATTCTGGAGACATAACAATAATGCATTCGAACGCAACTTCTTTCTACAACAACGGCGGCACAGCAACTATTCTTTCAGGTAACCTTAAAGCTATCGGCGATAATACATATGGCCTATTTATAGATGGCGGAACCGTCACACTCGGTGAAGCTGAACCGGACGACTCTCCAGACTATGGCCAAGCAACTGCACATGTCGACACGACAGAACCACGCGTAGAAGGAATAGGTTCAGCTACCGGTATTGGCGTCAAACTTTCAAGCGGCATTTTCAACTTCTACGATGGCTACCTCCTAGGTAGTACTAGCGCTAAACCGGACACCGCCTCGAATGTTGAATACCAATACGAGGCCGTCTCGCAAATCGACACAGACACTGGTTACGAATACAGCATTCTTACCTACATGCCAAATTAAAGCGCGCCTAAACAACAAAAAATCGCCCTTTCGGGCGATTTTTTATTTGATGATACCTTTTTTCTTGAGCGTACGAAGTGCTGAGGTCGAAACGTTAAGCTTAACTTTCTGACCGTCAATCACGAAAGTGCGCTTCTGGACATTTGGCTTAAAAACTTTGCGAGTCTTATGCTGAGAAAAGCTCACATTGTGGCCATACATCTTGCCTTTACCGGTAATTTCACAAATTGCCATATCTTTACTCTTTACTATTAATTAAAAACTGTACTCTATTATACCCCATAAACAGATTCTAGTCAATAAAAAACGACCCTTCCGGGTCGTTCTCCTATTAATCAAGCTTCCAGATCTCTAATGTTGCCGGCAAAGATGCGCTCTTTACCTTAATCTTCTTCTCTACCTTCACCGTGCCTTTTACGTCGGCAAAGTCCATATTTCCCATCGGAACGACCGCTTTTGGCTCAATCACAGAAACAAACTTCGCATTAGATGTGCCAAGAATATCAATTGGCCCAAGTTCGTCCAAATCCTCAATCTTTGCCGTCGAACCAACCAAGCCAATCTTGACACCCTCAACAACGATGCGATACATAATTCCGCCATCCGTAAGTGGCTTCGCCGAAATCGACGTGTCGCCAATCTCAAACTCGCCTGCACCCCTAATCGTACCGACGCGCAAATCCGCGTTAACCGTAGACTCAGCGATATTCACTGCGACATTTTTATCCTTGTCGTGAATCATCAACTCTTCTGGACTCTTTAGCTCTAATTCAAACATATTACCTCCTTATAGTATTCTTTCTGGATCGTATTTTTCGCTTATCTGTAGAGATAGAACATTATCGACAAGATATTTATCGCGCACGCTACGACGGTAAATATAATCTTCGCGGCTCATAATTGCATAATTTAGCGGCTTACCCTGGCGCTTCTCAACTACCTCTGCCCAATGCGTCAGTTTATGTGTTCTATTATCGCCAATAATCAACAAATCCAAACCGTCTTGCCCAGGAATACGATTCGTCACAATCAGAGCCGAAATGAGATTCGAAACCGGGCGAATATATTCTTCCCAAACCGACGTACGGCGAACTTCGACCTTCTGATCGTCAGAAGCATAATTCATTGCAGATGAACGAGCAAATATTTCGGTCATTGGACGCGAAAATGGATGCTTCATATTCGCTGAATAATAAACCTTGTTCTCATAATTCTCAATTTTAACCAAACCTAAGCTCGCCAAATTCGTAAGCTCACGCCTAACGGAATTAATCTGTTCTTCAATTACGCGCGTAATCTCGCGTACATAATAAGATTTTTCTGGGTTCTCAAAGAAAAGCGCAAGTAGCTTTGCCCTCGTCTTCGAACCAAACAATTTATCTAGTGGCATTGCATTATCTTTGCTCATACTTATAAATATTTTATCACAAAGTGCTCAGAATATAATCTTTTACTTCATTTAGCGGCAACCAAACAATATTCGGATTACGCTTAAACCACGTCAACTGACGCTTCGCCAAATGCCAATCATCAATCACCGCCAACTTAATCGCCTCATCGCGGCTAATTTCACCATCCATCATCTTCTGAACAATCGGGTAAATATTCGACTTCATCGCCTGACAATCCCAACCGTATAGCGACGCCATTTCCTTACATTCTTTTTCAATCGGCATATCAAAAAATTGCTTCACCCGATGTTCAAGTCTTTTACGCAATTCTTCGCGTGGCCAATCTATGCCAATTACCAAAAATTGATCACTCATTTGTGCACGGTCTGAATAACTTTTTTTCGCTTTTTCGCTAAATGAATAATTAAATATCACAGCGTCAACATACAGCCCTGTTCCCCCTACAATTACCGGCAAATGTCCTCTTTGAATAATTTCTTTTATTTTTTGTTCAGCGTATTCCTTAAAATCCGCCACCGTAAAACGCTCACCGGGCCCCACCAAATCTATCCCCCAATGTGGCACGCCCTTCATCTCCTCGGTCGTCGGCTTCGCTGTGCCTATATCCATACCTTTGTAAATCGCGCGCGAATCTGCCGAAATAATCTCGCAACCGTCAAAAATCCCACGTCGCTCAAGTTCCAAGGCTATCTCTATCGATACCCCAGTCTTCCCTGAGCCCGTGGGCCCAATAATGACCGGGATTTTCACCCGGCCACTATTATTATTTTTGACGCTCACGATAAGCGTAAGTCTCCGTATCAATCGACACGACGTCGCCGGTCTTGATAAATGCCGGGACTTTCACGATAACGCCAGTCTCAAGCTTTGCGTCTTTTACGATCGAAGAAGACGTGTCGCCTTTTACTGCCGTCTCAGTGTATTCAACCGTTAGCCAAACGTTCTTTGGCAAGTTCAAGTTGATCGGTAATTCGTTATAGAACTGAATTTCTGCCTCAGAACCCTCTTTGAGGAAGTCTTTTGCGTCGCCAACCATATCGGCTGCGAGCTCATACTGCTCAAAGCTAGTAGGATCCATAAAGTAGAACTTTTCGCCATCATTGTAGAGGTACTGAACGGTCTGGTTCGTGACCTCAGCTGGCTCAATCTTTTCCTGTCCCTTAAAAGTCTTTGGAAGCAAAGCACCAGTGACGAGGTTCTTCACCTTTACATTCACGATGCTACCACCGCGTCCCATAACCTTCTGGGAATATTCAATTACCTTGTATGGCTGACCATCAAGTGTAATCAAAGTGTTTTTCTTTAAATCTGTTGGTCCGTACATCTTCAGACCTCTACTTATGCGTTCGCAACAAATGGCATTAATGCTAGATGGCGTGCGCGCTTAACAGCGACAGCGAGTTGGCGCTGTTGCTTTGCCGAAAGACCAGTCTTACTGATTGGCTCAATGCGGCCGTATGCATCGACATAGCGCTGCAAAGTCTTTACATCGCGATAATCGAAATACATATCTGGATCATTCTTGTATTTTCTCATCCTTACCCTTTCTAAAATGGAATTTCACTTAAATCAATTGGTTCTTCACTAATGTCATCAGGAGCAACATCGCTAGAAGCCGCGCCAGATGCGCCTTTGCTTCCACCCTCATTGCTGCTACCACCGATGAAGTTGAAATCTTCAACGACGATTTCAACACGGGAGCGTTTTTGGCCTTCCTTATCTTCCCAGCTACGCTGTTCAAGACGACCGGAAACGAGGATACCGCTACCCTTCTTTGCGTACTGCGCGATTAGTTCGCCGGACTTGCCCCAAGCAGAACAATCAAAGAACGAAACATTCTCTTTTTGCTCGCCAGAACCGTCACGATAATTGCGATTAACTGCTACCGAGAAACCACAAACCTGCGTACCACTAGGTGTAGAACGTAGTTCTGGATCCCTTGTAATATTGCCCACAATTATAACTTTGCTAAAACCTCGCGCCATTGCTTATTCCTCCTCTTTTTCTTCTTGCGCTTTGCGTTCTTGGCGTTTTGCCGCCATCTTCTCACGACGTGGATCCTTTGCGACTAGCAAGTAGCGGATAGCTTCGTCCGTGATGTTGAGCACGGAAGAAATCTTCGCTGGTGCAGCTGCAGGAAGTTCCAATTCGTAATAGTAGTAAACCGCGAAATCCTGGCCCTTGATCTGATAAGCGAGGCGTTTCTTGCCTTCGTTAGCTTCCTTGGCAATCTTGCCTCCGTTGCTCTCGATCAAAGCCTTGATCTTGTCGGTTGCCGGCTCTAGATTCATCTCCAAATCAGGATGAATGAGCACGGTTAGTTCGTATTCTCTCATGAACACTCCTTTGGTTAAAGCAGAAGCACGTTATTCTCTCTGTTAGAGTTGCCTTCTGCTGAGCTAATATTGCTCAAATAATAGCACATTTTCTCTGTAAAATCAATAATTTATCGTCGGCAAATCATCTGGAAACGGGTCTTCTTCATCAAAGTCATTAAATCCATCCCCATCTTCATCCCTCACGCCATACGGATTGTAGCCCAAATCAGTCAAAAACCTCGATGGAAAATTATAATTTCGCCCACCAAACATAAAACGCGAGTTTGCATAACTCAAAAACAATTCTTGCATCGCACGCGTCATCCCGACGTAGGCTAAACGCCTCTCTTCCTCTACGTCCTCTACCGATTCGTCCATCGAACGCACGTGCGGTAACAGGCCTTCCTCGAGTCCCACTAAGAACACCACTGGAAACTCCAAACCTTTCGCCGCATGCAAAGTCATCAGCGTAACCGCATCTTCGCCAGCACTTTCGTCCGCTGACGACATTAATGCCGCATCCGCCAAGAAATCATCCAGCGTTTCGTATCTCCCTGCCTCACCGACCAAAACCGTCAAGTTTTCGTTACGCTCCTCCGCTTTTAGCTTATCGCCATCGTTCAAATATCCCCGATAATCAATCTTGCGTAGCAATTCCTCAATAATTTCCGCTGGTCCAACTCCTGCTGCGTTCTGCTCACGCAAAGCAATAAGAATGTCTATAAACCTGTCGTAGGCAGTCCGTGTTTTTGCCGACAAACCATCCAAATCGCCGTCTAGAATCTTCTGCACCGACTTCTCGCCAATACCGCGCGCTGGCACGTTAATAATGCGCGTCAAAGACACCACATCTTGCGGATTCACAATCAAGCGCAAATACGCCACAATATCACGAATTTCTTTACGGTCATAGAAACGCACCCCGCCCACCAGCTTGTATGGCAACCGATAGTCCATAAACGCCCGCTCAAAAGCTTGCGACTGTGCGTTCGTCCGATAAAGCACCACAAAATCCGACAACGGCCTGCGTATCTTACGTATCGTCGACGCCACCCACTTCGCCTCATCCTGCTCGTCGCGCGCCTGCCAAATCGTCACTGGCGCCCCTTTCCCCGCCTCTGTAAACAAGGTCTTGTCGCTACGCTGGGTATTTTTTATTATCACCTTTTGCGCCGCATCCAAAATATTCTGCGTCGACCGGTAATTCTGCTCGAGTTTTATTACTTTCGCCCCTGGAAAATCCCGCTCGAAGTTAAGAATGTTCGTAAAATCCGCCCCACGCCACGAATAAATCGACTGCCAGTCATCGCCCACACAGCAAATATTACGCTCCTCGTTCACCAGCAACTTCACCATCTCGTATTGAATATGGTTCGTATCTTGATACTCATCTATAAGAATATGTTTGAAACGGTTTTGCCACTTCTCGCGAATATCTTTGCGCTCACGCAGCAATCGCGCAACATACAGCAATAAATCATCAAAATCCACCGCATCCGCTTTTTTGCGCATATCTTCATAGCGCTCATAGACCCGCGCAATCTGTTGCTGATTCGGATAATACGCATCCGCCAGCATCTCGTCCGGCATTTTACCCTCATTCTTCGCCATCGAAATCGCCGCCTCCGCCGCCTTTGGCTTCACGCTCTTATCGCTTATTTGCAGCTCTTTCATCGCACGCTTTATCAGCGCCAAACGATCGTCCGTGTCATAAATTACGAAATTTTTATCAAGTCCAACGTTTTCTGCCTCAATTCTCAAAATTTTCACGCAAATCGAGTGAAAAGTCCCCATCCACGGCATAAATCGGCCAGAATTCTCGCGTCCCAAAAGCCGCGCCAAGCGCTCTCGCATCTCACGCGCTGCCTTGTTTGTAAATGTCAGCGCCAATATCTCGCCCGGAAGCACACCGTTCGCTATCAAATTCGCAATCCTATGCGTCAAAGTCTTCGTCTTGCCAGAACCCGCCCCCGCCAAAATCAACACCGGTCCCGACATCGTCTTGACCGCCTCTTGCTGCGCCGGATTTAGCCCCTCCAAAATTTCAGTCATATATCTATTTTACCACCAAAAAAGAGGCGTTTTTGCCGCCTCTTTTTTTAATGTCTATTCAGGAATTAGATTATCATTCGCATCACGGCAAGCAATATCAACTTCCTTGCCATACGTCATTATAAACGATCTTTGTGCATCGCTATATTCACTACAACTACTAGAAGCTTGACCTTCACCGAGTTTCATCCAAGAAGCGCCCTTCTTATTTTCGCGATAATAATAACCAACGGCACCTCCACCTTCCGACATCCAAACATCAGCCTTAACGTAAATATACTTTCCATCTTTCGTGTAATCGATTGTAATCGGCGCAATAATTTCGTATGTAGTCAACGACTTAATCTCGCTGTATTTAATCTTGCTCGTCTCATAATCAAATGCTGGCGTCGTAGTCGTCGTGCTCGTCGAAGTCGAAGAAGAGCTATCTGGCGTCGTTGCAATTGGCGCCGTTGGCGTTTCGGTCGTATCAGAAACCGTAGTATCACAATCAGTGCCACTAGTGCTAGTTTTATTCTTGCCATCACCGTTGCCGATAAGTAAAATCGCAACCCAAACACCGAGCCCGATCGCTGCCAAAATAAAGAATACCAAAGCTATCACTAACCCTGTATTAGATTTTTTCGCTTGCTGCATCGGCATCGGAGCCGGAGATGCCGCAACTTGCCCTTGTTCCATTTTTTATCTCCCTTTTACTACTAATGCTTATTTTATCACACGTACCCCAAAAAACAACAAAAAAGGGACGCCCAATGCGCCCCTTCTTTAATAATGTAGCTTATTTCACCGTTAGGTTGTCGTTGTTGCCCTGCCAGCATCTCTCGCCAACATAAGCCGCCTTCAATTCATCAGTGTCGTACGAATCGCAAGAAATCATTTGTTGAGTGCCAGTGAAGTATTTCCAATCACCATCGGCCTTGCGATAGAATAGTGCCGCCGCATCGGCAAACATAGCCGTAATACGCTCATAAGTCCCCTCTGAATTCTTCGTAACATCTTTTGCTTTCGCATCAAGATAGCCAACCTTATTACCAGTCTTTGCTTCATATGCATCAGCAAGCGCCAAGACTAAGTTCTTATCTTCCTCTTTGACCCAATTCTTATCTGCGCAATCAAGATCAAAACCATAGCCTACGTTCATATAACAAACTATATCGTTGCCCTCATAGAAGCCGTAATCATCATCTGTAAGATCCCACGACCAGAAGCCCTTTGGTGCGCTCGTCCTCTTCAGGCCATATTTATCAAAAATAACTTCCATCTTACTTTTGACAGTAGCCTTCCTAGATTTCGCCAAGGAATAGTAAGCATCAACCATACTATAATTCCCTAGACCATAGGAACGATTCGTTGGCATAATCACGCCATCGCCAACCGAAATCTGCACACCGTCATCAAACGAACGATATGTGCCATAACCATCCATAATTTGTGGATATTCTTTTTCTGCTTCCTTTACCAAATCACGAATCTTTTCGTCGTTGTCAGTTGTTGCGACTTCAGTCGAACCGCTATTCTTACATTTATCGTCGTTTTTCCCGACTTGTGGCAGCAAAATTGCAATCCAAACACCGAGCCCCACCGCGACTAGTGCGAAAAAGGCTGCCGCAATCAGCGCGCCCTTCCCCGATTTCTTTACTGGAGCCGCAGCTTTGCCACTAAACTCACCCGTTTCCATTTTTACCTCCTAATTATTACCAATGATTATACCATAAGCACAACAAAAAAACAGAGCCCATAAACGACTCTGTTTTTCAAATCTATAGTTCGCGCAAGAACTTTTTGAGCGCCGCAAGCTTCACTTTTTGCTCAGAATCGCGCAAACGCACCGATACCTCGCCCGCCTCGACATCCTTCGGCCCGACAATCAGAACACAAGGAATCTTCATCTTCGTCGCCTCGCGAATCTTCTTGCCGAGACTCTCATTACGATCGTCAACCGACATTCGAAGCTTATTGTGCTCAATCGGAATGTCCAACTCAAATCCAGCGAGCTCCGCCTTTATCTTCTCAACGTAGTCATTCACCGAATCATTAACCGTCAAGATGCGTAGCTGTTCAGGCGCCATCCAGAATGGGAACCAACCTGCCGTATGCTCAATCAAGACGCTCATAAAACGCTCAATCGAACCCACCAACGCACAGTGAATCATCACAGGCGTCTTCTTGCTGCCATCGACATCAGTATACTCTAGGCCAAAACGCGTCGGCGTTGCGTAATCTAGCTGCACCGTTGCAACCTGCCACTCGCGGCCAAGCGCATCCGTCGCCATAAAGTCCATCTTTGGACCATACATCGCCGCTTCGCCAATGCCAATAAAGCAGTCAATCTTGTGCTCCTCAGCCATCGCCTGAATCGCACTCTGCGCCTTCTCCCACATCTCAGGCGTGCCAGTATAGCCATCACCATCGTCTCGGAACGACAAGCGAAGTTTCAACTTCATACCAATACGTTCATACAAATCTTGCGCTGACGCAATCAACTCGCCGAATACCTGACCAATCTGGTCCTCCGTCGCAAACACGTGTGAATCATCCTGCGTAATCGAACGGACGCGACTAAGCCCACCGAGCTCACCCTTGCGCTCATCACGATACACCATCGTCGTCTCAAGATACTTGATCGGCAATTCCTTGTACGAGCGTGGCTGTGAAGCATAAATCTGCGAATGATGCGGACAGTTCACTGGCTTCAACGCCAAATGATCGCCAGACTCCTGACTCACAAACTGCAACATCTCTGGGAATTTCTCGTAATGCCCAGAGGTCTTATACAAATCAACAAGCGCAATATGCGGAATACAGACCTTCTGATATCCGTTGCGAATGCGATAACTCTGCGCAAAATCGTTCAAAATATCACGCAAAATCGTGCCGCGTGGCGTAAACATCGGCAAGCCCGAACCGACCAAATCCGAGAAGCAGAACAAATCAAGTTCCTTGCCAAGCTTGCGGTGGTCGCGCTGCTTCGCCTCTTCTTGTTGCTTCTCGTAAGCTTCTAGCTCCTCTTTCGTCTCAAAAGCCAAGCCATAAATACGCGTCAACATCTCGCGCTTCTCATCGCCGCGCCAATATGCGCCCGCCACCTTCTCGAGCTTAAACGCGCCAACCTTACCCGTATCCTCAACGTGAGGCCCCTTGCAAAGGTCTGTAAAATCGCCCAAAGTGTAGAACGAAATCGTCTCGTCCTCTGGTAAATCATTAATAATCTCGACCTTATACTTCTGGCCGTTATCTTTTGCCCACTTCAGCGCCTCCGCTCGTGTCTTTTCCTCACGCACCAACGGCAACTTCTGAGCAATTATTTTGCGCATTTCCTTCTCTATCTTGGCGAAATTCTCTTCCGAGATTTTCATATCGCCAAAATCGATATCGTAGTAAAATCCTGTATCAATCGCCGGGCCAATCCCAAACTGAATTGTTGTTGTGTCAGAATACAAATTCTTAATCGCCGCGGCCATAATGTGGCTGAGCGTGTGACGCATTTTCATAACATTTGATTCTTCTGACATCGCTGCCCTTTCATTTAATTAATATTTTTCTATTATAACACCCTTCCGCCCCTGTTGACAAACTTCTCTTTCATTGACTTTTTATACTGTTTGTGCTATAATAGAAGGATACCCTTATTAGGGAGGTCTTGCCTTAGGCAAAGTTCTTTTACATCTCGAAAGGAGAATGCTCTATGAAGTATTCAACCAACCCATCAGTCATTTGTCGCATGGCCGAGATTATTTCGAGGCTTAACCCCGTGGAATTAGTCACCCCGACTAATGTCACCGAAGAGAAAGAGCGTTGGATCAGACTCGCCAAAGACGGCTACTATGCCAACCCCTTCTTCTCTTACGACCACACGATGCTAAAGGAAATCGCCAGTTACGGCTTCGAGCTAAAAGCCGGCGAAGAACACCTTTACGTCAATCTTGAGCCAGAAACACCGGCCGAGAAAGCAATTCACGACATTCTGATCAATCGTATCGAGAGTGCCATAATCTGCACCGAAATCGCTGCCAGTATCCTACTCGGCGACGATGAAACTACCAGCAGGCTCAGCAACAAACTTTATGGCTGGCCGAGCAATTCCCAAGCCATCAAGGCCTATGGAATTGTCGAGAAAAAGATCGAGCCAGAAAAAGCCAAATCCCGCTTCACCAAAAAGGAGCAGGACGCGCTGAAAGCTATGAAGTTCAATGCGAACGAAATCCGCTACTGGTTCGAAGAAGTCATCAACCTGTACGGCATCGAGGGTTGGACAGTCGAAATCGGCGATCAATACACCGCTATTGACGTCCGCGACAAAAACTCCACCGGCAAACCGTTAGTCGGCATCCCGACTGACAGAACCGTCGATGGTCTAAAACTTCTCGAGCTAATCGGACATGAAATCGACTCTCATCTACGCGGCAGCGCCAACTGCAAAGCCCTCGTAGCAGAGGTTCTCGGTTCAGACTCGCCCCTTGCACCGCTTTTCGATATCATCGCAAAAAGCGACAACGAACTCTTCTATGAGGGCGTCGCAAAAATTAGCGATGTTAGCGTCAACGGTTCAAGCGGATTACCCCTCCCCTACGCCACTATCGCCTGCGATCAGGCTCGTCGTGGCGGCGATTTCTCCATTGTAGGCGAAATCATCAAAGGCATCCGCATCGATATGGGGCAAGCAGAATCCGCCGCCATCAATGGCGCCTGGAGTACAACCTATCGCGTAATGCGCGGTAGTACAACACCCGAAATCGGCGGCTATTGCTTCGTAAAAGACTATATTTATATGGCCGGATACGACATTGTAAAGCACATCGTCCCCGAGTGGTACAATTTCGCCTCGATGACCATCGACGAAGTTAGTACCCTCGCCAAAGTAATGGATCTCAGTCAACCGAAATACGACAAAATCGACGCCGTCGGTTTCGTCAAAAACAAACTCCTTTCTAGTAACGCGAAGTAATTCGCGGTAGCCCGGACTTTTGTTCGGGCTATTTTTATGCTATAATCCCAGATATGGGTCGCTAGCTCAGTTGGCTAGAGCGCCTCGTTTACACCGAGGAGGTCGGGGGTTCGAGCCCCTCGCGACCCACCACGAATAGATTATTTAGGGGGCCTTCAATTGAAAAAGTCCAAAAAGACCAAAAAATCTCCCAACGCCGCTCCTAGCGCTACCGAGAAGATTATTGCTACTAATACTGCCGTCGCAGCTGAACCGACCAATGAGCCGGACCAGCCAGCCGCGCCGACAGAATCCGTAGAACCAGCCGCTCAACCAGAAGCCGAACCAGAAATTCAATCATCTGAGCCTGCCAAGCCTGCCGAGCCGACCAAAAAATCGCATAAAAAACGTCTAGCCATCATCCTAGTAATCGTCATCCTCCTCTTAATCGGCAGCGGCGCATTTCTCTTCTACGCCCTCCAAAGCGACTTCCGCACCGGCGCTTTCCAAGCCAACCTTACAATCGACTACAAATCCGAATACGCCGCCAACTACGGCGACATTCGCTACTGCAATCTTTTCAGCTGCGAAGACGTCGAAGTTACCAGTGAAGGCACCGTCGATACCGACACGATCGGCGACTATGAAATTACCTTCACGATAAAGCACCAGGATCGCCAAATCACTCTCAGCCAAACCGTTTCTGTCCGAGATATTTCCGCCCCTGTTATCGACACCGACACTACGCTCGTCTCGCTCTGCCCTGACGGCAAAATCCCACCTTTTAAGTACACCATCACCGACACTTTTGACGGCGACCTTACCGACAAAGGCGAGCTAAAACGCCAAGATGACAAAATCGCCCTCGAAGCCACCGATGCCGCTGGCAACAAAATCACCAAATTATTCGACATTGCCGACAAAGATACCGAGGCGCCAGTCATCAAACTCAACGGCAAAGATACCGTCGAGACACGCTACGGCTTGCCTTACTACGACTTTGGTGCCACCGCCACCGACAACTGCGACGACTCCGTCGCCGTTGCCGTCGATAACCCAGTCAATCCAAACGCCATCGGCGAATACACCATTACCTACACCGCCACCGACGCCGCCGGCAACCAATCCACTGCCACCCGCCTCGTCAAGGTCATCAACAAACCTCTCACCCAACCAACAGACAAAGTCATTTACCTCACCTTCGATGACGGCCCAAGCAGCGAAACCTTCCGCCTCCTCGACATTCTCAAAAAATACAACGTCAAAGCCACCTTCTTCGTAACCGGAAATGCGCCCGACGAAGCAATCGTGCGCGAATGGCAAGAGGGCCATTCTATCGGCCTCCACACCCTCACCCACACTTATTCCGTCGTCTATCAAAGCGATGAAGCCTTTATGCAAAATCTTTACGCCGACCAAGAACGCGTCAGAAATCTCACCGGCTATACTTCGACTCTTATGCGCTTCCCAGGCGGCAGCTCAAACACCGTTAGCCGCAACTACAACCGCGGCATTATGTCTCGCCTCGTAAAAACCGTCACCGAAAAAGGTTTCACCTACTTCGACTGGAACGTTTCCTCTGGCGACGCTGGCGGCGCAAAAACCTCCGATCAGGTTTATTACAACGTCATCAACAGCCTCAAACCGGGCCGCTCCGTCGTCCTTCAACACGACACCAAAGGCTTCTCTATTGACGCCGTCGAACGCATCATTCAGTACGGCCTTAATAATGGCTACACCTTCGATCGCCTCGAGCCAGGATATTTTGGCGCCCACCACGGCGTGAATAACTAATTTCTTCACCTCTAATTGACATCTGTTAAAAAACTGCTACAATCTCTTGCAAAGGAGGTGATTACCTTGTTCTTTAAAGACAAATCAATTTTGTTAAGTGATTTTGATTACACGCTCTATGAGCACGACAATCCTGACATTTTTGCGAATAACCTCAGTGCCATTCGGGAATGGCGCAGTCACGGTAATTTATTTGCCATCACAACTGGCCGTAGCAAAGAGAGCCTCAAGGCAATCTTTCCCGACTACGATAAATACACCGACTTCTGCATCCTCTGCGATGGTGCGCTCGTTCTTGATCGTCACGACAAAGTGGTCTACAGAGACCACTTCGGACCAGACCTCGCGAAACAGCTCAACGCCGCACTCGCTCAGTTCAACCACGCCAGCAACTATGCCATCATCTGTTACAACGGAACCGATGAAGCCCAGACTATCGGCCCTTGCACCGGCAAAGTTCGTTTCTGGTTTAGCGCTACTGACGATTGCGCCGCACTCGAGAAGATTCTCACCGAGCAGTTCGGCAATTCCCTGAGCTACATTACCTATCCCAAGGTCGCCTTCAATGACGACGTCCGTCTGGAATGGATAGATGATAGCCTGGTTGCTATGATCGAAGTTAATCGCAAAGGAATCGACAAGAAAACCGGCATCGACAGATTGCTTAGCGCAACTAACCTCAATAGAAGCGCCAACATCATCGCTATCGGCGATGGCCCAAACGATGTCCATATGATTGATGCCTTCAACGGTTACGCCGTCGAAAAAGCATCACCCACTATTCTTGCAAAAATTCCCCACACGAGAGTCGTTCCTCATCTGCACAATCTTATCACTTCCAAACTCTCGCTTGTATAAGCGGGAGTTTTTCTATACTAACAAAATATATGTATAGTACGCCGCAAATATCATCACCATAATAATCCCCTCTCTACGCGTCAGTTTCCTGCTACTTCGCCCAAACACGTAATAAAGTAATGCCGCAAGTATCACAACTAGCGTATCAACTATACCAAACGCTGACGATTCAAAACCGCCGAATATCAATATCGGTAGCCCCAGCACGATACAAATATTGAAGATGTTCGTTCCAATAATGTTCCCTACTGCCAAATCAAATTCACCTTTTCGCGAAGCCCCAACTGTCATCGTCAACTCCGGCAACGACGTGCCAATCACAATCGCCGTCATCGTAATAATCTTTTGCGAAATCCCAACCGCCTCCGCTACCGCCACCGCATTGTCCACCACAATATCCGCCGAAACCCCAATCGTCACCAAGCTCAAAATTATATATATAATCGACATACCTGCCGTATATTTTGTCTTTGGCAGACGCCCACGCTTCGTCTTGCGCACGTGCACCGCAAATATGATATAAAGCATAAACACGCCAAACAACGCCAAGAAAATCAAAGCATCTGTTCGCGATAGCCCATTTGGCTTCCCTCTAAAAATCGAATCGTTCAACGCTACGAAAAACGCACCAGTCACTAAGACTAGGAGTGGCAATTCCCGCTTCACCGTCTGCTCTTTTAACTCAATCGGCTTCACGATCGTCGCAACACCGACAATTAACAAAATGTTTACAATACACGACCCAATGACGTTTGCTAGCGTCACATCATAGTTATGGCTCGCAATAGAAGTAAAAGAAATCGCGAGTTCCGGCGAACAAGTACCAAACGCTGCAATCGTCAAAGCTACCAAAATCTTCGGCACTCGCATCCTTGTCGCAAGCGACGACGATGCGTCAACAAAAACATCAGACGCCTTTACGAGCGCAATCAAACCTAAAACTAATAGTACTATATTTAGCGCTATCATCTATTTGCCACCCTATGGGATGTCTGTGTTTATTTTTGCTTCTGCTTTTGGCATAATGCTAACGTTAATTATACTACAAATCTCCCCTTTTAACAAGCCGTCACGTCGTGCTATAATAAACCCAATTGGGGCGTTAGCTCAGCTGATAGAGCGCGGCATTCGCATTGCCGAGGTCGCGGGTTTGATTCCCGCACGCTCCACCATTTTTTTGCCTCAAAAATGGTGCGTGCGGGATGAAAACCCTTATTTTTTTGTCCAGAAAAAAAACGACCATAATGGTCATTTTTAATTCCAAATGGAGCCGCTGGCAGGGGTCGAACCTGTGACCTGCTCGTTACGAATGAGCTGCTCTACCAACTGAGCTACAGCGGCAATAAAAGTATTATATCATAATCCCTTGCATTTTATCCCAGTTTCCGATATAATCAAACAAGTAAGGGCTCGTAGCTCAGTTGGTTAGAGCGCCTCCCTGTCACGGAGGAGGTCGCGCGTTCGAGTCGCGTCGGGCCCGCCATTACGAAAAATTACGCCGCACGGCGTTATTTTTTTGTTCAACATCATAGTATAATATTTTTATGGAAAACTTCTTTCAGCAAATCAGCTCCCAAATCGATGCGACCAGCATCATCAATTCCATTATTATTGTCATAGTGAACTTTTCTATTTACACCATCATCGCTCGCGCCATCCGTAGCAAGCGCAAAGACGACTACAAGCTCTCTGTCGGCAGCAAAGGGCGCACTTATGCTAACCTTGTCGTCAGCATTCTTCGCTATGTCATCACTATCCTCACTGTCCTTATCATTCTCAAAATCAATCACGTCGACGTCTCCGCTATTCTCGCCAGCGTCGGTGTCGTTTCCGTTATCGTCGGTCTTGCTCTCCAGGACGCACTAAAGGATATCATTCGCGGCGCCACCCTCATTGGCGACGGCTATTTCCGTGTCGGCGATTACGTCACGCTCGACGACAATACCGAAGGCCGCGTTGTCGTCATCGGTCTCAAAACCACTCGCATTATGAACACTGCTGATGGCAGCATTATCTCTATCGCAAATCGCAATATCGAGAAGGCCAAAGTAGCCGGCGACCACTTCCTCCTCGACATCCCCCTCTCTTATAGCCTAAAGGTCAGTCGCGCTGAGGCCATCGTCGATGAAATCGTCAAAAAAGCCAACGAACTCGACACCGTTCGCGAGTGCAAATATCTCGGCGTTCACGAACTTGGCAGTTCTAGCATTCTCTATCGCATCCGCGTCGACCAAGTAGTAGGCAAAAAGATTGTCGCAAAACGCGCCATCAATAAAATCATCCTCGAAACCTGCGAAAGCCACCGCACTTCTATCCCTTACAACCAGCTCGATGTTCACATGGACAAATAGTGTATAATAATACCTAGCGCGGGTATCGTATAGCGGCTATTATGTTTGCTTCCCAAGCAAGAGATGAGGGTCCGACTCCCTCTACCCGCACCATTCAAATTCAAGCCAGAAGGCTTGTTTTTTTATTTGCCTCTATCTCTGAAATAATATATAATATAACCATAAACATATTTGTTAATATGGTGAGGTTAAAAATAAAAAAGCTCCGGTCATTTTTGCCCGCAATTATTGCGGTATGTATTTTGACTGCTATTGGTAGCACGATTGCTTTTCTCTCCGATTCAGTTCCATTCACGAATCTCTTTCACGTCGCTTCCGATGAAGCAGACTTCACCGAAGATTTCACCCCACCTTCAGATTGGCAGCCATGCCAAGAAGTAGATAAAACTGCCACTGCCACTAATAAGAACAGTACACCACGTTATGTTCGTATGCGTATCAATGAGTATTGGCGCACTGCAAATACTACAACTGACCCAGATGATCACTACACTTCTGATCTGAGCCTTACTTGGACCGACGAAACTGGCACTCATAACTATGCCATCATCAATTACCAGAATGAGAACGATTGGGAGCTCCGCTCCGATGGCTGGTATTACTACAAAACTCCACTTAGAGAAAACGAAACCACTACCTCTCTTCTTAAATCTGTCACCATGAACTGTGATGCCAATCTAGCCGGCGATGTCATATATAGCGCAGACGGCAAAACTGGCGAATCCATCCCATCAGAATATGCATCAGCAGATTATCACGTTTACGTTACTTTCCAAATGACAGACGTGGATGATGGTTTTCCAGAAGACAAACAATGTACCATCACTATTAATCCTAACGGCGGTACCTACAATAGCTCTAATGAAATCTACACTGAAACCACCGCTTGCGGCTCTAATATAGATCTAACCAGTATTGCACGTGATGGCAACTGGGAGCTT
>CAMZEB010000014.1 GCA_947305705.1 uncultured Candidatus Saccharibacteria bacterium
TGGTCGCTCACCGCTTGACTTCGTGAGCAATCGCGAAGCTAGATAGATGACTACAACTCTGCTTGCAGAGCACAGAACCCGGCTTACAAGGGCGAGCTTACAGGCTAACGCCTCTCAAACTTTTCTTTGGAAAGAAAAGTTTGGAGAAAGAAACCAGTATGGAACAAAAAACAGGCACTTGTCCTGATTTTTTGTTCCGTTTATTAATTAGTTATGCACTTGTCGCGGATTTTCTTTTGTTTATTAGTAGGCACTTGTTCTGATTTTTTTGTTCTGATTATTATTTTTTCTTGGTTTTTTGGGATTTTGGTTTATCGGCGAGAGTTTTTTCGGATTCTTTTTTCTTGGCGCGTCTGACGAGAGGTAGATAGAGGACGAAAGTCATAAGAAGTGCGAAGAAGAAAGGCTCAATGATGTAATCTTGAGGTTTGTAGGAAAATTCGGAGTGGGTGATGACAGCGCACCAAAACATATCTAGAAGAGGCCATAGAATAAACGAGATGATGAGGACGGCGAAAAAATAAATGACTGCTTGTTTCTTGGGGTTGTTTGCAATATCGTTCATGCTTTTATGATAGCACGAATTGACGGTATAAGGGTTTTTGTGCTAGAATATTTGAAGGTTGCCGCCTTAGCTCAGTGGTAGAGCACTTCCATGGTAAGGAAGGGGTCTCGAGTTCAAGTCTCGAAGGCGGCTCCATTTTTGTTGTCTATGATAAAATAGAAGAAGTTTATGGAGGTTTTATGAATCGCGACGAAAATGCCTTGGGGCTAAATGGCAAATCTGATTATGCGAGGAACATTGAATTGTTCGATATCAAGGCGTTGACGCCGGAAAACATCGAATACATGATGCAGGTGATTCGGGAGTATTTTACGGCGACGTTTCCTGTTAAGCCGGAATTAGTCAATAGTATTCTAGAACATATGAAAATTGTCGATGATGATACGTTCAAGGCGGCGCTTGCAGAATCTGGCAGAATCGTCGAAGATGTTGATTTGAAGTACGGTTTTTATGATAAGAAAAACAATATCGGCTATATTAACCAAGATAAGCATCATACAAGCGGAGAGCTATTCGTGACGATTTTTCACGAGAGTCTACATGCGACGAGCATAGGGGCGGGTGCTGGTTTTAGAGGTGAATTCGTGTTGCCATTTAGCTATGATGATTTGGAACAGAGGATTGCGATGGAGCGTGGTTTGATTGCGCTGATCGAGGGGACGACGCATTATATTACGCTCAAAAACGTCATAGGAAGCATGGGCTTTGAGGGGACGGAAAATATGTTTAGATACAAGGCCGAGCGCAGTATTATGTCGAGGATTTGGGAAGCGTTTCCAGAGGAAATGATGTATCAGGCGTATTTTATGACACCGATAGAGGAGTTGCGGCGATATTTTGATATGACAGTTGCGTCAGACGATAGAAAGAGTGAAATTGAATCTGATAGCAACGAGACGAACGGCAGATTTGTCGAGTTCTTGGTCAATATTGGGATTGCGACGGACAAGGCAAAGAAATTACTAGAAAACGGTACCGAGGACGAGGAAGCTTCGACAAAAATCCATAATGATATTATGCATGCTGTAGGCTATTTCTTGATTTGCCAGCGTAAAATGGCGGGCGGCGAGTTTACGGATAGCGAAAAAGAAAATCTTCGTGAATATTTGGAGCCACATTTGGCGGAGCTGTAAGATGGATACAATGGTCAAAGCAAGCATTGATGGGCGTAAGAATGCCGTTCTTGGCGCTTATGACTTGTCGAGTGATGAGAAAAAGAAGCTTGATGAGCTGTTTGCGAAAATCGAGGAATTGGGTGCGAGTTGTGCCGATGCGGGGGATTTTGAGGCAAAATTTGCAGCGAGTCCACTAAATGCAGAGTATATGAAGCTATTTACAGATTTCGTATCAACGAAGCAGTCGAAGGTCAAGCCGGTCGGCGACGTTCAGGTAGAAGAGGTAGATATGGGGGAAGTGGCGGCGAATACGGCTAAAGATGCGGCTGTCGCAGAAGCGGGCTATGCGGTGCAATCGGTGCGTGGACGGGTGGCGCGCAAAACGATGAGCGAAATTCGCGACAAAGTTCCAGTTGCCAATGATATTGTTGGTATCAAAAACAAGATTGATTTCTTTGGTCGGTTCAAGAAAAGCTAGATGCGATTGACGATGACAGTATTCTGATTTTTGTCGAAGTAATATTCGAAATGATATACGTTTTCGTCGTCGGATAGATCAAAATAGTATTTCTTGGTGCCAGTGCCAGTTATTTTAAAGGTATAATTACCGTCATTTTCGATAATATAAACGTTACCTTTGCCACCCGTGGAGCTCCAGCTGCTAATATATGGCTTGCCGACGAGAGTAATGTTGTTACTTTCGATAAGGGTATTACGATACGTTTCGTAAGGCGTACCAGGGTAGGAAATAATTGCAAATGTTACGGTGATAATAAGTGTAATTGCAGTGCAGATGAGGCGGGTAGATTTCTTTTTGAATATAGCTAGGATGAAAACTGGGATAATGCCAAAACAGTAGATGATAGATATAAGGTGGTTTGGTGGCGTTTCGAAGAATTGATAAATATAGCCGATGCCGGTAATGGTAAGCAAGATGGTCATAACTGATAAAATGACGGCGGAATACCATTTATCTTTTTTGATGAACCAGCCGAGGAAGGCGCCAGGGAAAGTAGCGAGAGTAATAGCGAACCAGTGTGGATAGTACCCAAAGAGTCCCCACCCCATATAGCTAAATGGGACTTGGATAAGATAGATGAGCGGCTGAGAGATGAGGAAAAAGACGAAGGTTTTGACGGCGGCTTCAAGAGGTTTCTTGCAGTTTACGATGATGAAGATAGCGGGGAGGACCCACCATTCGAAGGTGACGGCGATATCGTGAAAGGAGTTGCCGTCTGGGACAAGCATAGCGACGAGCGCGGTGTAGATACCCATAATTACGGCAAAAATAACAGTTTTTGGCCAAGTTAGATTGAAGCTACCAAAGAGCTTTTTGATACGTTTCCACATATGGTTATTATAGCTTATTTTAGGAACCCGTTGATGATTTGCGACTCGGCTTGATTCTGGGTGAGGCCGAGAGACATGAGTTTGTTGAGTTGGTCGCCGGCGATTTTGCCGATGGCGGCTTCGTGGATAAGCTGAGCGTCGACGTGCTTGGCGTCGAGAGATGGCGTAGCGATGACGGAGCCACGGTCTTGGAGAATGGCGTCACATTCGGAATGGCCACGACAGAGGTTGTTGCCCTCGATGTGTAAAGTGAATTCTTGGCGCGAATCGTCAGTTGCAACAGAGCGGGAAACAATGTCGGCGGTAGTATTTTTGCCTTGGAGGATGGTTTCAATGTGGCTTTTGGCGTATTGCTTACCTTGGGTAAGCATTTTTTCGCGGATGAGGATTTTGGCATTATTCTTGAGTTCAGCTTTAGTGACGCGATCTGTGGAATCAACGCCGCGGATCTGCTCGAGCTCAACTTCGGCATAGGCGTTTTCTGCCAGATGAAAAACAGATACAGGATTAAGAATCTTGCCTGCGCCTGGGCCGGCGCCGTAATGTTTCTCGACGTAGCGAACCTTGGCATTTTTGCCGATATGGAAGGTATGGACGCCGTTATGAATAGAATCGTCGGCGCCGCAGTTATAGATACCGCAGCCGGCAACGATAGTGACGTCAGCATTATCGCCGATATAAAAATCATTTATTACGGTTTCTTTGTGGCCGCTCATACTGATAACGACAGGGATGTGGACGACTTCGTCGTTGGTTCTCGGGGCGATTCTGATGATGAGGCCGTCTTTTTGGGGCTGGACATCGATGTTTTTGGAGCTTTGGCGGCCGATAGATTTACCGTTGAGGCGGAAGTTGTAAGCGCCTTTTGGCGGTTCAGATATGTCGGCGACAGTCTCAAAGAGCTGTTTTTCGATTTCATCTAAGGTTTTCATAGGAGTTCCTCCAGTTTCGGGATGATTTTTGCGGCAGGGCCCTCGGTGGCAATCTGACCATCCTTTAGGACAATAATGCGGTCTGCGATCTCGATGAGGCGCTTTTGGTGGGAGATGATGATATAGCTAGCCTCTGGATTTTGCTTTCTGAGGCGCTTAAAGACGCCTACGAGCTTGTCAAAGCTCCAGATGTCTATTCCTGCCTCTGGCTCGTCAAAAACCGTTAGAGAGGCTTTACGGGCGAGAATAGAGGCAATTTCGATACGCTTAAGTTCGCCGCCAGATAGGGAATTATTTATTTCGCGCGAGAGATATATCTCTGGGTCGAGGCCGATTGTCTTTAGGATATTGCCGTAGTCAGTGCCGGTTTCGTCCTCTAGAAAGGTTTCTTGGCCAGTTGCGGCGATTTGGAGAAGATCCTTTACGGTGATGCCTTTGAAATGGACTGGCTGCTGAAAGGCATAGGCGATGCCAAGTTTGGCGCGCTCGGTGATGGTCTGATCTGTTATATCTGTACCATTTAGGGTGATTTGGCCTGTGGTAGGCTTTTCGATGCCAGCGATAAGCTTTGCTAGCGTGGATTTGCCACTACCATTTGGTCCTGTAATAATAATTAGTTCACCTGGTTTAACAGATATGTTCAAACCATCTAGGATTTTACGCGTTTTGCGTTCGGATTTTACCTGAAATGATAGATTTTTGACCTGCAACATAAATTTATTGTATAGTGCGCCAAAGGACATTGTAAAGTGTTAATGCTTGACTTTTACGTAATTTTTTATATAATATATGTATTTCAAGCGGCAGATAAAGGAGGTGTCGCTAGTTATTTAAAAATCGTTGTGTTTTTGGGAAAGTGAGGACAGGCTATGATTGTTTGTAAAGAACATAAGAGAAGAGTCGAGCTGATTTTCGAAGTACGAGATATTGCTAACCTACTTGGCCATGCACCGACGGCGTATGAGTATAACCAAATAATTAATTGCCGCGAGAATCGACCATGGCTACCAGATAGTTATCCGTGGTGGGATCCGTCTAGGCGGTGTTTATTGGAGCTCAATGTTGGGTGCTGGGGTGCTTTTCTTGCGATAGCGGATCTGGAAGTACCATCTGCTGATTTGCTTCGTGCTCAAGTTAAGGCTCTTGCCGAAAAACTTGAGCGTACGCCGACAAAAAAAGAATTTCGCGATTCTCCGGATACGGCGGATATTTCTGTTGTGTATTGTTGGTATCAAAAATGGAATGATTTTCTTAGCGACGCTGAGTTAGAAGTGAATTCTGAGGAAGTGCTCGTAGCTCAAATTCTAGAGCTCGCTAATGTGCATGGGCGCACGCCGACAGCGGAAGAGTTTAGAAACAGCAAGTACGTTACATCTACTATGAAAGATGTATATTATACGTTCGGTTCTTGGGACGCTTTCCTTGGGGCTGCCGGTTTGGAAATGTTAGATATTGATAGACTGCCAATTATTCAGGTTCAGGAGGTGGCTAAAGCGTTAGGTCATACGCCTACTAAAGAAGAATTCTGCCGAGCTCCAGGTACAATGACGCTGAGTGACGTCCATGCAAGGTTTTATTATTGGAATGATCTTCTCAGAGCGGCTGGCCTAAGGGTGAAGAACGGAAAATGGACTCCTAGCACGAAGTGAGATATCCGAAACGCAACGAAAAGAGACCGCGACCTAAATGGTGCGGTCTTTTTTGGTGCTAGCTGGATTCGCTAACAGGGTAGCGTGATTGACAAAAATAGCTATCTGTGATATAATAGTAATTATAACTGCCGTTTGAGGTGTAGAACATTAAAATACCTAGAAAAGGAGAGTGATTTTGCATGAGTCAGTTTAAAGATGGCTTGTTAGGTTCGAATCTTCCTCTGGAAATATTGGTTATGATCAGCTGTTTAACAGAGGACGATATAAGAGAAATTCGCAGGATTGTAAAGGAAGCAATGGAGGCTGGCGATGTATTAGGAAAGGCCGCTTCATACTCTGATGAAGCTTTAGCTATTGCTATTAGAGATATTGATTTTGAGAGAAAAAAGCGACTAGCTATGGCTTTTGACAAAAATGCAAATGAAGAGTTGGAAAAGATTCTAAGTAGATCTAGTCGGAGAAAAAGAGATGAGGATTCGTCTTTTTCCTTGGCCGGAAGTGAACTACGTCTCCCTTTGGAAAAGGATATCCATAAATTATTTCCTGATTTATAATTTTTTTCAACAACGATTAAGATTGACTAGGTAATAAAAATACCCCCGGTTTGCCGAGGGTATTTTTCTTGCGATAGATTATTTTACACTTTCGCAGATAGCGGTGAAGGCTTTTGGATCGCTGACGGCGAGTTCGGCGAGAACTTTGCGGTCAAGCTCGATGCCTTTGTTCTTCATGCCGTTGATCAACTTGCTGTAGCTGATGCCGTTTTCACGGGCAGCGTTGTTGATGCGAGTGATCCAGAGAGCGCGTAGATCGCGTTTGCGATTACGGCGGTCACGGTAAGAATAGCGCAATGATTTGATGACACCCTGCTTCGCGAGGCGGAAGCTACGAGTGCGGTAATGCTGCATACCTTTGGCTGCAGCGAGAATCTTTTTGTGCTTTGCGCGAGCAGCAACTCCACGTTTAACTCTCATGATTAAGCTCCCAATGCAGTTTTAACGTTTTTAGCGATTTTGCCCTTGACGGTGCCAGGGGTCTTCATGTTGCGCTTGCGCGCCTTGGACTTCTTAGCCAAGATATGGTTACCGAATGCACGTTCGCGCATGATTTTACCAGTCTTGGTAATGCGAACACGCTTAGCGGTACCCTTATGGGTTTTGAGTTTTGGCATTTTATACCTTTTCCTACTTTAGTTTATATTCTTGACGCTTTGGGGTGTAGGGAACCGGTGGGCGTCGAATTTGCAATCTTATTTATGGCGGACCATAAAGGTAAGATTGCGGCCGCTCATCTGGGCTTTGCCGTCGACGACGACTTCGCCGCCAAGCTTTTCGATGATGCGATTCATAAGATCAGTGCCAATCTCTTTGTGGGCCATTTCGCGGCCACGGAAGACAATCATAATCTTTACGCGATCGCCGTCCTCGAGAAGCTCGAGAGTTTTGCGGACTTTAATATTGAGGTCATTCTCCCCAATTTTCAAACCAAGCCTAATCTGTTTGAGCTCGCTGCTCTTGGCGTTCTTTTTGGCGCGAGCCTGTTCCTTCATCTTTTGGTACTGATATTTGCCCCAATCGATGATCTTGACTACTGGTGGGTTGGCGTTAGGGGAAATCTCCACTAAATCCAAACCTGCGTCGCGAGCCATGAGCTGCGCATCGCGGCTAGACATAATGCCTAACTGCGCACCATCAGCACTAATAACGCGTACCTCTGGATGGCGGATTTCACCATTGATACGGGTACGAGATGTAGGGTTACTGATAGTTTTGCTCCTCAAAAATTAGACTTGTTATGGGATAGATTATAACAAAAAAGTAATTGCGATGCAAGCATTTTTACCTCTATATTTCCTGGCGGTATTGGAAGGCTTCGGCGAGGTGAGTTTGCGTGACGGTTTCGGACTGGTCGAGGTCGGCGATGGTGCGGGCGACTTTGAGGATTTTGAAGTAGGAGCGGGCCGAGAGTTTATATCTTTTGGCGGTGGTGTTGTAGTATTCTTTTGCCTCGTCAGTGAGGGTACAGTACTCAATGGTTTCGGCGGAGCTAAGGTCGGAATTATATTTACCACATCTGTTAATTTGTGTGTTCAGGGCGGATTGAATAAGTTTTTTGGCAGTCTGGTGCTCACGAGTGCCAGATGTTGTATTTTTTAATAAAATAGAGGTGTCGGTGCGAGGAACTTGAATATGAAGGTCGATGCGATCGAGCAGTGGGCCAGATAGTTTCCGGCGGTAGTTTGCGATGATATTTGGGGTGCAGGTGCAGATTTTATCTGGGAGATATTTGTTGCCGCAAGGGCAAGGATTCATTGTGGCGATGAGCATAAAGTTGGCGGGGTATTTGATTTTTTGGTGAGCGTGGTTGAGGGTTATAGCCTTGTTTTCTAGGGGTTGGCGTAGCGACTCTAGGACGTCGCGATTGTATTCTGGGAGTTCGTCGAGAAATAGGACGCCGAGATGTGACAGGGTGATTTCGCCTGGGAGTCCGTCGGCGCCGCCGATAATCGAGGGGCGGGAGGCGCTATGATGGGGCGCGCGGAAGGGACGGTTGGTTTGCGGTGCAGTGCTAGCAGAGATGAGAGATTGGATTTTGGTTAGTTCGGTGATTTCTGTTTGCGAAAGCGGTGGTAAGAGGCTAGGCGCAGTGCTGGCGAGCATACTTTTGCCGGCGCCTGGCGGGCCAGCAAGGATGATATTGTGGTGGCCGGCGATGGCAACAACGAGGGCACGTTTGGCGGTAGCAAGGCCGATGATATCGTCCAAAATTGGTGATTCTACTACTGTATCTGTATTTTTTACAACAGTTTTGTGGAGCGGTTTGATGGGGCGAACGGCCGTAAGATGTTCCCAGAGTTCGATGAGATTGCGGATTGGGAAAATAGGGGTAGATTTGCTACAAACTAGGGCGGCCTGGGCGGCGTTTTGGTAAGGTATGAAGATCTGGCGGATGCGGCGACGCTTGGCGCATTTGGCGATGTTTAAAATGCCTTTTATGGGGCGTATTTTGCCGTCTAAGGCGAGTTCGCCAGCAAAGATGGTATTTGCTACTTCCTGGGCCGGAAGCTGCCCAAAATGCGCCAATATGGCGGCCGCAATGGCGAGGTCGAGGTGGCTACCGGATTTCGGGAGTTCGGCGGGGGCGAGATTGATGGTGATTTTTGCCTCTGTTGGGATAGAGAAACCGGAATTACGGATAGCGGAACGGATGCGCTCACGACTTTCTTCTACTGTTTTGTTGGCCATACCGATGATATTGAGGCTTGGGAGCCCGTTCGCGCTGTCGCATTCGACGGATACGAGGTTGGCGGCGAGGCCAGATGGGATAGCTGAATATGTTTTTGAAATTGTCATTATTGGAGTATAAGGGGGCTTGGCTTGAAGGAGAAGCGTAAGTATGATAAAATCTCTGTTAATCTAACTTGGGGCTGACAAAGTTTAGACGGTTTATTAACAATATGCAGGCGAGTCGAGTTGTACCGTAAGTACAGTAGTAAATGCAGACAAAACTGCTAGTAAGCACGTGGCTTATATGCCAGCTTACGCCTAAGATCTTGATTTTATAGGTCTTATCGGGTCACTCGAGATACCATAGCGTGATTTCGGTATTATACACTTGGTATTAAGGTCGGCCTCCCGACAGGGGTCGGCACGAAAATTTAGTCATTGGCGCTTTGAGGTTTTGTTGATTCCAGTCTCAGAGGTAAGCCGAGATAAAAGAATTAACTATGCTCGTAGAATGCATATCTGGAGATTTATCGGACCCGGAGGCAGTATCCGGCAGCTCCACCAGGATTATTAGATAGAAAAGACCACCCGTACTCTAGAGAGAACGAGTGGTCGTTTTTTATGTACAAACTCCACATTCCATAAAAATGAGAGACAAGAAAAAGGATCGGTAACTGCGAGTAAAACCGATCCTTTTTGTGTGTGGAGTGTGGAGTTATTTTGGAATCGATTTTTGTTTTTGGCTTTTGTGCAAGAATTTTACTCAAAAGCTACCTCTATAATAATGCCTCAAAACGCTAGTGTCAATAAAAAATGTGTTGTATTTTTTACATTATTTTTTTGTGGAAAATGACAAAAAATTATACAAAAATTGGGTGGTTAAAAATATTAAAAACGAACAATTAATAAAAACAACAAAAATGAAATCTGAATAGGATTTTTGACGGCTTGAGTAATGCAATTATGGTGGCTGAAACGGGCAGTTTGAGCACCAAATGTATATATGTTGTAAATACGACAACGATTGTTATGTACTGTATTACCTCTGTTTTGCGCAATAGTGTTGTAAAAAATACTATAAAAATTGTATGCAGATATCATTGACATTTTGCTTATGGTTTGCTATAGTGAAGCTATGCTTGAATAGAAACAAAAACAAGCAAAATAAAAATAAAAATGGAGTGCAGGCAAAATGCCATAGGGAAAAGTGAATTTGGCGTAGTAATAGCTTATTTCTAGCCATAAATTACACCTAGGAGTAAGCTAAGCTCCGCCAAAGCTTAACGAGAGTTAAGGAGCGTAGAGCGCGTAAAGATCAAAAGTAGTACTAGCACATTGATACCCAAATAACAGAGTATTACAACAGACTTTACAAGGACGATGCCTCTCTATACGAGAGGCGGTCAATTAGCTAACAGGCAGACACAAAGATTGTGGCTTTAAGTAATGTATATATTTGCCAGATAATCCTCTCTGCCTTTAGCTTTAAGGATCATCTTGTGGGGAGAGTAGAGAAATACTCAAGACTAGTAATGATTTAGACATAAGGGCAGGACGAGGCGCAGTTTTGTGTTATAATTCGCTTATGAATAAATTTCTGTTGGTCGTGAGTGCTTTCGCTGCAGTTGTTCTCCTAATGATGATGACCTTGACATCACCGAGCGTAGTAGGGCCGGTAGGTGTTTTAGTATTTTTTACAACAGCATACTTGTTCTTTTTAGGGCTTGCGGCTTTTGGCTGCAGGCTATTTTTTATGTTGAGGGGGAAGCTCAACAAAGCAAATCAGTCGGCTAACCTTGAGAAGAAGAGTCTACGTTATGGGCTCGTAATCGCCCTCGCCCCTGTAATTATTATGCTAGTTGGGTCGTTTGGCGGTGTTTCGATTATTGAAGTATTGCTTACGATTATTTTGGAGATTTTACTTTGCTTTATGACTTCACGTAATGTGATATAATAAAGCTTATGGATAATAAGGGCGGTACAACAGGGGAATATTCTACTCCTGATGATTCTATGCTTGCAGAAAAAGCGCCTGATTTTGATGAATTTTTGGAAGAGCGCGAAGATTTGAAACCACAGATGGAGCGTCCAGATGAGGGCGAAAATGTGTCTGAGGAGGTCGAGGGGCGTTCTGTAGAGATGCCGATTGGAATGCCGCCAGATATGAATGGCGACAAGAAAGATGCCGCTACGGCAGAGGTAGAGACGCCAGCGCTAACGGCGTTGAAACAGATTAACATTCCGCGCGATGCGGAAAGTTTACCGAAGAGTTACGCGGCGGGGGTGGTGAAGATTATAGAGAGCGACAAAAATGATCCGCATAGATTGGTTGACGATTTAGATGTGGCTCGCTGGGATTTATTGAGGAAAGCTTACGCGCGTAATCTTGGTGACGGCTTAAACGGAAGAGGTGGTGATGGACAATCCGCTAGTTAGACTCGGTATTATAGCGCTAGTTATCATCGTGATGCTTGCCATTTCGTGGAAGATTTTTACTAGCATTAAGCGTGACAAGAAGAATTATGCTCGCGCACTCAAGATGGTGCCGATGCTGATTCATTTGCCGCCATCAACAGATGACGTTCAGGTTGGCGGTCGCGATGAGCGCGACGTGATTGGTGAGCAGATTTCTGAGGCGCAGGTGATGTATAGTATTATCTCGTCGACGTTAACGAAGGGATTAAAGACGCGAATATATGGGCAGAAGCATATTAGTTTCGAGATAGTGGCGCACGATGGCTTTATTAAATATTACGCTACGGTGCCAGCGGTTTTGACAGAGACAGTGAAGCAGGCGATAACAGCAGCCTATCCGTCGGCGCGTCTGGAAGAGGTAAAAGATCCGAACTTCTTCAATGAAGAGGGGAAAATCGACGGAGTTGCGGGTGGCGAGTTTTGCTTGAAGGAAGATTATTGGTATCCGATTGCTACCTATGAAGATACAAAGCGCGATGCAAGCTTGGGGCTTATCAACGCTTTGTCGACAGCGAAGAAGGGCGACGGTGTAGCGGTTCAAATAATGTTCCGCCCGACGGATGGTGGTTGGGTAAAAAATGCACTCGACCGAGTACAAAATATAAAAGACGGCAAAAAGACGAAAAAGGCGGGGAATTTGCTAGGCAGAGTGGCCTACAATGCGGGCAATTTTGTTACGGATGTGGCGGAGGCACTCTGGAAACCACCTGAGGAACACGAAAAATGGAAGGATTCGGAGCGCACGCTAACGAATCTCCAGCAAGAGGAAATCCAGAGGATTGAGGGCAAGACGAAATATCCTGGCTTCGAGACAATGATTCGTGTGGTTGCTAGCTCTTCGTCGAAGGCGCGTTCCGAGGCGATATTATCTAGCGTAGTATCGGTGTTCTCGCAGTTTGATTTGCCACAATATAACGGATTTAAGTATGATTTTCGCAGTAAGACTAGTGAGCTGGTGCGCGACTATGCATTGCGTTGGTTCCCGCAAGAGAATACGGATATGATTCTAAACAGCGTGGAGCTTGCAAGCTTATTCCACCTGCCAAGCCAGAATGCAATTCCGACGAGTCAGGTTGAGCGCCAGGCGACGAAACAGGTTGATGGTCCGGCGAAGCTCGCTGAAGATGGTGTGATTCTCGGTGTTAATAAGTTCCGCGGCGAGGAGAAGATTATCCGCTTGCGCGACAAGGATCGCCGTCGCCATACTTATGTGATTGGTTCTACTGGTATGGGTAAGTCTATTTTGCTTACAAATATCGCTTACCAAGATATGTGCGATGGTCGTGGATTTGCCTTTATTGATCCTCATGGTGATGCGGTTGAGCTGCTTCTCTCGAAGATTCCACAGGAGCGTATGGATGACGTTATCGTGTTCGAGCCGGGCAATATGGACAATCCGGTCGGTATGAATATGTTCGAGTTTCAGACTGAGGATCAGAAGGATTTTATTGTGCAAGAGGGTATTAATATGCTCACTTCGCTGTATGACCCAGGGAATCAGGGCATCTTTGGCCCACGTGCACAGCATATGTTCCGTAATGCGGCGCTACTCTTGATGAGCGACCCGGCGGGCGGCACGTTTATAGATATTCCGCGCTGTTTTATTGACCCAGAATTTGTGAAGTCAAAGCTGAAGTATGTAACAGATAAGACTGTCTATGATTATTGGACGAAGGAATTTCCAGCTTCGCAGAAGTCGAGTGATGCGGGTGAGGTGACGAGCTGGTTCGTCTCGAAGTGGGGGCCATTCCTCTCGAATAAGATGATGCGCAACATCCTTGGTCAGACGAAGTCAGGCTTCAATATCCGCCAGATTATGGATGAGGGGAAAATCTTGCTTGTTAATCTGTCGAAGGGCAAGACGGGCGAATTGAATGCGAAGCTTCTCGGTATGATTTTTGTGATGAAGTTCCAGGCGGCAGCAATGAGTCGCCAAGATATCCCAGAGGACGAGCGCAGAGATTTCTGTCTCTTCGTAGATGAGTTCCAGAACTTTGCAACAGAGAGCTTTGAATCGATCTTATCTGAGGCGCGCAAATATCGCCTGAACTTGGTGCTTGCAAACCAGTTTATGACGCAGCTAACAGAGAAGATTCGCGAGGCCTTGCTTGGAAACGTAGGTACGATTATGTCTGGTCGTCTTGGTGTGACCGATGCGGAATTGATGGAAAAGGCGTTCTCGCCAGTGTTTACGGCGGAAGATTTGCATAAACAGTCGAACTTTACAGCGATAGCGACGGTGATGATGTTTGATATGCCGACGGCGCCGTTTACGATTAATCTTTTGCCGCCGATGGGCGAGTCATCTGATGAGCTGATGGAGCGAATGAAGGCCTATGCGCTATCGAAATACGGTCGTCCGCGTGCAGAGGTGGAAGCAGAGATTGATGCGCGCTTGGCTGCAACAGATGAGCCGAAGCCGAAAGCGTCAAGCGCTGGAGAGGCGGCTGATACGGCGAAAATGTCGCCAAAGAAGAATTTCTTGGATTCTTGGCTAGAAAAGAAAGCGAATCTTGAGCAACAGGCGAAGGAGGAAGCAAAAGAGGCGATTGCTACAAAACAAGCTACTCCGGCGCCAAAGGCTACTCAAAATGCGGCTCCAGCTCCAGCTCCTATAAAAGACGCTGGTTCAGAGAAAGTGCTTGAAGCGGAGAGCGATGGATCGCAGTGGATTTCTACGGCAGTAAAGAATGCGAAGCAATCTGCACCAGAAGAAGTAAAACAAGTTGTCAATAATGGCGATTTGTCTAATGGGGTAAAAATCCATCACGAGCGCAAGGCGGTAGCACCAGCGGCAACGGAGCCGACCGCTCAAGCACCGGCGCCGCAGGTAAAAACGACGCAAAATGATTCAGCAGACGAAGTTGTATTGAGGTGGAGATAGCGCTTCGTCCCCGCGAGGAGACACATTTTCCTCGTGGGGACTTTTTGTTTATAAAGATGGGTGTGATTATGGTTTCGCACGTAGAAGGGCCTTAGAAGCGATTTTAGAGGCCTTAGACTTGATTTTTTGGGGTGAAACGTGCTAGAATAGTACTTGTTATATAAAAAGTAGAGGTAAGTATAAATGGCTGCAGCTAAAAAGTCTGGTGGTGCCGACGAAGAGTATAATGCGTCCGAAATTCAGGTTTTGGAAGGACTCGAGCCAGTGCGTAAGCGCCCTGGTATGTATATCGGCTCTACTGGTTTTGATGGGCTACATCATCTTATCAAGGAGATTGCAGATAACTCTATCGATGAGGCAATCGCCGGTTATGCTACGCACGTTAGTGTGACGCTCCTAAACGACGGTGGTTGTCGCGTAGATGATGATGGCCGTGGTATCCCTGTAGATATCCACCCAAAAACAAAATTATCCACTTTGGAAACTGTTTTGACAGTGCTCCACGCTGGCGGTAAGTTCGGCGGAGGCGGTTACAAGGTTTCTTCTGGTCTTCATGGCGTCGGTTCTTCGGTCGTGAATGCGCTTTCGAAGCATATGATTGCCGAGGTATATCGCGATGGCAAGATTAACCATATCGAATTTGATACTGGCAAGACCGTCAAACCAATCGAGGTGACTGGTTCTACGACGAAACAGGGTACGAGCATTACTTTCTATCCTGATGAGACGATTTTTAAAGAGACAGTAACCTTTGACTACGATTGGGTTGTAAATTATCTTCGCCATCAGGCCTATCTGACGAAGGGGATTTTGACCTCTGTTCACGATGAGCGCACAGGCAAGAGCGATTCCTTCTATTTTGAAGGTGGTATCAAGAGCTATGTTCGCCGCTTGAATGAAGGCAAGGAAGTTGTTTCTGACGATATCTTCTATGTTGAGAAAGATATCGAAGATAGCGCAGTCGAAGTTGCGGTTCAGTATAACGATTCATTCACCGAGACGATGCGACCATTTGCAAATAACGTTCTTACCCCTGATGGTGGTACACACGTAGTTGGTTTCCGCACGGCGCTTAACCGCGTGATTAATGATTACGCTCGCAAAAATGGCCTCCTAAAAGAGAAAGAGGATAACCTTACCGGTGATGATATCAAGGAAGGTTTGACCGCTGTAATTTTGGTGAAGTTGCCAGATCCACAGTTTGAAGGTCAGACTAAGAATAAGCTCGGCAACCCAGAAGTACGTGGTTATGTCGATAAAGTTACGAGCGAATATTTCGCCTATTATCTTGAGGAACATCCAGATATTGCGAAGAAAATTGTTCAGAAAGCAACGCTTGCCGCTCGCGCACGCAAAGCAGCCCGCGCCGCACGCGACAACGTCATCCGCAAGGGTGCATTTGAAGGTTTGAATTTGCCTTCGAAACTTGCTGACTGTTCATCTAGAGACCGTACTGAATGCGAACTCTTTATCGTAGAGGGTAACTCTGCTGCGGGTTCTGCAAAGGAAGGTCGCGATTCGAAGATTCAGGCAATCTTGCCACTTCGTGGTAAGGTGCTCAACACCGAACGTGCTCGTCTAGATAAGATGTTTGCGAACGCAGAGATTGTTTCGCTTATCAAGGCGCTCGGTGTCGGGATTGGCGATACTTTCGACATTAATGGTTTGCGCTATTACAAGATTGTGTTTATGACAGATGCGGATGTTGATGGTGCACACATTTCAACTCTACTTTTAACTTTCTTCTTCCGCTATATGCCAGAGGTAGTGAAGGCTGGTCACGTATATTTGGCAAAGCCGCCGCTATTCGGGCTTATCAAGGGAACCGGCAATACTCGTAAGATTGAGTATATCTATAACGAGGAAGCACTCGAGCAGACGCTCGCAAAGAGAATTGAAGAGCGCAAAGCGGCTGGTACAAAGATAAATCCAGATGATGAACGCTTCAAGCAGGCAGGTTATACCGCACAGCAGCGCTTTAAAGGTCTAGGTGAGATGGATGCAGCCCAGCTCTGGGAGACCACGATGAACCCAGCAAACCGTACGCTTATTAGAGTAAACATTGAGGATGCCGAGAAGGCGGACGCAATCTTTACTAAGCTGATGGGCGACGAAGCAGAACTCCGTAAAAACTTTATTCAATCGAGAGCGGCAACAGTCGACTTGGATGATTTGGACTTCTAAGGAGGGAATGAATTATGGTAGATAAGAAAAAGACAATTGAAAATCCAGAAGACGACCGCGACGAGAGCAAAGTTGGCAATGTCCCAGATAGTGCCGATGATAAAGGTGTGGACGAGACGTTAGGCACAACAGTTCCCGAAGAGGAAGAAATTGTAAAGGTCGGTAGTCTTCAGGCGCACCGCGCTGAAGATGGCGTAGAGGAGCTAACAGTTGAGAACGTGATGGAAGACAGCTTCCTTCGCTATTCGATGTCGGTTCTCATTGATCGTGCGCTTCCAGATGTGCGTGATGGTTTGAAGCCGGTTAACCGCCGTATTCTTTATGCAATGAATAAGAACGGCTGGAAGGCTCCGCACGCAACAGTGAAGTCGGCACGTATCGTCGGTGAAGTGATGGGTAAATATCACCCACACGGTGATTCGTCGATTTACGACTCGATGGTTAACCTTGCTCAGCCTTGGAAGATGCGTTATACGCTCGTTGAAGGTCAGGGTAACTTCGGTTCGATGGATGGCGATGAAGCAGCTGCTTCGCGTTATACCGAGGCTCGTATGGACAAGGTTGGCGCAGAACTCCTTACCGATATCGAGAAAAACACTGTTGATTTCCGCGATAACTTCGATGGTACCGAGCAGGAGCCAGTAGTGCTTCCAGCGGCACTTCCGAACATTCTCTTGAATGGTCAGATGGGTATCGCAGTCGGTATGGCAACGAATATTCCGCCACATAACCTTGGTGAGGTTGTGGATGCGACAATTGCGCAGATTGACAATCCAGATATCACGCTCGAAGAGCTTATGAAGCACGTGAAGGGTCCAGATTTCCCAACTGGTGCCGAGGTATATGGTGGTGCACCAATGAAGCAGGCTTATGAGACCGGTCGTGGTTCTGTGACGATTCGCGCTGTTGCAAATATCGAAGAGAAGAAGAATGGTCGCTTTGCGATTGTGATTACAGAGGTGCCTTATGGTATGAGCAAGGAAGCCTTCGTCGAGAAGGTACGTGAGCTCGTAATTGCGAAGAAACTCGATCATATTGCAGATGCGCGCGATGAGTCTGCGCGCGGTAAAGTTCGTGTTGTCGTTGAGCTCAAGAAGGATGCCTTCCCGAAGAAGATTCTTAACCAGCTCTATAAACTCACTGGTCTTCAGACGAGCTTCCATTATAACGTTTTGGCACTTATCGATGGTATCCAGCCAAAGGTGATGGGCCTCAAGGAGATTCTTGCGGAGTTTATCAAGCACCGTCAAAAAGTTGTTCGCCGTCGTACAGAATTTGACCTTATGAAGGCAAAAGAGCGTGCGCATATCTTGGAAGGTTTGAAAATTGCGCTCGATCACATCGATGAGGTAATTAAGACGATTCGTGAATCTTATGATGATGCTGATAAGCGCCTTATGGACCGCTTCGGTCTATCCGAGATTCAGGCGGCCGCGATTCTTGCAATGCAGCTTCGCCGTCTCCAAGGACTAGAGCGCGACAAGATTGAGAACGAGCTCAAAGAACTCCACGAGCTTATTGCGAAACTCGAAGCTATCTTGGCATCTGAGCAGGCAATTCTCGATGTTATCAAGGAAGAGCTCCTTGCGATGAAAGAGAAGTATGGTGATCCTCGCCGTAGTAAGATTATTAATCACGAGCTCGGTAAGTTTGCTGAGGAAGATTTGATTCCAGATGAGGAAAGCGTCGTTCTCTTGACTGCACAGGGTTACGTCAAGCGTGTGCTCCAGAATGATTTCAAGAAGCAGAACAGAGGTGGCAAGGGGCGCCGCGGTATGACCACTAAGGAAGAAGACGTGATCGATACGATTATCTTGGCGAACTCCCACGATTATCTATTATTCTTCACGAATCAAGGTCGTATTTTCCGTATCAAGGCTTACGAAATTCCGCAATCATCGCTAGTCGCTAAGGGTACAGCTTCGGTCAACTTGCTCAGTCTCCACCCAGAGGAAAAGATTACCTCTGTCATCAAACAGGGAACTGACGCTGGTGACGAGGGCTTCCTCTTTATGGCGACTACAAAGGGTACGATTAAGAAGACTGCACTCAAAGATTATGCTAATATTCGCACGAACGGTTTGATTACGATTAAACTCGATGACGGTGATGAGCTTCGTTGGGTGCGTGCTACGACTGGCGAGAACGAGATTATTATCTCGACCTCTGCTGGTCAGGCGGTACGCTTCAATGAGAAAGAGGTGCGTCCGATGGGCCGTTCGGCGCGTGGCGTGCGTGGCGTGCGTCTCCGTCCAAACGATACAGTTGTCGGTATGGATGTTGTATCTGACCCAGAGAACCAAAAGTTGATTGTTATCTCGACTAAGGGTTATGGCAAGATGACGGCAGCGACGAACTTCCCACCACATAAGCGTGGCGGCGTAGGTGTCAAAGTTGCGGCTATTACCTCTAAGACTGGTCCAATCGCGGCGGTTCATACGCTCGATCCGGAGGCGGAAGAGGTTATTATGATGTCGACTGGCGGTCAGGCGATTCGCGTGGCGGTTAAGGATATCCCAACCTTAGGTCGTGCAACGCAAGGTGTTCGCGTAATGCGCCTCAATGAGGGCGACGCGGTTGCTTCGATTGGTATCTTACCGAAAGAGGAAGAAGACGCCGAAGAAGCAGAGGCTTCAGAAAAGCCGGCAAAGAAGAAATAAGATAATTCTTCACGAAAATCCCCCTGCTAACGGGGGATTTTTGATGTGTGCTAAAATAGAGGTATGAATGATTTATCGGGACTCGGTGGGTTGCTAGCATTCGTTATCGGATGGTTTGTAGCGCAGGCCGGAAAACTAATTGGGGATTTGATAAAAAATGGGCGTATGAGCCCACGAGAGGTCGTAGATTGTTTCGTTAGGAGCGGAGGAATGCCTAGTGGCCATACGGCGAGTTTTACGGGCTTGACAGTGTTTTTCATGTGTCAGTTCGGCATATTCGCGCCGATTAGTGTATTGTCGCTCTGTATGGCGATTATTGTGGTCTATGACGCGGTGAATGTGCGCTATGCGGTCGGAGAGCAGGGAAAGCTACTTAATGTAATGATTATGGATCGCAACTACAAGAAGAAAAAGGTGAAAGTTGTCGAGGGGCATACGGTTCCGCAGGCGATTGTCGGAGGAATTCTTGGAATTTGTATCGGGTTCTTAATGTCGCTTTGCTTTTAAATAACGTTGTAATAATTACAGAAACAGATTAAATCCGCCGAAAAGGGCGGATTTTTTTAGAAAATGCAAAAAAGTCAAAAAATCTCAAAAAAAGTGCTTGACTTAGGTTTCTGTATGGTATAAGATTAGAGATAGTTCAACTGCGAGGTATACCGTTTAATGGAGGTACTTCTTAGCTGAGCTTTTTAAAACAACGTATTTTAACAATTTAGTGTGCAATTAATTATCATCGTCAGTCTTTTATTTTTATAGAGTTTTTTCAAATTCAAAATTTTTATGGAGAGTTTGATCCTGGCTCAGGATGAATGCTGGCGGCATGCCTAATACATGCAAGTCGAGCGGTAACAGGACTAGCTTGCTAGTTGCTGACGAGCGGCGGACGGCTGAGTAACGCGTGGGAACGTACCCCAAACTGAGGGATAACTAGTCGAAAGATTAGCTAATACCGCATGTGATCTTCGGATTAAAGCTTTCGGGCGGTTTGGGAATGGCCTGCGTACGATTAGATAGTTGGTGAGGTAACGGCTCACCAAGTCAACGATCGTTAGATGGTTTGAGAGGATGACCATCCAGACTGGGACTGAGACACGGCCCAGACTCCTACGGGAGGCAGCAGTAGGG
>CAMZEB010000015.1 GCA_947305705.1 uncultured Candidatus Saccharibacteria bacterium
GTTTTCGTTGTAATCTTCGCTTGATTCTTTAGTAATGATTGTGCCATCTGGTTTTACCTTAATATTGGCTTCGTTCTGGAATGCATTTGTATTAGCGTGAATAATGCCATCATAGAAATAGATATTTGGGCTTTGAACACCATAGCTACCGCCAGTAATGTCTGGGGAAGTAGTACTGACTGAATCGTCATTCGTACCGATAGTAACATTGGTGTTTGTGACGATGCCGTAAGTGCTGCCATAGACGGTGCCGCCGGAAACCGTATTATTGTACAGAGCGCCATAGATAGTAGATGTAGTGCTTTGGTTCGTTAGACCATAACCAGTACCACTTGCGCTAGTTACGGTAATTGTACCGCCAGATACCGTGAAACCAGGATGATAGAGTGAATCATTGGTAGCTTCCTTGGTGCCATAAGCTGCGCCTGATGATGTATTTGCTACTGTCATGGTTCCGTTTGAGAAAACAGCTGCTCCCATATTATTAATTCCGATAGTTGCGCCTTTGGTTTGGCTGGTGACTGTGATTGAACCGCCAGTTTGCGTGAAGCCGCCGTTCCATGCTGACGAATAGACGCCAGTGGCCGTACCGTTGCCGTCTGGGTTGCTATTATTAGTTACTATTAATTCGCCGCCATTAATGGTCATATTGCCATTGGAGCTTAATGATACGCCGCTAGCTGATAGAGTTTTGTCTCCTGATACGGTTGCGGTAATTTTTCCATCATTAAGAGTAGTAGCACATTGGTAGACAGCAGTGACATTATTGTTGTTGCTGGAAACTGCTATTTCGCCACCTGTTATGTTTAAAGTTTGAGTATATTGTTGGCAGTTTATGGATGTAGATGGAGATAATACTTTTCCGCCAGAGATATTAATAGTTGTATTATTATAACTGTCTGCGCGAATGGCAGTAGTATTTGCACTAACTATGCCACCTGCAATATTGACTGTACCAGAGTTGATCGTAATAGCATACGTCCCTATTCCAGTGACATTGCCAGATTGAATATTGAGGGTGCCGGTATTGTAGACTGAGCCTGCAGTAAAGTTGAGGGAACCGTTCTTTGCATTAGTTCCATCTAGAATATACATAGTGCCACGATTAACCATATTGTTTGAGTAGGTTAGGGAATGTCCGTTTAGATCAAAGTAGATTGTTTTGCTACTTGGATTTTCTGGGAGAGCCGTATCTTTGACTGCGTCTTTGATAACGTAGATAGTGTCGCCACTTGCGGCAGCATTGTAGGCTTTGGTAAGAGAATTATATTCCACGTTGTTGACGGAGAGATAATTCTCATCTTCAATGAGCCAGCAGTTTTCGTTGTAATCTTCGCTTGATTCTTTAGTAATGATTGTGCCATCTGGTTTTACCTTAATATTGGCTTCGTTCTGGAATGCATTTGTATTAGCGTGAATAATGCCATCATAGAAATAGATATTTGGGCTTTGAACACCATAGCTACCGCCAGTAATGTCTGGGGAAGTAGTACTGACTGAATCGTCATTCGTACCGATAGTAACATTGGTGTTTGTGACGATGCCGTAAGTGCTGCCATAGACGGTGCCGCCGGAAACCGTATTATTGTACAGAGCGCCATAGATAGTAGATGTAGTGCTTTGGTTCGTTAGACCATAACCAGTACCACTTGCGCTAGTTACGGTAATTGTACCGCCAGATACCGTGAAACCAGGATGATAGAGTGAATCATTGGTAGCTTCCTTGGTGCCATAAGCTGCGCCTGATGATGTATTTGCTACTGTCATGGTTCCGTTTGAGAAAACAGCTGCTCCCATATTATTAATTCCGATAGTTGCGCCTTTGGTTTGGCTGGTGACTGTGATTGAACCGCCAGTTTGCGTGAAGCCGCCGTTCCATGCTGACGAATAGACGCCAGTGGCCGTACCGTTGCCGTCTGGGTTGCTATTATTAGTTACTATTAATTCGCCGCCATTAATGGTCATATTGCCATTGGAGCTTAATGATACGCCGCTAGCTGATAGAGTTTTGTCTCCTGATACGGTTGCGGTAATTTTTCCATCATTAAGAGTAGTAGCACATTGGTAGACAGCAGTGACATTATTGTTGTTGCTGGAAACTGCTATTTCGCCACCTGTTATGTTTAAAGTTTGAGTATATTGTTGGCAGTTTATGGATGTAGATGGAGATAATACTTTTCCGCCAGAGATATTAATAGTTGTATTATTATAACTGTCTGCGCGAATGGCAGTAGTATTTGCACTAACTATGCCACCTGCAATATTGACTGTACCAGAGTTGATCGTAATAGCATACGTCCCTATTCCAGTGACATTGCCAGATTGAATATTGAGGGTGCCGGTATTGTAAATGCCGTTTACGATATTGCCGCCGTCTATTGTGAGGGTTTTGCTATTAGATATTGCTGGTGAACTTGAATTGGAAACAATATACGAATTCGCATCCATATCGACAGTAGTGTTTGCAGTATCAATCACGAGAACTGTGCCGGTGTTAGATTCGAGGATGGCGTTGTTCATCAGGGTGAGAGTATTTTTGTTGTTCAGCATAGCGTTGCTGGTAGCACCCGCTAGTTTTCCGCCATCAACAATAATCTCGTTGTTATTTACAGCAGTATGAGAGAAGTTGATGGAGCCGCCAGTTCTTTCGCCAGTGTCAGCGTCGGTGCCTGCTTGGCGATCGGTGACGGTTAGTTTGCCGTTAATAACCCAGTCATCACCAGCGTTAATCTCGAAGCCATTCTCGTCTATCTCTATTTTGTCATTCTCATCAATCGTGACAGGGTAGCTCGCATCAAAGTCCCTCACAGCATAAATCTTGTAGCCAGTAATGGCAGAAGTATTGATGTTGTCTTGAAGGTTGTAGTAGTAGATATCTCCGTGATGAGAAGTCTTACTTACGGCACGGTTAGAACTCTTGAGTTCAACGTGCTGGTAAGTTCTACCATCAGCTTCCATATGTTCAACATTTGGGAAGAAGTAGACAGTAACTTCTTCGCTACCGCCTTCTATGGTTGTGCGGTAGAATGGTGAACCATCATAACCACCAACTAGGCCAAGGTCACCTTCGAGATATCCATCGTAGTAATAGAATTCATAAGTATCGTTATCCTGATACAGACCAGCCGTAGTACCAATGAGACGAACATTGTCGTTAATAACGTTAGCTACGCCAGTAGTCTCATCGTAGTCATCAATACCTAGGGTGAGAATACCATTGTTAGTTACAGCTGCACCGTCTGGGTTATTAATCTCGCCATTGATGATGGTTAGATTACCAGCTGTAGTGTTCGTTAAGGAACCAGTAACAGTATGCTCATTAAGGTCTAGGGTTACAGTCTTGCTGTTTGTGACAGTCTCTGTGGTGTCAACGAGGAGCGTGATAGTATCGTTAGTTTGAGCGGCGTTCTCAGCAGCCATGATGGAGTTGTATAGCTTACCAGTACGTTCGATGCGAGCTACCGCTCTATCCCAATGAGCAGTGATTTCGGTGTCCTCTGCGACAACGAAGCTGTTATTATTATCTATCACTGCGCTGCCGCTCGTGACGGACCAATAATTTACGTAATAGCCAGAAAGAGTTGCTTCGCCGATGGTGAAGGTTGAACCCTCACGAGCAGAATATACACTCGGAGCAGGAGAGCTGTCGTAGACGCCACCATTCGGATCAACTGTAACATTATGGTAGATAGTACTGAGCCAGTTGGCAGTTAAGACTGTATCGTTAGCGAGAGTGTAGGTAGTGCTACTTGCTGGAAGAGTAGAAGTAGAAGAAGAACCATCAACAGTTATTTCTTTTGTCCAATCGCCAAGCTCCCAGTTGCCATCATGTGCAATACTGGTTAGATCTATGCGTGAGCCGCAACGAGTAGTATTAGTGTAAGTTTCGCTACTGCCATTGAAGGTACCGCCATTTGGGTTGATGGTAATTGTGCATTGTTTTTCTTCTGGGAAACCTTCATCGACGTCAGTCATTTGGAAAGTGACATAGACGTGGTATTCTGCATCAGCATATTCTGATGGGATGGATTCGCCAGTCTTGCCGTCTGCACTATATACGACGCTACCGGCAAGGTTAGCATCGCAGTTCATTGTGACAGATTTGAGAAGAGAAGAAGTAGTTTCATTCTGCTGGAGTGGAGTTTTGTAGTAATACCAACCATCGGAGCGGAGTTCCCAATCGTTCTCGTTCTGGTAATTGATGATGGCATAGTTATGGGTGCCAGTTGCATCAGTCCAGGTGAGACTTAGGTCTGTAGTGTAATGATCATTAACGTCAGTTGTAGTATTTGCAATGCGCCAATACTCATTGATGCGCATACGAACATAACGTGGTGTACTGTTCTTATTAGTGGCAGTAGCAGTCTTATCTACTTCTTGGCATGGTTGCCAATCTGAAGGGGGAGTGAAATCTTCGGTGAAGTCTGCTTCATCGGAGGCAACGTGGAAGAGATTCGCGAATGGAACTGAATCGGAGAGAAAAGCAATCGTGCTGCCAATGGCAGCCAAAATACATACCGCAATAATTACGGGCAAGAATGACCGGATGCGTGTTTGTTTTGACCTAATCATATCCCAATATGCTTATGTTTTTATTATAGCATAGAGGGGCAGGTTATTTGATGGATTTTATAATGAGGTCATTATCTTTAATAGCATAGACGACGGTTGTTTGTTTTTCGGGTTCACCGAGCTTCGTTAGACTCTCTGCCGTGATGGCGTTTTTGAGAGGGGCAATCTTGCCTTTTCCTTGGAGGTAAGCATTAATGCCCGCATCGCTAGTATCGATGTAAGGGATAATGTCGTAGGGGTTGTTGATAGTATATTTATCGTAAACGACCGTGAATTCCGTACGACTTCTGTTCGTGGAAGATGATTTTTCGATATATTTCGCGAATGGTGTACCAGCGATTTGAATTTTGTCGGCTTCTTTTGAGATAGTGTATGTTTGGCTGCTCATGCTGTGGCCGATATTTTTATTCAATAGATATGGAGTAACGCCGACGTTGTTTAATTTGTCCGTATCGACGTCAATTTCAAATGTGGATTTGAGGAATGATTTGATTTCTTCGGTCGTTAGTGAATTTTGATCTTTTTCGTTATAAGTGCATTCCATAGCAAAAGCGATGTAGCTGTCTAGTGGAATATCGTTTACGCTTGGATTTGTTTGCGGGTTTAAGTTGTCTGAATTGTGGTCGATTTCTTCGAGATAATTGATATAACTTGCCGATTTTTCTTCGAGCATTGAGTGCTCTTGGTCGGTGAGAGGGAACTCAGACTGCTTAGGGATAATGAGAATTATTAAGAGTATAGCTGCAAGTATGGACGCAATGATGATAATAGTTCGTTTGTTGATTGTGCACCTCTCTTTGTTCATATATTTATTGTAGCACAGTGGAAAAATTGACAGCATAAGCGTTATTTGATAGAATTCCCCTAATTAGGGCTAAAAATAGAAAGACAATTAATGGACGACAACGATCAGCTAATAAAAGATATAAATGCTCAGGATTTTACGACTGAGCCAACTGGGGAATATGGGGCAGTCGATGAGAAGCCATATGTGCTTGACACTGCGGAAGAGGAGATGCCGGAGGCGGCGCCAGAAGCAGTACCTGAGGAAGCGCCGATTGATCCAGAAATGTCGCGTCGTATGGAAGAGGCTTTAAATGAAGACACTGCGGGGCAGTTTAATTCGAATGATAATACTGTTGTCCGTGGCGTGGAATTGCCGGTTGAACAGCCGCAAGCTGCGCCTGTTGAGCCGCCGATTTCTTTGCGTGAGCCATCTGTGCCAGTCACTGAGCCAGTTGTTCCTGTAGCTGAGCCTGTTGCGCCGGTCGCTGAGCCTGCCGCTCCTGCTGTTCCGGTCGCTGAGCCAGTTGCTGAACCTGCAGCTCAGCCCGCCGTTCCTGAAAATGCCCAGAATAATGTGGCTATGCCAAAGAAAAAATCGAATGTGAGTACTATCGTTTTGCTGATTATTTTAGTTCTTATGATTGGTGGCGCCGTCGCAGCATTGTTCATCTTTAAGCCGTGGGATAATGGTGGTAAAACGGCTGGTGGTTCGTCGAGTCAGGGCGATGATTCGAATAAAGTTGCCACTCAGCTGATTGGTAATGAAACGAGTGGTTATTTATCAATACCGAACGATTGGACTGTATTTGGCGATAGTGTAACTTCTGATGGAAATGCGGTCTACGCAAGCCCAGATGGGAACTATTATGCTGGCTTGTCATATTATTATAAAACCGATAGTTATGAATATTCTTCGGCTAAGAATGCCGCAGAAGATTATGCAAGAAGTATGAGCTATTATTCTGCACAGTTAGATACGAGGAAAGTTGCAGGCGAATACGATGGCTATGTGGTCTACTGGTACGAAAGCGGAGAAGATAAGTGGTGCTACTTTACTTTCTTTGAGACGGGTAGCGATTATATTTACATTATCCAATTAGCCTCTACCGATGAGACGTCGGAATATTTGACGTCGATTCCGGATTCCTGGACAGCTACGAATGGCGAGCAGAGCACGACGAGTTCGTCGAGTGCGAGTGCAAGTGATAGTGCGGCCGCTATTTTGGAGATTGACGACGACTCGGTAAACGATATTGTTGACGAAGTTCTTGATTTTGAATAAGAATAGTTTTAGAAAGAATTTGAAATATCCATTATGTCTTGGTAGTCGATTTTTTTGATGTCCTGTTGTTTGTTTCTTTTGTCGTATACCTTTAAAACTTCATCTCTTGCGCTTTCTACTATTTGTTTGCGCGTTTGTTGATCATTAGATTCTTCTTTGTCGCTTGGTAGGGAATTGATCAAATCATTGAGTTCTCTTGAGGATTGTCTGGCTTGTTCTGCCAAATCTTGCATATGTTCTTCGAACGATTTAGGTTTATTGTTGTCGGAATTAATCCCTTCCGGGTCTTTTGGTATGTCTAAATTGTGACTGCTGCTGGAACTTTCTAACGATCTCATGTTTTTATTGTACATCAAAATATGTTATAATTTCATCTGTTATGAGCTTAAAAATTAGAATCTTGTAATTCTAAACCAACCTATTTTTATATCCTATTCACCATCATAATCCGTTCCCTAATATCAAAATGAAAAATTAGCCCCTCCTACCTGTTATAATTATTCCTATGAGATCCAAAAAAGCACGCGAATCTGGCCTTGAGCTCCTTCGTATTATTGCAATGTTTATGATAGTGGCCTCACATCTCTCCCAAAACGGTAACTGGGCTTGGCTAAACACTAGCTCGGATTTAACATTAAACCAATTTTTAATGAATGTCGTTATTTGCTTTGGCCAAGTTGGCGTTGCAATATTTTTTTCTATTACTGGTTATTATTTATACAACTCTAAAACCCATAACCTAAAACGTATTTTTAAAATACTTCGTCCAACTTGGTTTTATTCACTATCATTTCTAATTCTTGCTTTTCTAACCCATTCACCATCTGCAACACTTTCTTGGCCGCTTAACTCTCTAATTGCACATTCTATATTTCCAATTGCTACAAATGCATACTGGTTTGTAAGTACCTACATTGCTCTTTATTTATTACTCCCGTATATTAAAATATGGCTAGACAACCTTAATGATAAAAAGCTTTTTTCTCTCCTGTTTCTATTTGCTGGATTATATATCATACCAAATCTAATCTCATATATTTTTGCTGACGTAGCATCTCATATCTTCGTAATCCCAGCAGCACTTTTCTATACAATCACTGGATATACAATCTGTCGTTGTAAGAATAAAATATCTCGGCTCAGCAATTTACATCTTATTCTAATCTGCTTGAGCGGTATTATCATCTATATTCTTTCATCAATGGCTATTAATTTTGCTAATACTCATCTTAATTATATCAATATTAATAATTACATTTTGATCGATACTATGTCCCTCCCATGCATAATAACATCTATACCGCTTGTTGTTTTATTCTCTAGATTAAAATTTATTAATAGATTCATTAACTACCTGGCTAGCCTAGTTTTTGGAGTATATCTCATACATTCAAATGGCTTCTTCATAGAATTCGTCTGGCAAAAACAGGATTTACTCCACACAACCGTTGCATCAAATTATAACTTCTTACACTTTACAGTCTATTTCATTATTACGGTCTTATTAATATTTTGCAGCTGCGTCATAATCGAAGCTCTTCGCAAGTTGCTTATCCAGCTCTTCTTAAAATTCAAAAAACTAATGATTGTCAAAAATTTACCAGGTAATAATGAGTATGTATAAGTTCGGGGGTTATACATCCATATGTAAAATATGTTATAATATATACTTACAATAATGGGTGTATAGGTCGATTATGAGTCTGAAGATAGGTATTGTTGGTTTAGCGAATGTGGGGAAGAGCACGCTTTTTAATGCACTAACAAATGCGGGCGCGTTGGCAGCGAACTATCCGTTTGCGACGATTGAGCCGAATACGGGAATCGTAGGCGTTCCGGATGAACGGTTAGATGTACTTGCAAATATGTATGATTCTGACAAGGTTGTGCCGGCGACGGTCGAGTTTATTGATATTGCTGGTTTAATTGCAGGCGCTTCGAAGGGTGAAGGCCTTGGCAACAAGTTTTTGGCGAATATTCGTGAATGTAAGGTTATCTGTCACGTCGTGAGGGCTTTTGCGGATGCGAACGTGACGCACGTTGCGGGTGGTCCAGATCCGAAACGTGATATTGAAACTGTTGAGACCGAGCTTGCTCTTGCAGATATTGAGACGCTTGAAAAAACCATTCCAAAAATTCAGAAAGAGGCGCGTGGCGGCGACAAGGATGCGATGAAACGTGCCGATCAAGCCACGAAGGCGCTAGATGAATTGAAGAGCGGCAAGATGCATATTGAACCTGTTGATGGACTAGATTTGCTTTCTGGAAAGCCAGTTTTTTATATGTTCAATATGGATGAAGACGAGCTTGTCGATGAAGCGAAGAAACAGGAACTAGCGGCTTTGGTTGCTCCGCAAAAAAGCGTGTTCGTCAATGCGAAACTTGAATCGGAAATGGCTGATATGTCAAAAGACGAAAAGAAGGAGTTTTTAGACAGCTATGGGATTGCCGAAGATGGTTTGAGCCAGCTAGTACATGTTGCGTATGATACTTTGGGCTTGCAGAGTTATTTGACGGCAGGGAAGAAAGAGACGCGCGCTTGGACGATTCCGAAGGGTGCGACGGCGCCGGAAGCGGCGGGCGTGATTCATACGGATTTTCAACGTGGTTTTATTGCGGCGACGATTTGTTCTTACGATGATTTAGTCCGACTTGGCTCAGAGAAGGCAGTTCGCGAGGCTGGCTTGATGCGTACGGAGGGGAAAGATTACGTTATGCGCGACGGCGACGTAGTAGAGTTCAAATTCAATGTATGAGAGGGGGGTATATTCCTCCCGTTTAAAAATCCACGCACATGTCGTGGATTTTTTAGTTTTCGAAAAATATGTGAAATATTAAAAGCTTATGCTATAATTTTGGTATGAGTCTAGGTTATGGGGTGGGCGACTTCTTCGCCTTAGATATAGGAACGGATGCGCTTCGTATTGTTGAGCTTTCTGGTAGCGTGCAGCATGGCTGGTCTTTGCAGCGCTTTGCATATGTTCCGGTAAGTCGTCAAGTTTTGCAGGATAGTAGTGATGCAGGTAAGCGCCGTCTTGGTGAGACAATCCAGCAAGCAGTAGAGCAGGCTGGTATTAAGACAAAAAACGTTGCGCTAGGCTTGCCTTCTAACAAGACCTTCACGACGATTATAGAGGTGGCAACGCAAGATAAGAAATCGATTGAAAAGGTCATCAAATATCACGTTGACCAGTATATTCCGATGCCGATTGAAGATGCGAAAGTTGATTTTGTGATTCTTGGACCTAGCCCAAATGATCCATCTATCACTGAGGTTTTGCTTTCTTGTACTTCGATTAAATATGCCGAAGAGAGAATGGAGAGTGTTGAGAGTTTTGGTTTTAATTTGATTGCGCAGGAGCCAGAGCCGATTGCGATGTCGCGCTCGCTTACGCCTCCAGGGCTAAATGATGCAAGATTAATTATTGATTTTGGCGAAGATTCGACTGATTTGTCGATGGTTTACGGTGCACCACGCCTAGTTCGTATGCTTCCGGGCGGCTTGTCGGTGCTTGTGCGAACAGTGGCGAATTCGCTTAATGTAAAGGAAAGCCAGGCGCGTCAGTTTATTTTGAAATTCGGCTTGGCGCAGGATAAGCTTGATGGGCAAGTTTTCAAGGCGCTAGATAGCACACTAGAGAATTTTGCGACAGAATTGACGAAATCGGTGCGCTTCTTCCAAACGAAATATCCAAATGTTCCTGTTGGCGGCATTGTCCTATCTGGCTTTGCTGGCGTGATCCCATTTATGGCAGAGTATATCGAAGCGAAGACTGGTGTTCAGACGATTCAAGGTAATCCATGGCAGATGGTGAAAACTACGCAGCAGCAACAACAGGCTTTGGCACAAGTTGCAGCAGAGTTTTCTGTGGCGATTGGTCTGGCAGAAAGGACGAATTCGAGGTAGCTTATGTACGAGATTAGTTTGGTACCAGATGTAAAAGCAGAGCTCATCAAGAAGCTAAAACTTCGTAATTTAGTGATATTTATTTGTATTATCGTGGCGGCATCTTGTGTCGGTATCTTTATGATTCTGTTTGGCGTTACGACAGGGCAGGGTTTGGCACTTGCGGCATTAGACGAAGAAATGGCTTGTCGTTCTGAGGGCGTAATTCCGAAGAGTTCGAAGGCTTGCAATGAGAGTAAGTATGGCACGGCGATTTACAACTTTGAAAATGTTGAAGGTATTTTGACGATTCAGGATCAGATGAAAAATATCTCACTACTTAACTCGAACAAAGTTAAGTTTTCGCGCATCTTTAATGTGCTTGACGTGATTTTGCCAAGTATTGATAAGGGCGACGAGAATACGATTAAGATTAGCGATGTTAGCGCCGATATTCAATCTGATACATTGAGCTTCGAAGGGTTAGGCTATTCGTCAAATAATATTGGTTATCGTTCGCTGGAAGCATTTATGAAAAATGTTTCGCGTACTTATTACGACTATGGCAACTATATGCGCTACGATTATTCTTCTGACAGCTACGTCGCAATCCCAAGTTTCTGTATAACTGAAGAAAAGTCGGGTGGCGTCATTTATGGTATTTATCACAAAGGTAAACCAGGTTGCGAAGCGCCAATGGTTAAGTCAAATAAAAGCACTGACGATACGACGGATGAAACGGCTGCCGATAGAATTGTCAGCGGTGGCGTTGCCTCGATTGATGATTTGACAACGGATACTAGCATTATTACTACTGGTGAAGTGACCGATATTAAGATTCGTCGCACTTATAACGACGCTTCGGATATTGAAGATTACAAGAATGGACGTGATCGTTACGCGACGGATAGCACGATGAAGACAAAAGGTTATTATTTCGAGAGCTCGTGTTTGAAGTATGACGATAATGGTAAGTTCAGCGAGACGATGACGATTGAGGCTTGCCCATTGCTTTCGGAAGACGTAACGATAAGCGATTCGTCTTATGGTCGTGATGCGGATGAAAATATGGTTCTTTCATTCTCAGCAATCTTGAACTTGTCGCACGACGTATTCCTTTCGGGGAACAAGCATATGATGGTCGTTGGTCCAACTCGTCAGAACGTAACAGATAGCTATATCCAGGTGGGCGATATGTTCACGGAAGCTGCACACGATACGGAGGAAGAATAATGGCAGGTAAAACAGACGCAGAAAAAGGTAGAGGCAAAGGTGCCGCCTTTGGTAAGTGGGCGAAGATAGACAAGGCGCAGCGCAATATGCTTGTCGCGGTTTGTATTGCTTCGATTGCGCTTGGTGTGACAGCGGTGTTTGCAGTGTACTTTGTGAAAGTGATTGCATTCAATGGCAAGTTGATTGACGAGAAGAGCAAGGTAATCGCAAACTACAAAGAAATTCAAGGCAATCTTGAGACTTTGTCTGATTCCGTGAAAGAGCTCAGGACAAATGAGTATCTAGAATCCGTTGCTCGTACGCGCTCGGCTGATTGTATGTCTTTGATTGAAAACCCGGTTAGTGAAGATATTATTAGCGATGCGGGAATTGCGAAAGTCTGTTCATCATTGCGTGTCATTCCAGATGCTTTGCCATCTTTGCTAAACAAAGAGGCGACTTTATCTAGCTTGAACCAGCTTTTGCTTTGGAGTAACCCATCAATTAATATTAATGGTATTTCTGGCTCGGATGTCGATTATATTCCTTCCTATATTAGCTCGGACGACGAAGACGAAGAGCTGGACGAAGACGAAGAGAATTTGTCGCTACAGGTGATTGGCTCTTCGATTGTAATCGATGATACAGTTGGAAATATTCGCAATGCGCTCGATACGATTGAGCAGTCGATTCGTAACTACGACATTTTGTCAGCATCGATGAGCTTCTCGGGTGATTCTAGAAATTCCGATACAATTACTTTGTCGGCGACGTTTGGCTCGTATTATTCGAATGCGAAATCGCTCATCAAGAAAACGAAAGTTGTATGTGCAGATAAATCGAGCTCTAAGTGCAAAGGAGGCAATTAATGAAAAATACTGATATTGCTTTAGTGATAGTTGTCGCTACGGTTTCGGTTGTTGCGTCCTACTTTATTGGGAACCTGGTTCTTGGCGACCCGAATGACAGAGTTGAAAGTATTTCGTATATGGATGTGATTAGTAGCGATATCGATCAGCCAGATATTGAGACGTTTAATTCGTATGCATTGAATCCGACGGTTGAGGTTTATGTCGGTAACTGTGGCCCGCTAGAACAGTGGAATGTTGATAAGATGGTCTGCGAGTCAATTAACGGCACTTCAGACGATACGTCCAATAATAGCGACAATACTGACGACGGTACGGAATCGGATAACGCTGAGGGGGAATAATGCTTCTCTCTAAAGAGCAACAGGAAGGAATCGTAAAACTCCTCGTAGAGGATGGTCTTGTTGATGTTGCTTTAGTGAAGGTGGCATATGCGGAAGCGCAAAAAACCGGGCAGCCGATTATTGCGGCGCTGAAGGCAAAAGGCTATTCGCACGATGATGCTTTGCAACATGCGACGGCTATTGTTACGAAGACGCCGTATATTGATTTGAGAAACATCAAGTTCGACAAGGAAAAGTTGTTGAAGATTCCGCAGGACATTGCGGAGCGCCAAAAGGTTATTCCGCTTGGTTTACACGATGGCCAGTTGGTGGTTGCGGTTCTTGATCCGACGAACATTCAACGTATGGATTATATTTCCACACTCGTGCGTATGCCGGTGCGTCCGATAATGACGTCCGAATCTGGTATTCAAAATGCGATTGCGCAGTATGTGGCGGATTTGAAAGATGTCGATAAGGCGGCGAAGAAGGAAGAGCAGGAGAAGAAAGATAGTTCCGAGGCGCAGACGATTACACAGGATTCGCCAATTTCGAAAGCTTTGACGTCGATTTTGGATTATGCGGCGAAGTCGAAAGCGTCGGATATTCATATTGAGCCGCTTGAAAAATCGTTAGTGATTCGTTGTCGTGTTGATGGCGTTTTACGCAAGACGATGGAATTGCCAAAGTCGATTGAGCCCGCGTTAATATCGCGTATTAAGATTATGGCGAAGCTCAAGATTGATGAACATCGTGTTCCGCAGGATGGTCAGTTTGCGGTGATTGTAAATAACAACGAGATTGATTTGCGTATTGCAACATCGCCTGTAGTTTGGGGCGAGCAAGTCGTGATTCGTCTTTTGGATAAATCTGGTACTTCGATGGAAGTTGAAGATATGGGTATGACCGGTAAGGCATTAAGTGATGTTCTGGAAGGTATATCTCGTCCGAATGGTATGATTCTAACGTCTGGTCCGACTGGTTCTGGTAAAACTACGACGCTTTATGCGTTGATTAAGAAGATTAAGAATGAAACGATAAATATCGTGACGCTTGAGGATCCGGTTGAGTATAAGATGGACGGCGTAAACCAAATTCAGATTAACCCTGATGCTGGGTTGACGTTTGCGTCTGGCTTGCGTTCGGTTTTGCGCCAAGACCCTGACGTAGTGATGGTCGGTGAGATTCGCGATTCGGAGACGGCGAACCTTGCAGTGCAGGCGGCTTTGACTGGCCACTTGGTGTTCTCGACTTTGCACACGAACTCGGCGGCAGGTATTTTGCCACGTTTGCTTGATATGGGCATCGAGCCATTCTTGATTGCTTCAACTTTGAATACTGTGATTGGTCAGCGTTTGGCGCGTCGCGTTTCGGAACGCCGTGAAAGTTATCAGACGACTGAGCTCGAGACGGCGGAAATTAAACAAATTGTCGGTAGTTTGTTGCCGCAGTCTGCGGCGGAAGTGGCGCCAAAATCCGAACAACTTGGCTATGGCACGATGCCGCTCGCGACTTCACAAAACTTCACGGTCGTGAGGGGAATTGAAACTGAAGATGCGCCTGGCGGTTATCAAGGTCGTATTGGTTTGTTTGAAACAATTACAGTTGATGACGATATTCAGAAGTTGATTGTGGCGCACGCTACGTCTGGCGATATTATGCGCGTTGCAAAAATGAAGGGTACAATTTCGATGCGTCAGGACGGCACGTTCAAAGCGTTGGCTGGTTTGACGACGATGGATGAAGTTAATCGCGTAGCGTCGGATCTGGCGTAAAAGGGGCTGACGCTCTCAGACTTTTTTTGGAAAGAAAAATCGATTATGAAAAAGAATCCACGCACGTGTCGCGGATTCTTTTTTGATTACAACATATTTTTCAAAAAGTGCATAAAATAAAATACTTACGCTTCGGGATGGGCTGGTTTTATATTAATGATACTTTTCACGGGCGGTGGTGCACCCGTGAGTGTTTTGTCGTTGAGACCACTAGGACTTGCTTCGCAGGAGCCTTCAGTGAACAGTGATACTAGGTAGCTAGAAGCTCCTGGAAAGGAAGCGAAGCATGACGCTGAGACTATATGTCTTTAGGTTGATTGTGGAGTTGAGAATCCGGAGTCGGAAACTCAAAAAAATCTACCCGTCGCCGTTAGGCTAGGGTAGAACCCTAACTAGTCGGTTTCCTAGTTAAACCGACTACTGCGTTTATTATACCATAGATTATGATGCGAGTTGAGAGAGGGCGCATCGCTGGCGCGATGCTATACCTCAGGGCGTCGCCTCGGAAAACAGAAAATGAATTTTCGTTTTCTCTCGGCTCCTACTTCGGACGAACTACGTTCGCTTCTCTCAACTTTTGCAGGGAAGCATAAAAAATATACCCTGAAGGGTATCTTTTTTATGCTTGGTGCGAGTTGAGAGAGTCGAACTCTCATGTTGAGTTTGGAAAACTCACATAA
>CAMZEB010000016.1 GCA_947305705.1 uncultured Candidatus Saccharibacteria bacterium
AGAGAAGGATAAGATGCGCACGAATCCGCAAGGATGCGTGTAGCTAGGTCGGTTGCAGTAGTAGATATAAGCTTGATTTATTACTTTTCTAACTTCGGTTAGATGCAACAAAGCTAACACACAAGAAACCACGATGTTCTTGATTGCACGCTAAATTGTTAAACGAAAAGCGCCCGAAAGGGCGTTTTTTTGGTGCGTTGGCGCTGCGCGGGGCGGTTTTTTTGGGGGGGCTTGGTGGCGCGTGATGTGGAGGTGTAAGGGGAGGCGTTCGGTGGCGCGTGATGCGGAGAGTTGTTCATATAACGGTTGCGGTACCAGAGAGATATTAAGTGGGATATGTTGTTTTTAAGAGCGAACAAAGGTTACTTTGTTAGGCGTTCGAGAAGAAGAAAAGCCCCCACCGAGAGAATGGTGGGGGCGGGGCGATAATACTAGAGGCGGCCGAGCTTATAACAGATTATTTCGGAATCTGTTGTAGTGAAGTCATCGGGGAAGATGAGATCGTCGGTTTCGCGGCCGAGTTCGCGAGCGGCGAGGGCGATTTCGCGATCAACGACAACCAAAACATTGTCTTTGGGGTCGGGGAAATCGTGGATGGCGCCATTTAAGAGAAGAGCTGGGCGGCAATAATGCGTATAAATCGGCACTTCGAAAACGGTGCCAGAGCTGGATTCTCTGGCGATATTGTCTTGAAGAAGGCTGGCGGACAGATTAATGGCGACGCCGTCGCTGGCGATGGCTTGGCTCGTATCTTTGGGCTTGCTAGAGAAAAAGTCTTCTTTAGAGAGAAAAACGAGCTTTTTGCCAGTGAAATTCTTGATAGTTTTTACTTGTGACATAGTGGCATTCTCCTTTTCTGGAACGAGTGGCTCAGAAATCGCTTCTGGAGCGGTTTTTGGCGTCAAGATGGGTGTATTTGCAGTTTGCGCCGTTTGAGGCCGATTTTGGGGCTCTGGCGGCTTAGCAGTGGGCGGTTGAACTGGCGAATGTTTAACTCGAGGAGAGGACATCGACGGAGATGGGCGTTCTACCTTGAGTTCGCTGCGATGAGTGTCATAATAAACCGCTCTTTCGATGGCGCGCGAATAGGAGCCGAAATTGTGTGCGAGATTGTTCGCGGGGTCGGTGCGGGGGTCTTCATTGAACTCGGCAAAACTTGGCATATGGCCAGTTTCGTCTTTGAGCATAAGGACCTGTTTGAGTTGGCGCTTAGCGTTGTCATTCAGAAATTCCATAAAATCACCTCCTTTTGGAAATGGCCATATGACTAACGTGGACAAGTATTATCGCTGATAAAGGGCATTGAGTGTATATCAGCCAACTGGTTTTAGCGTAATATAATGCGCCGTGAGGCGCAAGCATAAGCAGGGCACAAAAAAGCTCCGAATTCAGTGCACCGTGACCAAAAGCTAAATAATGTCACGCTTGAATCGGAGCTATAAAGGTGTTTGTGTTTTGTTTGTTTTTGCTAAATTTTTGTTTTGGTTTGAAGAATAGTGCGGCTTTTGAAATCTGCGAATAATTTCAAAAGCTATTTTTAGTATAAGCGCAATAATTCATAATGTCAACACTTTGTATAAAAAATTTGTTCAGAAAATAACAGGGGTAGAATTAGTGTTCGTTCAAAAAAGTCGAAGATTTTTTGCATTTTTCTGTAATTTTATGTGTATAGAAAACGGCCGAAAAATTTGCTAAAATTGGCTTATGGAAAAACGCATTTTTGGCGCGACTGATGGGATTCGTGGGAAGGTCGGCGAGGCGCCACTAAGACCAAATATTATTAAAGAACTTGGACGTGCGATTGCAAAAAACACGTATGCAAAAAAGGTCCTTTTGGGCCGCGACACGCGCGAAAGCGGCATTTGGATGGCCGAACAAATTACGGACGGCTTGCAGGACGCGGGCGCGGAAGTTGAAAATATGGGCATTTTGCCGACGCCTGCTGTGCAAATGATAATTAAGGATTCTGGCGAGTATGATGGCGGCGTAATGTTGACGGCTTCGCACAACCCAGCGACTGACAATGGCATAAAAGTCTTTGGTTCGGATGGTGACAAAATTTCTGACGAGCAGGAACTTGCCGTTGAGGCGACTTTCTTTGAGGCGGAACTAGAGGCGGATGTTGATTTGCCAGAGGTGCATTTCGTAAAACAGGCAAGTGAATCGGCGGAAAAGTATTATGAACAGATTGCGGCAGCAAAGGTCGGCGACAAGGGATTCGATGGTCGCAAGATTATCTTGGATGCAGCGAGCGGGGCTGGTCACGATTTTTCGCGAAAGGTATTTGAAGAATTTGAATTAGAGGTCGAACAGATTGATCCAGAGCCGAACGGCAAGAATATCAATGATGGCTACGGCGCACTTTATCCAGAGAAGATGGCAGAGGCAGCGCGCGAGGAAGGCTTGATTGGTGTAGCGTTAGATGGCGATGCTGATAGAATTGTGCTCGCGGATGAAGAGGGGCGAATCTGGGATGGCGATAGAATTGTGATTTTGCTTGCAGAATATCTGAAAAAACAGGGTGAATTGCCAGCCGATACGGTTGTTTTGACGGAATATAGCAACTTAGCGACTATTAAATACCTCGAGAACGAAGGCATAAAGGTTGCGAAGGTCGTGAATGGCGATCGCTACGTGGCGCAGAAATGCATCGAGCTCGGTGCTGGGCTTGGTGGTGAGCTTGCAGGCCATATTATATATTTACCTTGGATGAGGGGATCAGATGGTACGTTTATGACTTTGATGGTGCTAAGGATAGTTCAAGAGAACGGTGGCCGTTTGGCGGACCTTTGGGCAGATTATGAGAATCTCCCATCTAAGCAATGGGGGCTAAAGGTGCGCGAGAAGCGGGATTTGGCGGAAGTGGCTGGTTTTAACGAGGCGGTCGCTGAGGCGGAGAAGCGTTTTGATGGCAAGGGGCGCGTGTTTGTGCGCTATTCTGGCACGGAAAACAAGTTGCGCATCTTGGTTGAGGGTGAAGATTCGGCACTCGTCGACGAGATTGGCGATGGTTTAGCGGAAATTATAAAAAAGGAGATAGGTGAATGATAGAGGTAGGTGCAGTAAGAGAATATGATACGGACGTCGCGGAGGCGATGGGGCGTTTGAGGCAGCAATTGTCGGCACGCCACGACGGTTCGGCGATCAGTCGGGAAGTGATAGAGGAACTAATTGAGTCGCCTTATCACGATATCTTGATTGCTTCAGATGACGGAAAAGTGGTCGGTATGGCAATTGTCTCGATTGTAATGGCGACACTTGATAGAAATGTCTATATGGAAGATTTGGTGGTCGATGCGGAATGCCGTGGCAAAGGTGTTGGTGGCAAGTTGCTAGACGCTGTGAAGGATTGGGGACGAGAACACGGCTGTCGTCGTCTTGAATTTACTTCATCAAGCCGTGAGAAAAAAGAAGGCGCCAAAGGCTTTTACGAAAGCCACGGTGCGGAAGTGCGCGAAACAAACGCGTTTCGAGCTGAGCTAAATAGTTAGTAAGTCGTTGTAAAAAATACTAGAACAGATAAAAAAGCCGCCTTTTGGGCGGTTTTTTGCTGCGTCGGTTAGTTTGGCATAATGAGGTTGAATATCAGGAGGAGCAGGGTTGTGTGGAGGTTGCAGGCCATTAGCATACCGAGAACGCAGGCGATAATGCCAAATAATTTTACTTTGCCATAGCTAGATATTCCACTCGCAAGGTTGTTCGCGATTGCTTGATGGAATCTTACAATCAAAATGCCGGCGATAGTGACGGCAATTCCGATAGCAAACCAAGTTGGATCAAATGACCATTTCATAGGTATATTTTAGCATAATTGTTTAGAGGTTTGGCTCTTGACTTTTTATCTTAAATCGCTTATGATTATCTTAAGACTAGGTCAAAAATAAAAATAGTCAAAAACAGAGATAAACAATGAAAAAGAGATTATTCGTCGGCGCGTTTGCAATGATTTGTTTTGCAGCCATATCTGGCGGCTCAGTTTCTGCTATCTCTGAATGGTTAGATTATACTCCTGGTTCTAGCCAGAATGCTCCGACAGGCGATATTGATGTATGTGTATATAAAACTGGTGGGTATACTGGCGGCACAATTACGGCAGATATCTATGGTGGTGGATTTGAAACGCAACTAGAGTTTGATTCATTTGCAGAGGATTCTTCTTGCGTAGCTCTTGGTGATGTTCCGAGCGATACAGTGGTTCGCTATGTTATGCCAATGGGGCAGAGCGGACTAAAGTACGGTTCAGATAATGAGACAGTTGGTTTAAACTTGAATGATAGTATATCTAAGGTAAGCTTCTTGAGTATGTGGGAAGCTGTCGCGGAAAGAATTGCTGCGACTAAAGCCGAAATTCGCTTCGATGCAAACGGCGGTGAAGGTTCGATGAGTCCGATTCAGAACATTACGCCGAGTACAAATGTTACGTTGCCGATCAATACGATTACGAAGACTGGCTGTGATTTTATTGGCTGGAATACGAAGGCAGATGGCTCTGGCGATAATTACGATGATGAAGACACTATTACGATTGCTAATGGTGGTGTCATTATACTTTATGCGCAGTGGCGTGAACTGACTTATGCAGTGCTAGACTATGGGAAGACTGTTGATGTGAAGATGAAAAAAATGGCTGGTGGTACATCGTCTAATTATGAAACTAGCGATACACAAATAAGAGCGATAAAAAACGCCGATACATTGCCGGTTGGTTTTGATGAAAATGATGAAAAATATATAATTTCTCGTAATTCTTCACCTGAAAAAATTTATGCCTGGTTTGATAATACAGATAATGATAATGACGGAAAAGGTGATGGAATTATTTATGTTTTTACGTATGCGGATGGTATTAAGTGCATAGACTTGTTTAGTTTATTTTATTCTTTTAAGTCTCTTACCGACATATCTGCTTTAGCTAGCTGGGATACTTCTGCAGTGATTGATATGGGGCGTATGTTCTTTGAAAATACAAATCTCTCCGACATATCTGCTTTAGCTAGCTGGGATACTTCTGCAGTGACTGATATGGGGAGTATGTTCTTTAAAAATACAAATCTCTCCGACATATCTGCTCTAGCGAGCTGGAACACTTCGGCAGTAAAAAATATGAGTAGGATGTTCTGGGGCGATTCAAATCTTTCCGACATATCTGCTCTAGCGAGCTGGAACAACACTTCGGCGGTAAAAAATATGAGTTATATGTTCTATCAAAATACAAATCTCTCCGACATATCTGCTCTAGCTAGCTGGAATACTTCTGCAGTAACTAATATGAGTCATATGTTCTATGGCGATACAAATCTCTCCGACATATCTGCTCTAGCTGGCTGGGATACTTCTGCAGTAACTAATATGAGCGGTATGTTCTATGACGATACGAATCTCTCTGATATATCTGCTCTAGCTGGCTGGGATACTTCGGCAGTAACTAATATGAGCTATATGTTTGCTGGTACTGCTATTACTAATGTGGATGCGCTCGAAACGAAGCAACACCAAGGTAAAGATTATGTGAGCTGGAACACTTCGGCAGTGACTGATATGAGTTATATGCTCTCCCACAATACAAATCTCTCCGATATATCTGCTCTAGCTGGCTGGAACACTTCGGCAGTAACTAATATGAGCTATATGTTTGCTGATACTGCTATTACCAATGTGGATGTGCTCGAAACGAAGCAACACCAAGGTAAAGATTATGTGAGCTGGGATATTTCGGCAGTAACTAATATGGGTGGGATGTTCTATAAAGCGAAACTCTCTAATATATCTGCTCTAGCTAGCTGGAACACTTCGGCAGTGACTGATATGAGTGGGATGTTCTCCGATAATTCAAATCTCTCCGATATATCTGCTCTAGCTAGCTGGGATACTTCGGCAGTAACTAATATGGGCTATGGCGGTTGGCGGGGCAATTATACTGGCGGAATGTTTGCTGGTACTGCTATTACTAATGTGGATGCGCTCGAAACGAAGCAACACCAAGGTAAAGAATATGTGAGCTGGGATATTTCGGCAGTAAGAAATATGAGCGAAATGTTCTATAATAATACAAATCTCTCCGACATATCTGCTCTAGCTAGCTGGAACACTTCGGCAGTAGCTAAAAATATGAGCGAAATGTTCTATAATAATACAAATCTCTCCGACATATCTGCTCTAGCTAGCTGGAACACTTCGACAGCAACTAATATGAGTTATATGTTCTATGGCGATACAAATCTCTCCGACATATCTGCTCTAGCTGGCTGGAACACTTCGGCAGTAAAAAATATGAGTTATATGTTCTATGGCGACACAAATCTCTCCGATATATCTGTTCTAGCTAGCTGGAATACTTCTGCAGTAACTAATATGAGTTGGATGTTTGCTCGCACCGCTATTACTAATGTAGATGCGCTCGAAACGAAGCAATACCAAGGTAAAGATTATGTGAGCTGGAACACTTCGGCAGTGACTAATATGAGTTATATGTTCTATAAAAATACAAATCTCTCCGATATATCTGCTCTAGCGAGCTGGAACACTTCGGCAGTGACTAATATGAGTTATATGTTCTATCAAAATACAAATCTCTCCGATGTATCTGCTCTAGCTAGCTGGAACACTTCTGCAGTGACCGATATAACTTATATGTTCTATGGAGTCACTAGCTGTTTAGATTTTAGCGTACTTGATAATTGGAGCTTGAATCCTTCGCTTAAAAAAGGTTATGCATTCTTCAATACTTCTTCGACTGCTATCCTTCCGCTCTGGTATTAATAGTCAAAAATACACTCCTGTCGCTGCGAAGGACGCTTCAATAGAGGATATTATGTTTTTCTTATATTAGAAAACATCACTTCGCTTACGCTCCCGTCATCTTCGGCGACGCTATATGTGTAGCAGACGCGACAGCTCGTTCGCTTTGGTCGGGCGTGCTAGGGAATTAGAATAACGAAATTTCAGTTGCAAACTTATGCTTGCACTTGATGGGGTTTTCTAGTAAAATAGTTCTGGTAAGGGGATATAGCTCAGCTGGTTAGAGCGCGTCACTGATAATGACGAGGTCTGTGGTTCAAGTCCACATATCCCCACCAGCACATGGGGCGTGTGAAGGCTTCGGTCTTTACCGCTCCACCATTTTTTTCTGATCGTCATCTATTAGAAAAGCATAATCGCGTAGAATGCGTTGTAAGGCCCGTCTCGACAATGAGACGGGTATTTTTGTGTCTTTTGCGCCAAAATGAATGGGTGGCTTCATAGTAAAAGCATAAGCATTACAGATAGTGTTCGGTTATTATGACATAATTTTAAGCAAAAACATATTGACAAAACGGAAGCATTATGATAAAATAAGCACAAGCAACCTGAAAAAGGGTGGCATTATTATTTATTTGGTGGGCAGAAATGGAGCTAGAAATGGCTGGAACTAAGGCAGGTGGTCGCAAGGCTGCTTCTACCAACAAAACCAAATATGGCAAGGATTTCTACGCAGAAATCGGTCGTAAAGGTGGTAAAAACGGTCATACCGGTGGTTTTGCTGCTAACCCAGAACTAGCAAAGATTGCTGGTGCAAAGGGTGGCCGCATCTCTAAGCGCGGTAAAGCAAAAAAGACTGCTTAAATTACCCCTAAAGGGCTCAATGAGGGGACACGTTCCCCTCATTGAAGCTCCCTTTGAGTATGAAAAATATTCCAGGCGCGTGTCCTGGAATATTTTTTGTTTTTTATTCGGGGTGGGAGGGGTTATTCCACTTGGCGCCACAGAGTGGGCAATGGTAATGGCCGGCGTTATCTTGATAGCCGGCGAGCTGACAATTCTTACAAAGGGAAGAATAGTGAAGATAATCTCGGTAACTATCGAGGCGATCTTCGACGAAATCCTCGTCATATTTGACGCCGTATTGCTTGCAGAGGTCTTTAGCCTTGACCCAAGCTCGGGTTTCAATCTCGATAAGCTCGATATCTGTTGAATAATCTGTTTCTTTTATGAGATAGTGGCCGAGCTCGTGAAGAAGGAGTAATTTTGCCTCACTACTGCTATAGGAGGTTTGGGGGTCGTAATAGAGATGGTTTGGGGGTGAGAATTGAAAACGCTCGCCAGCGGCGATCTCGAGTTCGGGGTGGTCGCTAGCGATTTTTTTGATGAGATTTTGCATAGAGGTAACAGCCTTGAATTACAGAGAAGGAACCGTAGCGAGCCTTGATGAAGCGCGGCATGGTGACATTCTTCGGTAGGAGAGTAGCGAGTTTTTTGCGGAGTTGGCGACGGTAGCGGGGAAGCTGCAAGCCAAGTGGGCCGCCGAAGATAATACGGTCAGGTTTGATGCTGGCGGTAAGAGGCGCGACGCCGAGTAGGATGCGATCAGAGATGTCGTTCCAGGCATCGCGGCCAGTAATCTCGGAAACTGGCTTGCCGTATTTTTGGTTAACAGAGGAGGCAGCGGCGAAATCTTCCCATTCTTTTTTGATACCGTGATAGGTGTAGATTGTGTGGCCAGGCTCGAAATCTTGGTATTTCTTGATGATTTTGCCATCAGATACGACGCCGCCGCCGATGCCGGTGCTGAAGGTGAAATAGAGGCAGCGTTCAGGGGTGCGGCGAGCTTCGCCGAGGGCGCCGAGGTTGGCGTCATTTTCGACATAGACAGGCTTCTTGAAGTCTTTGGTGAGTTTTTTGGCGATATCAAAACGCTTCCAAGGGAGATTGCCGAGCCAAACGCAGACATTGTCTTTGACGATGCCAGGCATAGCAACGGCGATGACCTCTACTTCGGAGACAACAAAGTTGATACGGAGTTGCTGAACAAGATTTTCATAGAAGAGCTTTTGGTCTGGGATGGTTTCGAATTTGATGGAATGCAAGATTTTACCTCTAGAACTGACGAGGGCAACGATAGTTTTTGTCCCACCAATATCGATACAGAGATACATGCTTTTATTATAGAGCATTTATGGCGGTTTTTGTGGGTGTTAGATTTTTAATATTTTCTGGGGGTTAATCTCTTGACTTTTTACTTGTTTCCGCTTATACTTATGGCAAGACTAGGTCAAAATAAAAAGTAGTCGAAATAAAGATAAACACATTTGCAACAAGAGAAACAAATGCAAAAGAAGATATTTGCGGTGTTTGCCGTAATTTCTGGAATCATTGCAGGCCTACTGGGTGGAAGTAATACCTATGCTACTTCTGGCAATACGGCTACTATTTCTGATGGCAATTGGAATATCTGTGTATCGGCTACAAGCTATGCCGGTTCAAGCTTTGTTGCTACGGTGAGCGGTACAGGCTTCGATACCCAATTAGTCTTTGACGATTTTGAAACTGAAGGTTGTAAAGAAATTACGCTAGCTACTGGTAATGATAATACTGTTACCATGAACAACCCAATGGGTATAAGTGGAATGAGCTATGAAGTGGATAGCGTGAATAATAAAGTTATATTCGGTTATGGTGCTTCGGTCAAAAAGTTTTTTAACACCTTTGGCTTGTCTAATAAGATTATTCCGGCGTCATTAGCGCAAATTCATTTTGATGCAAATGGTGGTAGTGGCACGATGTTGGATATGGATAATCTTAGTTTAAATGCAAGTGTTACATTATCGAGTGTTGCTTTTACTAGGACGGATTATAGATTTGATAGTTGGAATACGAAAGCTGACGGTAGCGGTGTGAGCTACAGTGATGAAGATACGCTCACGCTTACGCAGGGCGGAGTTTTAACTCTTTATGCGCAATGGGAATATGATAATAGGGCAATATTAGATTTTGGTCCTTATGTTAACATGGCGATAAAAACACTTGCAAATGGGGAAGTGACGTCAGCTTATGCGAGGGATAGCAAAGTCCGTTCGCTTCAGTTTACTAAAACTATCCCAACCGGGGTTGATCCGAACACTACACCGAAAGTAAACATCGCGGCCGCAGGGGCAATTCCTATTTATGTATACCAGGCGACGGCGGAAGACTATTATATCTACACTGAAGCTGACAAGATATATGCAGATTATGATGTTTCGTATTTATTTAACGCCTTTGAAGCCCTCGTCTCGTTGAATATTCCAGATTGGTTTGATGTATCGAGTGCGACTACGATGGAAAGAATGTTCTATGATTTATCTGGCATGACGATTCTGGGACTCCCGAATAACTTTGACACTTCTAATGTTACTGATATGAGACAAATGTTCTCCGGTTGTGTTGCTCTTCCGCAATTAGTACTTCCAGAGAGTTTCGATACATCGAATGTCCAGAGTATGAACGGAATGTTCTCCTATTTACAGGCGCTCACCTCGCTTCATTTACCTAATAGCTTCAATACGAACAGCGCAACGATGTTGGCGTCTATGTTCGAAGAATTGCCAGTGTTGACTGAGCTAGTTTTGCCAGATGACTTTAAGATAGATACGTCTACGATGTATATATTCGGTATTTTTAATTATGTTAATTATACTGCGAAGTTGTATGCTACGGATCTGGGGGTGCGCTCAATATGGGCAAACGATTACGGATACCCGTTGGGGAATTAGATAAGACTTCTTAACCGCGCCGATTAATGGCGCGGTTTTTTGTTGGGTCATCTAATGATAGACCGCCCCATAACGCTATTGCAAAAAATGCGAAAGTGTGATATAATATGCTTAAGTTTAGAGTTAGGAGTTTACAGATGATAAACGAAAGTAAATACAAGCGTTGGGCTTGGGGCGCATTAGTTGGACTTGCGGCGGTGATTATCATTGCTGGCCTTATTATGGTTATGTCTTTGCAATCGCCAAAGCCAAACACGAAAAATGACGTTGCAAAAGCAAATACCGAGACGGTAAGCGAGGAAAAGAATGAGAAATCAACTAGCACAACGACAGATACGAAGTCTACGCAGAACAGTCAAAAGACAGAGACTGAGTCTAAAACTACCGAGAACGCTACGTCGAATAAGACTAGCGAGAGCCAGAGCAAAAATACCAGCAGCTCGAGCTCAAGTTCGGTAAAGACGACGGAGTCGACCGCTAGCGAAAGCATTCCAAAGACTGGTCCGGAAGATTATCTTTTCCCAATCTTTGCTTTGGCGGCTTGTGGCTATTTGTTCGCCTTGAATGCTCAGCTTTTCAAGAAGAACGCTTAAGCTTTACAACAGATAAAAAATAGATTAAAATAGTGGATAGTTCGAGGCTATTCACTATTTTTTGAGAGCGTTTTTGGGAGCTCTCGAGAGATGATGAATAGTCTCGGCGAAAGGAAAAAATAATCAATGGCTACAAAAGCTAAGATTACGATGGACGAACTCCTCGCGAATGAGGATATGAAGGCTATCGTTTTGGGTGACACAATCGAAGGTACGGTTATGTCAGTCAAAAAGCACGAGATTCTTAT
>CAMZEB010000017.1 GCA_947305705.1 uncultured Candidatus Saccharibacteria bacterium
GACCATCCGCGGATCACGGTATCTAGGTCTCCTTGCAGCCGATAGAGTTTACCCCACCCCGCTGTCACCAGCGGAATCTGTGAGCTCTTACCTCACTCTTTTCACCCTTACCCCTGTAAGTAGGGGCGGTTTAGTTTCTGTGGCACTTTTCCTACGCTTGCGCGCGGTTGCCGTTAGCAACTATCGTATCCTGTGCTGCCCGGACTTTCCTCTCGCCATTTTTCAGGCCAGCGACTACATTGAACGAGCTTCTATTATTTTACCATATTTTCGCAATAACCGCTAGCACAAACATTTTATAGACTTTGAATAATTATGTTATACTGATAATATATGGAGTCATTCATCGAAATATCTCCCTTTATCTTAGCCGGCATCGGCCTTATATCTCTTGTCACCTCCTCTGTTATTCGTATTGTTAGCAAGCAAAAAGCCGAATCCAAACCGGCCAAAATCATCTCTATCACTGGCTTCACTTGCCTATTTCTCGCTGCCGGTTTTACCGCTTGGATTATCTTCGCTAGCTTTTAGAAATATTCGCCTCTTTGCGTATTTTCATCTATCACGCGGTTCGCTTCAGCATCCGCCTCTTTATTTTGCTCTCTTGGCACGTGCGTAAACGAATACGAATCCAACTTCGATAGCAGGCCCAAAACATCCGAATAGACCTGCATCAAATCCATATTTTTCACCTGATAAACCCCGTTCAGCTGGTTTACCATCATCAAACTGTCGCTCACGAAATTCACCCGCTTCAAGCCTAGCTCAATCGCCTGCTCTAGCCCCTCTTTTAGCGCATAATATTCCGCCAACCGCGAATTTGACATCCCCAAGAACTCGCCGCCACGCTTCAATTCGCGCCCATCTGGACCCACAATATAATAACCAATCCCACTCGGACCAGGGTTTCCGCGGCTTCCGCCATCCGTATAGACGGTCGCCATATCTCCAACTGACACCGCTTCCTCGCCGATCCTATGAACTTTCGAATGAATCTCCGCGCCCTTCGTCGACGTAATCTGAAGCACCATCATCGTAGCCTGCTCCAGCGGATACTTCGACGCCTCACTCAGCGACATCCATTTATACGCCGAATATCTCTCAGATGTAATCTTGATAGACGTATCATCGTCTAATTTTACTTCGTATATAATATACAAACTCCCCAGCTGCGAAGACCCTTCAAGGCTCGTGAACGTAACCGCATCCATCAGCTGCAGACTTGCCGTTTTTACCCCTGTATTTTCATACAAAACACGCGCCATTGCTTCTTCTGGCTGCTCGCCAAAGATAATCTTCCCTGTTGGCAATTCAAAATTTATCTCCGCGTTCTCTATTCTCCCCCCAGTTCGTTTTAGCAGCAAAATCTCACCATCTTTTCTGCAAATCGCCGACACCCGAATCCGCTGTTTCATACTAATGTTATTTTACCATATTCGCTTTGCGCTATGCTATAATATACACATAAGCAGTTTAGAGAGGTAAAAATGCTACAAAAACAAAAAAGATTCCGGTCTTTTCTGCCCGCAATTATTGCGGTTGGCATTTTGGGTATAATCGGCAGCACAATTGCCTTCAACTCAGACTTCACTATCTTTAGCAACCTCTTCCACACTAAGCACCACGTCGCAACGAATATCGAGGATTTTACTCCTCCTACCGACTGGATTACTTGCGAAGAAGTGCCAAAAACGCTCGTCACTCGTAACGATTCAAATCACGACATCTACGTCCGCCTAGCTTACGATGAATTCTGGAAAGCCAGCAACGGCACAACTAATCTTCCACTCGTCAAAGACGGCATCCGTCTAGCTAACATTTCCTTCCAAAACCAAAACGACTGGGAGCTCAAAGCTGATGGTTGGTATTACTTCAAGCAAGCACTCGCCCCAGGCGAATCCACCACTTCACTATTTAGAGCCGTCACACTCGATTGCTCCGCTAGCCTTGGCGGCGATAATGTCTGCACCGAAACCCCAACCGGCATCGTCTGTGAAAAGCCAGCAGATCCATACGAAAACTCTCAGTATCACTTGAAGATTACCGTCCAAACTACCGAAAACGAAGATGGCTTCCCAGAGAGTGAGGTTTGCCGCATCACTATCAACCCAAATGGCGGCACTTACAATGGTTCTAATGATACCTATACCGATACTACCCGTTGTGGCTCAAGTGTAGATTTAACCAGCATTGCTCCAGCATCTGCCAACCTTGAGCTCCGCGACTGGACGAAAGAAATCGTAGTCTCTGGCGAGCCAGAAATCTCCACGCTCGGAGCAGATACTACTAGCTACACTCTAGACACTGATACCGTCCTCACCGCCAACTGGCAAAGCAACATCTTCTACGACGTCACCGTCAATCCAAACGGCGGTAGTTACGATGGTTCTACTTCACCTAGCGTCTATTCGACCCGCGACGGCAGCACCTTCACCATCGGCGAAGCCACCCTTTCTGGCTATTACGTAGATTATTGGTCCGTCACGAGCGGCAGCGCAGTAATAGTTAATAATAGCTTTGTCGTCGCAGAGGATACCGAAATCACTGCTCATTGGGACAGAGCGGTCGCCCGCATTGAACGCACCGGCAAGCTATACAGTTCCATTATGGCCGCCGAGAATGACGCGCAGACCAACGACACTATCACGCTCCTCGTCGATACGACGGAAACTGTCACGAACAGCAAACAAGTTACCCTAGACCTCAATAGCCACACTGTTACTGGCTCACTCACGAATACTACTGCCGGTAACCTAACCATCATTAATGGCGAGATTAATAACTCAAACGGCGCCGCCGTCATTAATAACGGCATCCTCACCCTTGGTGTCGACGACTACGATCCAGATACCGGCGTCGCTAACGTTATTAATAATAACGTCCGTCTCATTGGTACTACGGCTGGCCTATACCAAGACAACGACACCTATGAATTCTATTACTACGACGGTTATCTCGAGGGCGATCTTGGCCTAGTCGGTGGTTATGATGGTTCCCCATTCTACCGCACCGTCATCGGCGTAGAAGAAATGACAATTAACTACTTCCCGAACGTCGAACATATGGAAGCCGATGGTAGAACCTACCAGCACGTCGAGCTCAAGAGCGCCAACCGCGCCGTCTCCAAGACCTCCAACCACGGTGATATTTACTACTACAACCTCCAAGACAACATCGACGTCTCTGCTATTACTGGCTACAAGATTTACGCTGCCCGCGACTTCGACGCTAGCTACCCTATCACCGTAAGCGCCAACGACGAAATCGAAATCGAACTCGACGGTCACACTATCAACTTCGGCGAAACAATGACCAATAACGGCACCCTCACTATCTGCAGCAGTAATAATTCTGGCCTCGCCGTATATTCCCTAGGTATCGTCAACAATTCCGACCTCACTTTCTGCGACATCACCGTCAATGCCGCAAACTCCGCCACCCTCATCGAAAACCGTGACACTCTAAATCTAGAAAATGCCACCCTCTCCTCCAGCTACGGCAGAGTCCTCAGCGTCCTCCAGAATGGCACTACTCTAAATATAGACAACGATTCCTATCTCATTTCCACAAATTCCAACGCCAACGCTATATATAATACATCGACCGACCTTACTATCTCCGGCGGTAACATCTCTGGCATAAAAACCATCGAAAACCGCGGTGCCCTAACCGTGACCGGCGGCAATATTTCCGGCACAGAATACGCCATCTACTCTAACGGTTCCGGAACCGTAGTAAATGTAGACGGCGGCAACATGTCAAGTACGGGAGCTAACTCTTCTTATGGCACGATATCTGGCAACCGAGGCACCCTAAATCTTACCGACGGCAATATTTCCTGCGTAACAACAACCAGTAATTATTGCTACGGCGTTAGGTCATCTATACGCGTCAATATGTCAGGCGGCAGAATCTACGCTCAATCACCTTACGAAGCTACAGGTATCCTCGCGAATAGCGAATACGACCAAATCGTTATGACTGGCGGAACTATCGAAGCCGTCGGCACCGGCAGCGGCAAGGCAAACGGCGTCGAGCTCGGCAACTATAGTTCATCTGTTACATTATCAAACGGTACCATCACTGCAACTACCGCAAATAGCGTCGCAAGTGGCATTCGCCTCGGCGTCTATGGCGGCTATATCGCTATTAATAGCGGAACAGTCAGTGCGACCTCGACTAACAGCACATCATACGGCATCTATAATTATTACGCCTCCAATCGAAATAATAACATCTACGGCGGGACCGTCTCTGGCGGAACTTATGGTATTGGAACAGCTAGCAACGCTAGCAATAACTTCATAATCGGCACGAATGACGATAATCTCGATATAACCACCCCAGTAATCATCGGCGGCCAAAATGCTATATCTAGCAACGGGAACTTCTATTTCTATGACGGCGTTCTAAAGGGCCGCAGCAACGCATATGCCAATATCGATGCTATAAAAGCCGTTCCAGATGGCGCACGCACTCATCTCGAGACAATCGACGGATACGAGAACTGTTGGCTCGAGGCAGATGACCCATATCTCGAAGTAAATGACACACAGTATAATTCCCTGACCAAAGCTTACAATGCTGCCGCTAGTGGCGACACTATCACGGTTATTCGAGATTTTACTACTAACGCTGCCTTGCCAAGCAACCCTAGCGGCAAATCTATCATCATTGACCTAAACGGCCATACTGTTACTTATACGCAATCCTTAGTCAACAACGGTACTATGGAAATTCGTGACGACAGCACAAACCACGATGGCAAAATCATCAATAACACGAATCCAACTATCGCCAACAATAACGGCACTCTTACGATTTCTTCCGGCACCATACAGAGCAACAAGACAACCATATCTGGAGCCGGATCAAATACAGGAAGCAGCGTCGTAAATGTTACTGGCGGCAAGGTTATCTCTCTGGCTACGACTAGCTCAACTGGCCAAGCAATCTCCTCCCAAAGAACTCTCAATCTCTCTGGTGGCGAAATAGCCTGCATCCAGTCACACACGAGCAACTATGAATGCGATGCAGTCACGGGAATTAATACTATCAATATTACTGGCGGCAAAGTATATACGGAAGGCACCTCGCTGTCTTGGGCTAAAGGCATATCTTCTTTCGATAATCTTCATATAGACGGCGGCCTTATAGAGACTGTCGGCAGCAGCACAAACAACTCGTCTGAATACATGAGTGTCCAAAGTTCTTCTAACAACACTTCTACCCACATGACGGCTGGCACTATTCGCACAACCACTACTGGAAGCGCCATTGCTACGGGCATTAAGTTGTGGCGTGGTTCAGTAAGTATCACGGGTGGCACAATCGAATCATCTAGTGTTAGCAATATCGCTCGAGGCATACATATACATGCCGATGGTGGAAGTACTACTGTCTCCGACAGCGACGCTACTACCACCATCACAGCAACTAGTACTAATAGCGCAGCATACGGCATCCATAACACATCATCTACGGTGACAGTTTTGGGTGGCTATGTCTATGGCAAAAACTACGGCATATACAATACAGACACCACAAAAAACGTTATCCTTGGCTCTAATAACAATAATATTAGCGCCGTCAATCCAGAAATTGTCGGAGACCAGTATGGCGTAAATGGTGGAAATATCTATTTCTATGATGGCGTAATCAAAGGTGCTACCAATGCTCACAATAGCAATGTCATAGCCGTCCCAGACGGAGCTCATACAAAGACCGAAACCATTGGTAGCTACGAGAACTGTTGGCTTATCGAGGATGAACCATACCTTGAAGTAAATAATGTACAATACAATTCCCTCACCAAGGCCTACAATAACGCCGCTAGTGGCGACACCATCAAAGTCATCCGAGACTTCACCACTTCCGCCGCCTTGCCAAGTAACCCTAGCGGCAAATCTATCATCATTGATTTAAACGGGCATACTATTACTTATACACAATCCTTAGTAAACAACGGCACTATGGAAATTCGTGACGACAGCACGAATCACAATGGTAAGATTATTAACAACACAAACCCAACCATCACCACCACCGGCCCCCTCACCATTTCTTCTGGCAATATTGTAGGAAGTTATGGTAGCTCCAGCGGCAGTGACACTTATGTAATTTATAATAATAGCTCTAGCACTATCAATATTAACGGCGGCAAAATTGACCTGATAGACGGTTCGCGTTGGTCGAGTTATAGTGTCATAAGTTCATCTGGAAAAGTCATTATTGCCGGTGGTGAAATATCTTGTACGATTAGTATGCAATGCACGGCAGTACATAGTAGTAACAGTGTTAATATGTCTGGCGGCAAAATCTATGCCGAATCATCAAACTCATACGCTCTAGGCATAACCGCTCCCCTAACCATTAGCGGTGGCGAAATAGAAGTCGTTAGCACCGGTAACTATGAAGCCAGAGCCCTATATTTAGCAAGCGCTACTATCACAGGCGGCACGTTTAAAGCACGTAGCACTAATGGCGCAATGGCTAGCGGCATATATCTCAACAACGGCAGCTCTAATATTTCTATCTCTAACGCCACAATTGAAGCAAGCTCTACTGGCGGTTCATCGTATGGTATCTACGCTTACTACGCTTCAAGCAGCAATATTACTATTACTAGTGGCAAGATATCTGGCGGCACTAATGGCATTGCTATTGTCGGCTCCAGTATTAACGCAGTCATCGGCGCTAATGACGGCAACCTTAGCACCACCTCCCCAGAAATCATCGGCGGCCAATATGCTCTGTCTAGCGGCAATTCCTATTACTTCTACGACGGCGTCCTAAAAGGCGGCACCAAAGCATATGTCAATGATTACTACATCAAAGCAATCGCAACCAATACCGAAATCGCCAGCACGACAGAAATGATTGATGGCGTAGAATACAAAGTGAAGTACCTAGCAACTGCGCAGCCTGTCGCACAAATTGTCGGCGGTTCGTCCTATACCTCACTCCCAGATGCCTTCGCTGCTGCTGCAGCTGGCGATACTATCCAATTAATAGCCGACACTCATATCTATAATTCATTCACTATTCCATCTACCGTCGACGTCACGCTCGACCTTAATAACCATAGTCTCTCTACTAGCTCCCCAATCACAAACAATGGCAAGCTAGTCCTTACTGATAATCTAAACTCCAACAACACCATAGAATACATCGGCAGTGACGATCGATTCTTAGTAAACGCCTCAGGTGCAACTCTGACTATCACCGGCCTCTCTCTTATTTCTCCATATATCATCTCGAATGCCGGCACACTCACTATCGACGGGGCAACTCTTGTTTGTTCTAGCTCTTGTATCACGAACTCGAACAATGGCTCCGCCTCTATCCTCAACTCTTCAACTCTCAACACGAAATCAAACGCCGTTAACCATAGTGGAACAAACCTAATTATCGACAACTCAACAATTCTAAATAGCAGCACGAATTACTCTAGTAATCATCTTGTCTATATAAATAGCTCATCCGCAATTGTAACGATCACCGATTCTACGCTCACAGGACATTACGCGAGCTACAGGGCGATCTGTAGTAATAATAGCCAAACCACCACAGTTACCAGCAGCACCATACGCGGAGGGATATATAATTATGCCGGAACGATGACGATAGACAACTCCGATATATACTCCGTCGTTAGCACTTCTACATACTCCACTGTCCTAGTCGATAACAATGGCACTCTCCAGATGACTGACTCTTCTATCGACAATGTATTATATAACTACCAGCAAAATACCACTCACATTACTCTCAGAAATAGCGGCACCGCAACCATCACCGATTCCACGCTCACTGGTAGTTTTGGCGGATCATACGTTATAGGCGTCGATATGATCTATAATAGCGGAACCTTGACCTATACCAACTCAACAATCACCTTTGATAACTCCAATATTACAGACAGCACCAACAATGCAACTTGGGGTATCGAAAACGCTGGAACCCTGAGCTACGTATCAGGAACTATATCTATCAAACGCGCAAAAGGTGCCGCCCTCGGCAGCACAGCCAGCACTGCCACTGCAACTATCCTCTCTGGTACTCTCAAAGCCGAAGGCACTATCGCTTACGGCATCTATATCGACGGCGCAACTGTTACGCTAGGCGAAGCTGAACCAGTTGGCGGCCCAAATTGGGGCCAAGCTACCGCTAACGTTAACACCACCGACCCACACATCGAAGGCATTGGCTCTAACACTGGTATCGGCGTCAAACTCGCCAGCGGCCACTTCAATTACTACGATGGTTACCTTCTCGGTAGCACCAACGCCAAACCAGATACTACCTCAAACATCGAATATCAATACGAAGCAGACTTCCATACTGACCCAGATACTGGCTACGAATATTGCTACCTCATCTATTTACCAGGCCGCGGTTATTAAAAAGCCACAAAAAAGCCCGTCTTACAATTTTTCCCGTGATATATACCACGGTGGGTAAGCTCTTATGCATTTAGACCACGGCCTAACTGCCACGAACTCCCTAGAAATGATTATTCAGGAAAAATTTTGTAAGTCGGGCTACTTCTATTATATCACGCTAGTTCATACCGACAATTAGTCGGAAGAAGTTCGTAATCGCCTCTGTTCCGCTTATCACATACGACGATAATAACGAACCGCCAAGCAATATCAACGCATATATCACAATCAAGCCATACTGCTCCATTACGGTCATAAACCGTCGCACCCCATCTGGCGCCAACGCATACAATACGCGACTCCCGTCTAGTGGCGGTATTGGAATAAAATTAAATAGCGCAAAGCCAATATTTACCATCGTGCCAACGATACAAATCGTACCGAGCATATCTGGAATATAACCCAAACTACCATCAATCGTCACCCCCAAAACACCCGTCATAGCGCCTACCAAGAAAAACAAAAATGCCAATATTAGGTTTGTTAGCGGACCGGCAATCGCCACCGCCGCAAATCCCCATTCCCCGCCCTTAAGATTACGCGTATTTATCGGAACCGGCTTCGCACCGCCGAATATCGGCGCATTTATTAAAGCTAGCATTACCGGCACAATAACCGACATCACCGGATCAATATGCTTTAACGGATTCAACGTCAAACGACCGCTTAACTTCGCCGTCTGATCACCTAAGACATACGCCACCACCCCATGCATCAATTCATGCAAAATAATTGACCCTATCGAGATTACAAATACCGCCACTATATAGCCAAAATCAATATTCATAAGACTAGTTTAACATATTACTCGCTGACTACGCTTATGGTATAATATAACCATAAACATATTGTTAATATGGTGAGGTCAAAACAAACACACACCCGGTCATTCTTGCCCGCAATTATTGCGATTGGCATTTTGGGCATTATCGGCAGTACTATCGCTTTTAATTCAGACTTCATTTCTTTTAACAATCTTTTCCGCACTAAACATCACGTTGCGACAAATATCGAGGATTTCACTCCTCCCACCGATTGGGCTACCTGCGAAGAAGTGCCAAAGACTCTCGTCACCCGCAATGATTCCAACCACGACATTTACGTCCGCCTAGCCTACGATGAATTTTGGAAAGCTAGCAACGGCACAACCGACCTCCCGCTCGTCAAAGATGGCGTTCGTCTAGCTAACATTTCCTTCCAGAACCAAAACGATTGGGAACTCAAAGCCGACGGCTGGTATTACTTCAAACAAGCGCTCGCCCCAGGCGAATCTACCACCTCTCTCTTCCGTGCCGTAACATTAGACTGCTCTGCAAGCTTTGGTGGAGAGAATGTCTGTACTGAAACTCCAACCGG
>CAMZEB010000018.1 GCA_947305705.1 uncultured Candidatus Saccharibacteria bacterium
GCTTCCTTTACCGGATTATGAGTTCGAGTCTCATCTCGGGCACCAAGACATTAAAATAGGCCTTTGGCCTTTTTTAATGTCTTGACGTCTGCTGAAGTGAGATGAAGAACGTAGTTCAGCAGCGGTAGGAGTTGAGTAAAAACAGAGAGATGCTAGTATCTCTCTGTTTTTTCTAGGCGGCTGTCTCATCCTAGCTACCGCTAGCAATGCTCATAACGATCAAGAGCAAATAGAAAATCCCGATGCCAATCCCGATACCGGCAATAACGCGAACTGGCGTGCGGTTACTACGAAGCCCAACGGCGCCCATAACGATTGCGATTATCCCGAACACGCCACCGAGAATAAATAGCCCGGCTGCATCACAAATGAGGCTGCCGTAAGCGCATTTTTCATAGTGACTTTCGAGCTGGTTATTGCTCGATGTTTTAGCTGATGTTTTTGTTGATTTTTTGCTTGTTGCCATATAATGCCATTACAACAGATGTAAGCATAAGTGTCAAGACGAAAAATCTAAACAATAATTTGAGAACAATTCTCAAATTGTGCTACAATTATTTCAATGAGTTACAATACGAAGCCGAAAAACTATATTAACGAAGCAATCGCCCAAAAAACGAGTGATTTTTCCGTCAAGGAACTCTGCAACGAGCTCGAGGGTGTTAGCCAGGCTACAATTTATCGCGTCATAGAACAGATGTGTCAATCTGGCGAGCTCAAGAAAACCATCGCAAAAGACGGCCAAATCCGCTACCAGCACCTAGAAGAATGCACTCATTCTGGCCACTGTTACCTTAAATGTGATAATTGCGGCAAACTGGAGCATATCGATTGTGAGGATTTCTGTGATCTGACTGAGCATATTAAACATCAGCACCATTTTGCGATTGATGAGTCGAATATGGTCATTAATGGCATTTGTGAGGATTGCCAATGAAAACGAAAAAAATCTTCTCAATCCTAGCTTTAGTGCTATTTATTGGCGTTATTGCATTTTCTATTATTGCGCTCAGCCGTCAGAAAACTTCGGCCAAAATCATTGCAACGAACTTTGTCAGCTACGATTTTGCACGCGCAATTCTCGGTGACTCGTCGGAGGTAAAAATGCTCCTAAAGCCAGCGACTGATATTCATTCATATGAGCCGACCCCGCAAGATATTATAGATATCACGAATGCTGATTTTATTATTTATGTCGGCGGCGAATCAGATGAGTGGATTGCAAAAATTATTTCAGATAATCATATCGATAGCTCCAAAACGATTCGGATGATGGATTTTGTCTCGCTCAAAAAAGAGCAGCAAAAAGAGGGAATGGAAGCTGAGGTCGAAGAAGATGATGATGAATATGATGAACATATCTGGACGAGCCCGCTCAATGCTATCTCGATTTTAGAGTCGATGCGCGACCGCTTTGTCGCAAAAAAACCGATGATGCTCGAAAAATATACTAAAAACACCGCAGATTACGTCGCGAAACTCCAGGATATCGATCATCGTTCCCGCGATATCGTTAGCTCTGCCAAGCGCAAAGAGCTGATTTTTGCCGACCGTTTCCCATTCCGCTATTTCGTCGATGAATACGGCCTCGACTATTACGCTGCTTTTCCGGGTTGCTCGGAGCAAACCGAAGCTAGCAGTGCAACTGTCGCTTTTCTCGTCAGAAAAGTCAGAGACGATAACATTCCTGTCGTATTAAAAATCGAATTATCTAGCAGTTCGCTCGCTGAAACTATTTCAAACGAAACTGGCGCAAAAATTCTGACGCTCAATGCCGCACATAATATTTCCCAGGCAGATTATGAGGCAGGGAAGACTTACGCGGATATTCTGACGGATAATATCGCAGTGTTGACGGAGGCTTTGAATTAAATGGCTCTTTTGACTCTCAGACAACTTCGCCTCTGTTATGGCGAAAAAACGGTGATAAAAAATGCGACTTTTGAGCTTGAGCAGGGCGATTTTGCGTGCGTCGTAGGTGCGAATGGTTCTGGCAAAAGCACCCTAGTGCGCAGTATTTTAGGGCTAATGAAGCCGTCGACTGGTTCTATCACATATGGCGATAATCTCAAACATACCGAGATTGGCTATCTCCCACAAGAGACGCGTGTTGACTCGGCGTTCCCGGCAACGGTGGAAGAAATCGTTTTGACTGGCTGTCTCGGACATATGAAGGCACGCCCGTTTTATTGTCATAGTGAGCGCAAACATGTTCACGAAAGTCTCAAAACTCTCGGGATTGAATCGCTAGCAAAGAAAAGTTATACGAATCTCTCTGGCGGACAAAAGCAAAAAGTCCTCCTCGCCCGCTCACTTTCTGCGACCAAAAAACTCCTCATTCTCGACGAGCCGTCCAACAATCTTGACTATAAATCTCGCAAGGATTTCTACAAGACGCTCAAAAAACTCAATGCTGACGGCCTGACGATTATTATGATTACGCACGACCTAGACGCTGACGATTTGATTGGCAACAAAGTGATTAGTATTACGGATGGCGTCGCCACGATTGAACCGACGGAGAAATATCTAGAGAGGTATCGCAAATGATAGAAATGTTTAGTTTCCCATTTATGCAGCGCGCATTGCTCGTCGGCTTAATGATCTCCATTTGTGCGGCCTTAGTCGGAGTTTCGCTTGTTTTGCGCAAAAACTCAATGATTGGCGACGGCCTGTCGCATACTGCCTTCTCAGCCTTCGCTCTTGCGACTGTCCTTGGCTTCGCGCCGCTATACTTCGCTTTGCCGATTGTTATTATTGCGTCATTTTTCGTCTTGCGTTTGAGCCAAAACCGCCAAATTCACGGCGATGCGGCTATCGCCGTCCTGTCAGCATCGAGCCTCGCGATTGGCACGATGGCAGTGTCATTAAAAGGGGTGAATATTGACCTAAATAGCTATTTGTTTGGTAGTATTCTGTCGGTTAGTTGGGAAGATGTCGTATTAAGCGGCATACTCGTAGGTGTCGTCCTGCTATTGTATTTGTTTGCGTATCATCGCATTTTTGCTATCACTTTCGACGAAGAATTCGCAAAGACGGTAGGCGTCAAAACCGGTATATATGACGCGATTTTTGCGGCTATCTGCTCGGTTGTAGTTGTGCTTGGTATGCGCCTGCTCGGTTCGCTTCTAATTTCCTGCTTAATTATCTTTCCAACACTTAGCGCAATGCGCCTATGTCGCACCTTCAAGAGTGTGGTTTTTGGGTCAGTCGTGTTGTCGGTTGCCGCCTTTCTAATCGGTCTCGTCAGCTCATATTCGCTCGCCACTCCAACCGGCGCCACGGTTGTGATTGCGAACCTTATTATCTTTATTGTTGCCTTTCTTATCGGAAAAATCCGAAAATACTAGCATTTTCGCCTTGCGCGTGATATAATCGATAGCAGTTGCGGGTTTAGCTCAGTTGTTAGAGCGCTTCCTTGCCAAGGAAGAGGTCG